>JBDRNT010000001.1:0-19769 GCA_043810925.1 Candidatus Eiseniibacteriota bacterium
CTCTTTCGCATCGGGGCGTTACCTCCATGTGCAAGGTGTTGGTTGATTGCAAACATCTTACACCATGGGGTTAGTTTGCGCCCCGTCTTTTTTGCCAACTTCTTGATTTAAATACAGTAAACAGTTTTGGGATGGGAACTAATTAGTGCGGCCTGGCGCAATTTCTGAGACTTCGCACAGTAATTTAGTATGGTGTCCGCGTAATTATGTTGACTCCGGCTTCATTGCCTGATAGATTCGTTAGTGACAAAACTGAATATTCTTTCTCGGTGTCCGTAGGGACTGAAAAGGGAAGCGAGGTGTGATTCCTCCGCGGTCCCGCCACTGTGATTGGTGAGCTCAACCTCAAGTAGCCACGGGTGGCCCCACCTGGAAGGCGAGGGTGAGCGGCTGAGCCATAAGTCAGGAGACCTGCCGGGAAAGGCCCATGGAACTCTTCGTGGCAAAAGAGATGGGTGACCCGATCTCTTATTCTGTGAAGATCGGGTTTTTTGTCGGCCCCGAGAGTCTCCGTGGTGAATTCGTTTGCCGAGCGGGGGGTCTTGGTGAAACGGCCGTCGCCATTCACGATCTTTGCTGCACTCGTTGTTACCGCAACCTGTCTTCAGGTAACATCAGGCTGGTACTGTGTTTGCCTGGCCTCAGAGACCCGCACCTTCCCGGATACAGTCTTCACCCTTCCGGAGATTCTCATAGAAGCTGAACGGATCTCCGAGCTCGAAGGACTGAGAGATCGTCCCGCATTTCTTACCATCATCCCCATGGACGATACAGGTCACCGTGTTTCGAGTGCCGCTGAATACCTTGCCCGGAGTGTGGGTGTCCATGTTCGCTCGACCGGTGGCTACGGCGCCTACAGCACCGCATCGGTCAGGGGATCATCCGCAAAGCAGGTCCGCGTGTTCTTAGACGGAATCCCGCTTGGTCAGGCCCAGAGTGGCGTCATCGACCTTGCCGACATTCCCGTGTCATCGCTATCGAGGATCGAAGTCTATCGAGGCTTCGGGCCGTACGATCTTTCGGGAAGCTCAATCGGTGGTGTTGTTAACCTGGTGACCAAAAGAGCCGACGACATGGGCAGCGGACAGGTCTCGACATCGTACGGCTCGCTCTCCACCACAAGATACCACGGAAGTTACTTCTTCGCGCGGTCGGACTGGGACATGCTCGCTATCGCAAGCGCGACGTCATCGGCAAACAACTTCGAGTTCCTTGATGATAACGGTACACCCTATAACCCGGATGACGATGAGACTGTCGAGCGCATCAACAACGATGTCGATGAGTATGAGGCACTGCTTAAGGTCAGCCGGCCTTTCTCGGGTGGTACCCTGGTAGCATCGAACCAGTTCTACTGCCGCCGCCAGGGGCTTCCCGGCTATAGCACGGTCCAATCACAGACGGAGCGCATAACCAAAGTCTACGATCTTTCGCATATCGGCTGGCGCAGACACTGGGCAGCGGCCGCCGGACTCCGGACGGGGCTGGGGCTTTACTACCTCTACCAGCGCGACCACTTCGAGGACCGCCGGCCGAAGACGGTCGGTGTCAAACCCGATGAGAAGAATCGCACTCTGTCACTTGGTGGAAACCTGCGCTGGTCGCTGCCCCTCAGTAAGTGGCGGCAGACTCTGCGTGGTCTTGTTGAGTTCGGGCAGGAGGCGTTTCGACCCGAGGAAATAAGGACCGAAGTCGAGCAAGGGGAACGGCAAACCAGGAGAACGCTTGTCCTCAATCTTGAGGATGAGATCAATCTCATCACGAGACGCCTGCGTCTCGTGCCTACAGGCCGATACGAGCGCAACACAGACCATACCCAACCCTTCGAAACGATACGCCGCGACATGACAACCTATAATCGCGACCTTATCGACACAACCGTCGTCCATTCGCAGTTTTCAGGCACGGTCGGGCTGGTCGCTGTTCCGCGTACGGGTTTGAGCATAAAGGCCAACTACGGTCGCTCATACAGGGTGCCGTCCTTGATGGAGATCTTCGGCTACCGCGGTATGACCGTGCCCAACCCGGGGCTCAAGCCCGAGCGAGGCCTCAACCGTGACGTGGGCATAAATTATGACCTTCAATCCGGGGCGGGACCCTATCTCACCGCCGAGTTCGCCTACTTCTGGTCTGATGTCGAGGACCTCATCATGTTCGTTTACGTGCCCTTTGCCCGGGCAGCCCAGGCGATAAACATCGACAGTGCGGATATCGAGGGGTACGAGTGTTCGATATCATGCGGGACCTGGCGCGGCTTCACAGTATCGGCCAACCTGACCCATCTCACGGCTATCAACACCGGTCCGGTACCCTACATGAACGGCAAACATCTGCCCAACCGGCCAGGGGACGAAGCTTCGGCCGCAGTCAGGTGGTCGTACCGCGGAGCATCGGCCTTCTATGAATTCGACTATATCTCGGGCAACTATTGGAATGCTTATAACGGCGTCGCACCCAATAACAAGGGTCCGCTCTTCGCAACTCGCAGCCTGCACGCCGCGGGTGCGAAAGTACCGACGGGTATCCCGCGCACTGATTTCGGTATCGAGGTAAGAAACATGACTAATCAGCAGTATGAGGATGTAATGGGTTTTCCACTACCGGGTCGCTCAACAATCGCGACCCTCATGGTCAGGATCTAAGGAGGAATAGCCGTGAACAGGTTCAGCATCACACACGCCGCCGTTCGGATAGGGACGCTTATCAAGCGCATTGCCAGAGCTGCCCCAGTGGTACTCGTGCTCGCAACTTCACTCCAGGCTGACGAATATGCATTTGTCGTCACGACGGACTACTACTCGGCCGCATATTACTCTACCATCGAGATCGCCCCACCCCGAACCGCCGATGTGAGCATTGCACCTGTGAGTAGCGATCCTCTTGCGCACTATGATGTAGAAGAAGACATGATCTTTGTGATCAACCGCTACCTCGCCGACAATATCCAGATTGTCGAGCCCGGCCAGGGTTTCTCCACGATCGGGCAGTACTCCGTGGGAAACGGATCCAATCCGCATGACATCAGGCTTGCAAGCGACACCAAGGCCTATGTATCGCGCTACGAATGGAAAACCCTCTTAATCGTGCACCCGTACACCGGTGACTCCCTGGGGACTATTGATCTCTCACCTCTTGCGGATGCTGACGGGATACCCGAGATGGACCGCATGGAGATTGTGGGGGACAGGCTTTTTGTTACGCTCAACAACATAGACCGTTTCACCTGGCTACCCGCAGGAGCCGGTAAGATTGCCGTGATTGATACCGAGACGGATACACTGGTTGACTGCGACCCGCTTATCCCGGGCATCCAGCCCATCGTCCTTGCCCTCCCCAATCCCTACAGCGAGCTGAGATACGATCGCTGCCGTGGGGAACTGGTTGTCGGGTGTCTGGGCGCCTGGGGAGTCATGGACGGCGGAATCGAGACAGTCAATCCAGTTACGCTTAAGAGCAACGGCGTCGTCATAACCGAGACCGAGCTCGGTGGTGATATATACGACGGCCTGTTTGCTCCTGACGGCAAGGGCTATGCCGTGGTGCTCGACCCTGCGCCCTGGCCGGATAACTACGGACGTCTTGTCGCGTTTGACCGAGCCACGCGTGTTGTTACGGACACGCTTCACCGGCAGACATCGGGCATGGGTGCATCTCTGGCCACCATCGAGCTTAACAGGCAGCGGGAACTGTATCTGTGCGATCGCGATCTCACCCAACCGGGCATCCGTATCTTCGACACCGTGGGCGATTCCCTGATAACATTTCGTGATGTGGGTATACCGCCCTTCGACATCGCGTTCATCCAGGCGCCGATGGCGGGAACCGAACCCATCCCACAGCCTGATCCCGACACCCGAACGCTTGTGGCGCGGACGTACCCCAATCCCTTCAGGCAGGCGACCAACATAGTGTTCACCGTGCCTGGTGAAGATTCGGCAACGAGAGTTCGCCTCAGCGTTTACGATCCCCGTGGACGCCTGGTTTCGATCCTTGTAGACTGCAGCATGCCGGCCGGAACCCATGTGGCACACTGGGACGGCCGCGACGGGTACGGTAAGCCTGTTGCCGGTGGGGTCTATTTCTGCAGCATCTCAGTCGATGGCCGCAGGCGGACTTTTCCGCTCATCGCCACACGGTAACCTGCGCACCTCGGAACCGACTTCTATGGCGTGTTCAAGGTGCCCACGGCTATCCGGAGCGATCGACCAGTTTCGATCTTCATCCCGGGCGGTCAGACGGCGCAACACTTCGGTATTGACATTGTGCGGGTTCGCACGCAGACTTTCCTGTGCTGGCCTGTTGGGCACAGCTGGGTAACGCTCAATACCCCTGGAAGCCGAAGGAGGAGTGTCATGAGAACAACCATGAGAATATGGGTTCTGAGTCTGGTGATATGTGTCGGCCTCTGTGGTTTGACCGGTGCTCAGGCGGGGAGTCGGATAGGAGCAGGTCTGAATTACTGGTATGCCCTCAAGGATATCAATTTCGACGAATTCGATAGAAACGGGACATCGTGGTTCGTCTCCTACCAGAGGCGAGGCGATCAGTTGATCGGATGGGAAGCGGACTTCGAGCTCATGCCCAAGGGGTTCATGGGCTCACGGGAAAAAGTCTACGCACCACAGGTCTACGCCGTCCTGGGAAGATCGCTCACGGCGGCCGGGGGGATCGGTTGGTATTACTCCGACGGGGATTGGTCTGACCAGCCGTTCTTTGCTCTGCGTGCCGGGATGGAGTTCAGTCTTATCCCGGCGATCGCGCTTGACATAACCGCCAATTACAGGTTTACCAAGTGGGGCAATCTCAAGGACCAAGATATAGATATCGATACCGACACCATAACACTCGGGGCAGCGGTCCGCCTCGGCATGTAAGACCAGAAACTTCAACACGGAACTTGTCGTGGCATAAAACCCGCGAACTCAGGCCAGGTTCGGACCATACCCGCACTCCACCCTGGTGTTGCGGAGGTGGTGTCAAGAGTTGCTCGGAAATCCCTGGATGCGTAGGGTGGTTGCCAACAAGCCGTATAACTTGGTATAGTTACAGGGGAAAAGAATGTCGGTTCGATAACTGGTGCCCGCCCTGGGCACTGGTGGACGCGGCCGGACGGCCTTATATGCTCGGCTGCTCTAAGGGGGTGGGTTTGATGACTGGTCAGTCTTCCCTCGATCGTGTTCTCCTGATCTCTCTGTTTGGTGTTGCTACGGCGCTGGTTGTGTCGGGTTGCACGGGGTCTAAGGATTGTGGCTGTGGGCCCGGACTTGACGGAACACTCTACTCTTGTTCGTTTGAGGCCGATGCCGACACGCTCGGTTGGACCGGGTACGGTTCGATATGGCTTGCGGATGATGCTCCTCCAGGTGGAGGATCACGAGCCCTTGGTGTCGAAGGTGGGTGCATCGCGCCCCACGCGGCTTTCACGCTCGAACCCGAGGTCGACGGCAGCTATTGTTCGATCTGGTGCTGGGCCAGGGAGGTGAGTGCGCCTGGGCGGGTTGAGCTTAGACTCGCAGCAGACTATGAGGGGGGATCGATCGACCTCATAGTACAAGGAACCGACTGGAAGCGCTACTCTGCCAGCGGCTTCATATGGTGTCCCGCCGGCCGGAGTCTCGAAATCAACGTGTATTCAGGCGGCTTCCGTCAGCCCGGCGGGATCCTGCTGGATTTGCTGGAAGTCGTCAGAGTTCAGCGGTAAACGAGGACTGAACCAGGCGGCATACGCACTTCCGCGTTTGTCCATGGACCGTATCCGGTCTGTCATGATTGACCTATCGCCGATCCTGTGCTATGTATGCTTCGTATTGGCTGGACAAGGGGGTGGAGACAGATCAGTATGTCTGCGACCTTCGACGGTTGGTTCAAGATAGGCTTCCGGCCATTCTGCATCAGGCCCGGTTTTGGTGGTTTCCCCCCCCCTGCATTATACGTTCAGAGCACGGCGTGCTGTGTGCTCGAGGGGGTAGCGCGAGGTGACCGACCGGCACCGGCGCAGTTATCACCGTATCCAATCAGGAGGTGATAGATCTGCCATGAGAGCCCAATCGTTCTTTGCTGCTTTTCTGGTATTGATCCTTACCGTGCCATCAATTGCCGGCACGGGTCTCAGGAATGTGCTGTTCGAAGGTTTTGAAAGCACATCTCCGCCTGCGCTTCCATCGGGGTGGGCAGCCTTAAACGCGAACGGTGATCTGGGCATCTGGGAGACCAAGGCCTATGGCGGGGTCAACTGGGGCAGGCAATGCATCCGGTACGCTCCGGATCCCTTCACTCCCGGACCCGCGGATGACTGGTTCTTCACCCACGGGGTGACACTTTCAAACACCGATGTCTACACGCTTGAGTTCAGATACAAGACGAGCTCGGCGATGAACGTCGAGGCGATGAGTGTTTATGCAGGCTTAGGCCAGGATCCTCCATCGATGACAGTGGGCATCTGGAGTGACCCTGCGATCATTAACGATGACTACCTTAAGGCTTCGGTGGCATTCACGGTACCGGTGACGGGGACCTACTATCTCGGATTCCACGCGTATAGCGGTCCGTTGCAGGGACGGCTCTTTGTTGACGATGTGAATCTGCTGATGCCCGAGGATCTACTCGAACTCAAGATCGCCATGACCCAGAGTCTCTGGAACTCCGGGGTGCCGACCTACACGGCCGGTGACACGATTGAGTGTTTTGTCAGTATTAAGAACTCGGCCGCCGGAAGTACGATCCTCTACAAGGAGCTGTCCCTTGGTGAGGGCGAAACCGACACACAGCTCGGATTCGATATCACCGGCCCAGACGCACAGCCTGTGCCCTTTGTCTGCAAGATCGAAAAGAGCGGACCTCCGGGAGCGATGCACTTTGTTGCGGTTCCTCCCGACAGTATGATCGGCAAGGTGTTTGAACTCTGGGGATGTTACGGATTCGAGCTGCTTGGCGACTATACGATTGAAGCACATTACAGGAACTATGCGGATCCAGGCGGCATCGGTGCTTGGAAAGGTGAGCTGCTGTCCGATCCGGTCATAATAAGACTTGAATAGGGGAGATGACAATGAAACTCAAAGCGCTGTGGATATGCCTTGTGGCTGCAGTGGGAGTCAGTCTCCTGGTGTCATCACTCCTCTACTGCGGTCCGAGCAAGAAGGACCGGCAGGAGATCCAGGAGATGATGAACCGGGGAAAGAAGCTGAGGGAGACCTTTGAGAAGGAACGATCCGAGTTCGTCGAGTCCGGCAGCGAGTGGCTGGGGAATCCAACTGAGGAGAACAGGCAAGAGGCCCTCGCAGACCTGGCAGACAGGAACGCCGCTGAAGCCGCTCTTCAGGCAAACCGCGACTCGACAATCGCCAAGGTGGATTCCGCCTTTGACGACGGCATACCTCCCGGGGCGGATATAAAGTACGACCCGAATTGCGGTAAGGACACTGACGGCTATACCTCTTCACGATGCTACATCAGGATTTGTGAGGGGGGCTTCAAAGACGGCCCCGACTGGCTCGCCTCAACCAAAATTCATGAATGGGAACACGTGAAGCAGAAGAGTGATGGTGAATGGGGCCCCGGGATTGACGGCCCCAAGAAATGTACCTGGCTGTATCACTGGCATGAGATCGAGGCCTATAATGCTGAGCTCCAGGCCGATTTCGGAAGCCAGACCAGTCTCGACGATTCACTCAAGCAGGAGATCTGGGAGCGGAAACTCTACCATATAGAGGCCGGTCTCAGGTCGATCTTCCCGTCGTGGGTTGCTGAGCGGATCATGAGGACTCTCCCCGATAAGATAGTCCACAAATCTATCTCGATAGCCAATGATTCGGACGCAGCCCAGTACGTATCCGGCTATTTCGAAGACGACGAGGGGTGGCTCATTACTCCGCCGGGGTTCGAATTCTGGCTTGAGTCGGAGCAGGAGACGACGCTTACGGTTGATGTTGAGGTGCCTCCAATGGCCGAGCTCGGGCTTGGAAACGAAGTGTGGTGTCACGTCTACTCGGATATCTTCCCGGAACCCACGGGATTTGCTACGATGCAGATAGACTCTGCCAGCGACTTCTTCTTCATACATGTGATCCCCGCGGTTGATGTGATCGCAGGGCCGGATGTCAGTGGGTTCCCGCTTGCTCAGCCGAGCATAGGCTTCACAATAATCAATGAGGGAGCAACACCGGATACCGTTGACATCAGCCTCACGAGCGTGCTGGGCTGGCCGCTCGGCCAGGATTACTGGATTGAACCCCTGAATCCGGGTGAATGGGTTGATGTTGTGACCTATGTCGAGCTCCCGGACAGCGCGCCGTTTACGACCGATCTCATATACTGTCATGCAACGTCACTCACTTCCCCTGGCCACATCGACAGCAGCAGCCTCACGGCCATGGTGGATGACTATCTGGTCGGCACGCCTGGTGAGCCTGATCGGTTTGCCTTCGCGCTGATGCCCAATGTGCCCAACCCGTTCACGTCGGGTACACTTGTGAGGTTCTCGATCCCTGTGGCATCGCCTGTGGATCTTAAGGTCTACGATGTCAGGGGCCGGCTCGTAAGAACCCTTATGAGAGCAGGTTCAGACGTGGTTCAGCCGGGAATCCACACCGTGCGGTGGGACGGCAAGGACAACGATGGCAATCAGCTTGCAAGCGGTGTCTATTTTTCCGAGCTCAATGCCGGCGGACGGAAGGCAACCCGAAAGCTGGTGATGTTGAAGTAAGAATTTCGGGGATACTATACTAGATTTGCGGCGTGGAACCTCTGACCACTTCTGGGTGGTCGCAGGCCACGCCGCTATTTTGCACGTTTGGAGAAACGGATCCAGGAGAAGGTGAATATCAGGGCGCCGAACACAAGCATGGCGCCGATCTCACGATAGAGGTCACTTATGCCTGCCCCTTTCATAATTATGCCCCGCACTATCTTCATGAAGTACTGGAGCGGGTTGGCAAGCGTTATGTAACGGACCGCCTTCGGCATATTTTCAACCGGTGTGAAGAAGCCGGACGTGAGAATGGTAAAGACCGAGAAGAACCATCCGAAGAACATCGCCTGCTGCTGGGTGTGGGATATGGTTGAGATAAACATTCCCACACCAAGGGTTGTGAAGAGATAGACAAATGCCAGGCTATAAAGAAGCAGCGGCGAACCCACAAAGGGAATCTTAAACCACGCTATCCCGAAGGCGAGTGCGACCGTGATTTCGATAAAACCCAGTATGGCAAATGGAATGGTCTTACCCATGATGAATGCGGGCGTTGAGATGGGGGTCACCATAACCTGCTCGAGCGTCCCCATTTCACGCTCGCGCACGATGGCCATCGATGTCAGCATAACCGTTATAGATGTCAGCAGCGTTGCCACGATAGCAGGTACCATGAAGTAGATGGTCTTGGCCTCGGGGTTATAGAGGAACTTCTTGTGAAGGGTTATCGGGCGCTCGAGTGGGGTCATGCGTTCGTTGAACTTCTGGGTTATAAGGCCCGCATAACCGATCGCGATACCTGCCGCGTTGGCATTCGTGCCGTCCACCCAGAAGCCGACCCGGGCTTCCTGACCGGCTTCGAGCCGTTCGGAGAAGTCCTCGGGTATCACAAGTGCGGCATTGTAGCGGTTCTCCCGAAAACCATCCTCGATTTGGGTGACGGGTATGTTCGGGGCTTCGATCACGAAGTAGTCGTCCGCAGAGAAGGACCGCAGGAACTCCCGTGAGATCTCAGTACGGTCGCGATCGAAAACAGCCGTATATATAAGCCTCACATCGAGATTGACCGCGTATCCAAGGAGAAGAAGCTGGAATAAGGGCGCGATGAAGATAAGGCGGAGCATCATCTTGTCACGGAAGACCTGTAAGAACTCCTTCTTCACAAGTGCGAGAACTGTTCTCCGTGTTCCCATCTTTACCCGATCCTTACCTTGAAAAGTTTGGCGGCGAGACTGAGGAGCACGAGTGAGATCACCGCAAGCCCCACAGCCTGCGGCCAGAGAGTGGTGAGACCCGAACCCTTTAGCATCACACCCCGAATTATGCTTATGAAATACCGGGCCGGTACTATCAGCGTTATCATCTGGAGCACTTTGGGCATGTTCTTTATCTCGAAGGCGAACCCGGAAAGCAGAACCGACGGCATCATCGTCAGCGTGAGCGTTATCGTCATGGCAACCTGCTGGGTACGCGCGAGCGTGGACACCAGGATCCCGATCGACAGCGCGGCCACTATGAAAATCACTGCAAAGAACGCAAGGAGTGCCATCGAGCCGGCGACGGGGACACCGAAGTGAAATACCGCGAAGCACCAGACGAGAAAGCCGTCAAGCCCGGCGAGGCCGATATACGGGATGATCTTTCCGATGATGATCTCACGCGGCTTCACGGGTGCCGTGAGCAGTTGCTCAAGCGTGCCCGTCTCTTTTTCCCGTGCGATCGTAAGCGAAGTGAGAAGGGCCGACACGAGCATAAGGATGACTGCGATAAGCCCGAGGACAAAGAAGTGAGACGACTTAAGGTCGGGGTTATAAAGCACCTGCTGGGAGAGTCTCACCCCCGGAATCTCAAAACCGGGAGGGAGTCTATCCTCGAGCATGCTCTGTAATACGATCTCGGCATAGCTCGCCGTAGCGGTGGCCGTGTTGGCATCCGCCCCATCTAGGACAAGCCCTAAGTCGAAAGGCGTTCCATCTTCAAGGGCCGCACCGAAGCCCGGACGTATCGCTAGGATCCCGTGGGCCTGCGAACGCCTCAAGACCGTCTCGGGATTGCTGAGCGTGGGCGCTGCATCGGGCTCCGTGAAGTAGCCTGAGTTGTAGAACCTGCTTGCGAGGTCCCGCGACTCTACGGTGTTGTCATAATCCACGATGGCCAGTTTGATGTTCTTTACATCCAGATTTATGGCATAGCCATAGAGGAGAGTCATTAGAAGCGGCATCAGGATCGCGATCATGAGCGATCTCGGGTCTCTCAATATGTGCCTGATCTCCTTTGAGGCTATGTAGCGTATACTACGCATTGGTTTCCTTTTCAGATATAAGCGAGATAAAAGTCTCCTCGAGATTCGGCTCGCCGTACTTCACTACAAGCTCGTGCGGGGGCCCGACCTCTACGATCGCGCCGCGGTGCATGATCGATATGCGCCGGCAGAACTCCGCCTCGTCCATGTAATGGGTCGTCACAAAGAGTGTGGTCCCCTGCTCGGCGAGGTCATAGAGGATGTCCCAGAAGCGCCGTCTGAAAACGGGATCCACGCCGCCCGTCGGCTCATCCAGGAAGACAATCTTCGGATCATGGAGGATCGCCGCAGCCAGAGCAATTCGCTGACGCCACCCCACGGGAAGTGATCCCGTGAGTCGTTTGATGAAGTCTCCCAACCCGAGCCGCTCCGTGAGGTCCTCAATCCGCTTGCGGAGGTCGCCCCCACCGAGACCATAGACCATACCGTAGAAGTTGAGATTCTCAAGCCCCGTTAGATCGGGATAGAGCGAAAACTTTTGAGACATGTAGCCGATGCTCTGCTTGATACTCTCAGGTTCGGTCATGATGTCATACCCGGCGACCCTGCCGGTCCCCGTTGTCGGAAGCAGCAGCCCGCAAAGCATCCGGATCGCAGTGGTCTTGCCTGCACCGTTTGCACCGAGGAAACCGAAGATCTCGCCGTAGTCGACACTCAGGTCTATGTGATCTACGGCGACAAATTCCCCGAACTTGCGGGTAAGACCCTCTACGACAACAGCCTTATCGGTCACGGGCTTCCTCTCCGGCATTGTTTTCATTTCCAGGTTCCACTCCCATTAACTGTATGAAGACATCCTCAAGCCCCGGTTCGATTTCCTTAACACCGCCGGGTGCGAGTCCCGCTCCCTCGAGCGCCGCGGTGACCGAACCACCATCGACCATTTCGTGGGTGTAGACATGAAGTGTTGCTCCGAAGCGGCCTGCCCGGATACCGAGCTTGTCAAGTCTCCGCATCCCCTCACTCGTCACCTCGACTGGAGCCTCATAGACCCTGCCTACGTACCGGTTGACCAGATCTTCCGGCGCTCCTTCAGCCAGAAGCTTCCCCCTATTCATGAAGATGGCTCTGTCGGCTCGACCTATCTCGTCCATGTAAGGTGTTGAGACCAGGATGGATGCCCCCTCGGTTCTTAAGTCACCGAGGATATTCCAGAACTGCCTTCTCGAAAGCGGATCCACACCGGTCGTCGGCTCATCGAGGACAAGTACCTCGGGGTTATGGATCAGGTTGCAGCTCAGGGCCAGCTTCTGTTTCATGCCGCCCGAGAGGTTCTGGACTCTACGGTCGGCAAAGGGTCCGAGACCGGAGAACTCATAAAGGCGCTCCTTCTTGGTCCGGAACTCACCGCGGCTGAGTCCAAAGAGGCCCGCATAGAAGGCGAGGTTCTCATCGACCGAGAGATCGGGATAGAGCGAAAAAGTCTGGGGCATGTAACCGAGGATGGGTTTGACGGCTTCGAAGTCGCGGGGTATGTCATAGCCGGCAACGCTTATCTTCCCCTGGGTGAAGTCGACAAGACCGCAGATCGAACGGAAAAGTGTGGTCTTCCCGGCACCATCCGGGCCGGCGACTGCCAGAATCTCTGCCCTGCCCAGTGTGAAGCTTATGCCGTCGACTGCGACGATCGAGCCGTAGAATTTCTTGAACTCCCTGACTTCTATCGGAGTTAGTGGAACTGTGCTCATGGAATTCTCACCATCACAGGCATCCCGATCTTCAGAACCTGTTCCGGGTTGGGAATTGTTATCTTGACCGCATAGACCAGATCGGCCCGCGCCTCACGGGATTGAACGTTCTTCGGTGTGAACTCAGCCTCGGGTGAGATCCAGCTCACCTTTCCCGCTATGGGTTCGGTCCTGCCGTCTTCGGGATCGATCTCGGCTCTTGCACCAAGTTTGATACTGGTGAGCATACTCGGCGGCAGGTAGATCTTGACCGTGACCGGATCGAGCCGGGCGATCTTGACAAGGGGTTTCCCGACGCCCAGGAGTTCGCCCTGCTCGACATAGGACGTAACAACGGTTCCCGCAAGAGGTGAGACCGGCCGGCAATCGGCGAGTTGCTTTTCAAGGATCGCGATCTCGGTCTCGGCCCTCTTCCTGTCTGCCCTTGCACCGGACAGTGTAGCCCCTGCAGTCTTACGGGCCAGCCTTGCCTGGAGATACCGGTTCTCGACCTGATCGTACTGCTGCTGGTTGACCGATCCTTTGCCGACGAGATTCTTAAGCCTGAAGAAGTCGGTTCGTGCAAGCGAGCTATCGAGATCCGCCCTTTCGATCTGGAGCCGGGCCGAGCTCTCCTGGGTCCACGCAGCACCCAGCTCTGCCTTCGCCTGGGCAAGTTTGAGACTCACGGTTGTGGTGTCAATAAGCGCTATCGTATCGCCCGTGCGGATGGTCTCCCCCTCATCGAAGTAAAGGGCCTCCAGCCTGCCTCCGGTCTCAGCCGAGACCACCACCGACGTAGCCTCGATGAAACCAGATCCGGCGGGTACGCCGTTATTGTCGCCGCATGAGACCAGACTCAAGCCCAACAACATGAGAGCTGATGCAAGTAGAAGCCGTTTCATCGTAAACCTCCATAGATCCTGGTTGAACCCATTGAATAGAAGTAATCCGTTTCGGCAAGATAGCAATCTATGATCGATGCACGGTATTGTTCCTCGAGAGATTGAAGGTCATCTTCCATCTCGATCAGCCTGTTTACCGAGAGAAGCCCCGCCCTCTGCCGCTCTTCTGCAAGTGCAAATCTGCGTCTGGCAAGTTTGAGCTGGCGTCCCGTATGCTCCATGGTGGCGTATGACCTTTGGGCCGATTCGACAGCAATCTCACGCTGAAGCGCAAGACGCTCCAGCAGGTCCTCCTCCATCAACCTGGCGGATCTTGCCCTCTCCCGCGCGGCCGACCTCGTCCTCACGGTCGCGCCTCCGAGATTGAAATCCCAGGTAAGGCTTACACCCACCATCATGTAGTCATTCCAGTCGTTGTTAAAGAGATCCTGGTTGGGCATACCGATCGAGTACCCGGCGATGGCTGCAAGCGATGGCAGGTTATCCGCCGTCGCAACAGTCACGGCATGCTCGGCGGCTCTCGCCATGTGTGCCAGCTGATCGACTTCTGGTCGATCCGATGATGTGGAACGATCGAGCGCATCCACGAGCGGTTTGGCCGGCGGCTCTACGTTGTCAACCGGATGGACGGCCTCGGAGTCGGTAAGACCCGTCAGAGACTTGAGGTTCGCCGCTGTGATCTCCCGCATGGCAAGCTTCTCAGCCAGCGCCTGTCTCCCTCTCTCAGAAGCGATTTCCGCTTCAAAGATGTCGATAGAATCCGCCATACCACTTTCGTGGAGTTGGCCGACGTCCCGGCCGATAGCCTCAAGCCTGCTGAGTGAAGCCTTGGCGCTGCGAACCAGCGCTTCGGCGAGGAGCATCTCAAGATAGGCCCGTCTACACTTGTAGGCAGTCCCCATGCGTTGAGCCCTTACCTTGGCGGCCTCAGCAAGACTCGTCTCCCTCGTTGCCCGAACGGCGCCTGAGATTCTGCCGCCCGTGAAAAGCGGAAGGCTCAAGGTGGCGTCGGCCTGGTGGATCTCCTCGGAACCGATCTCTCTCGAGATCCCGAGCGGTTCAAGATCGAGACTCGGGATCTCATCCTTACGGCTTGACCGAGCCTCGATTGAGAGTGATGGGAATCTCCGCGCACGTGCGGCTGCATACTCAAGGCGTGCCGCACCCGAGTCGCTCATTGCTGCTTTGACACCGTAGTCATGTTCAAGCGCCAGGTCTATCGCCTCTGTGATTCTTAGATCGCGCGCTTCCGCGCCTGCGGATATGACGAGCAGGCAGATGAGTAGGACTCCCGCGAGCGGCCTATCTTGCCTCAAGCCCATGCATGAGAAGATCCACGATCGCTTCGATTCTCTGCTCGGTGAATTCGGTATCATCTTCGATCCCCCAGATTTGGTTTACCATCGGAGCCATGATGAGATAGAACATGCTCATTCCGACGAACGAGATAATCGTGTGACGCGTATCGATATCTCGATACTTACCTGATTGCTTACCCTCCTCAATCAGACGGACAATCATCGTGCGGAGCTCCTCCTTGCCGGCAAGATTAGGAAGAATGCTCTTTATACGCTCTCCGCCCGCAGCCAGCTCGCGGAGGAAGATACGGCTGGCCTTGTCATTTGCCCGAAGGCCCCTGGCATGGTACCGGGCTACAGTGCGGAGCACATCCTCGAGCTCCATGCTTTCTGCTATCCCTTGTGACAGGTCGGTGACCGCGGCCTCGAGATGGGTCGCCAGGATGTGATCGTACAGATCCTCCTTCGAGTCGAAGTGATAATAGATCATCGCCTTGTTGATCCCCGCCCTGGCAGCTATGCTGTCAACCCGGGCTCCGGCGAGGCCGAGTTCGGCGAACTCATCGAGAGCCGCCATGAGAATCCTTTCTTTACTGCTTCTCAAATCCTTTGACACAGCCATCTTATGCCCTCACCATCTATTTAGTTAAACTAACCAGTTATATAATCGGTTATTCAAGCCCTAAAGTCAAGCAGAAAAATGCGAAAGTTCCTTTACTCCGGTATGGGCTCGTGGGCCTTCCGCCCGTAGACCTTCTCATAGGCTTTGCAGGCGGGGCAGAGCCCCCCTTCAAGGAGGCGGACAAACCAGTATGCAAATCCTCTCTGGTTCTTCCGGGCGCGGTCGCACACGGTACATTCCATGCACTTCTGAGCATTCTCTCGGGCTCTATCAGTAAGCGTATCAGTCTGTGTCAATTCAATCTCCTCCTTACACGTCAAGTCGATCATAGCGGTCTTTTGTGATCTCGGACTTCACCTTGCCGGTGTGCGCGATGTCTACCGGTTCAACCAGGATCAGTTTGACGTGTCCCCGGGGAACCACGCGGTGTTCCTTTCCCCTTGAGACGATACAGAACTCACCCGCATGCAGCGTAACGGTCTCGTCCCGCTCGTAGACATCGAGCACGCCCTCCACGACGAGGAAGAGCTCATCCTCATTATCATGGGTATGCCACGGGACTTTTTCTCCCTCAAGCCGCGCGAGTTTGAAGTGCTGACCGTTAAGTTCTCCCACGATCTTCGGTGAATAGGTGTCCGTGAACTTCTCAAAGCACTGTTCGATGTTGATCGCCTTCGCCATCATCCATCTCCTTTCGACTATTCTAATACATGTTCGGTCAATGTGCCGATCTGTGTCAATACCTCTTCTCCCGCAAAACCGCATGCACCTGCCCCGGAACGTTGGTATAGTAGGGAAGTAGTCGACTCCCCTGTAGCTGTGAATGTTGATTTATGGAGGTACACGCATGAGGGAAGAGGAATACATAGGCTACCTTCGCTCAAGGAACCAGACCGATGAAGCGATCTCAGCTGCCGTGGGGTATGTTAAGGAGTTGGAGCAGCACCTATCCGCCAAAGGCAAGGGCCTCGACTCACTCGATGTAAGTGACGTAAAGCAATATGCAGCCATCCTGATCGCCGGGAAGAAGAATACCATGGACAGATTTCTGGCCCTGGCTCGCTACGTCTACATAACCGGCCTGAACGAGGTCTTCATCTATTTCACCGCCATCCTGAATGGGAGAGAGGTACTGCCTTCGATCTCCGGGCGGCTTGTATCCCTCGCGGGTGAAGCGGCAAGGGATGAAGTTTTCGGGGATGCTGATCTCCCACCGCTCGGATCACCACCGGAGGCGTACCCAGCGGTAACAGGTCGGCTTGTCGGAAATCTTATGAAGCTCGGTACTGAAGTCTGCCATAGCGTGCTCGCAGGAAACCACCACGAGATACCCGTGGCGAGCTTCGACAAGCACAAGCAGTGGTTCAAGGAAGCCGGGAGCATCGACGGATTCTTAGAGAGGGTTCACGGTGAGGCCGTTGCCGAGCTCGAGCACTACATGAAAGAGGGCAGGGTCTGGTACGAGCAGGAGATCACCCCGGGGATAGTGGAATTCGTCAGGGGCAATCAGGAAGTGCTCTCCGCAGTCCGCGATGGAGAGTACCTTTATATCACTAAATTTCCATATGCACCCAGGGACTGGCTGGAGGAGACCGACCCCGTGATGAAGCGCTACTATGGCTGCCACTGTCCCCTTGCCCGGGCAGCCATAATCGAGGGCAAGCCGAACATACCGCTTGACTGGTGTTACTGTAGTGGTGGCTACACCAAACTCAAGTTCGATGTGGTCTTTGAAGAACCTACCGAGGTCGAAGTCTTAGAAAGCGTCCTTGCCGGCGATGACAGGTGTAGATTCAGAGTGAAAATCCCCGAGAGTAAGTTGCAGTAAAGTCTCTTGATGTTACTCCGACATGCCGGTGAAGCGATTCGGTCCACCCTTCGATCGTCGCAACAGCCTCCGGAGCAGCCTGGCCGGAGGAGGTCTGTCGGGTACGGGAGCGTATTGCTGTTCCTTGTAAAGCCCATGAGATGCCACACCTCTTTCCGCTTGGTAGTGCATTGCAACAGAGCGTATCTGGATCCAGAACACGGGTCCGGTTGCTCCGCGGACACAGGGGCGGGCTTGATTGTATTCGCGGATGACTTCCCATAAGGGGTTCAGCCAATCGGTGCCACGACTTGCGATCACGGTACTGACACCAGGCTACTTCTTTATGTCATGACAGCTCTTGGGGACTTCCCCTCGGCGTTTGGCAAGTGACTCCAACACACCGCCATCGCGCGACTTCTTACCCACGAACGTCTCAGGATTCGCCTCAAACGTGTTCTTACAAGCCGGGCAGTCAAAGTAATAGACCTTGCCGCCATACTTCGCAGTGTACCTTGATTTCTTATCCACCTTGACACCACATACCGGATCTCGTTTGCCGAACATCAACAATCACCTCCCATACCAACACCACCGTTTTTCAAAACGCCGCATCGAAGGCAGAAGACCCCCCAAATCTTAATTGGACATGGTCCATCGGGGCATGAGTGCACACACAGGTCAATCCCCATTTTGCCGTCGCGACAGTGTTATTCCTCGCGGCAAAGGAGTCTTCCGGTTATGCCTATGGCAAGGATACCTGTGATACTAATCTGGACTAATGGTGATACGCCGATTCCGAGAAGGGTCGGCATGTGAAAATTGTATGCCCATATCCCCTTCAGGTATACTGCTCTGTATTCTAGTACCGCCGCAACAATCAGGCCTAAGAGCACGAAAGACAATACCCATTTCATTTCCCGTCGACTGACCCACAAAAACTTCCTCGACGCCGCGCTAACTCCGAAGTACATGGCGAGGATGATGAGACCGTCTCTCGCCGAGGCCGAAATCACCATCATCACATATCGCTCAGAGCTGAAGTCGTGGTCTTCAAAGAGGTAAACCGAATGCAAGGCCTCCCACACGAAGTTGAATACGAACGACAACGCGAAGACCAGAATGACGATCAGTGCAACCTCAGTAGGGCGCGGTTTCATGGCTCCAGGATGCTCCTTTCACATAATCATATCCGATGACTCATTGCGCCACACAGCGGCCCGAGTGCTTGGTCTCATAGCAACGAGCGCCTTCTATTACATAATCAGCGCCACGGGTGGCTTATAGGCCTCGGTCCCCAGCGCATGGTCCAGCGGTCACCTTCCTCGCGGACTCTTGAAGCCTTGTAAAAAGTTAGCACGGGGGTTACCATTTTGTCAACGTGGCGGAACTGAATCCACCTTTGTGAGTACGTGATTGGCTGACGCTAGGTGGCCGAGGAACGCAATGTTCGGGGGGATAGGGAAGTCATCCTCAACCAGGCGAAGGGTGCGGAGGTCACTCTCCCATCGGCAGAGAGGAGACAGAGTTATGGATGACATGCAAGGAGGGAATGCAGGGAAGCATGCGGCGCACACAGCGGACCGGGCGGGTGAACACACCGGTCGAAAGCCGCACGCGCAGCATGACATGAGAGATTCGCGCCACGGGCATGCCCATCATGAGCACATGGTTTCCGATTACCGGAAGCGCTTCTGGGTATCGCTAGGCGTGACCATACCGATCCTGATCCTATCTCCCATGATCAAAGGTCTTCTCGGCTTGGAAACGGCGCTTAGGTTCCCCGGGGACCTTTATGTCCTGTTCGCGCTCGCTTCCTTTGTCTTCTTCTACGGGGGCTACCCGTTCCTGAAGGGCCTCAGTCGCGAGATTGGGACCAGGCAGCCGGGCATGATGACTCTGATCAGTGTAGCTATAACGACGGCTTATGTCTACAGTTCCGCCGTGGTATTCGGGCTCGCTGGCAAGATCTTCTTCTGGGAGCTGGCGACGCTTATAGACATAATGCTCTTAGGTCACTGGATAGAAATGAAATCGGTCATGGGTGCGTCCAGGGCGCTCGAAGAGCTGGCCAGACTCATGCCCTCCGACGCGCACAAAGTGATGTCTGACGGGAGCATCTCAGACGTCCCCTTGAGTGATCTACATGTT
Organism: Candidatus Eiseniibacteriota bacterium; assembly: GCA_043810925.1. Lineage (GTDB taxonomy): Bacteria > Arandabacterota > Arandabacteria > Arandabacterales > Arandabacteraceae > Arandabacterum. The sequence continues at coordinate 19,442 of JBDRNT010000001.1, forward strand.
GGCGACAAGGTGGTTGTCAGGCCTGGGGAGAAGCTGCCGGCGGATGGACAGGTGGCTGAGGGTGAGACTTCGGTCAACGAGGCAATGCTTACCGGTGAATCGAGACCCGTGCGTAAGTCGGCAGGCGCTACGGTCATAGGCGGCTCCATTAACGGGGAAGGGTCTGTAACGGTGAGCGTTACGAAGACAGGCAGGGATTCCTTCCTATCACAGGTCATCGACCTGGTGAAGGAAGCGCAGGGAAGTAAATCAAGAACCCAGGATCTGGCTAACAGAGCAGCTCTTTGGCTTACTGTGATTGCCCTGGCCGGAGGTGCGCTCACGCTCT
>JBDRNT010000002.1:0-6926 GCA_043810925.1 Candidatus Eiseniibacteriota bacterium
GTCGACTTAACAGTCATCAACTGATCTTCAAGGTGATCGAAGGGGTCAGGTTCGTCGACGGGATCATGCAGCAGGCAGCGTGAGGAGGCGGGAAGGATGCGTTCTGAAGAAGGTCATCCACAACATTTGACAATATCTCCTATGCCGAGTTTAAACCGCCTTGTGAAATGGCTGAATGAGATGGCCCTCCTCCAGAAAGCCCATCCTGCCATCGCCTGATAGGATGTGCCAGCCTTGTAAATCAGGCAATAACGGTGTATCGGGCATCCCGTTATAGTGCCTTACCTTCTTAGAACCTTGGTGAACCCATTGAAGTCGGGTCGTATCCGAAAGGGAAGACCTACTTGTACATCGACTTGATTGCGCCCCAGGTAGTTGGCTCAGTTGCTGTGCCACAGGCACACCCGGCCCCGTAAGCACCTATGATGTCACCGCAGTCGTAACCGTCAGGATGATTGCCTGGCAGACAGGGAGAGCAGTCCTCTACTACAAGGTTGCAGTACAGATATCCAGAGGCTCCACAGAATAGTGGGTCTGCCGAGAAATTCCCACCAAGTCCGTACTGGTCGGCGATGCCACCGACCCAATCTCCTCCCTCATTCGCATAGATATCACAACAGATCAGTGCAGGTACATTCTGCTCCTCGCAATACAGGCCTTCAGGCCCGAGATTGAACGCAATGATAGTGTTCTCCAGGCTTGAGGAGCTGTTACCCGCAAGGCTCACACCGCTGCCATTGAGCCATGCTTCGTTCTGCGCGATGGTGCAATTCTCCAGATAGAGGTCGCAGCGTCCATCCGCGCCGACACAGTGAATGGCACCTCCACTCATGCCCCCGTTGTTCTCACAGAAGCTGCACCCACGGATGGTGAGTAGGCAGTCGATTGAACCTGCCCCACACCATATCGCACCGCCCCCCCCAAATGCCTCTTGATTTCGGAAGTTGCAGTCTATCAAGGTTGGCGAACAGTCATAGAAATATGCCGCGCCTCCGGAGTCATCGGCATAGTTGCCGGGGAACCTGCAGGCCACAAGCCGAGGTGAGCCGCCAACACAGTAAAGACCAGCACCAGAGAGCCCGTAATTATCGATGAACTCGACATCCTCCAGGCTGGGAGAGGAGTTCTCACAGTAGAGACCTGCACCGTAGGCCGCTGAGTTCTCGTAAAAGTAGCTGCCCAGAATCTGTGGTGATGACCCCTCGATGCAAGCCATCCCTCCACCCCGCGACGGACTTACCAGGTTGCCTAAAGACCCATCGAAGGAACAGTTGATGAATGTTGGTGATGACCCATTTCTGCAAAGTACCGCAAACCCGGTATCAGCACAGGCGTTATATACGGTAACCTTCTCCACGATGCTTGCAGGCCCTTCTCCCCTCCGGAAGATAAGCCCTCTCTGGTTACCCCCACCAGGAAAGGCCCCACAATTGATGCTGGAATTGTACCCAGTTCCGTTGTCTGCTCTCAGAGTGATTGCTTTGCCAAGAAAGTCTATGTTCCGATTTCCTTCTCCTGAATAGTTGGTGCTTGCGAGTGCAACGGTGTCTCCTGCAGCTGCTGAGTCGATACCAGATTGGATTGTGGGAGCATCACCCAGCCCGTCAGATGTGATGTACCAGGTGCGGGTTGAGGCTGTGCACACAGCTAACAGGACAGTGAAGGCGGTAATAACTGCAGCGACCGCACCTCTCATATCTCGCACCTCCCGAGTGTGAGTTTAGCACATCGGGTCCGCGATTGCATCAGAAATCAGGAGATTGCTTCGTCGCTTCGCTTCTCGCAATGACAGAGGAGATTAGCCTCGGGCACAGAGACCCGACGCTACAGAAACAACATGGTGTCCCCGACGGGATTTGAACCCGTGTCGCCGCCGTGAAAGGGCGGTGTCCTGAACCAGGCTAGACGACGGGGACACCAGTATGTGTTGGCGTGTGTCTATTTGCCTTTGAAATCGGGCTTACGCTTCTCGACGAATGCCGTGGTTCCTTCCTTAGAATCTTCAGAAGCGAATACCAGTCCGAAAAGATCGGCCTCCAATACGAGCCCGTCATCCAGACTCATATTGAGGCCCCTGTCCACGGCTTCCAGACAGTACTTTACTGCAAGGGGGCCGCGTTTCGCAATAGTCTTCGCAGCTTTTTCGCATGCTTCGATCAGTTCGTCCTGCGGCACCACCCTGTTGACGAGACCGAACCTCTCGGCCGTCTCAGCATCGATAGGGTTGCCGGTGAGGATTATCTCCATGGCTCTACCCTTCCCGATGAGTCTCGGAAGCCGCTGCGTGCCGCCGAATCCGGGGATGAGACCGAGCGAGACCTCGGGCTGACCGAACTTTGCGTTTTCAGATGCGATCCTGTAGGTGCATGCCATCGCAATCTCACAGCCTCCGCCGAGGGCAAATCCATTTACGGCAGCTATGACCGGCTTTCCCAGCCTCTCAATCATGTTGAAGAGATTCTGGCCGCGTTTGGCATAGTCCCGCGCACCGTCCGCGCTGAGTTTCAGGAACTCCGTGATGTCCGCCCCGGCCACAAAGGCTTTCTCGCCGCTTCCGGTCAGGACCACTGCTTGAACATCATTGTCACCGGCAAGGGTTTCGAAAATATCGGTGAGCTCAAGCACCGTCTTTACGTTAAGCGCATTCAAGACCTTGGGCCGGTTCACCGTAACATAGGCGATGTTGTCCTTCTTTTCGACCAGCACATTCTCATAAGGCATTTGCTTCCCTCCCGTGAAACTTAAAGCATCAATGGTTCAACGCTTTCCGGATACGTTTTTACCTTCTCAGTGCCCTGTAATACTCTCAGGCAGCCCAGCACAAGCGCCTTGAGCTCGTCCTCACCGGGATAGAGTTTGACAGGCGCTATGAACTCGGCCCTGGCCCTGATCCAGTCGGTGAGCATCTTACTCCCGGCCAGACCGCCGGTGAGTACTATCGCATCGACCTCGCCCTTCAAGACGGTCGCCATGGCTCCTATCTCCTTTGCTATCTGGTAGGCCATCGCCTCATAGACGGCTGCCGCTACCTTATCGCCACGCGCAATCCTGTCTTCAACATCCTTGGCGGAATTGGTACCCAGATACGAAACCATACCCCCCCTGCCGACAAGGTCCCGCTTCGCATCATCCCGTGACAGACCTTTGTCAAAGACAAAGTTGATCAGTCCCAGCGCCGGGAGACCACCGGTACGCTCCGGCGAGAAGGGACCGCCGCTATTGGCATCGTTCGAGTCGATGATCCTCCCCTTCCTCAAGGGGCAGACGGATATACCTCCGCCTAGATGAGCAACTATGAGATTGACATCGTCGAGCCCACGTCCCATGTCGGATGCTGCAACCCTTGCAGTGGCCTTGATGTTGAGTGCATGAGACAGGCTGAGCCGCGGGATTTCCTTGTGACCGGATAGCCGCGCAAGAGTCTCAAACTCATCCACACTCGGCGGGTCAACCATGTAGGAGGGGATACCGAGGTCCCAGCCGATACCAAAGGCCAGAACGGGCCCAAGGTTGGCGGCATGCTCACCCTGGATGCCCTCTCTCCCATCGGATATCATAAGTTCGTTGACCGCATACGTTCCGCTTACCACCGGACGCAGGAGCCCCCCTCTGCCTACAACAGCTGAAAGCGAGTCCAGATCTATGCCGTGCTCCTGGAGTGTCTCAATAACCATCCGCTTCCTGAATTCATACTGGTCCCAGATCTTGTCGAACTCGGCTAGATCGAGCTCCGAGTGTCTGACCGTATCCACAAGCACCGGGGTCTCGTTATCATAGACGGCGATCTTGGTTGATGTAGAACCCGGATTCATGGCCAGAATTCTGAATGGTTCGGCTTTACGAACAGCCATCAACAACACTCCATCTATAGGCCGAGATCGGGAGGATGGGTGAGAATCGTCCTTACCCTTCCCATCTGCTCTATCCGTTCAACAGCCATCTTACGTGCAGCCCTGTAGGGCGGGATTTCTTCTCGTATTGACCGGTCGAGCACTCTGACCATCACGTCGTAGATCTCCTCCGCCCTTTTGAGTCCCTCCTCCTGGCTGACGGGTGTCATCTTGTAGGCGCTCTGAAACAACTCACCTGCGCTTATCACAAAGTCGGGAGCGTAGAGGATACCCCTCTTATGAAGAAGATCACCGATGAGGTCGGATTCAATAACGTGATACGCAGCACCTGCTATGATCTTGCACTTAAGCTGTTCGATTGTAATGTCATTGATCACGCCGCCAAGCGCACACGGTGATAGTACGTCGCATTCACACCCGAGGATGGCATCGGGTCTTACGATCTTAACATCCGGGACATCATCCTGGACGCGTTTCATCGCATCATAGACGATGTCGGTCAAGACGAGCCTCGCCCCTTCGTCATAGAGATACCTCGCCAGATGGGCTCCCACTTCACCGACACCCTGAATGGCAACGCGTCTTCCCTTCAAACTCGATACGCCGAATACCATCTTGCAGCATGCTCTCATACCACAGACAACGCCGTATGCGGTGATCTTGGCCCCGTCGGTCATGGCCGCCCCGTGGGAAACGAAGGGAGCGATCTGATCGGTCTCCCGCATTACATATCTGAGGTCACGCTCGTCGGTACCGAGATCCCCGTAGGTGATGAACCTCCCATTGAGGCCCTCCACGAACCGGCCGAATGCGCGAAAATAGGCTTCGCTCTTGTCTCTGGCCGGGTCACCCCACAACACGGCCTTGCCACCACCCGTGTCGCAGTCGGCCACAGCAGCCTGATAGGTCATACTCCGGGAAAGCCTGAGGGCGTCCTTGAGAGCCTCACCCTCATCCTCGTAGTTCCACATTCGGGTGCCACCCAGCGCCGGACCCAGCGTGGTATCGTGAATGGCTACTATCGCCCTGAGACCGGTCGTCCTGTCATAGCAGAAGACCAGCTCTTCGTGCCCGTGCATTTCCATCAATTCGAAAATAGACATCTCAGAGAGAGATTTAACATACATACGCAGCTCTTGTCAAACCATTCCGATCGGCCCCTGTGTCGACATTCGCCAACCCATGCCTGACCTGGCGATGAGAGCAAATACTCCGATGGTTATCGTCCAGAATCCCGCGCCCATAGCCAGCCAAGCCCCCGAAACACGGGGGTTTCCAGCATAATTGCTAAATTGGCTATTTATGGCACAGAACCGTTGACAAACGCAAGAGACTGTGATAAACTGCGCTTTGCTGGGAATGCAAGGATGCAGGGTGCGGGGAAAATTCCATAGTAAAATCGCGGAGACAACTCTGTAATAGGACTTTACATATTTGGCCTGGTTACAGAAATGCTCGCAGAGAAAGGGGGTGAGAATGAGAGCCAGTGACGTCTGCATGGAGGCGGACGCCTATCTAATGTACGGATACAAAGAATGTTGGATCAGTTATCTGTCTCGAGAAAGGGGATGGAAGAAAAATGATGAAAGGTCTTGTAGTTTCAATGGCGATTATCGCCGTCACCGTAGCTCTTACACTGGCACCTCCCACCTCTACCGCTAACGCTCAGCCCTGCGTGGGTATTAACGTGCGGATTGACACCCTCATCGTCAATCCGGGTGACAACGTACTCGTTCCGGTCTACATCGAAGACGTCACCGGTTGGGGCGTCATGGGCTTTGATATGGAGATCTGCTGGTGTGATCTACCCGTGGGCCTGCTTGAGTTTGAGTACTGTCAGATCGGTGACGTGATGACGAACTCAGGCTGGGGCGATCCCGTTTGTGGTCCCTGTGGTGGGAACTGTATCACCATAGCCGGTGCAGGCACCGGGCCGCTGGTGGGCGAGGGCGTGCTCTTCTATCTTAAGTTTGCTGTGAGCACGAACGCCAAGCCTTGCATGTGTTGTGATCTCACGTTCACCCACATAAACCTCTATGATCCTGAGGATCCTCTGGATGTGTGCTGGTAGAACGGCCAGATCTGTGTTGATTGGTGCGATGTCGATGGTACCGTGAACTACTGGAAGTGCTGTTTTGATGAGTGTGACGAGCCTTACTTCACCAGGCAGCTCGACGGCGCCTTCATGCATCTCACGGATTGCGTAGGCAATCACATTGCGAGCCAGTACACGGATGCCAACGGCTACTATCTGTTTGACTGTCTCGATCCGCTCGGTGAGGCCAGTGGTTGCTATTGTGTGAGCATAGACTACTGTCCGATCCTTCCTTGCGTAACCTCGATGGATGCAGCCCTTGTGCTCCAGAACGTGGTGTGCCTGGAAGATCTGGATGACTGCCCGTTTAACTACGGTGGCGGCATCGTCTATCCTCAGCAGGTGGCGGCCGATGTGAACTGCAGTGGCAGGATAACATCGCTTGATGCATCCTATATTCTGCAGTACTCAGTCGGTCTCATTAACCTCTTCCCGTGTCCCGACATGTGGAGGTTCTACGCGATTCCGGGTAACTGCATTTTCACTTGTCCGGGTACGGTTGATTGGATCGGAGTCCAGTACGGTGACGTCAACGGTTGTCCTGAGTGTCCGCCGACTGGTCCGGTTATGACCGTGGTCAACGATGCGTCGGTCAAACTGGGTATGCCTGTTTACACCGATGGCACGGTAGAGATACCTGTCAAGGTGAAGAACTCAAACGACGTGATGGCAGTTGATCTCGTGGTCACCTACGATGCGACCGACTTCTCGGTTGCCTCTGTAGAGGGCATCGGTCTGGCTGATGGCTTCTCTATGGCCTATAACCCCAACGGCGATCTTCGTATCGCGATGGCTGGCATGACCAGGTTCAGTGGTAATGGCAAGATAGCCAAGATCATACTTGAGAAGAACCAGCCGCTCGCAACGGCAGCCGGCAAGGTTAGCATAGTAGCGGCGTCCTTCAATGACGTGTCAGTACGTGTAGAAGGCACCCAGGTGGAGCATAAGGTAGCGTTCGGTCTTGGTCCGATAGCTCCCAA
>JBDRNT010000003.1:0-3080 GCA_043810925.1 Candidatus Eiseniibacteriota bacterium
CACTTCATCGTATTATTATAACATCCAGCCGCATGGGCGTTCCCACTAGTCGGGCAATATACGTTCTCCCTTGCAGTTAGTCAAGTGTACGTCTTCAGACAATCCGGACAGGTGGTGCTGAAATCTAAGCCACAGTTTGTGCTCTGGCAATAGCCTTTTTGTAGTTTTGTTTCCTCAGTTTCATCGTTCGTTCTTTGATTCGCTGTCGTTCTGCAATAATCTTCACTGCTCGCCCTGTGTAAACATCAGCCGGGGTCACATTGTCCAGCGACTCATGATACCGCTGATGGTTGTAATAGTCCACAAAGGCGGCGATCTCGGCTTTGAGATTATCCGGGCTGTAGTAGTTGTCCAACAGCAGGATGTTCTTCATCGATCGGTGATACCGCTCGATCTTGCCCTGAGTCATGGGATGATACGGCCGACCCCTGGTGTGCTTAAGGCCCTGATCGGCCAGGTATTCCTTCAGCTCACCCGAGATGTAGCAGGGACCGTTGTCTGAAAGCAGTCTTGGCCGGTGGCGGACATAGGCATGCTCCACACCTGACTCGGCAATAGCCAGAGCGATCGTTTCCGTCACATCCTCAGCCGACATACCGCCGCAAAGCCTCCAAGCCAGGATGTAGCGGGAGTAATCATCCAGCACCGTTGACAAGTAGTACCAACCCCAGTGAATTACCTTCAGATAGGTGAAGTCGGTCTGCCAGAGCTGATTCACCCGAGTGGTCGGGTGGTCGAACTTGTCCTTGGCACTCAGGACAGTGTAGTTCGGACTGGTGATCAGATCGTGGGCTTTCAGAACCCGATAGACACTCGACTCCGAGATGTAATACGGGCGTGTAAGTATTTTTGTGTAAGCGGCTATGATGTTATATTGGATTGAAGGAGAGACATCATGGTCGACAAGCGCGACGAAGCGGACAAGCTCATCGATGAGTTGCTAGCGGGTAAGACGCCCGAGGAGATAGTGGGCGAGGGAGGTCTTCTCCAATCTCTGACGAAACGAGTCTACGAGCGGGCCCTTGAGGGAGAGATGACGCATCATCTGGGGTATCCACCCAAGGCCCTGGAAGGCCGGAACAGCGGCAACTCCCGGAACGGCAGGAGCAGCAAGACGGTCAAGACCGGGACCGAGGATGTTTCACTGGAGATTCCTCGTGACCGCAACGGGGAGTTTGAGCCGCAGATCGTCAGGAAGCATCAGCGGCGGTTGCCCGGGTTTGACGAGAAGGTTTTGGCGCTGTATGCTCGGGGGTTGACGACTCGTGATATTCAGGGACATCTTGAGGAGATGTATCAGTCGGAAGTGTCTCCGGCCTTGATTTCGGCGGTGACGGACGCGGTTCTGGAGGAGGTGACAGCTTGGCAGAGCCGGGCCTTGGAGGCGGTCTACCCGATCGTCTATTTGGATGCCATTCACCTGAAGCTGCGTCAGAGCGGCCAGGTGAAGAACCAGGCGGTGTATTTGGCCTTGGGGATCACTCTGGAGGGCTACAAGGAACTGCTGGGCCTGTGGGTCGGCGATCAGGAGGGTTCGAAGTTCTGGCTGAATGTGCTGACGGAACTGAAGAACCGGGGTGTTCGGGATATCCTGATCGCCTGTGTGGACGGTCTGACCGGTTTTCCTGACGCGATTGAGACGGCCTATCCGAAGACCCAGGTGCAGTTGTGCATCGTGCACATGGTTCGCAACTCGCTGAAGTACGTCAGTTGGAAAGAGCGTAAAGCTGTGGCGGCCGATCTCAGAACCATTTATGCCGCGCCGAACGAAGAGGCCGCCGAACAAGCCTTGGCTGCCGTTGAAGCCAAGTATCAGAACCGCTTTCCCCAGATCGCCCGGTCGTGGCGTTCCTGCTGGATGAACATCATTCCGTTTTTTGGCTACCCGCCGGAGATTCGGAAGGTTATCTATACCACCAACGCCATCGAATCGATGCAGGCGCAACTGCGGAAGGTGACTCGGAATCGCGGCTCGTTCCCCACGGTCGATGCGGTCAGGAAAGTGATCTACTTGGCGATGCAGAGAATCTCGAAAAAGTGGAAGCGGCCGATCAAGGACTGGGTGGCCGCCTTGAACTATTTCAGCATCGTCTTTGAGGGAAGAATATGAAAACCGGAAATCGGTCGCTTACACAAAATCCTGGACACTCCCTGTAATACCCCTGTGTATCAGTCAGATACCAGGCCAATTGACGAGGTGATTTGTCCAGATGCTCTAACGCCGTCTCGACCACCTTCTGCTTCACATCCGGCGGGATGGCATTCCAGAAACGGCGGCGATGAGGCGGCCTGGATGCCAGGGCGTCATAACCGCCCTCTCGATACCGGCGATACCAGTCATAGAAGGTGCTCCGGTTGATATCCAACTCGGCAAGCGTTCGTTTGACACCGATCCCGGAGTTCTCAACTATCCGAATGATTTCCATCTTCTCTGATTGAGTGTGACGCATGTACCGACGACGCCTCACTCCAAACCAGTCAGACTTTTTTTGAGAAGGCGGTTCTTTAGGCTTAACTCCGCCACCAACTGCTTCAGTTGATCGTTCTCTGACCTGAGATCAACCACCTCGGAGCTGGTTGCCTCACGGACTGTATCACCCGCCAGACGCTTCTTCCCAGCCTCGAGGAAGTCCTTGCTCCAGCGATAGTACAGGTTGCTGACAATCCCCTCGCGGCGACACAGCTCGGAGATGCTGACTTCCCCCTTAAGCCCCTCCAGTACAATGCGAATCTTCTCCTCGGCCGTGTACTTACGACGTGTATTCCGACGAATATCCCGAACTACCGACTCCGGACTCTGGTTCTGCTTGGCACTCATGATTGGCTCCTTTCGAGTATGCCAAAGCTACAAAACCACGACTTAACTTCAAGTCCCATCTGTCCGGATTAGGCTGAAACGGCACAATCAGGGGTTCAACTGTTTGCCACTCCGTATTCATATCCGCACCACGAAGGTCTTCAATTAGCGCCCTGAGGAGACTGCCGCCTGAGATAAACTCTGGCCGCGAACTTGAATTCCGACACGACTCTATTAGCAGCAAGTCCATTAGTGTATCAGGTTCATTATCTGTCTCCATTTC
>JBDRNT010000004.1:0-4285 GCA_043810925.1 Candidatus Eiseniibacteriota bacterium
TGGCTAGCTGGCAGGCCACGAGGTTGTCATCATCGTCACCTGTGACAGCCGCGAACACTTCCGCTTTGTCCACCCTGGCCTCCTGCTGAAATCTGAAGTCACAGGCGTCCCCATGGATGATAAGCGCTTCGGTGGCTGCCGATAGCTTGTCGCAGGTCGCCTCGTCTTTCTCGATGATGACCACGGTATGGTCTTTGCTGACGAGTTTCTGCGCCAGGAAGGCGCCGACTTTGCCTCCACCGCTGATTACTATGAAGATGATCGATCACCCCTTCATCTGCTTCTTGAGATTCCTGTCGAGCTTGCGGGCCGCTCTCGAGGGCATGAGGGCCGTGATGACGTCGCCCTGCCCGAGCTTGAAGTGCCCGGTCGGCAGGACGCCGGTCTGCCTCCTGGCCACATAGGCCAGCCTGAAGCCGACCTTGTTCTCGATCTGCGCGATGTCCTTTCCTGCCCACCGCGATGGACATTCATACTCCACGATGTCGAAAAGGTTGTTGCAACAACTCGCCCTCACATGCACGATGGGGTTAATAAGCCTGTTGAGCAGGAGCTGTGAGAGTAGCCTGGTGCCACATACGAAATCTATCCCAAGGGCCTGGTAGGTGAACTCCTTGTCCGTGTTGAAGAGGCGTGCGACCACTACCGGCACGTTGAAGACACGCTGCGCAACCATCGCGGCCATAAGGTTGGCGTTGTCGAACTTGGTCAGCACGGCAAAGTGGGATGCCTCTTCTATCCCCGCGGCCAGGAGGGTTTCCTCCTCGTAGACGGTGCCCCGCACGAACCTGCCGGTGAAGTTATCGGGCATCCTCTTGAACCGCTCGGGTTCCTCGTCTATCACCGTGACATCGTGGCCCTCCATGGACAACATGAAGGCCAGGTGGGCACCTACCGCGCTGCAGCCGCCGATGACTACCGTGGCGCTATCAGGCTTGTCCTGGAGGGCCCCGCTGGCGTCAGTGGGAAAGGCGGCCGCAAACCGGCATGACACGTCGGTCGCGTATCCTTCACCCAGGCATTCCAGCACGGCCTGGTGCCCTTCCTTGCGCAGCGCCACGACCAATCGGTCGGCGGGCTCCAGCAGGATGTCCTCGTCCAACCCGAGCAGAAGCCCCCTTCTCAGTACCGCGACCAGGCGGGAGTTGACCCCGGAATCAAGCTCCCGTGCCCGCCGGCCCGCTGCTTCCGGTCTCACCTGGAACTCCAGGAGCTTGACACCCAGCTCGGGTCTGTCCTGCAGGGATATCGTGCCCGTTCCCTGGAACAGCTTCTCTGTAAAACGCTCGGCAGTGAGTGTCGTGCTGCAAACATAGTCGATTCCCATCTTGAAGAAAGTAAGCTCTTTTTCCACGTAATAGACCCTGGAGAGCACGGTTGGCACCTCGTAGATACACTTTGCTATCTCCGCGGCCATGAGGTTGGTGTTGTCGTAGTTGGTGAGTGCCAGGAAAGCATCCGCGCTCTTCACCCCAGCGTCGAGCAGCAGGTCCTCGTCGAAGGCCACCCCCTCGAGCGTGAGCCCATTGAAGGAGCTCCCCAGCCGATGGAACGACGTCGCGTCTTTGTCTATGACCACGACATCGTGGCCTTCTTCGGACAGAAAACCCGCCAGTTGGGCGCCGACCCTGCCGCAGCCCGCCACTATGACGTACATCGTGCTCTTCTCTCCAGGCACTCGGCACTGTCGGTCATGCCCGTCTCCACCTGGCGGTCATTCACTGAACCGCCCCCTTCTTCGCGCCGCTATCAGCGCTGTCAAAGCAAGACAGGCAACAAGAAGCGCGCCCGCCAGGAGCAGTTCGGACCCCATCCTGCTCTCCGGAAGTCGGTGTCCTCTTTCCAGGACATCTATGCTCCTGGCCACTATGCAGGTGTCTCCCCCGTGCTCGACACTCGATCTATAGAAAGTCCCCCGGACTTCCACGATGTCGCCCCTTGCGGTATAGGAGCCCAGGAAATGTATCTCGTCCAGATCGGCTCGTGGCCCGTAGACCCCTATCCCGCTGTTCCCCCCCTTGAATTCTTCGTTTATTCTCAATGGACTTCTTGAATAGTGGTCGTCGTTGACGGCTACCCAGGCGTTTTCACCTCTGTTCAGTATGTCGCCGACCGCTTCGCCCCTGTATATGACATCTTCTCCATCGTAGTTGCTCGACTGCTCGATTAGCTGCACGGAGTTCACCGGTTTCCCATCGCCCTCTGCCGAGCAGGTAGACCAGGACAGGGCCACGGTGAAAACAGTTGCCAGGATAAAGGCAGCGGTAATCCGTCGCAACATATTACTTCCCATTCTACTTCCCCCTCGCTAAAGCCACAGCTGTTCCGATAAGGAGGAAAACAGACATGAACTCGAGCCTTCCCGCCCACATCTGGAGGACAAAGACCACCTTCATCAAGGCGGGCATAGACGGAGCCGTGATGCCGCAGGTCAGACCCACGTTGGCGCAGGCGCTGGTGGACTCGAAAAGCGCCAGGGATATCGGGTGCCCGTACATGCTCACTATGAGCGCGCCACCGAGGTAGGTAAGCAGATAGCAGGCGGTCACCACCATAACGCCCCTGACGAGCCGGTCGGTGACGCGGACTTTTCTGATGTGGTGCACATTCATGTCCAGGACGGAAGAAGGGGGAGACATCAACCTTTTCACCTCCGCCCAGATCGAACGGGCCGAGATATTGACCCTGAGGGCCTTTATCCCGCCGGCTGTAGAGCACGCGGCACCCCCAAGCCCCATCGCGATAATGGCGGCAAACAAAGCGAGCGGGGTCCACTGGAGCGCGAATTCACGTCCGTATATAGTCATAAATCCAGTCCCAGAGTGACCGGAGATAATCTGATAGAAACCCTTTCTGAACAACGCGACAGCGTCGGGGTAGACACGAGCCGCTCCCAGACTGAGCGCTGCCACAAGGGTCGTGAGCGCAATTGTCACCGCCAGAGTCTTCATCTCGACGTTCCTGTAGAGTTCCCGCCTGTTGCCGGTCCAGACACGGAAGTGAACCGCGAAGTTGATCATGCCCAGTATCATGATGAACACAGTGGCGCACTCGACCCAGATACTGTGATAGTAGAGGACGCTCTGGGACATCGGCGTGAACCCGCCGGTGTCGTATCCAGCCATGAACAGGCATATGGAGTGAAAGAACCCACGCGCTGCCGGCATCCCTCCCTTTAGCATCGAAAACCAGATAATGGTGGTCCCCAGCACCAGGTACACGGTAGCGACCGCCCAGATAAACCTCGCGGTGTTCGAGACATTGGGAAGGATTTTCTCATCTCGAGCTTCTCCCACGTACATCATGAATGCCCATGACCCGGAGGCGAAAAAGGCCAGCAGCAGCACCACAATACCCTGCCCCCCCAGGAACATCATCAGGTGCCGCCACAAGTTAGTGCCGTATGCGAGGTGGTCGAGGTCCTGTATGAGACTCAGGCCGGTCGTCGCCAGGCCGCTCATCGCGTCAAAACAGGCGTCCAGGAAAGAACCAAAGTGCCCCGAGAGGTAAAGAGGAATCGCCGAGAAGACCATTGCGAGAAGCCACGAGAGTGAGGCCGTGACAAGGCCGGATGTCCAGGATGCGCCTTCGTTCTCCGCGCATGTCAGATGGGTGATCGCCCAGAAGATGAAGCAGGCCATGACCCCCACAGCCATGTCGAGAGCGGGCTTCTACTCCCCCAAGGATAACGACAGCGCCATCGGCACGAACATCGCCACCCCGACGAAAAAGATGACCCGTCCGCAGTTTTGAAAAATATTCTTTATCTCGGATTTTCTGGGCCTGAGGATCAAAGCATCAACCCGGAGTCTCTAGGTCGTAAGCATTCAACCGGTTCAGGTGATAATCGAAGCAATCCAGACCAGAAGGAAGCCCCCCCCGATCGTGGCTGCTGCGATTGCGGAGGTTGCCAGGATTCCCAAACCCACCCTGACGGACCGCGTTAACAGGGCTCCCGCTGAAGTCATTGGACTCTCCTTATCCCAGTTGTACCAACCTGAAAAGCTTGAAAAGCCCTCAGGTGACCCATAAGGCAACTCCTGGACATCTCAGGCACATTGTGGCCACGCCGATATTATAACTGAACCGACGCTCCCCCCTGCTCGGGCTCCTGGGCTGACTGGCTGGAACGTCGGTGACCAGGCATGGGTGGGGAAGGAAGGCGGAGAAGTCATAACCGGGATAGCCGCGTGCATCGAGAAGGACAGTGCTTGCGGCGACGAAGAGGTCCAGGAGCAGATTGGCATGTACTGTGTGTACATCCGCAAGTTCTTTGACTGCACGG
>JBDRNT010000005.1:0-6372 GCA_043810925.1 Candidatus Eiseniibacteriota bacterium
AGCAGCGTGGTGGCAAGTATTGAGTTGGTGATTGTGAGAGGCACCTGGGGGAGAGCCAGCGCCCAACTCCCTTTTAGAAATTCCCCCGCTGTCGGGATGGTCAACAGGGGCAGTCTTGTCAGAGCAATCGGCGGAAAGCCGGAGCGGGCAAGCCCTACAGCTACTCCCAGGAGCAATACAACAATGGCGGAGATGTCAGGAATCCTTCTGAATCTGCTAATAACCAAGAAGCAGAAGAGAATTCCCAGACAGATGACGGACATGCCATGATCTGCCTTGATGAAACCTGTCGCCGTCCGGGCGAGCATCAGGGCCAGCCCCATCTGTATACCTCTGATGACACTGTGCGGTACCCTCTCCTGGAGAAACTTCATTCCTCTGACGGAACCGAACGCCAGGAAGAATACTCCCAAGACAATTCCTGATGCGGCAATCGCCCCACTGCTCAACCGTTCAGCGATAACTATGGCTCCGATTGCTTTCATCGGCTCTACCGGAACGGGCATTCTGTAGTAGATGCCGGTAATGATGTACCAGGCGCTAAAACACAGAAGCACAGGACCCAGCCTTATGTCGGAGACCAAAGCCATGCCCAGGACGATCGGGATCAAAGTTCCGAAATCTCCGACCGCGCCGGCAATCTCCTGCAGGTTGAATCTGAAATCGGGCCAACTGCGGGGCCTGTCGATACTACTCGACGGAGTCACTGAGTCTTTGGCATCATGTGACATTGAGTCTCTCCAGGAGTCATCCTTCGACAGGAGCTTGGAGCCTCCCCGCAAACAGATAGTCCAACTCTGAGAGAGATTAGCGTAGTCCTCATCTAATTGGCAAGGGATGCCGCCAAACCTATGATAAACAGGTATCTGCGTAGGTACAAGGTTATCAGGGAGTAGAAGTCACTCTTGGACGTCAGCAACGACTTTGATTGACATGTACCGCGCACCTCCCTCAACGGGACGACTTTCGCAACTTTCTGATGAGCCGGGAATGCGTCAAAGTGGCACGCCTCGTGATGGAATTCGCCTGAAGGGGATTCAAATGGCCTCCGGACCGCTTGCGGAGTTCCCCTTGTTATTGCCAGGGCCCTCCCGGAGGTCAGGATTTCCTAAAAGCAGTGCCGTCTGCGACTGCTTCAGCTGGGGCGCCTAGAAAGGCGGGTATCTGTCCAACCACCCGGTCATCTGGTACTCATGGTGTAGCCCAGACCGAACGTGAGGGCAAAACTCGAGCGAAATGGTGTCACCTTGTCGGAATCCCCAAGAAGCCAATAGTACCAGAGCCCCGCCTGCAGCGTGAACTGGCTCGCGACCTGGCACTGCCAGCCCAGTCCCGGGACAACGGTTGCTGGTGCATGCAGGTGAATCGAGAAGTCGTCGGAGTAGTTGTACGGATACGGGACGTGTGTTGAAAACGTCGAAAGTCCTACACAAACGTCGGCGACCACCCGAAATGGCTTGTGCCAGAGCAACTGCCGCTGATAATCGAGCAGAAAACTCTGCATCCGAAATGATCTACCGATGCCGTCGATTTCATGGAGAGTCTGGTGGGTGGTGTAACGAAGTCCGAAACGTGCCTTATGGCGATCCCCAAAATCATTGAAAAACATCCCCAGCGAGTACAAGGGCTGCCCACCCGGCAGTCGTCCTCCCGTCTCGGGACCTCGCCACGGAGGGGCTTCCTCCGCGAGCCGGTGCCAGCCGATCGCGAGATCCAGCCCATGCGCATTGGCCAGGTTCACGCTGGCCAAGACGACGACAGCCGCTAGGGAAACTACCAACAACCTCCGAGCGATCATAGCTTCAGCTGATATCATCAGGTCTATCACTCCCCCCGCGGCCGCGCGAGCGTGCCCACCCCTTGCACCGAGATAGTATAGAGCCGGTACCGATGGGTGGGGGAAGCCCCCTTCACCAAACTGGGGCTATCCAGTGCCGTGAGATCGAATCCCACAGTCACCGGCAACCTACTGCTGAACTTGTCCATGGGTACCCGTATACCAAACCCGTAAGTGGTCTGCTCTATTGAATTCCTGTTGGACTCAATCCTGAAGTCATCAAGCCTCTCGTCGTAGTGCCCGACGCGCAACGACACAGCCTCGAGCACTCGGATCTCAGCGCCTACCCTTAGCCCACGATGGAAGGCTGAGTTCAATAGGCTTTCGTACTCGACGTCTACAAGCACGGCGAGAGTCTCCAGCGATGACAATACTGAAGCAGACTGCCATGACATTCGATATACCCCACCCCCACGGAAAATGATGGGCAGCTCGAAATCCTGGTCGCCCATAGTGATGCTTGAACCGCCCAGGTTCATTATGCTGGAGCCCAACCAACACTCCTGACTCCGCGAAGAACCACTCTGCGATTGCCAAATCGACCACAGAAAGCCAAGGTTGACGAGGTAAGCACTCGACCCATCATCAGTTAGATCCTGGCGAACTCGCTCGAAGCCCAGACCTACGAACAGGTCACCCTTCAGCCTTCTGGAGTAAGCGGTCGCGATTGCTGACATCGTTGTCGTGTTCCCGTCAAGTGTCTCGAGCCCGTAATCGAAGTGGTACTTGCCAAAACCGATACTCCCGAATCTTCCCAACGGGACTGTGACCTGGCCAAACGTGAACGCGGCGTCCTCCAGAGTGTAATATCTGTCTGAATGAGAGAAACATGCTGATGGTGCCCCAAAGGCCGCCCCCGCCGCCGGATTATAGAAGATTGCAGCTCCATCGTCGTCGATGGCAACATAGGCCCGCCCAAGCGCCTGCGCTCTGGCGATCGGTTCTCGTGCAAAAAACAACTCCGAAAGCACTCCATTGTAATCTGACCAGGCGATTCCCCGTGTGACAAGGATGAGCATCATAACGACACTAATCAGGATACCTACTCGGCGCATGAAGTAACCTCACTCTCGATGTCTTCGGGACTAAGCCTCCAGGGGACTAGCCGCACAAGGACCCATAACCAGAACCTCCCCGGCTCACCGGCAAAGGAGTACCTTGCGGAAAGACACACAATGGCCACCACTCAATCGCACAAAGTATACACCACTTGACACAGCCTCGCCCGCAGAATCTCTGCCATCCCAAGTGACGGTCTGGATTCCACTGAGCGCCACTCCATTGGGCAGCTCTCTCACCAAGCGCCCTCTTACATCGAACACTCCTATCTCGACCCTTTCCGACGGCCGCGCTTCATACGACACTGTAATCTCACCAGATGACGGGTTGGGACCTGCGCTAATGATCCTGGTAGCGCGGGTAATCGCATCTGCCTCTCCCTTCGTGTCCCGGGAGCCAGTGATGTAATGTCCTCGAATCTCGACCAAGAGCCCCCTGATGGGTCGCGATTTGCCTGCCGCCTCCCGGAACGACAACCTTATGTGTCCCGACGATATGAGATTTGCGTAGCGCGAATCAGGTTCGGCCACCCGTTCTGTGACATCTGTACCGTCTGCCAAGCGGGCACAGACAAGGCTACACTCATCAGCGGAAACTCCAACTTCAGACGCCCGCACAACGGAGATTTGACTGATCCGATGGCGGCCACGGAAGTCAAGTGATGCGATCAGGGTGGAGTCAACCGGGACAAACATCGGAATGGGTCCAACGATAGACGGGTAGGGGTTCTCTCTTGGCACGAAGGTTCCAAGCGGTGTGCTGGCGGCCTCGGCGCCAGTCACTATGGAAACGCCCACGCCGACAGGCTGCTCAAGCGGACGCATGCCCTGGCTTCCCGAAAGAGGATACCCAGGAGGCAGCGGCATCTCAGGCTTGTCCCGTCCCACAATCACTATGTAAGGGTCTCCGATCATCTCCCCGGTGAGTCTCTGTGCGGAGAGGAAGAGTGCCGTCGTCCCTGGTGTCCCATCAAGGCAATCCTTTGGAACAGCGCGCGCAGATCCACCGGGGTCCGCGTTTGACCACCCCCCCACAAGCCCAAGATCATCAATTCGTTTGAAACCCATGACGGTGCCCTTGCTGCATACCAAACCGTCATACTCCGCGGGTGCACACACTTGATAAACCCGGACGCCATCGATGAAAACAGAATCCCCTTCAAACTCTGAGACTTCAATCTCCCATACTCCGGCCTTGGGCCGAGCCTTCTCGAACAATAAGTAGTCGATGCGATCCGGCCCGCTCTCTTCGGTCCCAAACGGATTGAGCACCGTGTTATGCCCTCCGAAGTGGTGGCCGTTCCACGCGGAAACAAAGGGGCACCCACCTCCGCCTCCACCTGTAGGCGGAGGCGGAGGCGGGGGTGAGGCATATGTGATAGCGAATGGCGCGTCGCTCACATCCTCTGCGACCCCACCATCTGCGACGTGTGCAATTGCCTTGATCTTGCACTGAGATGCCGGCGCCGGCCCAACGGTCCACGGCAGGGACCAGATGTCGTCATGATACTCCGAGATAGTAACCGGGAACGTACTGCCTCCATCCAGGGAAAGCAGAACATCGACCGAGTCCACGACTGCAGGGCTGTCCGTGTGCCAAATGATTGTCTGCTCGTCCCCAATGTGCCAAGTCTCACCCCCATTGGGACGGTCTACCGCTATGGCGGGAGCGGCAGGTGGGGATGGGGCGATCCAGTCGGAGTCCGTTACCGGGTCGTACGGCCTATTACGGACATACAAGGATCTACTCGTCTCCGGGCCAAGATGCTCCCATTCGCTGGTGCGAGATGGCGTAGGTGGGGCGTCGTTTCCGACTGAGCCCGCGCCGAGCCAGTCGCCCGGAGAGCTTGCAAAGGTGGTTCCCCAAGGCATCAGGGCTTTCATCCATGAGCGGTCCGGATGCGCAGCGCAGTATTCCGCGTCCGCATCGGGCCACACAATGACCTGAACATTGCTCCAGTGCACGTAGTCGCCAGTCGTTGACAGATCGTCTGCTGCCGCAGGGCAGGAGATTTGCACGCCAGCTACCTCAATCTCTACGGGACTCCCAGCACGTTCCCAATGTCCGAGAACGGGATAGCTGCCCCCGCCCTGCGGACCCGAGCCTATGAACATACCACCGCAATACATTTCACCGTAGCCGCCGACGAACACGACCGGATGGGTTTCGTCCACTTGATAGAGCTGTCCCAGCGCCGGGTCCGCACTCAAGTAGCGGTTGTGGAAGTAGTACTCGACCATTTCTATAACTGATTGCTCAGGATCTGCGCTGCTTATTACGACGTTGATGTGCTCCCAGTCTCCCTCGTGGTTGTTCACCCAATCGTTGTATGGATAGAAGAACCAGTACTGAATCACCGTCAGCGAGTCAGCACAGAAAAGGTGGGCGTATGCGGTGGACTTGTAGTACCTTCCCGGGTGCCCGTAGGAATTGCCGTCTGAGCTCAGATAAAACGGGCCCCAATCCGACGGCGCATCTGTCGAAGGGCCACCCCAGTCTAAATAGAACTTGGCGGTGTAAATCCCTGGGGCCTTGTCTGGCGGATACCACATTTGTGTGAGATCATGAACCCAGGAGTAGTCCCAATCCGGAGCACCCCAGCCTTGGTCATGCCACCAAGTCGGCCAACCAGGATCATCAGCCCTCCAAGCTCCAATAACTTGTCCCGTTGCATCGCTGTATAGCTTAAGCCAGACCGCATTCCCCGGGACCGAGGTGAAGGAGTTCGAAGTGCCAATAATGCCAACAGGCATCGGTCTCACGTGCTGGCCCTCCTGCAACCTGAATGACGGGCAGAACCGTCGCGCTAGTATCTGTTCGAGCGCATCATCGAACCCATTGCCATCTGCATCCGTCGCCTCTGATATCTGGGGGCACAGCAATAGACCAGAAAGAATGACTGCCAGAAAGAACGTCGGCCTCGCAACACACATCTTCTGCCTCCTTGGCCTCTCCCGTTCCGGCGGAACCAACACGGAAAAGCCATTGAAGTGATGCTTCTAGAGAACCAGATACACCCGAGGGCCCGTGTTCTTTGCTAGTGTCCCGAGGTGCTCCATACCGTGGTACCCCAATGGCCTGAGCATCAGCATATGCTCCCCTAGTCTATATGCTGACTAAAGGAAGTTCGCCAGTTGGCAAGATAGTGAGTTGGAACCCGCGGATGCTCGACGCCTTGGTGAGCCTGATGACCATCGTGTTTGTACCACGGAGGGCTAATGTTTGTCAACAGAGACTGTGCAGCTAATCGAGGATTGTAAGGGGAATGGTGGGCCACGAGGCTCCACCCTCCACCCATTCCCGCACTTGAGTTAGGACGTGATGACAAACCGACCACGCACCGCGCAGTACGATTCTCGCCTGGGCCGGAGCACTTTGGCATGGATCCGGCCCTTAGCCACGTCGATCCAGGTCCGGGCCAAGCGGATCTTCAGGACTTCTTCAGGCCTCATCCTGCTATCCGGGCAGTGCCGGCT
>JBDRNT010000006.1:0-3197 GCA_043810925.1 Candidatus Eiseniibacteriota bacterium
GGTCAGGTACCGGATTGTGAAGTCACAATCCGGTACCTGACCCCAAGTTAAACCCGTGGCGAGGCAACTTCAAGTCTTACCTCCCCGGCATCGGCGGAGCCCCCGCGGCGCTGGCTCTCGGGCACATCCGCCTCCCATCACCTCAGACGCCCGGCGCCCCATTTTCCTTGCAACCTCAATCCTCAGGTGATAGATTCCTTTCTAATCAGGAGGTTCCCAAGGAGCATTGGCGATAGAGAAGGACATAGAGAAGCAACTCGAGATCATCCGGCGCGGCACCGAAGAGATCATCTCAGAGGAGGGCTTGAGAGCCAAGATCGAGCGGTCGCTAAAGACCGGCAAACCCCTTCGCGTCAAGCAGGGCTTCGACCCCACGGCTCCGGACATCCACATCGGTCACGCCGTCGGGCTTCGCAAGCTGAGGGACTTCCAGCGCTTAGGGCATAAGGTGGTCCTCATCGTGGGCAACTACACCGCGCTGGTTGGAGATCCCAGCGGCCGCTCCAAGACCAGGCCGCGGCTCACGCAGGAAGATGTTGAGGCCAATGCCAGGACATATCTCGAGCAGTTCTCCAGGATAGTAGATCCCGATGAGACCGAGATACACCGAAACGGCGAGTGGTTCAGCGAGTTCAGCTTCGTCGATACCCTAAATCTCACGGCGCTCTCCACGGTCGCCAGGATCTTGGAGCGCGACGATTTCGAGAAGCGCTATAAGGCCGGTGAGCCCATCAGCATTCACGAGCTCATTTATCCACTGATGCAGGCCTATGATTCGGTTGCCATAGATGCCGACGTGGAACTCGGCGGCACCGAGCAGAAGTTCAATCTGCTCTTGGGCCGGCAGGTTCAGGAGCATCACGGCAAGGAGCCCCAGGTCGCCGTCACGGTTCCGATCTTGGAGGGCATAAGCGGAACCGAGCGGATGTCGAAGTCGCTGGGCAACTATATCGGGATCGACGAGGAACCCAACCAGATCTTCGGCAAGGTCATGTCGATCCCCGACGACCTCATAGTGCACTACTACCGCCTCGCTACAGAGGCTGCCGAAGAGGAGATCAAGCGGATCGAGGATTCCCTAAAGGCAGGGAGCGAGAATCCGAAAGACCTTAAGGCCGGTCTCGCATCGGAAATTGTACGCATCTATCACGGTGAGTCCCGGGCGAAGGCCGCTCGCGATGAATTCGAGCGCAGGTTCGGAAGCAAACGCGGCACTCTCGATCTGGAGGGCGTTGAGAAGATGGTCCTCGAAGTCGAGGGCGATGCGATCTGGATCGTGAATCTCCTGCGGGACTCAGGGCTCGTAAAGAGCGGGGGAGAGGCCAGGCGCAAGATCGCTGCAGGGGCCGTCCGCATTGACGGGGATAGGGTCACAGACCCGTCGCACGAGGTCCCGTTTGAGGCCGGCAAAGAGATGCTCATAAGGCTTGGAAGAGAATTTCGAAAAATCGAGATCAGAAGGCCAAATAAAGCTTGACAGGGCAGATAGTGTCTGATAGATTACATGCCAGATACACTGAAATCTGAGAGCTCTTGATAAAGAGCTTGACATAGACCGAGCTTCTGATAGATTAAAGGTCGGCTAGGGGGTATCTTAGCCGATTTACGCTTCGCTCTTTGAAAAAAGAATAGTGCATGCAGGCATGCTCACTGCTCAAGAGGCTCTTGAGTAGTATATGAGTAGTACAAATGAGGCGGCCTTTTCACAAGGCTGCTTCACATATTCCGACAACGGAGAGTTTGATCCTGGCTCAGAACGAACGCTGGCGGCGTGGATTAGGCATGCAAGTCGAACGCGAACGGGAGAAGAACATTCCTTCGGGAATGGGATGCTCCCTAGTAGAGTGGCGAACGGGTGAGTAACGCGTGGGTAACCTGCCCTTGAGATGGGGATAACACTCCCAACGGGGTGCTAATACCGAATAATATCATCTTTTCATACGCTTAGATGATCAAAGGTGGCCTCTACATGTAAGCTACCACTTGAGGATGGGCCCGCGTCCCATTAGCTTGTTGGTGAGGTAATGGCTCACCAAGGCTGTGATGGGTAGCTGGTTTGAGAGGATGGTCAGCCACACTGGGATTGAGATACGGCCCAGACTCCTTCGGGAGGCAGCAGTCGAGAGGCTTTGGCAATGGGGGAAACCCTGACCAAGCGACGCCGCGTGGGTGATGAAGGCTTTCGGGTCGTAAAGCCCTGTCATGGGAGAAGAAAAACTATCGGTACAATACGCCGGTGGCTTGACGGTATCCCAGGAGGAAGCTCCGGCAAACTCCGTGCCAGCAGCCGCGGTAATACGGGGGGAGCAAGCGTTGTTCGGATTTACTGGGCGTAAAGGGCGTGTAGGCGGCCTATCAAGTCGGGCGTGAAATCCTCTGGCTCAACCAGAGACCTGCACCCGAAACTGATAGGCTTGAGTATAGGAGAGGAAAGCGGAATTCCTGGTGTAGCGGTGAAATGCGTAGATATCAGGAAGAACACCAGTGGCGAAGGCGGCTTTCTGGCCTACTACTGACGCTGATGCGCGAAAGCCGGGGGAGCGAACAGGATTAGATACCCTGGTAGTCCCGGCCGTAAACGTTGGGCACTAGGTGTAGGGGGTATCGACCCCCTCTGTGCCGAAGCTAACGCATTAAGTGCCCCGCCTGGGGAGTACGACCGCAAGGTTGAAACTCAAAGGAATTGACGGGGGCCCGCACAAGCGGTGGAGCATGTGGTTCAATTCGATGCAACGCGAAGAACCTTACCCGGACTTGACATGTACCTGACTGGTGTGGAAACACATCTTCCCTTCGGGGCAGGTACACAGGTGCTGCATGGCTGTCGTCAGCTCGTGCCGTGAGGTGTTGGGTTAAGTCCCGCAACGAGCGCAACCCTTGTCCTTAGTTGCCATCAGTTCGGCTGGGCACTTTAAGGAGACTGCCGGTGATAAACCGGAGGAAGGTGGGGATGACGTCAAGTCCTCATGGTCCTTACGTCCGGGGCTACACACGTGCTACAATGGTCGGTACAGAGGGTCGCAATGCCGTAAGGTGGAGCCAATCCCAGAAAACCGGCCTCAGTTCGGATCGGAGTCTGCAACTCGACTTCGTGAAGTTGGAATCGCTAGTAATCGCGGATCAGCAGGCCGCGGTGAATACGTTCCCGGGCCTTGTACACACCGCCCGTCAAGCCACGAAAGCCGGGAGTACCCGAA
>JBDRNT010000007.1:0-50936 GCA_043810925.1 Candidatus Eiseniibacteriota bacterium
TTCGGGTACTCCCGGCTTTCGTGGCTTGACGGGCGGTGTGTACAAGGCCCGGGAACGTATTCACCGCGGCCTGCTGATCCGCGATTACTAGCGATTCCAACTTCACGAAGTCGAGTTGCAGACTCCGATCCGAACTGAGGCAAGTTTTCTGGGATTGGCTCCACCTCGCGGTATTGCGACCCTCTGTACTTGCCATTGTAGCACGTGTGTAGCCCCGGACGTAAGGACCATGAGGACTTGACGTCATCCCCACCTTCCTCCGGTTTATCACCGGCAGTCCCCCTAGAGTGCCCAGCCGAACTGATGGCAACTAAGGGCAAGGGTTGCGCTCGTTGCGGGACTTAACCCAACACCTCACGGCACGAGCTGACGACAGCCATGCAGCACCTGTGTACCTGCCCCGAAGGGAAGATGTGTTTCCACACCAGTCAGGTACATGTCAAGCCCGGGTAAGGTTCTTCGCGTCGCATCGAATTGAACCACATGCTCCACCGCTTGTGCGGGCCCCCGTCAATTCCTTTGAGTTTCAGCCTTGCGGCCGTACTCCCCAGGCGGGGCACTTAATGCGTTAGCTTCGGCACAGAGGGGGTCGATACCCCCTACACCTAGTGCCCAACGTTTACGGCCAGGACTACCGGGGTATCTAATCCCGTTCGCTCCCCTGGCTTTCGCGCCTCAGCGTCAGTGACAGACCAGAGAGCCGCCTTCGCCACTGGTGTTCTTCTTGATATCTACGCATTTCACCGCTACACCAAGAATTCCGCTCTCCTCTTCTGCACTCAAGCCTCACAGTATCAGGTGCAAGTCTCTGGTTGAGCCAGAACCTTTCACGCCTGACTTACGAGGCCGCCTACACGCCCTTTACGCCCAGTAAATCCGAACAACGCTTGCTCCCTCCGTATTACCGCGGCTGCTGGCACGGAGTTTGCCGGAGCTTCCTCCTGGGATACCGTCAAACCACCGGGCTATTAACCCAATGGCTTTTCTTCTCCCATGACAGGGCTTTACAATCCGAAGACCTTCATCACCCACGCGGTGTCGCTTGTTCAGGGTTGCCCCCATTGACAAAGCCTCTCGACTGCTGCCTCCCGAAGGAGTCTGGGCCGTATCTCAATCCCAGTGTGGCTGACCATCCTCTCAGACCAGCTACCCATCATCGCCATGGTGAGCCGTTACCTCACCATCAAGCTAATGGGACGCGGGCCCATCCTCAAGTGACAGCTTGCAAGCAGAGGCTGTCTTTGATCACCGTACTTATGCACGGTGATGTTATTCGGTATTAGCACCCCGTTGGGAGTGTTATCCCCAACTCGAGGGCAGGTTGCCCACGTGTTCCTCACCCGTTCGCCACTCTACTAGGGATCATCCCATCCCCGAAGGAATGTTCAAATCCCGTTCGCGTTCGACTTGCATGCCTAATCCACACCGCCAGCGTTCGTTCTGAGCCAGGATCAAACTCTCCGTTGTCAGAAATATCTTAAGACGACTTTCGCCGCCTTACTTACTTTAAGGACTCCAAAAGCGTCAAGCATGCCTGTGTGCACTATTCTTTTTTCAAAGAGCGCAGTATACAATCAGCAGACTCTACTCCACTGCCGATCTCTTAATCTAATCGAAGCTCGGCGTTAGTCAAGCTTTTAATCTACTACGCCGTATTTTTTTCCGCTGCTTAATTTACCAGAAACCGGGATGTCTGTCAAGCTCTTTTTAAGCTTATTAACCAAACTCCCGTCAAATATTCCCAACTATCGCTCCGGGCCGCCCCTGTACCGGCCGGGCAACCGGGCTTGAGTGATCACGAGTGGCGGAATACGGCCTTTCTAAACTCCCGGCCAAGTCTCACCACAACCTCATCTACACCACCCACCGGCAGCTCGAAATCCGGGTCCGTGATCTTCTCACCATCGATCCGGACTGCTCCCGCTTTTATCTTCCGCCTGGCCTCTCCCCCACTCTTTACCAACCCCACGTCCCTCAGGAGGTTGACGATCCAGATCTTGTCCCCCTCCACGGCCACCTCTTCAATCTTCACGGCCTTAAGATCAAGCGTGCCGCGCTTGGCTCCGAAACGGCGTTCGAACTCCTCGTGAGCCGCCCTGGCTTCGGCCTCGCCGTAGTACATCTCTACGACCTCGCGGGCGAGACCCGCCTTTATGTTTTTCGGATTCTCGGTTCCCTGCTTTAAGGAATTTCCGATACGCCCAAGCTCATCCTCACTCACTTCGGTGGCGAGCTCATAGTATCTCATGATCAGGGTATCAGGTATCGACATCAGCTTGCCGTACATCTCGTTGGGATGCTCATCGATGCCGACGTAGTTTCCAAGCGACTTCGACATTCGCTCGTTACCCGAGACGCCCTCGAGTATGGGGACGGTGACGGCTACCTGGGGTTCCTGCCCTGCATTCTCCTGAGTCTGTCGGCCCAGGAGCAGATTGAACTTCTGTTCGGTTCCCCCGAGTTCGACATCGGCCCTGATGGCGACCGAGTCATATGCCTGCATGAGCGGGTATATGAGCTCGTGAAGACTTATGGGTTCGGATGCCTTGAAACGTTTGTCGAAATCGTCACGCTCGAGTATCCTCGCTACTGTGATCTGCGAGATCATGCTCATGCTCTCCATAAATGAGAACTCCGAGAACCACTCCCCATTCCATCTGATCTCGGTCTTGGCGACATCGACGATCTTGCCGAACTGCTCAAGATAGGTCCCGGCATGGGCCTCGACCTCTTTGCGCTCGAGCCGCGGCCTGGTCTTTGAGCGACCACTCGGGTCACCGATCATTGCGGTGTAATCACCCACGATCAAGACGATCTGATGGCCGAGACGCTGGAAATCGCGGAGTTTTCTTAAGCCCACGGCGTGACCGAGGTGGATGTCGGGTGCGGTCGGGTCGAAGCCCTGCTTGACCCGGAGCGGCTTGTTCTCCTCAATAGAGCGCTTTATCTTTGCTGCCAGCTCATCCTCGCTGATTATCTCCTCAACGCCGCGTCTTATGACGGCCAGCTGGTTTTTGACCTCGCGGTCAAGCGAAGAGCTCAAACTGCACCTCCTGATTAGTCCGGCTTGTTCATGCGTCCTCCGGTGCGGTGACGCATCTGCCAACGCACGACAACGTTCATGAACAATCCAGGCTAGGCAGGAATTTATCAGCTGGAGAGTCGAGTTGCAAGCAATTTGGGTGCCGCAGCGTCTCATGTCGGGGAAGCGGTAATCGCTTGAACTTACTCTGACCTTGGTTTAGATTGGGGGCGAGGTTCGCATGATGGAGAACAAGTCATCGGAGGACAAACGGGACCTGCACGCGCAGGATGAACAGGCTGTTCAGACTGAAGGCCTGAAGCGGCCGGCCATAGGCCGCCGTCATATGATCGCGGTTGTTGTCATCGCATGTATACCGGTCGGCCTCTTCCTCGGGCTCTATCTGTGGTTCTCGCAGGATCTGCCCTCAATGGATGATCTGGTGTCCGTGAAACCATGGACGCGGACCGTCCTTTACGATGTCCACGATGTTCCGATCAAGTCCTTCTACGAGCAGGACAGGGTGATCGTACCCCTCGATGAGATCCCGCAAGACCTCATTGATGCCTTCATAGCCACCGAGGACCGCAAGTTCTATCGCCACTGGGGACTCAACATACTCGCCATCGGAAGGGCGATCTTCGAGGACGTGGTGGCCCGCAGCATCGTCCGTGGGGCAAGCACAATAACCCAGCAGCTTGCAAGGAACCTCTTTCTCACGCAGGAGCAGACAATTACGCGTAAGATAAAGGAGGCGATCCTCGCGATACGGATCGAGCGCCACTACACCAAGGAAGAGATACTATCGATGTACCTCAACCAGATCTACTTCGGTGACGGCGCCTATGGCGTCGAAGCGGCGGCCAGGAGGTTTTTCGGAAAACCTGTGGGCGAGCTATCCCTGGCCGAGTGCTCGCTGCTTGCGGGTCTTCCGAGAAATCCGAGCGCATATTCACCCAGAAGGCATCTCGAGCGGGCCAGGCAGCGGCAGGCCACAGTGCTGGCGGGGATGACCGAGATGGATATGCTGACGGCTGAAGAGGCGGCCGTGGCCAAGAACGATACACTCAGAATCACGCAGGGCGAGGTTGCCGAGGTGGGCGCTTACTTCACCGAGCACATTAGACGGATGCTTGAGGACAAGTACGGGGCATCGGCGCTTTACCGCGAGGGCTTGAAGGTGTATACGACACTCGATCTCACGCTTCAGGGAGCGGCCGAGAAGGCCGTGGAGACCAACCTGAGAGCCATGGAGAAGCGGCGGGGCTATGAACCGCGGGACACAACGGGTGCTGTAACGGCCACCGGCGAGGGCACGCGCACGGATTACATTCAGGCAGCCCTCGTAGCGATTGATCCTGAAACAGGCCATATAAAGGCCATGGTGGGTGGCAGAGACTATATCGACAGCAATTTCAACAGGGCCACCCAGGCCATGCGCCAGCCGGGAAGCGCTTTTAAGATCTTTGTCTATGCGGCCGCTATAGCCAGCGGGCTCACGCCCGCCGATATCGTGATGGACGACCCCATAGTCGTTGATATGCCCGACGGCACGCAGTGGCGGCCCAAGAACTTCAGTGAGACCTTTGCGGGCCCGGTTACACTGAGACATGCGCTGACCAAGTCGATCAATATCCCGGCCATCAAGGTCGCGGAGCGTATCGGCCAGGGAACGGTCATCCACTACGCCCGCAAGATGGGTATAACGAGCCCGCTTAAACCCTATATGTCGATCGCACTGGGATCGTTTGAGGTGACATTGCTTGAACTCGTATCCGCGGTGGGCGTGCTTGCAACCTCGGGCATCCGGGCCGAACCGGTTGCGATCACGAGAATTGAATCCAGCGACGGCAGAATCCTCGAGCGCCACCTGCCGCGCAAGTCGGAGGCCATCAGCGCCCAAACCGCATATGTCGTCACTTCGATGCTTCAGAGCGTGGTCCAGGAGGGTACGGCCCAGGCAATCAGGGGGCGCGGGATAACACGAACACTCGCCGGTAAGACCGGTACAACAGATGAATATACCGATGCCTGGTTCGTAGGCTTCTCACCCGATCTCGTGGCCGGTGTCTGGTCGGGCTTCGATGAAAAACAGTCGATGGGCGAGCGGGAAACCGGCGCAAGGGTGTCACTTCCCATCTGGATGGACTTCATGACCGCAGCCCTCGCGGACGTGCCGGACAGACCGTTTCCGGAACCTCACGGGATCGTGCACAGGGAGATCTGTACTGAGACGGGTTTCCTGGCCACGAGCCATTGTCCAACGCGAAGATCGGAGGTCTTTGTGAGCGGAACCGAAACACTGCGCTTCTGCGATCTCCACCGCTCGGGCCGGCTACTGCTGGACCTGGAGGATGCAGTCCCGGAAGAATCAGCTACCCATTGACCCCACCCTGCCTATCAGAATACGCCGCGCGGCAGGCTTCTTCGCCGAGAGGCTGATGGCTCCCTTAAGAAGCCGGGCACACCTGAGCCCGCCCGGACGGTCGCTGGCATGGATACGGGCGATCGCCTCACCCTTCCTCACCCGGTCGCATCGCTTCTTGAAGAACTCCACACCGACGGCATGATCGACGCGGTCATCCTTCTTACGTCTGCCCGCACCCAGTGTCGTGGCGATCTCACCCACCGCGAGAGCGTCGACATGGGATACATAGCCCCGCCGGGAGGCCCGAACATTAAACGTGAACCCGGCCCTCGCCAGCATGCCGGGATCATCAATGACCCGGGGATCGCCTCCCTGGGCTCTTATGAGCTCCTCAAACTTCTGAAGGGCCTTGCCACCCAGGAGCGCGCTTCTTAGAAGCGTCTCGGCTTCGGCCCTCTGCTTGGTCTTGCCTGCCAGAAGCAGCATCTCGGCGCCCAGGGCAAGACTCACTTCAATCAGGTCCTGGACCCACTTGCCCTTAAGGACCTCGATCACTTCCTGGATCTCAAGGGCGTTACCCACCATGAAGCCGAGCGGTTCGTCCATTCGCGTAAGCAGCGTTGTCGTTTTCATCCCGAGCATCGACGCAACCCTGGTAAGCAGGCGTGCGAGGTCCCTTGCCTCTCCCTGCTTCTTCATAAAGGCGCCCTCGCCGCACTTCAGGTCGAAGACGACGGCGTCGGCGCCGGAGGCTATCTTCTTACTCAGGATGCTCCCCACCATGAGCGGTTGGCACGCGACTGTCGACGTTACATCGCGTATGGCATAAAACTTCCGGTCCGCGGGTGCGATCTCATCGGTCTGGCCTATGATCGAGATGCCGATCTTCTTTACGACACGTTCGAACTCGCGCGAGGTCAGATCGGTCCTGAAGCCGGGGATGGACTCGAGCTTATCCAGGGTCCCGCCCGTATGACCGAGCGCCCGCCCCGAAACCATAGGTACATTAACACCGACCGAGGCGACGAGCGGACCGAGTATGAGTGAGATCTTATCGCCCACACCACCTGTGGAGTGCTTATCCACTTTGATGTCACGTATGCTCTTGAGTTTGAGAACCTTACCGCTTGCTACCATGGCGGCGGTGAGATCACGCGTCTCCGCGAGCGTCATGCCTTTGAAAAAGACAGCCATGAGGAACGCGGAAAGCTGGTAATCGGGGATCTCACCCGTTGACGAGGCTTTGACGAACCAGTTGATCTCGGCCGGACTGAGGGCCGTACCGCTCTGTTTACGGGCGATTAAATCAGTTGCTGAAAACGATTCCCGTGAAGTACGGCCCATCACGTTCTATCCACCAACGATCTTGACACTTGCGCTTGCACCTATGCGTGTGGCGCCCGCTTCGACCATGCGGGCCGCCGTCTCCGCATCCCTTATCCCACCCGAGGCCTTGACCCCCATCTTCGCACCAACCACACTTCGCATGAGCCTGATATCCTCCACCGTCGCCCCTCCCGGACCGAAGCCGGTCGATGTCTTGACGAAATCCATACCGCTTGCCTTTGCGATCTCACAGGCTTTTATCTTCTCTTCATCGGTAAGAAGGGCCGTCTCCAGGATCACCTTGGTT
This sequence comes from Candidatus Eiseniibacteriota bacterium, assembly GCA_043810925.1. Lineage (GTDB taxonomy): Bacteria > Arandabacterota > Arandabacteria > Arandabacterales > Arandabacteraceae > Arandabacterum. The sequence continues at coordinate 7,024 of JBDRNT010000007.1, forward strand.
ATCACATTCTTGCCGCAGGTCTCTTTGACATCCCTCATGTCCTGCTCCACGAGTTTATAGTCTCTGGACTTAAGCGCGCCGACATTCATCACCATGTCGATTTCACGCGCCCCGTCAAGCATTGCTTTCCTGGTCTCGTAGGCTTTGATCTCCTTCTTGTTGGCACCAAGCGGAAAGCCTGTGACCGAGCACACCTTGACCTGCGTTCCCTCAAGCAGGCCGCTTGCCCGGCTGACGTTATAGGGATTCACACAGACACTGGCGAATTTGAACTCCCGTGCTTCAGCACAGAGCTTATCGATTTCGGCCTGGCACGCATCGGGTTTAAGGAGCGTATGATCGATGAGGGGGGCGATGCCGCTATCCACCGAGGCCACGCCCAGCGAGGAGCTGATCCGCGCCGCACCGGCGCTCTTTATCTTCTCAACCGCCTCCGGTACCTTCTCAACGCACTTGCCACAATACACGCACACCGCACATTCACTCTCACTGGGCCCCGACCCGCTCGCTTGCAGCCGCTCCTGTCCGAGCGTGGTCAGGACATCCCGGACAACCCTTTCGACGATCGCGTCAAAGTCCTGCATCAAGACCATCCCTTTCGATCCTGGCTATCTTCTCGATTCGTGGCACGTGCCTGCCCCCTTCAAACGGCGTGGTAAGCCACGTTTTTACCATTCGTCTTGCAAGACCGCGGTTGATGAAGTTGGACCCCAACGAAAGCACGTTGGCATCGTTGTGGAGCCTGCTCGACCTGGCGGATTCCACATCATGGCATGTGGCCGCCCTGATACCGTTTACCTTGTTTGCAGCAATCGCCGATCCGATACCGACTGAGTCTATCAGGATCCCGAAGTCACAGGTCTTCGTGACGACCTGCTCCGCCACACGGAGCGCGATGTCCGGATAGTCACCCGTCCCGCCCTCCGTGATACCGCAGTCCACGACCAGGTGACCGAGCTCACACAGGTACTCGGCGATCCGTGATCTCAAGACGAGCCCCCTGTGGTCGGAACCGATAGCGACTTTAAGCCGGGCGGCCCCGTCACCGGCAAGCCGCTCTTCAGGCATCCCGGTCTTCTCGAAGCGGACTTGCGGCTTCTCACCGGCGAATGTCCGCCCTACTATATCATCGATGCGTTTGCCGAAGTCGGTGTCCACTTATCGCCTCACAACCTGAAGGGCCTGGGGAGGAGCGAACTTAACTCATACGTCTCGACCTTGCCGTCGGGGCCGGCGATGATCACCGCTTCGACCTCAAACTCCTTCATAACCTGAAGGCATGCACCGCAAGGCATGGGAGATTCCATCCCCTCAGCAACGATGGCCAGTTTCGTTATCTTCCTGTGTCCTGCGGCCACCGCGGCGAAGAGCGCTGCACGTTCGGCACATATTGTGAGTCCGTACGATGCGTTCTCAACGTTAGAGGCGCTGTATACATCACCGCTTCCCGTCAGAACAGCCGCTCCCACCTTGACTCCCGAGTAGGGCGCGTACGCGTGCTCACGGGCCTCGCCCGCCAGTTCGATCAGATGTCTATCATCCACCCCGTATCTCCTTGAGTAAACTCCTGCCCGCCTCCACCCGGACACCGAAGATCTCAGCTATGGTAGCGCCTATGTCGGCGAATGTCTCGCGTGTGCCGAGATCAACACCGCCCTTGAGGCGTTTACCGTAGACCAGAAGCGGTACATACTCCCTCGAATGATCCGTGCTTGGTGTGGTCGGATCGGTTCCATGGTCTGCCGTGATTATAAGCATATCCTCGCTGTGAAGGCCAGCCGTAATCTCAGGCAGGGCGGAATCGAACTCCTCAAGACCGCGCCGGAAGCTGGGGACATCGTTGCGGTGACCCCAGAGCATGTCGAAATCCACCAGGTTCGCAAACACGAGCCCGTCGATCTCTTCTCCCACGTGTTCGATGATCCTCTCGATCACCTCGGCGTTGGACCGCGTGTGTATGGTTTCGCTGAAGCCTCGCCCGGCAAAGAGATAGTCGACCTTGCCTATCGAGATGGACTCCAGTCGGGCATCAACGAGCTCATCAAGCAGGGTTCTCCGCGGTGGCGGGAGCGAGAAATCCTTCCGGTCCGCCGTGCGCGTGTAGTCGCCGCTTGGACCCGTAAAGGGCCGGGCTATCACCCGACCGACCGAATGCTTCCCCTTAAGCAGCCGGCGAGCCGCGAGAGAGAATGCATAGAGATCCTCAAGCGGTACCACATCCATGTGCGCTGCGATCTGAAAAACACTGTCGGCCGAAGTGTAGACGATGAGTTTGCCGGTCCGAACGTGCTCATCACCCAGCTCTTTTATGATCTCGGTGCCCGAAGCCGCGACATTGCCGATCACCTGTCGGCCTGTGGCCTCTTCAAAAGGCTCAATCACCTCCGGCGGAAAGCCGTCGGGGTAGAGCGGAAACGGTGTGTCGAGAATGAGCCCTGCAATCTCCCAGTGACCCGAAGTCGAGTCCTTGCCGGGTGAGGCCTCAGCCAGTCGGGCGTAACTCGCAGCAGGCCGGGTCTGCGGCGTCACGCCCTTTATCGGCGTTATGTTTCCAAGACCAAGTTTTTCGAGATTAGGAAGGTTAAGCCCGCCTACCGCTTCGGCGATGTTTCCGAGCGTATTGCTGCCATCGTCCCCATAGAGATCGGCGTCGGGAAGGGCTCCGACGCCGACACCGTCAAGAATGATGAGCAGTACCTTCCGGGGCCTGGACGTCAAGCTTTCTTGTCTCCGCCTTCAGGCTCTTCGACCTGCTCGGGCACCAGCTCCAGTTTGGCATACTTGAGGATCAACTTCTTCTGACCGAGCTTCTCGAAGGACACGACGACACATGTCTCTTCGCGCAACGGGTAGACATCAAGGACATCGCCCTCACCCAACTTGGAATGTTTCACCCTGTCCCCGATCTTGAACTCCGGTTTTGAAGCGACCATGTCTTTACACCTTTCAGATTAGTGAGATACCCGCCTTGGGCAACCGCTCCCCGACAAGGGTCACGATACCGGTGATCCTTCCCTCTGCTATGTAGACTCTGGGGACCCGCTTGCCGATACCGCACGTGATCTCATAAGAGATCGTGTTGCAGCGTTCGGCGATCTCATAGACGGTTATCTCATCGTCTCCTTGCTTCCCGAATATCATCACCTCATCACCCACAACAACACCAGGTATATCCGAAACATCCATAAGGGTCACATCCATCGTCACCATGCCCACGATCGGCGCACGCTTCCCCTTCACAAGAAGGTCGCCCGTATTTGAAAGCGACCTCGGGAAACCGTGGCCGTAGCCGACAGCGACAGCCGCAACGCGCGAGTCCCTGTCGAAACGGTGGGTCCTGCCGTAACTCACGGTCTTCCCCTTCTTAACATCCTTAACATTCACCACCCTCGACCTGAAGCTCATAACGGGCTCAAGCCCCACCCCGTTAAGCCCCGGGCTGGGGAACATGCCGTAGATCATCCCACCGGGCCTTACCATGTTGAAATGGCTGCCGGGATGCTGGACGATCGCGGCACTGTTGGCCGTATGTCGCAGTGGAAACTCAAGTCCTTCCGCCCGGAGTGTCTCAACGATCGACTGAAAAGCGCAGACCTGATTCTCCATATACTCACTGTCTTCATCGTGTGTCGACGGAAAGTGGGTATAGAGACCCTCCACCTCGATCCCGCTCAAGCCCGAAAGTGTCCTTAAGAAATCACAGGCTTCGTCCTGATTGACGCCTGCTCGCGTCATTCCCGTATCGATTTCGACGTGGACCCTCACCGTGCGGCTTCGTGAGGCGCTGAAGGAAAGGGCCCGGGCGAATCTCATATCGGAGACGGTCGGACTCAGGTCCCACTCGAGGATCTCGTCGATCTCACTCACAAGCGACGGGCTCAGGATGAGGATCGGAACCTGGACCCCCGCGCACCGGAGTTCTATCCCCTCATGCAGTGTCGCAACACCCAGCATATCAATGCCTTCTGAGGTTGCGGCCCTGGCGACACGCGGGGCACCGTGCCCGTAGGCATCGGCCTTTATGGTAAGCAGGGTCTTTACATCCGGCCCTACAATCGAGCGGGTTCTGGCTACATTGCGTCTGAGAGCATCAATGTCGATTTCCGACCACGCGGCGAATTCCATGGCGTAATACCCCCCATGAGTACTGATACCGATAACACAGGGCTTCGGCAATTGCAAGCCTCTTTTTCCTGCCGTTTCCTACCGTATGAGACGCCCGAGACTCCTGGAACCCCTGGGGTCAGGCTTTGAATTCTGGAATCAGGCGTTTGCGGGAATATGCAAACACGCTGATCAGGGCCCGGGCTCAACGCCCCTACGCCATTGATGCGGGAAAACACCTGATTCCAGAATTCAAAGCCTGACCCTTATTTTGAGTTGAGAGAGTACACCGCGAGGGTATAAGATATGGTCTGATATCTGAGGAGGTAATGCATGTCTGAGGCCTTTACCAGGCTGCGCGATCTCGTAGCCTACCTGAGAAGCGAAGAGGGCTGCCCGTGGGACAGGGATCAGACCCTGGACAGTCTAAAGCCTCATCTCCTTGAGGAGATGCATGAGGCGTGCGAGGCCATTGAAGAGGACACGACCGCGAAGATAAGAAAGGAACTGGGTGACGTTCTCTTTCTCCTGCTCTTCGTTGCACGGATTGCTGAGGAAGAAGGCCGGTTTTCCTTCGATGAGGTTATGGAAGAGACCTACACCAAGATGAAGGAACGGCATCCCCACGTTTTCGGGGAACGGCAGGATATGGGACCCGACCAGGTGCTGGATGTATGGGAACGGGCCAAACAGAAGCAGAAGCCGGAAGGTGAGTCGGTCCTATCAGGGGTTCCGAAGGGGCTCGCGGCCTTGATCAAAGCTCAGCGCATCCAGCAACGCGCCGCAAGCCTTGGATTTGACTGGGAGGAAGTGGCAAGCGCGTTCGAAAAACTCAAGGAAGAGATCAGCGAGTTTGAGCATGCCTGGCAGGGTGAGGATAAGGGTAGAATAATGGACGAGATGGGGGACATCCTCTTCTCGCTTGTCAACGTCGCCCGCTTCCTTGGTATTCGTGCTGAGGATGCGCTCCAGGGTACAAATGAGAAGTTCAGGAGGCGCTTCAGCTATGTCGAGAAGGAACTGGCCAGCCGCGGCACCATGACCCTCAATGAGATGGACCGGATCTGGGAGAAGAGCAAGAAGGAAGAGACCTAGATCAGGAACGATCTGTTCGCGGAAACCCTACAATTGAGTATGGTGTCACCGAAATAACCATATAATTAAGTGTGGTGTCACCGAAATTGCCACCGAAATTGCTAGTATTTGGCGTTGAGGTAGTCCCGGATTATCTGAGGGTGGTCAAAAACGATGTCCCGGGGCAGGTCCTGGGGGCTGAAGGCCATTGCCTCACTTGCGTCATCTCCGCCCTTCGGAGCACCCACCGCCGTTGCCAGGAACACCACAGAGACCATATGGCCGCGTGGGTCGCGTGAAGGCTCCGAATACGAGTGGAACTGCCTGTCGATCGTAATCTCAAGCCCTGTCTCCTCCAGGGCCTCCCTGATGGCCGCCTCTTCCACAGTCTCGCCGTAATCCACGAAACCGCCGGGCAGTGCCCAGCCATGCGGCGGGTTCTTGCGTTTGACCAGGACGATCCTCGGAGACGGTTCGCCGGGGACCACTATAATCATATCGACCGTGAGGAGAGGGTTCCTGCGCTGCCACGTGTGCCCGCACTCAGGACAGCGTTCCTTAGACAGGTCCATCCAAAGCCTCCTCTCCTTCTTCTCGTCGGGCACGGAGACCCGACGCCACCGTCACACAATTTCCGGGGTCTGACCCCAAGGGAGTCACGTTTTTAGCTCTGACCCCAAGAATACAGTGAACCCACGGAAAGAGAAAGGGCTGCACCGGAGTGCAGCCCCCTGGAACCATAATTATGTGCTATAAGTCCTAGAATCTTCCCGTCACAGAGATTCTATGATCCGTACCGAAGGCCTCAACCTTGTCGGTCATATACGTGTAGTCAAACTGGAGATACGGCACTCTGATGCCGATCCCCGTCGTGAACGCCTCATCCTCGACGCTGTTAAAACCGACTCTGAAGAACGTGTAGTACTCCGGATGAACCTCCATGCCGTACTCGGCACCGAGATGAATCACGAAGTCGTTGATGTCCTTCACCTTGTCGAGGTCCAGGGCAACCACAAGCCCATCATCAAGGGCTCTGACCGCCGTACCGAAGCGCCAGTTGATCGGTATATCATCGTCGCCATACTGAGACCCAATGTCTCTCACCATCATACCGGCTGTGACATTGTCCGTCACGTTGAACATACCGCCAAGATCGAGCCCGAAACCGGTCTGGCTCTCCACAGTCATAACGTCCTGGTGGAGGACCTTGGCAGTCGCGCCAAGCATCAGGTTGCCGACCTCGGTTCCGTATGAGAGCATTATGGCGTTCTCACCTATGCTCTCGTTGCCAAGATAAGTCTCGGCGTCGGCCCAGCGAGGTATGTCGCCCACGCCTGCGTTGAGCCACGAAACACCGATACCTCCCATGCCCAGCCAATGGGTGTAGGCAAAGTAATTAAGCTGCCTGTCAAAAGCCATGTTGGCTGCGTACATGAAGGTCGCTTCGATGTTCTCGATCTTCACGAGTCCTGCCGGGTTCCAGTATGCAGCTGTAGCGTCGTCCGCAACGGCTGTAAAAGCTCCTCCCATGCCGAGCGCTCTTGCACCTACCCCCATTCTGAGGAATGCACCGGCATGAGGAGTAGCAGACGCTGCAAAGGCAGAGAAAAGAACTCCCACTGTGACGGCTACTACGACCAGGAACCTTGACTTCAACATCTCCCTTAACCTCCTCGTTGGGGACTGTCGTCTCATGAGCCCGAGAGGAAGGGAGGGGCAGAAGCCCCTCCCGCCTCTATTATTAATTACCTCCTCTTACGACACCGATCTTGAGGTTTCTCGTCACCGTCTTGTAGCTATCTTCGACCTTTATGTATGCGATATACGCACCGGAAGCAACAGGGTTGCCACCACCGTCGACTCCCATCCACATGTCGGTGTAGGTGCCAGCACCTCTGTACATGTCGACGATCGTCTTGACGTGCCCACCGGCAAAGTCATAGATCGAGATCGTCACGTGAGCAGGCTTGCTCAGCGTGTACACGATGTTGGCGTTCTCACCGGCAGCCGGATCAAACGGGTTCGGATAGCTCTTGATGTTGAAGAGATCGACAACATCAGCACTCGTGGTTATCTCAACCACCTGGAAGTTGCCGGCCCCATCGGTTGCCGTAATGTTTATATCCACAGCACCCTCACCGATATCAATTCGGAGGATACCGCAAGTCGGGCTCATAGGCGTCCAGGACCAGTCGTAGTCTGTCTGACTGAGCGGCACGTTGTCGACCAGGAGTTTGTCCGAGTCGATTCCCGCTCCGGTGTCACAGATCTCGATCTTGATCACTGAGGCACCCTCGTCACTGACAATCTCCATCGTAGGCGGCGTCGCATCGACCGTGAAGCGTCTCCACATCGGATTCGCGTGGTTCTCAGCACAGTCAACGACACCGTCATCCGTATGGTACTGCCTGCACTCACCGTACTCACAGTTACTGCTGGTGTAAGTGCCGTCGTACACCACGACATCGATCGACATGCCGTCTCTGAGCGTTCCGCCGTAGGCCATCTTACCGAAGGTCACCGTGTAGCCGCCCGTGACCGGATCAAATTCCAGCGCGGTCGGTGTTGCGGTGCCGAGGTAATCCTCATGCTCGGTATCATAGTCACAGCAGAAGTCATCATCCGGCGTGACGCCGTAGATGTCGAGGAAGATGCTACCGGTCTCAACACCACTCTCATCGTCCGTAACCGTCAGCGTGAACACCGGATCCTTCATCACGTACTCGCCGATGAAGTCCACATCCGGAGCCGTCGCATCGACCATGAAGGTGTATGTCAGGTACTCGGTATCACCCATCTCGTTCTGAGCGGTGATGTCGAGCGTGTAGGTACCGGCCGGCAGACCGCCACTGATGATGTCACCGTAGAAGAAGAACCAGTCTTCATCCCAGTAATCCCAGTAGTACGACCAGCTGTCCGGCTGCACCAGCTTCAGGCACAGTCTGTTGGATGTCGGCTCGTATGAACCGTACCAGCCTGCACCGTAGGTGACCTCGCTGAACCACCCGGATCCCTCGTACTCGCCGCCGCCGGCGTCGTAGATGGTCATGTCATCGTAGATCGGGTTCCCGGCGGGACCGTCAAGCACAACCTTGATCTCATCGATATAGTCATACCTGAGATCCTCGATGATCGTGCAGAAGGACGGCCAGACACTGGTGTAGCACACGCCCTCGCCGCAAGCACAGCGCGGATCAAAGACCGGAGTCGTGATCCGGAGCGGCTTGGTCGCGGTGACCGCGTAGGTACCGGTCTGATCGACATAGACGCACGCCTTGTTGGCTTCGGTGTCGACTGTAGGAAGCGCGAAATCGACGCCGCAGTCTTCGAAGTACCACTCCTGATCATCCTGGCTCCACCAGGCGATCCTGAGATCTTCCTCGTCGTAGCCCTGAGGAATGTCGGCATCGTCATAGTCCATACAGATCCAGCCGCGCACACCGTTCTCGAAGCGGTAGTGATCGCAATCACCATGATCCAAGAAGGTCATCATCACCGGATCACCGATCGCGATCGGATCGTCGATCGAAGGATCAGCAATGAGTTCGGGCACCTGGATAATCAGCAATCCATCCGTGTCGTCGAAAGCACCTGCCGGTATATCAACCGTCATACCGTCCTGGCTCACCGGGCCGCGTGTACCCTCTCTGTCCGAAGCCTTGTAGAGGTTGACCTTGTTGGTCACCGCACCCACGATACCGTCGTCATTGTGGGTCGCGATCAGCGTCAGCGTACCCCACGGATCGACTTCATCGATCGCGAAGTGATCGTACCAGGCTGCAGGATCGTCGCCGCGTATGAGCCCATCGCGCCAATTTGCCCACGGTGTGTTGAAGTGATCCTCAGGATCATTGTCGAACACACCGATCACGACCGGCTTATCGACGGACACGGCCTTCCAGGTGATGTCCTCGCACTCCTCAAGGTTACCCCACCTGGTGAGGCTGGTAATCTCGCTTGTGCTCGCCATCGTCACACCGTCAGATGCGATTGTGATCAGCATCTTGGCCGGGTTCTGATCGTACATGTTCGGCCTCTGGATCGGATCCCAGTCGTCGTCATAGGCAACCGCTCTCACCCAGTAGGAGCCAACAGGAATCCTGGTCTGGATGTAATGCCACGGTACACCGTAGAGGCCTCTCGAGATAGACTCGTCGACCTCACCGATCACCGTCCATGCGACACCATCCTCATCCATGAATTCGAATCTCACAAAGGCGACGTCGTTCTGGTCGTGGTCATCAACGACCGCCCAGACGTAGCCCGTAACATCATCAGCACCGGCGATCACGGCAGCCGGAGGAATCATATCGGTAACATGTATACAAACCGCCGGAGGCGTATAGCCGAAGCAGCCCATGTCGTACCTGTTACCTACAAGATCGATACCGATCGTTCTCACAAGGTAGTACGCCTTTGCGAGGGCACCGGTATCCCAGTCTCTCGAGAACTCACCGCTGCCGACATCGACAGGGTCACCGAGGTCGAACCAGTCACCGTCCTCCGGCTCGCTGGCCTGGAGGAGATCGAGGTAACCGCACTCGGTTTCAGGATCGTACTCTCTGTACTGGAACTGGGCCTTGACGAGACCGCTGTTCCGCGCGGTGTTCATGACGGAACCACTCGGAACGAGGTCCTCACCCATACCGGAGAGCGTGATCACGCCCCAGACGTCGTAGCAACAGCAAGGATCGTCGGGTGTCACCGTCGTCAGTGTTCCCCAGGCATCCTCGATCGTGGTGATCCACGCTTCAGGTGCCCAGTGATCAATGTATACGGCAACCGTATCATACCCAATGTTCCCGGCCTTGTCCTCGGTCTCGGCCTGGAGCAGGTAATCACCCGACTGGTAGTAACAGAACGGATACTCACCGCAGCTGTCCCAGAGGACCGCAAACGGGTAGTAACAGTCCGAATGCGTGATACTGCTGAAGCTTGCCTGCTCAACACTCTTGTACCCGAAGACCACGCACTCGACACCGCAACCCTCACCGTCATCGACATCGGCGGTGAGCGTAATACCGTTCCAGCCACCGATCCAGGTGATGCCACCGGATTCGACCGTTGGGTCGATCGTAAGCACCACGTCGGGCACCGTGTTATCAACCGTCACCCTTATCGTCGGCGGGCCGGGATCCGGCATGAGGTTCGCATCTCTCGATACGGCCCTCAAGTCATACGGACCGTCCGCCAGCAGATTGGTGTACCAGTAGATGGGCATGTTGTCGATGCCCGTAGCCCACGGATCGCCGCAGTTGGGCTTGGTCGTTGCGATGTGCGTCCAGTCTCCAAGCACATCAGCGGTCCTGTATTCGTAGGTCACATCATAGACCGCATCAGCGTCGAACACGTCCGCATTAAGCACGACCCCACCACTGATGCACTCGCCATTCAGCGGGTCGGTCACAAACGCACTGGCCGCACCCTGATCGAGAACAACGAGCGAGTCCGTGTAGGTCCTCGTCCTACCCCAGAGGTCGGTCAGAGTCACCTTAACGGCAACCTTGACATAACCGTTCTGGAGGGCACCCGGCTTGAGCAGGTCACAGATGTCGCCGCTCACCGGGAATGTCGCCTCGTAGCCGGGACCGGTCGTGCTTGTACCGACATGCGTCGGGTTCGCGATCAGCGCGCTGCCGCCCAGGAAGTAATCCACCCTGGCAACTTCGCACGTGTTATCAATCATCGACGTCACGGTTACATCGGTGCCGCACTGGACATAAAGCACGGTACCGAGGTCCGTTGCGTCGAACTCGTTAAGCGTCCACAGCCTGACATCAGCCGCTGCGCTGGAGACATAGACCGTCATCTTCATGCCCGCCGGAGCGGTGCCGAAGGCGCCGGGATCTATGAGACCATCGTCATCAAGGTCCCAGCTGTTGTTGCCGGCAACATCCGTGGTACCGAGCAACAGGTCGAACTCACCTGTTCCCGGAGACCAGGTCGAGACCAGCGCCCGCCACACAGTCTCATTTGTGTAAGGCGTGGGCTCAAGATCGGCAACCGCAGTCGTCCACGACGAGTGGAGATCAGGATCGCTGTGCCACTTGTAGAAGACCTTGACATCCTTCGTATCAACACCGGACGTAATGGTCTCGGTAGCGATGATATTAAACGGAGCCGCGACCATATGGTCGTTTCCGCATGCCTCTATCGCCTCCGGGATCTCCATCGCCATGTCCGGCGCGATCGGGTTGATCGTGATAGTCATGATCGTTTCCTGGGTGTTACCTATGTGATCCATGACTGTCGCACGGACATCGAGCATCGTCGTCTCAGTGAAGATCGACGTGTCAAAGGCAAAATTATACGGATACCAGTATGCTCCACTGGTCGGACCGTTGAAGGTCGGGACCGTGGTCTTGGTTCCGATCGGTGTCCAGTCGGCCATCGAGCCCTGGACCATGTAGTCGACACTCACTTCGCCGACATCATAGTTCGCAGTCCCTATAGCCTGGGGCCACTCGACCAGGAAGTAGAAGTCGAAGTCCCAGTCACTCGGCCAGTGTGCGCCTTCCTGGTATGCGGTGCCGGGAGTTGTTCCTGCGGCAAGCACACCACCGGGGGCACTCTGGTCAAGGACATTGACGACCGGCCCGTCCTGCGAAGTAGTGCCCGACATCCCCTCGTCGTCGACATCGATGGTGAGCTGCGCAGCACCCGCAGGATAGTTGGTAAGATCCCACGTATAAGTGAACGCCTCACCCGGAGCCAACGACTGTCCGTCGAGGAATTGATCGGTGATATTCACTCCGCCTATCTGGTCCAGATACAGCGCGTAATGGAGCACACCCGTCTCGGGACACTCATCATACGCCCGGACGATGACCTCCACCGTACCAGCAGCCTCAAGCGACTGGGGTGAAGATACACCGTCGACCGTGAACATGGTCACCACCGGCATGAAGTCGTCCCACGTAAACATGAAGGGATCGGCTTCCCCAACCGGCTGGTGGTTGCCCGCTACGTCCCAAGGTATCGCAACGATCTCGAGGTTCGTGCAGGCTTCCATGCTGAAGATGCCCGGAAGGACATCCGCCTCACACCTGTAAGGAGCCGTCGGAAGCGTTACTCCAGCAGGGTAAGTGCCCTCGTTGAAGAGCAACTGCCACTCGCCGGGCTGAGGACCGGGGACAAACGGATTGGAATCCGCGACCCTGCCCCACCACTCGACGTAGCAGACGTCCCAGTACTCGTCTTCTACCAGGTATCCGAGGAAGTAGACGCTATGGTCACCGATGTCAGTCGGTACGCCTTCCTCCCAGTTCTCATCCCTGAACGCTTCGACTGTGGCGGTCGGGTATGTCGCATCCCCGTAAATACCCACGGTCATGGTGTAATTCGGGTCAGACATGTTACCCGCATTATCCACCGCCATCACACCGAAGTACTCGAGCTCCTCGGAGACCGAGGCATCCGATACCCACTCGTAGGCCCCGTCAAGCGGCCCCGCCGTCGGCACCATACCCGCGGAAATCGGTCCACCCAGAAACGTCTCGAGGTCAATGTTGCCGCCTTCATCCGACGGGAACACATAGAACTCCTGGACGTCCATGTTTCTCGGGTTCTTCTCATACCAGAAGTCGAGCCCGATCCTGCCGTCCACGAGCCGCCAGGCTCTGATGTCGGACATATTCAGATCATCAAAGTCGGGGTTCACCGGATCCGGATCGTCCGTATCCGCTATCATGTAAGCAAGCGGCCCGCTTGTCGTCCAGGCGTATACGAACGGCCAGCTCGTGACCCACAGATGAGCAGGACCGACGGGAATACCCAGAAGCGTCGCAACCGGTACGCCAGGCCTTTCGGCATTGTCATACTCGCTCCAGTTATCCGACTCATCCTTGGCTACGACTTCAACCTCAGGATGCGGCTGAGAATCAGCGAGCAGATCACCACCCGGACACGCTTCATCCTCGAAGAGCACGCCGTCGTCGCAGAAGTCGCCCGGATTTCTCACAACCTCGAACTCAACCTCATAGACCGGCGACTGCGCCGTCAGCGCCACCATACCCTTGTACGGGTAACCCCAGTCATAGAGGTAAGCCCAGACACCCGCAACACCACCGCCCGGCGCGTCGGTCATGTCGACCGAGACCTTCACCGAGTCGCCGATGTCGCAGATACCGTTGTCATCGAGATCCGTGAAGCTGACGCTTATGTCAGCCGGATCAATAGTAGGAATCAGGTTATCGACCGCAACCGGGTCGCCTGCGAACGTCTGGCCGCCGTTGGCAGCCACAAGCACGTCGCTATAGACCCAACCGGTCGAGTAGTTACCCGCATCATCCTTCGAGCGGACCCTTATCCTGGTCCCGGGATCGTCGGCCGCGAGCTGTGCACCACCCGGAAGGATGGGAGCACCCTCGACCAACTCCTGCCCTGAGGCCCCGGTCCAGAAGAAGAAGTAGGAGAACTTACCGTCGCCCTCACCACCGGCACTGTAGTCGTCATCGACGAGGTCGATGTAGTTGGCGAAGTAGGCAGTCCCGTACTGGCTTATATCCGCTTCGACCGATGCGGTATTCCACTGCATGTCATAGCCAGGAGCAGTCGGATCGCCCATGTTGACGATGATACGGAGCCTGTCGCCAACGTTGGCTATACCGTTACTGCTCTCAAGCAGCTCGAACGTGATGGCATCCGCATTAGGCGGGCCGGGACGCTCGGTATCGACACCGACACAGTCGGCGCCACATGCATATGTGGTATCGGCAGGCGTGGCGATCGGATCCGGAAGCACCGACTCGTTGAACCATATCGGGCAGAGCCAGACCGACGTGGTGTTACCGGCATCATCGATCGCGGACATGAGGACTAACGTCCCGAGTCCGCCGGGGCCCTGGTCAACCACACCGTCGGGCACCGGATCGACCCTGTAGCCCCACTTGTAGGCCGGGCCACCGTCAAAGCCGAACACCATGTTAACCACACCGGCGGTACCGATTGAGGCACCGTAGTTCGAGAAGTCTGCCTCGACACTCACGACGTCACCATCCACATCAAAGTAGACGGCCGTCAGGTTGTCGCCGCAGTTCACGATCGGTGTAGGAATGTTATCCACGTAATCCCAGAGCCTTAAGTAGGCATTCGCACAGGTCAGACTCGGTGCCATGTTATCAACACAGATCGAGTTTGAGGTGCAGTTATAGGTATTGCCTACCTCGTCTCTTGCGAAGACAGCGAACGTGAAGGCGGGATTATCGGTGGTGCCCGCATCAACCGTGAACGAACCGGACCATGATGCACCCTCGGTAAGCCAGAGTGTATCTGCGGTCGCGGAGGTCAGGTCACCGGGAAGCACACCGATTTCCACAACGTCATCATCGACGCCGTCATAGTAGAAGCCGACTTCGTCGCCGATCGCGGCACACATGGTGTCCGCACCGGTTATCGAAATCTGTATCTCACTGCAGGCAATCATCGGTGCGTAGTTATCGAGCACCAGGTCTGAACAGAAGTTCTGCCAGCCGTTGGTGTTACCCGCGTTGTCCCAGACCTTGAAGTCGGCACAAAGCGTGTCACCGTCGATTGTACCTCCTTTGATCGGATAAGCCATGCCCGGTCCATCAGGCCAGTGGTTGCGGTAGACACCACCTGAAGGATTCCAGTAGAGGCTAACCGTAGTGTCGGGATAGGAAGGATCGATCGAGGAGCAAAGCACCTGGACCGAATCGATCTCAGTGTCATCCCAGACCTGGTCTTCGGCTCTCCACTCGAAGATTATTGAATCGCCGACGGTCACGATACCATCACCGTCCATGTCGCCGTCAACGCCGAATGTCTCGGGATCGTCCCAGAACATTATGGCAACGTGGTCGGCCGTCATGGTCGGCGGCTCGTTATCCACCTTGGGCTGGACACACGAAGTGTCATAAGCCGCGTTACCGGAATTATCGGTAACGAGCACGACGAATTCCTGCGTCAGCTCATCGGTATCGAGCGTGCAGACACCGGCTGCGCTTCCGGCCACCTGGATGCGGGTCTGGCCGGTATAGTTCTTATCGCCCATTACCGGATCGGCGCCGTTTAAGCCGTTGTCATAAAGGAGCGGTACAGGATCGTTACAATATGGGTTGTCCATGAGAACAACGTCCGTGATCTCGCTTGCGCCCCAGATATTACCGAGGTTTGCGTGAAGGACGATCCTGTCCCTGTTGTCATAGCTGTTGCCGTAGATGCCACCGACAGGCGCGCCGACGTCGGCGTAACCCGCGTAGCTGGCGACGTCCTCTTCAAGCTCGCACCAGATATGCGGCCCACCAATACAACAAGCGGCATCGCACCACGGCAGCTCGTTATCTATCGCGAGCGTCGTGTCCCACTGGCCCACCATGAAATAGTTGCCAGCGTTATCAAAGATGTATACCTGAGTCAAGACTGAGTCCTGATCCCAGGGACCGTACGGAGACGGCGGACTCGCCAGAACATCTATAGAGTCCGTTCCCCACACGGGGCTGAGCGGGTGCATCGCAGCAGCGTAATCCTGCCCGAACGGCGTGGTAAGCGTGTTGGCTGTGTAGTAGCCTACACCCTGCATGTTCGCAAAGGCGCGCCCACCGTTAACCACATCCGCCAGGTCGAAGAGACCCTCGAGGTCGACTGTGACCTGGAGCCAGTCGGGTATAGGATTACCCACGCTCGCCGGGTTGAGGAGCGACGGGCTACCCGCATTGGCCATGTCGGCGACGAACCCGATATCCCAGGGCATGACGCTGTCTGTCGGAGACGACATCACGATCATATCGGGAATCTGGTTATCGATCGCAAGCAGCCTGTTGGTAGGTGTGCCAAAGACAGTGGTATCACCCGAGTCACTGATCCAGATCATCGCGAGCGCCGAATCGGCTTCGCAGTCGGTCGAGTCCGGCAGTATCTGGAAGCAATAGGTGAAGATGCTGTCAAACGGGACACCATTACTGTCAGGCATCGAACAAACGACATCACCATAGTAAGGACTGTCTATGTGCCACCAACCCGAATCGGCGTAAGCCTGTCCGAGCAGGTGAGCATCGAAGCACAGGAACATGATATCGTCGTTCCCGTTCTCGTGAGCCAGCTTCCTCATATCTACGTAGAGACAGACCACGTCGGCCGGCAACCCAAGCGGTGCAGATGCAGGGTTCAAGATGAGGTCCGTCTCGCCGAAGATTGGCCCGTTACCCGCATTCATCGTATTGAAGGAGAAGAAGTAGTCGATAGTCTCTTCGAACTCCGTCGGGTAGAGCCTCGTCCACGGTGATATATAGGTCGAGTGATGCGTGTCATAGTCGACGTACGCCACCCAAGCCTCGTTCGCCGGAGCCCACGAGCTCAGCGTATCCGTGTAGCCGTTAGTCATGTTGGCCGTCACGAGCACCGAGGGATCCGTGTGACCCATGTAATTACACGGTGTGTTGTCAATCCAGAAGCTGTCCGCATCGGATACGACAAGCGTATCGGCCCAGACCGAATCGGGTCCGACCTCTGCCCACGTTTCAAACTCGAAGTGGTCGCAGTCGGTACACGCCGCAGGGTTGGTACAGCAGACACCCGCAGCAGCCGTTATCGTGAACGTGAAAAACGTGTCGCCGCCTGCCCTGGCCCAGTACTGGGTCCCTGTGTAGGCCGGGGTAGGGAGCGTTCCCGTCACGTTACCGCTGACACGCCAGTAGGGACCACCTGGATCATAGCAGACCTCCCAGTGCTCGGTTCTTACAAGCACCGTGTCGGCAGGTCCACCCAGCCAGGCCTGGTCGGTGTGATAGAGCACCGGGTTGACCATCGAGGCAGTGCCGGTAACGCTACATGACGGTATCCAGGCATCCGCTGTGATCACCGCAGGCGAGCCCATGAAGTGGCTTAACATCTCTGCCGTGCCGCCGCCATACTTTCTCATGTCGGCAACGACAGAGGTCACACTGTCGGGATTACCCGGCGTCAGTGTGACTTCCACCACTATGGTGTCACCAATGCTGACCATGCCGTTACCGGGCTTCCCTGCAGGCTCTTCATCCCCGATAAGCCTTATCTTAGGCCTCGGGTCGATGTTCACGACAGCATTAGCCACCGAGACCGTCCCTGCAAGGAGCGCAGCAACAAAAACCAGTACTACGAGCTTCCTTGACAAAGAATGGAGGTTCATATCTCCTTTCCTCCTCTCATGCGTAAACCCTTTTTTGCCTTCGACCTCATCACCAGAAAAATAAGAAAGAACAGAACCAACGGAATAGATTGCACTACTGAACTTATGAGTCCATTTACTCACGGCTCATGACCTCCTTACTTTACCGTTCTGATGCCGAAGACATACAAAGACCCCGACCTCCATCGGGAATCTCCTGTCTTCTTGCAGCTTATTTCCGTTCTCAACATTCATGCGCTAAAAAGTTGGTTGCCTGCGAGCGATAAAAAGCACCAACGAACATCCCCGTCTGGAGCAGATCTCTCGCAGCGATATTTAGCTCCCTCCTTTCAGATGCAATCCTGACTTGCACAAATCCCCTGTGTGAATTTTCGAAACCATGCCACACGCACCCATTTGCTGTCAAGTGCAAAACCTGTCTAACTATCCCGGAAAACACTAAACGTCATCTGTCCGAAATTCGGTTGCCAAACTATCATGTATTAAAAGAACCTGTCAAGAAAAAAAAGTCTTTGCAACTAAAATTCCCAATTAGCCAATCTTTTGCAATCTTTGACATTTCAGACATTCGCCTTAAGCTATACATCCGGTAGTTTCGGCAACACCATGATTCGCCTTGAGAAAAAAATGTGTCATACGTCCTTGTCACGCTTCTGTCCCTTGTTCTCGGCGGGTGCATCCGGTTCCGGTTGCGGGGCCGCGTTTTCTGCACCTGCCTCCCCCACGGTATCCTCTTTCCCTGCCTTCTCAGGCTCTTTTTTCGTATCCCCTTCACCGTCGGCCGTCTTCTTGCCGGCAGCCTGTTTTGCTTCAACCTCGGTCTCCTCGACGTAGTTCATCCTCAACTCAAGGAGGGTCGAGTCGAGGAGCCTGCCGAGATCCTCAGAGAGATTGCCCCTGCTCTTGCCCTTGAGCATCTCGAGCATGTCAATCGAGAAGCTGGCCTGCTCCATGCTCTTCTCTATCTTTCCGGTGATGGGATTCATGATCTTGCCCATCTGTTGCAGAGCTGCATTCTTGAAAAGGAGAACCAGATTGACAAACAGCGCGTCCATTTTCTCTGCGTTCTCAACCACAGGTGTAACCCCTTTACGTCTCCCGCTCTCCGTTGAAAGCACGAAGCGCGAGATCCATCTCATCTAAAAACTGGACAGGACGCCGGTACCCAACCACCCTGTGAATTTCTTCGCCCTTGTGATCGATGAAAAGTATTGTCGGCAATCCCTGGACTTTGTACTTGGATGCAAGATCTGTTTCGACATCCGCATCGATTTTAAGACTGATGAACTTCTTAGCCTTCAACATCACATCCGCGTCGACGTAGGTGTCCTTGTCGAGACGCTTGCACCATCCACACCAGTCGGCATAGAAATCTATCATTATCGGTACATCCTTGTTCTCGGCTATCCGGATGGCCTCATCATATGATGCAAGCCACTTGACTCCGTCGCCGACTTCTTCCGTTTCCTTTGTGCAGGAGCCCAGGATCAACACAGCCACAAGTAGCGAGGCTATGAGTAGAGTATGTATCTTCTTAGACGTTGTCGCTGACATTAGTTAGACACCCTTCTTACCAGAGGCAAAAGAAATGAGGCTTTAAAGAGCAGGGCAGATTGGAAGTTAGCAAACCTCCCGAAACGTGTCAAGCCTATTTTTGTTTTTTTCTGTTCCGGTATCCTATACATCTATAGTGGCGTCTCTGCAACCAACCTCTCGCCGACACCATGAAACACACTTTCGTTTTTTTGCCTTTTTTGATTGACTTGAAATTGGCGAAGTGATAAATTGCCCCCAGCCTTGCTCAGAAAAGAACCGTAAAGATAGTAGTACACGCAAGGCACGGCGGTCATGAGCGAAGGAGGTGGTTTGACTCTTGAATAGGTATATCCCGGTTTCACGGGATTCAGATAGTGTAGGTCCAAAGGGAGGAGTTGCTATGAAGAACCTTTGTTTCATTCTTGTCTGTCTGGTTGTGACCCTGGCGGTAGCAACGTGTTTTGCCAACCCCAGGCGGGTGGGCGTAGGCGTTTCCGGCGGCGGTATGCTTCTCAGAGGTGCCGATGATGCACCGGAGGATGGCTTTATGGAGGACGCCAAGCTGGGGCCCGGGATGAGTTTCATCGTGCGGAAGTCGCTTTCCGATCACTGGTCACTCGGACTCAATGTCGGCTATGGCTGGAACTACGACAACGACAACGGGAATACCGGATACAGGACCAACCTCATACCTGTGGACCTCAACGCGATTTATACCCTGCTTCCCGACGCCACGGCCAGCCCGTACTTCACCGGTGGTGTCGGTGTGGTCAACTGGGATGCCAACTACCGTCCTGAAGGCCTTGATCTCGAAGGCGAGCGGGATCCCGCATTCGGAGTCGGGGCGGGTCTGGAGGTATTCCTGACCGAAGTAATCGCCCTGGATCTCGGTGGCAAGTTCCGCTACATGCTTACGGATGACAAGGACCTGATCGGATTGAGCTACCACAATCCCGAGCTCACCGCCAGCAACGACAAGTACCTCTGGTACTTCGGGCTCGGTTTGACGTGGTATCCGGGCAAGTGCAAGGACGATGACAGCGACGGCATCTGTAACAGGCAGGATGATTGTCCTGATACGCCGCTGGGCTGCATTGTCGATGAGAGAGGCTGTGAGATCGACTCAGACGGTGACGGCGTATGTGACGGCAACGATAAGTGTCCCGACACCCCGATGGGTGCTACTGTCGATAAGAGAGGCTGCCCCAAGGATTCGGACGGCGACGGCGTCTTTGACGGCATCGACAAGTGTCCGGATACGCCCAAGGGCTGCCGTGTCGATGAGGTCGGGTGCCCGATGGATTCAGACGGTGACGGCGTGTGTGACGGCATCGACAAGTGTCCGGATACGCCCAAGGGCGTTGAGGTCGATGAGGTCGGTTGCCCGAAGCTCCCCGATCTAAAGGAGCTTGAAGGCATAACCTTCAGATTCGACAAGTCCAACGTCATCCCGACACCCAACGAGATCCTTGACAGGGCAGTTGAGCTTCTGGCCGCTTATCCCAATGTCAAGATTGAGATACAAGGCCACACCGACAGCGTTGGGAGCGAAGATTACAATATGAAGCTCGGCAAGCTCCGCGCAGACTCGGTCAGGCAGTATCTCGCTGACCACGGTGTCAACGTGGATAACATGACCACGAAGAGCTTCGGTGAGACCAAGCCGATAGATTCAAACGACACCAAGGAAGGTCGCAGCAAGAACAGAAGGATTCAATTCGTGATCGCGAAATAGACAGGCGTTTCAAGGAGAAGGGGCACCGGTTGGTGCCCCTTTTCTTTTTATGTATTTGGGGTCAAAATCTAACGGGGTCACAAAGTCTAACGGGGTCAGAGCTCAAGAATGCATACCGCATTTTTGAGCTCTGACCCCGTTAGACTCCAAAGCCTGACCCTAAGATGCTATATCGAGGAAGTTACCGGCAGGACAAACGCCTTGACACCCTCTTCCCTGTGGATGTCTTTCATCTGCCTGACGGTCTGAAGTAACCTCTCCTTCCCGTCGGAATCCACACAGATAAGAAGCATGGTGTTGGTCCCGGGCCAGACGTGACTGTCGAGCCTGGGTTCGGAAGATGTCCCCACGCCCTGGACACCGACGATCTTCGTATAGGAGTTCATCCCGGCGGCCTTGAGAGCATCCATCATCTCACTCTCGATTGAACAACTGAAAACAACGAGCACCATCTCATCAGCCATTACGCTGCGTCTCCTTTAGGCCTCGCGCCGGCGCTTGAGTCTCTCCATAAACCTCTCAAAACTCATGTACACCACGGGGATAATTACGAGAGTCAGGATCGTGGATGCCCCCAGCCCTCCTATCACGGATCTTGCCATAGGTGAATTAAGCTCCGATCCCTCGCCCAGCCCGAGCGCCATTGGAGTCATGGCAAGGATCGTTGTGCATGCGGTCATCAGGATCGGGCGACGCCGGGTCCTCGCAGCCGTGACGACCGCCTCTTCCAGCTCGAGACCCCTCGCCCTCAGAAGGTTGGTATAGTCCACCAGTATTATGGCGTTGTTGACCACAATGCCCGCCAGGACGATCACTCCGATCAGGGAATTGATGCTCAGGGTCGTCCCCGTTAAGAACAGCATCCAGGCGACACCTATAAATGAAAGAGGAAGCGAGAACATGATGATGAAGGGGTGCCTCAATGACTCGAACTGTGAGGCCATGACCATATAGACAAGGAAAACGGCCCCAACAAGTGCAAGACCAAGCCACATAAATGACTTGCTGACCTCCTCTGCCTCCCCCGCTATCTCCGCCACGAAGTCGGGTGGTACCTGAAGCTCTTCCAACTGCTCGCGGAGATCACCGACCACCGCACCGAGGTCGCGTTCACCGGTTAGATTGCCTGTGACAGTGACCAGGCGCTGCTGGCCTTTGCGCTCAATCTCAACCGGACCGCCCGTGACTTCCATGCTTGCAACCGTGGCAAGCGGTATGGGATCACCCGACGGGGTGGGAATCAGGACATTCATGATATCCTCAAGCGAGCGGCGTTTCTCTTCGGGCAGCCTCACCCTGATGCTGTATTCCTTTCCGCCCTCTCTGTACTGGCCCGCAACCTCACCCATCACGGCCGTTTGTATCGAATACGCTATGGAAGTAACACTCAACCCGTAGTAGGCGGCTTTCTCACTGTCGATCACTATCTGGGACTCGGGTTTGCCCTCCGCCCTGCTTACTCTCACATCGGTCGCGCCGTATATGCCTTTCATGATGCGCTCAACGTCGTTGGCGAGTTTCCGCCCCACCTCGAGGTCATGCCCGTAGATCTCCACTGCAAGCCTCGCTCCACCGAACATCATCTGCGAAAACTGGTCCGCCTGGAAATAAGCCTTCGCACCTGGAATCTGGGTCAGGTGAGGCCCAAGGGCGAGACGAATCTCATCGTCACTCCTGTCACGTTTATTGAGTCCCACAACCCTGAAGGCCACGCGTCCCATGTGGCTGCCCGTGCCACCGAAAAATGCGCCGAAGCCCGTCCCCTGCCCGATCCTCGCGAACATGGTCTCGATCTCGGGCACGTCCCTGCGTAAGATCGTCTCAACGTCCTTAACAGCCCCTTCGGTGACATCGAGCCTCGTACCGACAGGCATCTCAACGGTGATCTGGAACTCGCCGGGTTCGCTGTGGGGCATGAACTCAACGCCTACATAACGGATCAGGCTGACACTCAGCACAAAGATCACCACCGCAATTGCCAGGGTAACCTTTCTGTGTCTTAAGGCCCACCGCAGCATACCTTCATACCAGCCACCCGCCTTCACCGAGCGTCTTTCCTCACGGACCTTCCTCTTAACGGTCAGGACCTTGGAGGCCAGCAGCGGAATCAGGGTCAGAGCAACGAAAAGCGAGCACAACAGTGCGAACACGACCGTGATCGCCATGTCCCTGAAGAAGATCCCGGCGATCCCGGGCACGAACACAACGGGGAGAAAGACGGCCACAGTCGTGAGGACCGAAGCGGTGATAGCGTTGGCGACCTCACTGGCTCCATAGACCGCCGCATCCTTCCGCGTCAGTCCCTTTTCTCGCTGCCGGAAGATGTTCTCCAGCACCACAATGGAACTGTCGACAAGCATCCCGATTCCGAGCGCAAGCCCGCCCATCGAGATCATGTTGAGGGTGACATTGGCAAACCGCATCACAATGAAGGTCGCGATCACCGACACCGGAATTGATGTCGCTATAATAAGCGTCGACGGTATGTTCCTGAGGAAGAGCAGGAGCACAACCACGGCCAGGATAGCACCCTGGACCGCTACCGACCTGAGGTTTCCGATCGAGCTCTTGATATACTCGGCTGAATCCATGACGACCACGAACTCAACCTCGAGCAGATCCTCGATACGGCTGAGCTCTCCCTTGACCCTGTCGGATACTTCGACAGTGTTCGCAGTGGACTGCTTCTGGATCATCACCATCAGGCCCGGTTTCCCGCCGAGCCTGAGTTCCTCTACGCGGTCCGCAAATGCATCCTCAACAAACGCCACATCCCTGAGGTACACAGGAGACCCTTCCACACGGGCCACGACCACGTCGTTTATCTCACCGACTGATTCAAACTCGCCCGTCGTTCTGACGAGAAAATCACTTCGTCCCTGTTCAACGCGTCCGCCCGGCACCCGCACATTCTCCGCGCGGAGCGCATGGACCAGATGTCCAAGCGTAAGTCCATACGCCTTGAGTTTCTCATCGTCGGCATAGACGTGGATCTCCCGCTGTTTGCCGCCCTGGGTATAGACGGCGGCAACGCCCTGGATCCGCTCGAGCCTTGGCTCGATCTGGTCCTCCGACAATGTCCGGAGCTCCGCAAGGCTGTAGTCACCCCCGACACCGAGGAACAAAACCGGCATAGCCGATGTTGAGAACTTGAAGATGAACGGAGCGTCTGCATCATCAGGCAGGAACGGCGCAACGAAATCGACCGCTTCTCTGACGTCAAGCGAGGCAATGTCCATCTCCTTGCCCCACTTGAACTGAACCATGACGAATGAAAGTCCCTCTCGCGATGACGATGTCACCTCTTCAACATCTTCAACGGCAGCCACCGCTTCTTCGATCGGTTTGGTTATGAGCGTCTCGATGTCCTCCGGGGAGACACCCTCATAAGTCGTAACAATCGAGACTGTGGGAAAGTCGATGTCCGGATAGAGATCGATATTGATGTTGCTCACACTGACAATGCCGAGAGCGACAATGCCGATATAGAGCATAAGGAAGGTTATCGGTCTTGAAGTGGAGGTATTGGGAAGTCCCATTCTTCCGCCTGTTCCTTTAGGACTCTGGATCCGTGACAGTGATCTTGATACCGTCTCTTAGGAGATTCTGTCCGAGTACGATGACCTCTTCACCCGGTGCAAGCCCTTCGAGAACCTCATAGTGGGTCGGACCGGCAAGCCCGAGTATCACATGTCTCTCGCGGGCAATGTCTTCCTCGGCCACGAACACCGTGGTCTCGACTCTGGTGCCTCGTCCGGGCAGTACCTCTGTAAGAGTAGCTGCCAGAGGCATAAGCACGGCGTCTTTGTGGACTTCAGTTATAGCCTGTACTCTGGCAAACATGCCCGATCTCAGCATGGAGCCGCTGTTCCTTATTCTGATTTCTGCCTTGGCCGTCCCGGTCCTGGCATCGACGACCGGACTCCTGTTCGTTATCTTTGCCTCCCGGATCTCACCGGCAAGAGCATCGAACTCGATCCGGACCGGCGTACCTTCCTTCATTAGATGATAGTCTTTCTCAAGCACCCCTATCCCCACCTTGACCGAGCTGTCGTTTATGATCGTCACAAGCGGTTCCATCTGGGTCACATAGGCGCCCGGATCGAGAAAGACATGCGATATTGTACCCTCGATCGGGGCAGTGACTTCGAAGGGCTCAAACCTCTGCCCGGTTATCTCCGGGTCTATCGTGGCCACGGTCTGGCCCTTGGCGACCCTGTCATTCTCGTCGACATCGACGGACAGGATGCGTCCGGATATCTTGGGATAGACGTTGACCTGCTCATCAGGCTCTACCGTACCGGTGTATTTCACAATCCGTTCGACCTGCCCGGTTATGACCGGCTGAACGATCACGGGTACGGCAGCCCCGTTCTCAGCGTTGTTCACAAGATCTTCCCGCGCCTGTCTGCCTCGTTCGATCGCCTGGATCCGCAAGAAATACGCCACCGCGGCGACCGCCACAACAATCACAACCACGATCAATGCCCGTTTCATCACCGAGCTCCTGACTTGTAGTCCTCAAGAAGAATGCCCATGGCCTTCTTTGCCTTCGCTACGGCAAGGTTAAGATCATGGAGCGCCTGGATTCTATTGTTTCTGCCCCGCGTGAGAGCCAGCTGTGCATCCATCACCTCAAGATTGGTTGCATAGCCCTGGAGATACCTTTCATTGGCTATCGCAAGACCTTCGCCGGCCATCTCCACGTTTTTCTCCTGGGACTTGAGCGTTTCGAGCGCGGCGTCGATCACAAGAGCAGCGCTTCTGACTTCGAGCTCTATCCCGTCTTCAAGACCGGCCACGGCGATATCGGTCTGTCTGAGTTGCGAGTATGATTGCGAGATCCGCGACCTGGTCCTCAAGCCATCGAAGAGCGGGAAACTCATTACGAGGTACCCGGCGTAGCTCTTCTCCATCTTGTCACTCTCAAGCGTGATTTCGTCCGCCCTTACGTCGTAGTTTGCGGTTAGCGAGAGTGTCGGGTAGCGGCCGGCCTTTGCAAGTCGTATCGACTCCTCGGCAATCGTCTTCTGGGTTTGCATCATGCCGATCTCGGGACGATGTTCGAGGGCTGTGAGCACCGCATCGGCCGGATCGATTTCGAATGCCTTCGCTTCGAATTCGCCGACAAACTCTATGTCCGAACCGGCTTCGACACCCATCGCGTTCTTAAGGGCAAGCTCACTCAGTGCTACCGCGTTCCGTGCGCCTATCAGGGCGGGTTGTAGATTACTCACCTCTACCTCGGCGCGCATGACCTCGAAACTCGATGCCTCACCGCCGTCGTAGCGTGCACGGACCACCCGGAGGAATTCCTCGGCCGCCTCTATCGACTGCCTGGTCACCTCGACGGATTCACGCGCGAGCAGCAGCCCGTAGAAAGACTCGATGACCGCAAGCGCGGCATCGGCCTGTCTGCTCAGAAGATCGATCTCGGCGATCTCATGTGACCGCTTTGCAATCCGGTATGCCCCTGTGAGGCTACCGCCTGCATAAAGGGGCTGCGACAACATCAGCTGAAACGAGTAGTCCCGCGTGAAGTCGGCGTCGAAGTCCATCGACTGACCCGTGGTGGGATCGGGGATGCTGAACCGGGCGACTTTCTCGACGAAATTGTAGCTTCCGCTAAGGGACAGGTTGGGCAGGAACCCCGACCTGGCCTCGGCTATGCCGCCTATGGCCTCGGACACCACCTCCTCGCCTTCAAGGATGCTGAGGTTCTTATCGAGCGCCCGGGCTACGCAATCATCAAGCGTCATCGGGGCCCCGCTCAGAATACCGGGAAGGGCAAGCACCAGAAGTGCAAGGACGGATACGAGCGCATACAGTCTGCCAGCGCTCACCCGCGGAGCCCGTCCAGTCACTTTGCTGCTCACTTCTCCTGCCTTGTCAGCTGCGCCTCTGGTGCGATCATACCGCCTCATAGTCCATAGAATCTTGTGCCAACAGGGGTTAGTCAGATCGACTTCTCCTTCTAATTTTGTCATTTATGCTACCCAGTGCAAGCAGAAAATGCAACTCATAAACCCGGAGCAGTATGCTTGACTGCGTGGCTACCGCCTTCTATAATCACATCTGTGAAGTAAGGTTAGGCTGGTGACCCACTCCTCGGACAAGGAGATTGCAATGACCAGAGTTAACATGCTCAAAGTAGTCGCTCTTTCCGCCCTGCTGGCTACAGCACTCATCACCGGGTGCTCGGAGAACGAATGTTCTCAACCCGACGGCTGCGTACCCGATCCGGCACTGGGTAACATCTGGCCCAATGAGGATCAAGCGACATGGACGTATGACTATGTCCACCGTTGGTGGGACTCGCCGGGATTTACCATATATGACGATATCGATAGCGTTCCGCCGGCACCGTCTCTGGACGATATCGCAGCTCTCCTTGATGCTCATCCCATAGGCGACAGCCCGCAATCGGAGGAGGGCATTTACAGGCTTAAGTTCGACGGAGATACCACGACCGGCCCGGGCGTCACCGCTCAGAATCTCACGCGAATGCTGGTTACTGAGGACTGTTTCGATCTCCTCGCAAGTGAGCCGGCCCCGCGTGGAGCCTTTCTCGAGAGATTCTCACCGGCCCTTACCGACACCTTCGATGTACTTCCCGACTATCCCATGTTCCTCCGCGGAGGAGCCTGGGAAAAGACGGGCGAGGCGATCGTGGCATACGGCGCGATTGATACCCTCCCCAACTGGAAGTTCCTCGAGGCAAACCTCGCGGTCGGCCATGAATTCACATTCGAGATCATCTCGGGCGGGCCTCTTCTTCACTGTCGCATTCTCCGCCGCCTGGACTTCGAGAGCGGCATCGGGGTGCTTGAGAAGGCAATCGAGTGCCTCTATATGGTGGATTCGGGCGTACTGACATTCGCCTCAGAGTATGGTCCGATAGGCTGGACAAGGTTCTTCGACTACGGGATCGTTGTGTATGCACCGACCGTAGGGCCGGTCTATAGCTACGAACGGCTGCTTGTGCAACCCGGAGATACCCCGAGTGCCGGGGCCGCAGAGATAACCGTGAGCCTGATCGGAGCCTCCACCCCCTAATTTCGGTGACACCAAACTTAATTCCACATAGTTTCGGTGACACCAAACTTAATTCCACGCAGTTTCGGGGACACCTTACTTGATTACCAGGCGGGGCTTCGGGCTCTTCCTGTAGCGCGGGTCGCCGTGTCCGACGAATCGAGACCGGGCGTAGCTGGCGTAGCTCAGGATAGATATCTGAAACACACGAGCGCTACGACAACGAATGCGGCAGGAATCACCAGCCAGAGCAGTTTCCTGAAAGGTGATCGAGACCTGCGTCTGTCCTCGTTCTGGAGGAACTCATCCCACTCGTTTTGAGGTCTGCTCAGTACCGACACCGCTCTCACCTCCCACCTCAAGATACCATACCCTGACCGATCTGGCAACCAAGCACTCTCCTCCCGCAACCGGGCACTCTCCCCACTGGAATCCTCTTGCGGGAGGTGCCAGTGCGTGTTAGTATCCATGCACAAGGGAGCTCCATCCGCAAGGATTGCTATAGTGTCACTTCGGGCTTATCGGTTTTCCGCAAGATGGATACAGCTTACAGCAGCGGTTTTGCTCATAGGCATCGCCGGCTCTGTCTCCGATATATCCTGGGCGACCCGGCCACCGGTCTTGCCCGTGGATCCTTATCAGGATTACGGCATACAGGTAGTCGCGGATCGTCACTCCGGGGTCGTTCCTTTCACCGTCGCCTTCGAGGTGGTCGTAACCGGCAATGAAACCGTGGAAGCGGTACGCTGGGACTTTGACTCGGATGGCACGGTGGATGCTCAGGGGCTCAAGACGAGTTACACCTTCTCGGACCCAACCGATTATGAGGTCACCGCCGAAGTCAGGACCTCGTTTCACGGGAGACTCTTTAGAACTGTAAGGATTTCAGGCCACACTGCTCTCATGACCATAACGTTCGATGACGGCCCGCAGTCAATCCGCGAGCATGGATTGCCGCTCCTGGCGAGTAAGGGAGTAACGGCTACAGCCTATATCGTACCGGCATGGGTCGGCATGGAGTGGTATCTTCAGTGGGAAGAAATAGCAGAGCTCCATGAGGCGGGCTGGGTTATTGGCAGCCACACCCAAACGCACCCAAGACTCACCGAGGTCGATGACGCAGACCTTCATCATGAACTGAGCCAGTCCCAGAACGAGTTACAGGGGAGGGGATTTCCGGCGAGACACCTCGCGGTGCCCCATGGCGACTATGACGCCCGCGTCCTTGCCGCGATAAGACTCTACTATGACACCAATCGAATCATCGGCGGCTTGAATCCCCTGCCGGAAGCATCCGATCCCTATCTTCTGGGCTCGCATGTGTCGCTGGACTGGATGGGGCTTGGACACTACAGCGCACAGATCGACAGTGCGGTCGCCCGCCACGGATGGTATGTAATGTGTAATCATTCAATAACCCCGGTTTGCGATGAAGATCCGTGGTGCATCTCGGTACAAATGCTCTCCGACGTAATCGACTATGCTCGCAGTAAGCGCGTGAAGATTGTGAACATGGATGAAGCGTTTGACATGATGCATCCCGACCAATGGGCGCCCGGAGCCGGCGTAGTCGCAAACGGACAAACGGCTACCACTTCGCCCATACAGGCTCTGCGAGTAAGCCGGGGGTATCGGCAGGTGACCATAAAATACGAGGTACTCAATCCCACCCGGTTGGGTATCAGGATTTTCGACGTCAGAGGCAGGCTTGTAAGTGCGCTTCTTGATAAGCGGCATGGATGCGGTGAACACAGTATTATCTGGAACGGTACGGATGTCTACGGCAGGCCTGTGCAAGCCGGCATTTACTTCTGCGAAGTCATAGCCGGGAATACCAGAGAGTGCAGGAAGATTCAGCTTATCCACTAGGCCGAATGACCTGTCAGCATATGGCGACTCCTTCTTCCAAGAGGCAGAAGGGCTCGCTCGTTTCTTACGGAGGGAATGCCGCCCTGGTGGGGGCGAGCTGCGACGGAGTTTCGTTGAAGAAAACGTCATCGTGTGTTAGTATCGACTCACTCTGGAGCTGCAAATGCGACGAGTGCTTTCACACGAAGTCCCGGGTCATCAGTCTCTTACGAGACTGATACGGCTAACAGTCTCGGTCATGATCATTGGTCTGGCCGGCTCCAGCCCCGATGCCTCCTGGGCGATCCGGCCGCCTGCTTTGCCCGTTTATCCCTACCAGAATTTCGATGTACGTGTAGTCGCGGATCGTCACTTCGGAGTCGTTCCTTTCACCGTCGACTTCGAGGTGGTCGTAACCGGCCATGAAAACTTGCGCATGGTGCGCTGGGACTTTGACTCGGATGGCACGGTGGATGCTCAGGGACTCAAGACGAGTTACACCTTCTCGGATCCAACCGGTTATGAGGTCAATGCTGAAATCAGCACTTCTTTTCACGGGAAGCTCTTCAGGACCATCATGATTACGGGCCACACTGCTCTCATGACCATAACGTTCGATGATGGTCCGGCGTCAATCCATTACTACGGCTTGCCGCTCTTAGCGAGAAAGGGAGTGACAGCTACAGCTTATATTGTCACGGATTGGGTAGGCCGGGGTTGGTATCTTGAATGGGAAGAGATACGAGATCTCCAGGAGGCGGGCTGGGTCATAGGAAGTCACACTATGACGCACGCAAGACTTACCCAGGTCGATGAGGCGGACCTTCATTATGAACTGAGCCAGTCCCAGAACGAGTTACAGGGGAGGGGATTTCCAGCGAGACACTTCGCAGTGCCCGAAGGCGCTTATGATGCCCGCGTCCTTGATGCGATCCGACTCTACTATGAAACCAATCGTATTGTCGACGGCCTGAATCCCCTGCCGGAAGAGTCGGATCCCTATCTTCTTGGCTCACATGTCTCGCTCTCCTGGCTGCCGTTCGAGGCGTATCGTGCACAGATAGACAGTGCAGTCGCCGAGCGCGGATGGTACATAATGTGCAATCACTCGGTAGACCTGAATTGCTATAGCAAGCCATGGTGCATCTCAACGGAAATGCTCTCCGACGTAATCGATTATGCGCTCAGTAACGGTGTGAAGATTGTGAATATGGATGAAGCGCTTGACATGATGCGGTCCGGCCAAGAGGAATGCTCAGTTGGAGTACTCGCAGCCGGACAAACAGATACGCCGGTGCAGATACAGGGTTGGTGGTTTGACCCTGGGAATCGGCAGGTGACTATAAGATACGAGGTACTCAACCCCACGCAGGTGGGTATGGAGGTTTACGACGTTCGAGGCAGGCTTGTAAGTGCGCTCCTTGATAAGCGGCATGGATGCGGTGAACACACAGCCGTCTGGAATGGCACGGATGCTTGCGGTAATCCTGCGGCAACCGGCATTTACTTCTTAGAAGTGACGACCGGGAACACCAGACAGTGCATGAAGATCACGGTGATCCGCTAGGCGTACCATCCGGGATGACTTCCGCGACTTCTTCTCGCTACCTGAACATCCTCTTGATGTTGCCCCACGTACCCGGCTCAACCTGCGACGGGCCTCCGCCTGAAATAGCAACGGCGTAGTTGATCTCCGCGTTAATGCCCGGATAGAGCGGGGTTATGACCCACTTGATCCCGTTCCACTGGTAAGGCACCGTGCGCGGTCCGACTCCGGCAGGCGGTCCGCCCAGGATCCCAATATCGTCGGAATCGGTTATGGTAAGCATCAGGTTCGCTATGTCGATGTCCCACAAGGTGATCGCATGATAACCGAATGCCGTCGACAGGTTATACGGACCAGGAGCTTCCTCGTAGGGTATGGTCGGAGTGGTCCCATCCGATGGCTGAAACCAGCAGGTGAGCCCTACGGGCACGCACTCGGTGTCAAGCCTGGCCTTGCACCACTTGATGGGATCGACCGGAAGCCCGGCACCGGTGAACCACGGACCTCCGAACTCAGGATTGGTCCGGATGGGCACATGGAACGGCGACCCGGCAAAACTTAAGCCCCAATCCTGCCAACCACCATCGTCGAAGGTCCTGGCACCGGGGCCGCATGCCCAGTATGGAAGACCCCAGACACTCAGGTTAGGATCAGGAGGTACGCCATTCAGCAACCAGCCCATGTACGGGTTTGCGAAACCCGAATATACCAGCAGATTGCTCGTGCTTGCCAGCCAACAGCTGAGGTCGGGCCGGACGGCATTGTGCACCGCATCTCCACCGGCGAGAAAAGGCTCACCGGGGTCGTGGCACATGTTAAGGTTTATATCGTTGTAGTGCAGGATGTAAAGCTGACCCGCTGCGGACCAGGACTGCTTGTTCTGGTCAACCGGAGGGCCTGGCTGCGCAACCAGCGTCGAGACGCAAGCCAAGACAATGGCCGCGGTGATAATCATGCTCATCATCTTCATATTAACACCCCCTTTGCTCGCCTATTGTAGCAGAGATCGGCAACAATAGTCAACCACTGAAGGCCTGAAACCTCACATTTCAGAGCACTGAGATGGCGGGGCCGACCGGACGAGTCTCCTGAGAACCTCACCTCCAAGGAATGCGTTCAAACGGCCCAGCTCACAGAGGCGGCATATCCTTGGGCACCGCTTGTCCATGGAATGGGTGAACGTCAAGAGCCTCAGAGCCGCCGCAGCAAGATCAGAGAGAGATCATCGCTTGTGGGCTCATCACCGACAAATTTCTCCACTTGCTCAACGATCCGCCTGCCCGCTGCCTCTGCCGAAAGTCCTTCAATGTCCGGCACGAGCTCAGCCAGACGATCATCTCCGAAGAACTCCTCCTGCGCGTTGCAGGCCTCGGTCACACCGTCCGAGTATAAAAGCAGCATCTCACCTCGCCCGAGCTGTACCGTCTGCCCGGGAAAGTCTGAATCGGGCACAACACCCAGCGGAGGCGCCACCGGCGGCAGCGTATCATGTGAACCGTGCTTGACCCTGATCGGCGGCATGTGACCGGCATTCACCAGGCGGACGGTGCCCGCTTCCGGGTCCAGGGCCATGTACACCGCGGTGGCAAAACTCCCCGAGGGGGTATCCCGGTAGAGAATCACGTTCGTGTGGGCAATCAGAGCAGATGGCGATTCAAAATCCCCGGCCGATCCCCTCAGGGTCGCCTGAAGCTTGGCCATGAGCAGCGCCGCTCCCAAGCCCTTGCCGGAGACATCCGCCAGAACGAGGTCGAGCCGCCTCTCATCGACCTTGAGGTAATCAACCAGATCTCCCCCGACGTCATTTGCGGGCCGGCTGAAGAGCCAGATGTCCCAGCCGGGCAGCGCCGGGCTCTCGCCGGGGAGAAGCGCAAGTTGCACCGCGCGGCCCAGCTTCAGCTCGTCTCGTGCCAGGAGTTTGTCCTTGAGCTCAAGCATGAGGACAATGAGCAGGAGCAGAAAACCGGTCTTGCTCAGATCGGTATGGAAGTGGGATGAACCGGCTCGGAAGCCGACGTCGCCCAACATCAGGAACAAGAGCGAGAGCACTGCCAGGACGCGCCGTACGGGCGATAGACTGAGGATCATGCTTTTGAGAATCCACCAGAGGACGACGAACCAGCGCTTGACTCGCCACATGGCCTTCAGTCGCGCCTGTTCTTCTTCGTCGAGATAAAAGCGATAGAGGTCTCTGAGATCCTTCCTCATGCCCCGCCTGAGATCACCGTGCTTGAGATCGCCAAGCATGGTTGCGGCGATTCCGCGACGCCCTCCAGGTCTGCTTTGTTGCTCTTCTGTGTCGCCGGTTTCCATATTCATCTGCTTACCCCGTGGGTTATCTCTCTGCTGCACATGATATTACACCTGATTTCCCTGCACAAGGAAAACAGGGGCAGGGCGGAATAGAGGATAGCGGGGCCGACGGGGCGAGTTTCGCAACTTCCTCAGGTCTGAGGGGTGCCTGAAAACCGCCCGGCTCGTGGGAGCTTGCCGGTTGTGTTGGTGGCAACCACAGGATTTGGTATAATGAGTATGGGTGGAACATGAGACTGAAGACTCTGGTGTGCACTGTCTGTATGTTCACTACCGCTGTGGCGATGGGCCAACCGTCCGCAGACAGCAGTGGAGAACCATCAATTGAGTTTCCCTACGTTCTGAAAATCGCTCCCGGTAACGTACTTGTCGTTTACGGGCACGTGATTCGTAACGAGGTTTTGGTCACCTGGGAACCCGGGGATAGTCTGCGAGTAGAAGGCCTGCCTATACTCCCGAAACCTTCTGTCCCCCGCATTGTACTCTCAGAGCACGGTCTGGCCAAGACCTATGGAAGAGTTGACTATGTTCGGGAACGTGTCGACAGTGGTTATACCTGGCGGCAGGCGACTGACGCGTCGTTCCAGAAGAGGCATGAAGAAATCCAGTCTGCCCGAGCCGTTTATGCGACGGTAATAGACTCAACGGGATCCCACGAGAAGGCGGCAAGAGCTGTTTCCAATTCGTTCGACCGATCGCTCTTGAGGCCAGGTTATGAGCCAGTCGTAACGCTCACTCACACAAGTGTGGAATGGCAGGGGGGGTTCACGGATCACGATATGCCCGAGCTTGAGTTCAACCGGGGGAACCCCGACTTCAAGGAGATATTCAAGAAAACAACCGAGGAAGGTCGAGCTTGTTTTAAGACAAGACAACTCGTCTGGTGGTTAGGCGGGCCTGGAATCTGCGTTGTTATGGAGAACCCGGGCGGTATGAGAGCCTCTTGTGGAGATTCGGCTCGCAGAGCCGTCGCTCAGATCGAAGCGGCGGAGATGGGCAGTATCAAAGAAGGCCGGATTGATGAGACGGATCTGAGGCGGATAATTGACACCCAGGCACCTGAGTCGGAATGAGCGGCGGGGCCGACGGGACGAGTTTCGCAACTCTCTTAGGTCTGAGAAGTGCTTTAAGACCGCTGGCCCGGTGCCCTGCCTTGTTTGATCCCTACCCTGCTGACGGTGCTTTCCGACAACTGAGACCAGTCTCAACGTTCTTCCGGACACAAATGCAGGTAGGATCCTGCAAACGCGATGAAGTCCTGAAGATCGACGTCGCCGTCCCAATCAAAGTCCACACACCACTCGTCACCAAGATAGGCTGTGGCGAAGAAGATGAAGTCCTGCAGGTCAACATCACAGTCGGCATCGGTATCCGGACTGGCCGTGGTTATGCGGTTGCTCGGGCCAAGTTCGACACCCTCACTCACGATCGAGAACTGAAGACCACAGTCGCCGCCATCACCTGACTTAGTGTCACATCCACCGAAGTGAGAGAAGGTCACCGAACAGGTGCCGGTGATATCCGTCAGGCAGCTTGCGGGTGCTTCACCCGGACAGAAACAGTGACCTGGCTTATACCCTGGCCCAGGATCAACATCCACGATGATGGGATCCACGACCACCCAATGATCCCGAAGCGGAGTCCCATAGCAGTCTCTGACATTTACCGTCACTGTCACCACGTCCGTGTCACTCGCGGGACGGTAGGTACCACGATCCGGTGTCGCAATTCCGTCTGAAGTCCCCGCACAAGGAACTCCCGCATATGTAGCGCCGGCAAGAAACACCATCGCGGTGATCGCGGCAAACACAACGATGCCGAGGCAGACAGGCGAGAAAGTCTTAGTCATAACCCACACCTCCTTGCTTGCCGTATTATACCACAGATAGCAGATAAATCAAGTGACGAGATGGGCTTGGGTGCGGTTAGGAAGAGACAACGTGATCCCCGGCAGTAGACGACCGATGGGCATCTGCCGCCTCCGGCAGTATCGAGGGCTGAGATTCAATGGCGGGCCATACGGGACGATTATAGAACTTTCCTGAGGTCGGAGGAGTGCCGTAAGACTGCTCAGTTGTTGGCCTGTCTCACATGATTGGTCTACGGATCCAGAGACCCCAAACGGAGCGTTCCACGCGGGGTATATCTGAACCCTTTCTGCGTGTGCCCACGCGAAAGAACGGGGGTGTACCGGGCGCATAGGGAGCTATGTCGCTACGCTACCCTTGCGGAGTAGTCTGCTATGCGGCCAGGTGCCACTCTCCTGACAGTCTGCCGTTATTTGAACACAGCTTTGATATCGCCCCATGTGCTGGATTCTATCCCCATAGTCCCACAAGGATTCTCACCGGACGAACCTCCAATACCAGCACAGAAGCTCCTGCTTGTTAAGACACTGTCTGCTGTAGTGCCGCCCTGGCAGTCGGCAGCGCTGATACGATCGAACAGCGGGTGTGGGATTACGCAAACCGTACCAAAATCAAAGATCCAGGCCCAACCGGGGATGCCAACGGGGCCCGGCTGGCATGTTGCCCACGCATGCGCAATGCCATCACCCGGCCAGACGATGTCTCCGATGGTAAGATAGCTGCAGCTCGTGAACACGCAGCTATAGAGCCCCGGCCAGCTCATTCCGTAGTCAAAACCCTGATATTCGACCATATCAAAGAATACAGGGAAAGCATCCACATCGTGGCTTGTCTCAGTCTCGATGATATCCGCGCAGCCCGCAATCGTCGGTAAGCCGCTACAAGTTCGCGAAGCATGAGGCAAAACGTGAACTGCAACCTTGGCATCCGTGTTCAGCCCGGCAAACGCAACAACAGATATGGCGGCGACAGCAATACAAGAAAGCAATAGCGTTCTAAACATATCCCGCACCTCCTCTCGGGAAGCATTGTAGCACAGGCACCTCGCAAAGTCACGTGAAATCCCAGGACTTGCCCGGAGCGGTTCGAGGCCCGATTGCCATGGAAGCGGCAACGCTAACAGTCAAAGATAACAGGAGAACCTCTGGGGCGCTGAAACCGGACCCTGCAGAAGGCAGTGGCGGGGCCGACGGGACTCGAACCCGCGACCTCTGGCTTGACAGGCCAGTGTGCTAACCAAGCTGCACCACGACCCCGCTCAGTGTTGGTCCAAACTTGAAGATATCAGGGGAAAGGCCGGGTGTCAACAGATATGTGCACCGCCAATGGGGTCAGGCTTTGAATACTGGAATTCTGCTGGGAGAATCAATCTGTCGGGCGCGTGCACCCGGCGCCACAGGGCATCAGCCCTCCACGATTAGGCTTGGTGTCACCGAAATTAGGTGGGGTGGATGGAGCCGAGGATGGCGGGCGCAAGACCGTGGGATTGGGACACTATGTTGGCGGGGATGCGTTTGAGGCAGAGGTAGCCGAGGTAGGCGAAGGCACATGCTTCCCTGGTGAGCGATGGAATTCCCAATGCTTCACCGGTCATAACCTCCGACTCGGGAAGTCTGGTCTTCAACCCTTCCATCAAGACGGAGTTCCGGCTGCCGCCGCCGGTGACGATGATCTCATCCACACTCATCAGTGGGGCAACGTGACCGCGTATCGCGCGTGCAATGGACTCACACGTAAATTCGGTCAGCGTACTTATGATGGTCGAATGGCTGAGGCCTCTCGAAAGCATGCGCTCAAGCACACTCTTCGTGAAGGGTACACCAAATTCTTCCCAGCCGGTGGACTTGGGTGGCTTCCGCCTGAAATAGGAATGCTCGAGGAGCCGTTTCAACTCCTGCACATCGGGCTCTCCCCTGTGTGCCATCTCGCCGTCCCGGTCAAAGCCCACCTCACCGCCCGTCAGCAGCGAAACGGCTATGTCGATCATGCAGTTACCAGGACCGGTATCAAAGGCGACGATGTCCTTTGGAGATGCGCCTCGGGCAACGCCTGTAAGGTTGGCGATCCCTCCTATATTAAGCGCGATGCGTGACTTCTTCGAAGAACGCAACGTGGCGTAGTCATAGACGGGAACCAGGGGTGCTCCCTCACCACCGACTGCGATATCGGCGGACCGGAAGTCCGTTACGGTGGTGATCCCCGTTACCTGTGCGATCACAGCCCCTGATCCAACCTGGAGTGTGGAGCTTACCGTTCTCCAGCCCAGCTTCGCACCGCTTGGCAGATGAAGCAAGGTCTGGCCGTGGGAGCCGATGCAGTCGATATCGGCGGGCTTGAGGCCTGCGTGGTTGATTGTCTGCAACGCTTTCTCTCCAAACAACCTGCCCAGCATAAAACGCATGCCGGCCACATCCTGAAGCGCGAGCTCTTCAGGCTCCTTCATCAGGAGTTCCCTGACTGACCCAGGATACTGATAATCCTCCGAATGGATGTGCCGGATCCGGTTCCGGGGATACCTCCCTCCTATCTCAACTATGGCGACATCGATCCCATCGCGGGATGTCCCTGACATGATGCCGCAGGCTATGAAGGGTTTGCGGCGCGATTGAGATTGCTTCGTCACTTCGTTCCTCGCAATGACAGAATTCATCCTCGTAATGACAGAAGACGGCCCCGCGATGACAGAAGACAGCCCCGCGATGACATTGACACGGCTTTAACCACGGACTGCTCCTTCGGTTATACCTCTTACAATATGCCTCTGGAAGAAGCCAAATGCCACTATGGTCGGTATCGCAGCCAGTGCGGCGCCGGCCATCAGGAGTCCCCAGTCAACACTGTGCTCACCCTGGGCGAAGATCGCAAGCCCCACCGGCAGCGTCCTCACGCGGTCGGAATTCGTGAGCACGAATGGAAGCAGAAACGAGTTCCAGGTTATTAGAAACGTGTTTGTCGCAACTACGACAAGCGCAGGCTTAAGCGCCGGGAAGACGACCTTGGTGAAAGTCGTCATGAGGCTTGCCCCATCGATGAATGCCGCCTCTTCTATGTCCCGGGGTATGGTCTTCACATACTGGTGGATGAAAAAGACGTTAAAGGCATCCACCAGGAACGGAAGGATAAGTGCGTAGTAGGTGTCGATGAGATTCATCCGGAGGAGCAGCGTGAAGAGCGGAATCATCATGATGTGTTTGGGTATCATCATAGTTGATATCAGGAGGAAGAGCATCACACCCGCGCTTCTGCCCCCGCTCCTTGCGATCGCATAGGCCGCCATCGAGGCTAGTATGACGTTTCCGAACACAACGAAGGTGACGACGACCGTGCTGTTAAGGAAGTATCTGGCGAAAGGGCCCTGACTTAGGATCTCGCCGTAGTGCTCGAGTGTGGGAGCGGCCGGTATGAGGTCCTTCAGAGCACTCAGAACCCCGCCTTCACTCTTCAGCGATACCGAGAGCATGACATAAAGCGGGAAGAGATTGATGACAAGGACGATGAGAAGCACAATCCCGACGAGAGTTATCCCTGTACGCTCCCTCATCTCACCCTCTCCCTGGGGTCAGGCTTTGAATTCTGGAATTCCGCGAGATCGCCGCGTTCCCTCCGGGAGCTCGCGATGACACACGTAGTCCCCGGACGCCCCTCAATGGCAGCATGCGGCCCGCAATTCCAGAATTCAAAGCCTGACCCCATTTTTCATCTCATGCCTTGACCCGTCCGAGGAGTCTCACCTGCACAAAGGCGAAGAACGTGATAAGCACAAAGACGACGAATGCGACCGCACTCGCGGCGCCGATGTCTATCCGGTGAAACGCCTTTTCATACATGTAATAGACGAGCGTCATGGTGCTACCCAGGGGACCGCCCCTTGTCATGATCACGACCTCAACAAAGACCTGGAAGGCCCTTATGGTGTTGACGACGACAACGAAGACCACGACGGGTTTTATCCAGGGCAGCGTCACAAACCGGAAAAGGCTCAGTTTCCCGGCACCGTCCACCCTGGCCGCGTCATAGAGCTCCCTCGGGACAGTCTGCAGGGCCGCCAGGTAGAAGATCGCGTAGTAACCTACGCTCGCCCAGATGTCCATGACCATTATCGAGGGAAGCGCCAGGCGGGGATTCAAGAGCCATTCCTGGCCTCCGATCCCGACAAACCCGGCGATGAGATTAAGAAGCCCCTGCTTGGAATAGATGTACTTAAAGACGAGCGAGATCACGGCCAGCGATACCACCGAGGGGATGAAATAGCCGGTCCTGAGGACTCCCTTAAGCCTCCCCGACCTTTCGACAAGGAGTGCGAGGAGGAGCGAAAGCGCCGCCGTCACCGGCACGGTCCCCACAACAAAGAAAATCGTGTTGGTGAACGATTGCCAGAAGAGCCCGTCGGTGAAGATCGATCTGTAATTCTCAAAGCCGGTCCAGCCGATGAGCCCCCCCTTAAAAGGGTTATACTCCGCAAAACTCACACCGAGTGAGAACAGGATCGGGTAGGCTGAAAACAGAGCAAAGGAAACGACCCACGGAATAATAAAGAGTGCACGCTGTCTTGAGGATTTCATCACCGGATTATTGCATTAACTTCGTCTTCCATCAATGATAGAGCTTCACGAGGCGAGATGATGCCGTAGAGACATTCCTCAAGTCTTGTGTTTATCACCTCCTCGATATCGACCCAGAAGGGCGACGGTGGCGGGGAAAAGGAGGTCTCACACTGCTTAAGGAGCAGGCGTTCCATCGGGTTTTCGTCATAGTAGGGATGAATGAGCGCCTGTCTCGAGGCCGGTTGCACACCCTTTACGTCGCTTGAGATCTTAAGAGCCTGGTCGGCGGCAACGAGAAACCGCGCCAGTTCCATGGCGGGCTCCATCCGGGAACCCGTAGGAAGAACCAGTATCTCCGCACCGGCAAACGAGGCGTGGATACCTCCCGTATCGGGCTTCGGCACAAACGCAACCGCGAAGTCGAGACCGGGTGCATCCTCGGGTATGCGCTTTAAGTTCCATCCGCCTGATATCATCATGCCGATCCTGCCCTGTTTGAACATCTCATCGATCATGTCCTGGCGTTCAAGGACCGAGTGGGACTTAAGCGACATGTAAAACTCAAGGGCTTCGATATTCTCATCCGAATCGAGCGTACACACCGAGAGATCATCGCTTAAGATCCTGCCGCCGTTTCCCCAGGCAAACGGCATGAATTTCTTATAGAGCACGTAGCGCTCGCCCGCATTCATCCCGAAGCCGTAGACATCGTCACGAAGCCCGTGAATACGCTCCGCCGCGCTTGAGAGCTCGCTCCAGGTTACGGGCGGATCGTCGGGTGATATCCCCGCCTCGGCAAAGAGCCCCCTGTTGTAGAAGAGCGCGCGGCTCCCGACAAGCCACGGGATACCGAATCGCCGTCCCTCAAATGTCGCGAGGTCCCACATCATGAGTTCGGGGTAGAGATCCTCTGTAAAAGCGGTCACGTCTTCAACCGCGCCCTGGTCTTCGAACTTGGGCAGCCACGTCGAGCCAACCTCCAGAAGATCGGGCAGGTGGCCGGATGAGAAGGCCATGACTATCTTCTCATATCCGCTTTGCCACGTCAGGGTCTCGACCCGGACTGATATGGACGGGTTCTCAGCTTCGAACTCGTCGATCAGAGCTTCCATTATGTCGGGACGCTGAAACTGCCAGAAAACCACCTCGGCCTCTTCACGGCGCGAGCACGACACGATAACAAGCGCGACGAGTACGGTAACTGAAGCGGGAATGAATAGACTGGATAAGACGCGTTTCCTCACCGGCGTTTCCCCTTGAGCGCGCGTTTGACGAACCCATCCGAGGCGCGGATGAGACGCCGGGCCTCACGTTGCGATACGGCCCTAAGCCTCATCACGATGGCCGTCTTGACGCTCCCCCCCGCACGCTTTAAGACCGAGACTGCGTCCGCGTAGGTGCAACCCGTAGCAAGCATGATGATTCTCACCGAACGCTGCTTGAGTTTCTCGCTCGTTGCCATGAGATCGACCATCATGTTGTTATAGACTTTCCCGAGTTTCACCATCGAGGCGGTGGAGATCATATTGAGCACCATCTTCTCAGCGGTACCCGATTTCATGCGTGTCGAACCCATTACCGCTTCGGGGCCCACGTCGACGGCAATCACCAAGTCCGCGCCGATTGCTGAAGGCTCCGGGTTACATGTCACGTAGATGGTCGTCGCACCGATTTCCTTCGCGCGCCCGAGTGCAGCCACAACGAATGGGGTACGCCTGCATGCGGCAAGACCGATCACCACGTCGCGACGCGTTACGCCTCGCCGGGATATCGATCGTCTTGCCTCTGTCTCCCGGTCCTCGGAACCCTCTATTGCCTTAAAGACCGCATCCCGGCCCCCCGCCATCACGCCCTGGAAGAGCCCGGGCGGCGTACCGAAGGTCGGCGGGCACTCGGCCGCATCGATCACCCCGAGTCTGCCGCTTGTACCTGCGCCCACATAGAAGACCCTCCCACCACTTTGGATCGCGCCGACGACGATCTCGACCGCTCCGGCAATGGCCTTAAGCTCGCACTCAACCGCGGGGGCAACGAGCTTATCCTCGCGGTTTATCATCTTGAGAATGCTAAGCGTGGAAACCTCGTCGAGATTCCTGGTACGTGGATTTATCGACTCCGTCGGGAGTGACGAGATTTCTTTGAATATCGAAGGCGGCTTATCACTCAAGTTTTACCACCCATCCGGTGAACTCCTTCTCCCCCGAACCGGATGTTGCGATTACCCTGTAGAGGTAGGTGCCGTTGGCAATCCTGTCACCCCTGTCGTCCCGGCCGTCCCACACGAACTCGTTGTAACCGACAAACGGGGTCATCCTGGTTTCGCGAATCAGCCTGCCGGAGACGGTGAATATGGATAGATCCGCCTGACGGACTTCCTGGGAAAGCGTGTAGAAGAAGTAGACCTCGTTTGAGAAGGGATTGGGAAACGCCGAGACGTCTGTGAGCATGAGCTCGGCCGATACGGTGAACGTGGCTGCTACGGTGACGCTGAATAAGGTCACCGACAGCTCATGGTCCCCCGTGTCGAGATCGAGAGCAAAGGTTACACGCCACCCCGATGAGTCGGGTGCGAATGCGAAGTCAACCGGCTCTCCGTCGAGATCAACCGCAACGTCGTCCTTGGTGAGCCCGGTCTCAGCCCGGAGCATGATCTTAAACTCCGCACGCGGCGAAACGTAATCACCGTCATAGAGCGGTCTGTCATTTACGAAGAACTCAATGTGGGCGGGTACATATTCGAACCGGTGTACGGTCTTAAAGCCCTGCACGGAGACATGGACATCATGCTCGCCGGCGGCAAGTGAGGGTATAAAGGATACCTGCCACTGCTTGCCGGCTCCATCCTTCATTTCAACCGAGTAATCTTCGTACTCATCCCCAGAAACACTGTCGACGCGGACTTCGATATCATCTTCGCCGAACGCAACCGGGCGGGTGATAAGAACCCCGAGGTGCTGTCCGAAGACCAGCTTCCCCCCATCTACCAGCACTTTGCCGTCCGCATAGAAACCCGCTGACCCGGTGGATACGTGTATGTCAAAGCTGGAGGCCTTATCTGCATAGTCGGTACCGCTTATCCTCACCACGTAGTCACCCAGGAGCGGCACGTGATCATATGTGACCATGTATGCTCTGCTTCTTACGAAGCCGGTATCCAGGATCGCCGTTTCCAGGTAGTCATCCGGCGACACGGTCGTGGCCACGTCATCCTCAACGATCTCAACTCTGATATCGGTGATGGCCTCTTCATCCCGGATTTCGGTCGCAATGTGGAGCGTATCGAGCGAGAGACCCTCGTGGACATAAGATTCGTCAATGACCATGTCGTCAACGCTCACGGTCAGAAGCGGCGGGCCGAGATCGACCACCATCGCCGGATCACCGAGAAGTATGTGCGCCTCGATGTAGTCGACCCTGCCGTATCTTAAAAGGGCCGTCATTACGGCCTCACCCATGAGGACCCTCGCAGGGATGTCGGCACCGTGGGCGTCCTTGCCCTGAAGGTGAGTGAGGAAAGCCCGGGTAACGTAGCCGTTGAAGGCCTGGTTGTAGATGATGGGTTCTGAGCATCCGCTTGCAAAAGATGCGCACGCGGCACCGTTGGGATTGAGCAGGAATTTCTCGCCGATCGCCTCGGTAAGTATAGGCTCGGCCAACCACTGGAAGTCGCTGATCCAGCAGCCGAACCCGATGAATATGAATGGCCTGGTACGATTGGTGAGACCGAGGATATCCTTCCGAGGATTGAAGTCGTAGAGGACCTGCTCATGGGTGAACTGCCACCGGTTGGCATGACCCTGGAAATTTACCATGAACGCGCCGGCATTGAGGTCCTGCACGAGCGCCGGCGTACAGTTTGAGCTGGTGTAAGCGACTGTCGTATTGTAATCAGGACAGCCGTGTGCTTCCCGTACACTGGGCTGATCGTCAACAAGACACCGTTCGAGATAGTGCTTCACCGTATCAACCGGGACAGCGCTGAAATCCCTTGCGATCACCGCCACACTCTCACAGGCGGCCTTAAACTGGTTTTGGCCGGTCCAGCACAGGTACTGGGATGGGCTCGTCGAGTTCCTGCCGAATTCGTCGTCTGCAATGAGCACCATACGTTTCTTCCAGGAGTCACCACCCGGATCGTTTTCGAAGTTGAGTATCTTGGTCACGACCCCGGCGGCCTCACTTGCGC
>JBDRNT010000008.1:0-49724 GCA_043810925.1 Candidatus Eiseniibacteriota bacterium
GGTCTCAAGTTTATGATAAGCACTGAGCACGCAATCGCCAACCGTCATCACGCCGTGGTTCCTTAAGAGCATCGCATCCGATCTCGTCACCACACTTTCAATCGATCTTGGTACCTCTTCGGTTGAGGGCGTCCCATAGTCGGCCAGAGGGACAGACCCGAGCGAGACTATGACCTCGGGCAGCACGCATTCCACAAGCGGGATCCCGGCAACCGCAAACGCCGTGGCGTAAGGCGGATGTGCGTGGACGACCGCACCTATGTCGTCACGGAGCTGGTAGGCCCTGATATGCATCATGATCTCTGAAGTGGGCTTTCGCTTGCCGCTTACTCTCTCACCGTTCATGTCGGTGACCACAAGATCGCTTCTCGACATGAAACCCTTGCTCATTCCAGTGGGAGTAACCACCAGCCGGTCGTCGGATATCCTTACACTGAGGTTGCCGTCGTTGGCGGCAACATAACGGCGCTC
Organism: Candidatus Eiseniibacteriota bacterium; assembly: GCA_043810925.1. Classification (GTDB taxonomy): domain Bacteria; phylum Arandabacterota; class Arandabacteria; order Arandabacterales; family Arandabacteraceae; genus Arandabacterum. The sequence continues at coordinate 472 of JBDRNT010000008.1, forward strand.
GTACATCCGCCGGGCGGCATGCAGTATGCCCTCACCTGCTTCCTCCACCGAAAGCATCCGCCTCATCCGCCCACTCCCCAGGTTATGTCTATCCTGTCCACGATCCCTAGAATCAGCGTCCTTATGGTCGGATACTCCTGGCTGAGGACCTGTCTGGCCGCCGTCCCCTGGTCGACTATAAGAACGACGTCGCCTTTCCCGGCGTCGACCATGTCGATTGCGATCAGGGGTTCTCCCGCGTCCGTGCCGTCGGGATCGAGCGGCTGGATGATCAGTAACTTGTGTGAGTGAAGCGTCTCATACTTGACGGACGAGACGACATCACCTATCACTTTGGCAATGTACATGGTTTAGAGATCAACCTTGTCGACGATTCCCATTATGGCGGCGTCGGCAGGATTGAACTTATCCTCCAGCGTGTGCGCGGCTTCCCTGCCGCGAACATAGTAGACAATATCACCCGTTCCCGCCCCGACGGTATCGATCGCAACCACCGGACGGCCCGTCGGCACACCCTCGGGGCTCAGCGCCTGTACAACCATCAACTTCGAGCCCTCGAGTTGCTCCACCTTCCTGGTGGCCACTACCGTACCTATGACTCTGGCTATATGCATGGCTTACCTCATCTTACCTTTAAGGTCGTCGTGTGGTCGAGGGATAACGACCGATGTGACCAGCATACCGCTTTCCTTTATAAGCGCCACACCTGCATCGACGGCCGCCCTTACATCGCTCACATCACCCGTCATTGTGACGAACGACTTGCCCGCAAGACCCTGCGCAAGCCTGAGGTCTATGAGCTGGACCTTCGCGGCCTTGGCGGCTCCATCGCCGGCGATGACGGAGGCGGCAACTGAGAAGGTCTCAATCACACCGAGGGCCTTCAGGACGTCCACTTCGGCCGTACCCATGATTGCCGGGAAGACCTGCGGATGGACGCGCGGGATGAACAGCCGGTCGACCACCCACTGGGCTCCGACCTCGGCACCCCGCTTGACCGATGAATCAACCGCCGACACCTCACCACCGACAAGCGAGATATACTTGCCCGGACAGATGGTCATCGCAGCTATCAGAATAACGGGCGCAACCTTGACCATCTCATCACAGGTTGTAATACCCATCGCGATGCTATTAAGCTCCACAAGCCCTATGGCTTCAATGTTCTCATTCATTTCTTTTCAACCACTATGCTTTGATTGACGCTCACCACGACGCCGTCGATGCTTGCGTGGACTCTTGCGCCGATCTCACCTTCCTTCACATCACCGATCAACTGGCCCCGCCTTACCCGCTCCCCGACCGCCACAACCGGCCTGGCCGGTACGCCGAAATGCTGGGCCATCGGTATAGTAACACGTTCTGCCTCCACGGCACCCATGAACTTAAGCTCGCGTTCATAGGGCGCAAGCCCGGTTCGCTCCACAATCCTCTGGTGGGGAATGAGTCTATGCGGTCTTACGGGTTCGACCCGTGTCGAGGCCGCTCGCTCCGCGGTGACTTTCCGGCCGGCCATCTCGGCCCGGACGATGTAGCTTATCCTGTCCGGGGAGAGCAGCATCGGACAGACATACACCCCGCAGAGCCCGCAACCCGAGCAGAAAAGCGCGCCGCCCAGGTCCGGCACGAACGATCTATCCCAGCATATGGCCCGCATCACCTTGTGCGGACTTATTGCATGACCCATGAGATGTCTCGGGCAGAGCTCGGTACACAGCGTACACTGACAACACACCGAGGCGGCTCGTCTTACGATGGTCTCGATGGGCATTGATTTACGTATGATCACCTGATTATCACTTGGAAGAACCACCACAGCTCCCATGCGCTTGTCGAGCGGGCGCTTAAGATCTGTGCAGAACTCGCCCATCATCACACCGGATAAGAGAATGCCCTTCCGGTCAAGGCCGGAGTCATTACCAGTAATACGCAGGAGATCTCCGACCGTTACGCCAATGGGTACCTCGACGATGCACGGATTCTGAGTATCCCCGCACACCGACACTACCCGGGTCGTAACCGGCTCACCGGCGAGCGCGCGTCTGACGTTGACAAGCGTGTTGACGTTGGATACGACGACTCCCACATCGGGCGGTATGCCTCCCTGCGGGATTGCCCTCCCGGTTATCTCATAGACCAGTATGTGCTCATCACCCGCCGGGTAGGTATTGACCACGGTGGTCACCTCAACGCCCGCAATCCCCCGCGCCTTCTTCTCAAGAGTTTCCTGCGCTTCCGGCATGCCTTCTCTCAAGGCGACGTAGCCCTTGCCCGCACCGGTGGCAAGCATCATTATGAGGAGCCCATCCAGGACCTCGTCGGCACAGGCACCGAGGACATGGCGATCGGATTGGATAAGAGGTTCGCACTCGCAGCCGTTTGCTATCACGATGTCGGCACGTGCCCCCGCCTTCACGTGTGTGGGAAACCCCGCACCCCCGGCGCCGACCACACCGGCATCGAAGATTTTATTTACTACCTCATCCTTGGAATACGGGAAATCTCTTGCCAATCGAAGTGACCTCAGGTGATCCGGAAATAATCAACAAGCACGCATCTTCTCATACGTGTGAAAGTGCGTGCAGAGGTAAGCCCCTCGCCAGTGGGGCTTGCGATGGTAAAGCTCGTGAAGCCTTCACCGCCGAATCCAAGCCCTGCGTATGAGGGCCCGTTTTTAACAAATATGGTTGTGCCGATGAACCTTGCCATCTTGGAGAGCTTGGTTATATCGGTAGAGTGCATGAGCGCGGTATGACCGAATCCGTGCTCGACCTCTTTGGCCAGCTTGATGCCCTCGTCTGCGTCGCGCACACGTGCAATCGGAAGGACCGGCATCAGAAGCTCCGTCCACATAAACGGGTGCGATACCGGGACCTCACATATGATGAGCCGCGCACCGGACTCACTCCTCACACCGATTTCGGACAGGAGAACGCCCGCATCCTTCCCGACGTACTCCCGCTTTGTCACCGCATGCCTTGAGGGCCCCTTGTCTTCCTTTATGACGAGATTCTTAAGCTTCTCAAGATCCCCGCCCTTAAGTTCTACCGCACCATGGTCGAGCATCTTCCTCTTAAGCTCGTCCGTGATACCGTCGGCGGCAAGCACCTCCTTCTCACAGATGCAGATTATGTTATTGTCAAGTGAAGCACCGTCGACGATGTGCCGCGCCGCGCTCTTAAGCTCGGCCGTATCATCCACCACGACCGGTGGATTGCCGGGCCCCGCCGCAATAACTTTCTTGCCCGACTTCATAGCTTCCCTAACGACCGCACCCCCACCGGTCACGACGACCAGCCGCACTTTCTCATGCTTCATGGAGGCCTGCGCAGTCTCTATTGTGGGCTCTTCAACGCACGTCAGTACGTTCGGAGGTCCCCCTTGCGCGACTATCGCCGAATTCAAGAGCTCGATCGTCCGTAAGGTGGTGCGCCTTGCACCGGGATGAGGATTGAAAACGACCGAGTTGCCCCCCGCAACCATGCCTATAGCGTTGTTGATCACAGTCTCAGACGGATTGGTGGACGGTGTGATTGAGGTTATAAGCCCGTAAGGTGCCCGCTCTATCACGGTGAGTCCATGGTCACCCGAGACGGCGTCAGGTGCGAGGTCCTCGATTCCGGGAGTCCCGGTAGCCGCCAGCAGGTTCTTCTTCACCTTGTCTTCATACCTGCCAAGCCCGGTCTCATCTACAGCCAGTCTGGACAGCTCCTCGGCATGTTCAATCGAGATCCGGCGCATGGCACCGATGATCTTCTTGCGGGTCTCAAGTGGGACATCGATCAGATCCAGGTGGGCTTTCTCCGCCGCACTCAGCGCATCGGCAATCGTACCGAACGCTCCGCCACCCCTGGACGCCGCCTGCGGCGCCTTGTTTACACCCTCCGACTCAAGCTTTCGCAGCACCTCCTTGACTATTGCACCTATGGTTCTGTCATCCAGCATATTTCTCGTAGACCGGTTTGCCCTGAATCTCAATGGTATCGACGATGCCCATGATCACGGCATCCACAGGGCAATCTTTGGTCTTCGCAGTAAGGCGCGCCGAACTGCCCTGCGCGCACAAGACCGTCTCACCGTCACCTGCGCCGACCGCATCAACTGCAATCAGGAACTGACCGGTCGGCTTGAGATCCACATCTATGATCTTGACTATCAGGAGCTTAAGCCCGGACAGCCTCTCTTCCTTCCTTGTAGCCACAATTGTGCCGATTACCTCACCTACTATCACTTGCTTCCTCCGACCCGGCTTTGCTCTACTTCCTGGCCTTCTGCATTTTTCCTATCGGAAGAACATCCTCGAGATTAGGATGGGGCCTCGGGATCACGTGCACGGATACAAGTTCACCCACCTTGCTGGCAGCCGCGCTGCCGGCCTCGGTCGCCGCCTTGACCGCCGCGACATCGCCCCTGATAATCGCCGTATTGTAACCGCCGCCTATCTTCTCGTATGAAACAAGTTGTACCTTGGCCGCTTTGACCATGGCATCACAGGCCTCAACCATGGCCACGAAACCTCTTGTTTCAATCAGCCCCAAAGCCTCTCTGTAAATCCCGTCGACGGATTCAGCCAATTTGTTCAACCCCCTTCTACGGTATACTTCTCTTTATAAGCATGACCTATTTCAGCACTATATCTTCAAGGGACTCATCGGGTCTGGGTATCACGTGCGCGCTCACAAGTTCACCGACCTTCGCTGCGGCCCGCGCACCGGCCTCAACTGCAGCCTGAACCGCCCCGACATCCCCCCGTACGAACACCGTGACCATGCCTCCGCCGGTCTTCTCATACCTTGTGAGCACAACATTGGCGGCTTTGACCATCGCGTCCGCCGCCTCGACCACCGCCACAAATCCTCTGGTCTCGATCTTGCCAAGTGCATCCGGCAAGCCAAATCACCTCCTCATACTCTCAGGGCATCACTTCCACGAAAGAGCCCGTGTCGAGCCCAGCAGCGCTAGCATCATCAGTATCCAGGTGAAAGTCAAGGACAAAACTGTCGCTCACCCGGACAAGCACGTTTTCGAAGATCACCGAGGCCGGGCCGGTCGATCTCGCCCGCACAATCTGGCCGTCGCTGAGTCTGAACCTCACGGCATCAGATTCACTCATATGGATGTGGCGGGTCGCGCGGATCGCACCCTCCTTTAAGACAACAGTCCCTCTGGGACCAACAAGGGTTATGCCGGGGGTACCGGCAATGTCACACGTCCTTCTCACAGGCAGGTCAAGCCCCAGCTTAAGCCCGTCGCTTCGCGAAAGTTCGGCCTGGGTGAACGGTCTTACCGGCCCGAGAATCCGCACGCGCTCGATCGCCCTGCCACCCGGACCCACAATGGTGACCGTCTCATTCGCCGCAAACTCACCCGGCTGGCTGAGGTCCCTCAAAACCGAGAGCTCATGTCCTTTGCCGAAGAGGCTTTCCAGGACTTCTCGCGTAAGATGGATGTGCCTTCCGGACACGCCGATCGGCACTATGATCCTGTTTCTGAAATCGGTGGGGATGATACGTTCCCTGACACGCCGCGCCACCTCGTCACTCAACCTGGCGATATCGAGATGCTCTATCAACCTCAACCCTCTTCCGGCCCCCGTGGCGGCACTATGCGGCTTGATTGCCTTCAAACGTGCGATGAGGTTATCAGAACAAAAGGCGGGGTGTCAATTGAAATGGGGTCAGGCTTGCATTCCTGGAATTCCGTGTGGGCTAAAGAAACCAAAAGGAGTTCCCCACTGCAATGCCGCGCGCAAGGTATTCGTGAAACTCGAGGTTAAGTTTTTCCCAGGAGATCAGCCCACGACCTGGCAGATCACGTGCATAGCAGGGAACTCCGTTTGATTCTCTCTATTCAGTTGTACTTCGAGTAAATTGCAACCGGCATGCCACGAATCCGTGAGATCATGGAAAAGTCAAAAAGCGGTCCCGGAGTCGACGCCCGTCAATCTAACAGTCTTAGTTGCAACGAATTGGAGCAGCACTCTTACGGAAGGTTTTTGGGGATCGGGATGTTCGGCGGAGGTGCAAAACCGGTCCGGGGACTCCCGGTTGGGTCAAAGCTCCCAATCGCTCGGGTCTATTTCCTCAATTTGGCCGTGGGAAAGCCCATGCTGGAGTAGAATTCCTCTTTGAATTCGGGCCTCGAGAAGAGCTCCACATGCTCGGTTTCCTCAACAGCCCTCTCAGCCTCCTCGCGGGCATCACACGAGGTCAGAAATATCTTTGCCCCTTCTATCGCCGAGTTGCCGATTACCTTTATGTCGCCCTCAAGGTCCCGAGGAAGAAGCCCCAACCGCCTGATGCTCGATGCCCTCAGGGAAGAACCGAACCCACCGGCAATCAGAACCGTCTTGACATCCTCAAGATCTATCCCGGCAACCGACGAGAGCACCGTTGCCCCGGCACAGATGGCGGCCTTGCCCAGCTGGACCTCCCTTATGTCCCCCTGCCTGAGTCTGATGAGAGGTCTGCTTGAGAACGTGAACTCCCGGCCGCGCTTGCCCTGAACCACTCTCTTTGCCAACCACTTGTGCTTGATCTCGCCGCGGGTTTTTATTCGCCCGTTCGGTTCGATCACGCCCTTGCGAAGCAGCTCGGCGATCGCGGCGATCAATCCCGAACCGCACAGGCCTATCGGCCTTGAATTGCCTATGGTCTTAAGCTCGATCTTGTCTTTTGTGATCTTGACATCCTCGACGGCACCGCCGATTGCCCTCACCCCACAGCTTATGCGTTCGCCTTCAAAGGCCGGTCCCGCAGCCGTGGAACATGCGGCCATCTTCCCCCCGGCCGCAATCACGATCTCGCCGTTGGTTCCAAGGTCGATCGCCATAACCGACGACTTGGTCCTATGGAGCGCCTGGGAGATTATCAACGCCACAAGATCGCCTCCCACGAAACCCCCGATCGGAGGAGGCATAAGCAACCTGCAGGTGTGATGAGCGCCGATACCGCTCCGGGACGCCATTGTCTCCACCGATGAGGTGAGTCTCGCACGGTAGGGCGCCCGCCCCAGGTCGGCCAGGGACACACCGACCAGGATGTGTTGCATCGCCGTATTGCCGACGACGCTGCATACATAGATCCTCTTTCGTGGAACCCCGAGCTTGCGCGCAAGCTCGCCGGCCAATCCGTTTATCAGGTTTACGACCTCGCTGCGAAGCATCTCAAGTCCACCGGATGTCTTCGAAAACCTGATCCTCGATATCACGTCATCCCCATGCATCACCTGCGGGTTTACCGTCGAGGTGATCCCGAGCTGCCGGCCGGAATTGAGATCGACAAGCGAACAAACCACGGTGTTGGTTCCCAGATCGACAGCCAGCCCGTAGCATTCAGACGAGGTGTCACCTGCCTCGAACCCGACTATCTCTCCTTTTGCCGCGACGAGAGTGACATTGCGGTGAAGACCCAGTCTCCACTCGTGATCCACTCTCAAGTCTTCATCCATAAGACCGGCATCCATCATGTTGATGGCTATGTCTTCGATGCCGATCCCATAGTCCTCGCGCAGGGTCTTCATTCTCCGCGGGTCCTGCTTGCCCAGGAAGACTTTGATGATACCGGGACAGAACCGGTAAATCCGTGATGTACGTCCTCGTGAGACGATCTTCTCGATCGACACCCTCGAGGTGGCCGGCACTGTGATCTCTGCATCACCCTCAAGGCGCGCAACGCACGCGAGCCGCGCATCCTTAATACCGCGAGGGAGTTTTGCTATCTCGGCATCATCCGGTTCGGACACTTTGCCGCTGACTCTGACCACGCACTTCCCGCACCTGCCGTGGCCCCCACAGGGCATCGACACCGGTATCGAGGCGGCGAAAAGGGCCTCCTTTATGGTTGAGCCGGAGACCACCCAGACCTCCCTCGAGTCGGGCATTATGACGACCCGTACCGACTGCTTCTCCAGTCCTGCCACCCCCTCCATGCTAAGTCAAACGGCTGTGACGGCTGTGGTCGATGCGACCATCCATCTATAGACGGGCAATGAGTCTACACTTCAAATCGTTGTACGTCGCACTTAGACCTTTATCACTCACGCGGTCGGATGTCAATCGGTTGACCGATCCTCCCAGGCGCTCCCACCATCCTTCGTATATCACAACCGTGTCCGGCCGCACTGCGTCGCTGATCACCGCGACACAGTCCAGTCGCCCCTGAGGTGTTTCCACCCCGACGTTGTCTCCGTCGCGAAGACCGTTGGTCTCTGCGGTCTCGCTTGAAATGTGAACGGCCGGGAGTCTGTGGCTGAAGCCGTCTGCCAGCTGCGAGTGCGATCGCTCCTTCGGATGCGGTGAGATAAGATGATAAGCGTAATCGTCAGGCTCGCCCATCTCCGGCCGGGCGATCTCACGGACGAACTCAAACCTCGATGATTCCGTGGGAAACTTGCCATCACTGAAGGGCACATCAACGGCACCGGCCGGTCTTACCGGACCCTCCATGATGGTATTGAGTGTGAGACCTTCACGCTTAAGTGGGGATATCAGGCTGTCAAGGTAGGGGTCGGGATCACCCCCGAACTCCTGCCCGAGACCAAGCCGTCCGGCAATGAGGCTGAAGATCTCAAGATCGGTTTTTTCCTCACCCAGTCTTGGCTGGGCAACGTTTACGGGCATCACGAAATTGTGCCAGTAACTGCCGACTATGTCACGTTCCTGGAGGAAATGGGTCGTCGGGAGCACCATGTCGGCGGCCTGCGCTGTGTCGGTCATGAACATATCGAGTACCACGACGAAGTCAATTCCTGCGAAAGCCTTCCTCACCAGGTTGGTATTTGGACACTGATTGAGCGGGTTGGCACCGGAAACCACCGCCACCTCGATCGGCGGATCGGCGGCTTCGATGAGACCCTTTCCTGTCTCCGGTCTGGGGATTGCCCTGCTGATCCCGGCTCGCTCGACAAGCCGTACACGCTTGTCAAACCACCTCATCTCATCCATGCCGTGATTTACGCCCCCGCCACGAACACCGATATTACCCGTCAGGGCCCCGAGCGCATCAAGCATGCGATAGGTCCGGGCGCCGTTACGCCTGCGCTGTATACCCCAGCCCCCCAGAATCGCCGCCGGTCTGGTAAGAGCATAGCGACTTGCTAACTCCGCAATTTTATGAGTAGTTACGCCTGTTACTTCAGAGCATGCATCAAGGTCAAGACGCTCAACCGCCGCAAGAAACCCGGCAGAGCCATTCGTGCACCGCCCGACGAAATCGCCGTCGATCAGGCCAAACCTCTCAAGTACTTTCGCCATCCCGGCCGCAAGCCACATATCGGTGCCGGGAACAAGCCCCACGTGCTCGTCCACCAGATCCGCGGTGGCCGTACGCACGGGATCTATGAGGACCAGCCTGATGCCCCGGCGCTTCGCCTCCTTGAGGATCGGCACCAGGTGAACATTGGTCCATGCGGGATTCCGGCCCCAGATGAGGATCTGCCCGGAGTTGAGTAGATCAGAAGGATCGTGTGCCGTTCTCAGCCCGAAGTCGAGTGTCTGGCCGGCTATTCCCGCCCCACCGCAGAGCGAGCCCGTGGCGAACGTGGCACCCCCCAGAAGATTGAAGAGACGCTCGTTGACCGACTTAAGCGCCGCAAGCGATCCGCCGTCTTTATAGTAAAAGAGCGAGAGCGGTCCGAAGCGGCCGAGTGCCTGTTCGATCTTGCCTGCCACGACATCGGCTGCGTGGTCCCAGCTCACGCGTTTCCATACGGACCCTTGTTTAAGCAGGGGGTGAAGTATGCGTTCGGGGCTGAAGACGCGCTTGAGGAAACCCGCAGACTTGAGGCACAGGGAACCTCCCGTCAACTTGAAGTCGGGATTCCCCCTTATCCCTTTGACCCTGTCCCCCGAGATCTTTGCAATGATCGAACACGTATCCGGGCAGTCACACGTACAGGATGTTATGACTTCCTTCACCTCTTCCTCCCGCCCGGAACCCCGGAAGACCCCCAGACCGCCGGGGCCAGACCCCCGGGATCAGGTCTTGAAATTAAGCCCTCCGGTGACACGGATTGCACATCGCTTCCCATCCCCTTTTCGGGATTATCTTGAGTCGTAGGCAATCTAGTCAAGCTTCATCATGCGACCTTGACCTCGGATTTGTTTTGTTGTAGATTCACCGCATCCTGGAACGGGTCAACATAGCGAATCGCCCCGGTACGTCATGTCAACCAGGGAAGGAGACAGATGAGCTCACGGGGTAGCGGAATCCTCATGCATGTAACCTCTCTGCCGTCGGCATACGGCATAGGCGACCTCGGCCCGGCTGCATACAGGTTCGCCGATTTTCTGGCCGAGTCCGGGCAGCGTTTCTGGCAGGTCCTTCCGATGAGCCCCACAAGTTTGATTCAGGGTAGTTCGCCGTATAGCAGCGTATCCGCGTTCGCGTGCAATCCGCTTCTGATCAGCCCTGAGTCGCTCAAGGAACGTGGCCTCCTTTCGGATTCGGACATCGAGCCGCTGCCCGATCTCCAGCAAGCCGGGATCGACTACGGAGCCGTCACGGCTTTTAAGACGCGCCTGCATGACGCTGCATACAGACGGTTCAGGGCGATTCAGGACAGAGGTGAATATGAAGGCTTCTGCTCTCAGAACTCCCATTGGCTGGGAGACTTCGCACTGTTTGCGGCGCTCAAAACACACTTCGAGGGAAAGACCTGGAACGAATGGCCGGATGAGTTCCGGGATAGAAACCCGGAAGCGCTGGATGAAATGAGATTTAAGCTCAGGGATGAGATGGAAAAGGAGCAGTTCATCCAGTTCGTTCTCTACAGGCAGTGGTTTGGACTCAAACGCTACTGCAATGACAAAGGTATTCAGATCATCGGCGATATTCCCATCTATGTAAGCCTTGACAGTTCGGATGTCTGGGGCGATCGAGAGATCTTCAAACTTGATGATGCGGGGAAACCAACTTTTGTTGCCGGTGTTCCCCCCGACTACTTCAGCGTGACCGGCCAGCTCTGGGGAAATCCCGTCTACAACTGGGATCAGTGCAGACAGAACGGGTTCAGGTGGTGGCTTCGCAGGATGGAGCACACGCTGAGTCTCTTTGACATCGTCAGGGTCGATCACATACGGGGTCTCGTTGCCTACTGGGAGATACCCGCCAAGGAGAAGACGGCAATCAACGGCTGCTGGGTTGAGGTACCCTGGCGCGACTTCTTCGATGCCATGGTGAACCGGTTTCCCGAGCTCCCCATAATCGCCGAAGACCTTGGACTCATAACGCCGGATGTCAAGGAGATGATGAAACGCTACGGTTTCCCGGGGATGAAGGTGCTTCTCTTCGCCTTCAATGATGACAATACAGACCATCCATACCGGCCTCACACCTACGAAAGCAACTGCGTGGTCTACACCGGGACCCATGACAACAACACGGTAAGAGGTTGGCTTGAGGGAGAAGCGCGGGAAGAGGACAAGCGGAGACTGTTTGCCTATGTCGGACGCGACGTCAATGCTGAAGAAATCAGCTGGGAACTGATCGATCTGGCCATGAAGTCCCATGCGGACATGGCCGTGTTCCCGATGCAGGACATTCTAGGACTGGGTGAAGATGCCCGCATGAACACACCCGCCGACGGCGAGGGCAACTGGGGCTGGCGCCTCTTGCCCGACCAGATTGACCCCGATGTCACCTCCCGCCTCCTGGCCGCAACGCAGGCCTCCGGCCGTGTGTGAGCAGGTTCTCAAGCCGGAGTACTCACTGCTTGTAGCGTGTGTGGATCTCACATCTGATGGGGCAATTGCAGATAAAGGAATTCCCGAAACCCATGAGGTACGGACAGTGGCTTCCAGCGGGCTCACCGGCAATGAACGCTCCATTGCCTTCGAGCACTTCCTTTATCTCGCAGCCCACCGATCCGTTCCCCGCAAGACATTTGAAATCGAAGGGGCACGCCGTCGTACGCTTGCGTGTCTCTTCGCTCACTTCCCAGGGCATAAGCTCTGCCTCCAGTAGCTCCGAGTGCAGTATAGATGTAAGCCATCGGGCTTGCAAGTACTATTGTCCGGAAAATCCAGGGCAAAACGTGAGCCTTGGGGCAGGAGATTCTCTCTATATCGTAGTCAGCCTCTCGAGGATCTGTTCTACTGTATGAATGTGGGCTTCCTCTTCACGGGCCAGAGTTCTTAACTGGTCGCGCATTGACCTGGAGTGGACAAGACCGGCCGCCCGTTCGTGCAATTCCAGCGCCATCTTCTCTTTCTCAAGCTGGGTCCTCATGATCGACTCCGGGTCCCGCTGTTCGGGGAAGGGCGCGAACGACCAGTCCGGCTCACCCCCAAGCTCCTTTATGGCATCAGCCACAACGTCGGCGTGATGAGTCGAGGCTTCACCAAGCTGCTGGACCAGTTTCCTCGTTTCCTCATCCGGTATGCTGTTAGCAATTCGCGGGTAGTGAATGATCAAAGAGTATTCCAGGCGAAGCGCCCGGTTGAGGACATCCAGCGCGGTCCGCGAACTTTGACCTGTGCTTGCTTGTGTGGTAGTCATGTGACACCTCCCAATAGGGATATCGGCCGATCCAGGTTGTCGCTTAAGTGCCATGTGAAGACGGGACTTCCTGAGGAGGACCGCATCTGATGTCTGAGTTGCCCTTCTTCGGCATAAGTGGGTGGTGGAGCTGACGGGGTTCGAACCCGTGACCCCTTGTCTGCCAGACAAGTGCTCTCCCAACTGAGCTACAGCCCCAACCGTATAGAGTAATATAGCAGAGGCGCGTGCAATGTCAACAGCAAAGGACGCGGAATGGGACGTGGAATGCCGGCCAACTTGGTTTGATACCGACGGGGGTCAGTCACTCGCCTGCGGCGGTGAACAGACCCCCTATCACCGACAGTTAACTTGACAGGGTGCGGGGGCGACCATATTATTGGATGGGTGCCGGAGTGGTGAAACTGGCAGACACAGCGGACTCAAAATCCGCCGGGCCTTACAGCTCATGTCGGTTCGAATCCGACCTCCGGCATATCTCATAGGAGGACCATGATGGCAAAAGTGGCGGTGCTTAGAACCAGTCCTGAGTCGGTGCTGGAGGATGTATCCAGAGTCATGCACATGGCGGGATACCGTGAGGTCATCCGGCCCGAAAGTGAAATCGCTCTTAAGATAAACATCTCCTGGCATGTCTGGTATCCCGCAACCTCCACTACCCCGTGGCAGCTTGAGGGCGTGATCAAGACCCTCCTCGATGACGGCTATCCCAAAGAGAAGATTTACGGCGCTCACAACCGAACGGTTGTCGTGAGCGCCCGTGAAGGTGAGATCGCCAACAAGCACAGGCCGGTACTGGAGAAGTACGACGTACGGAATATCCACCTCTACGAAGGTGAAGACTGGGTAACCTACGAGCCAAAGGCGAAGATGCTTGTGCTGGATTCCATATTCCCGGACGGGATCCAGATCCCCAAGCGCCTCATCGGTTCGAATATCATCCATCTCCCGACCATGAAAACACATGTTTTCACGACGATGACAGGCGCCATGAAGAATGCGTTCGGGGGACTCCTTCATGAGAAGCGACACTGGACCCACTCTGTGATACACGAAACCCTGGTCGATCTTCTGACGATTCAGAAGGAAATCCATCCGGGTGTATTCGCGGTGATGGATGGTACGTTTGCCGGCGACGGGCCGGGCCCGCGCTGCATGGTTCCTCACGTAAAGGACCTGCTCCTGGCCTCAAGCGACCAGGTGGCAATAGACGCGATCGCAGCGAAGATGATGGGTTTCGATCCTCTTAAGCTCGACTTCATCAGGATTGCCCATGAGAAAGGGCTCGGCGTCGGAGATCCGAAGGAGATCGAGATAGCAGGGGAGGACATCTCGGGCATCAACTTCCACTTCACCGGGGCTCAGAACACATTCGCAAGCAGGGGCCAGAAGGCGATCTACTGGGGGCCGCTCAAGCCCCTCGAGAAGGTCCTTCTCAGGACTGCGCTTACACCGTGGTCATACGCTGCGTCCAGACTCTACCATGATGTCTTCTGGTATAACGTGATAGGCAAAGGGCGGGTCAAGAAGGCTCTTGCCACCAAGTGGGGTAAGCTCTTCCTCAGTTATTAGGTTTTGACCGGAGATGACCGACCAGCGCATCCATCCCAAACATCACAGAAACCCTGTATTCCGCCTCGAGGTTTGCTTTGACATCGGGGGACATCGACCCGGTGAGCCGATCCCACATCTCCCCCACCTTGGCCTGAATACTGCCCCTCTCCGTCTCATGGCCCAGCGGATAGACCCAGATCCACTCCTTCCCGCTCATGTCATGATAGAGAAAAGGGAGTTCAACATGGAATTTGCCGCCGCACGACGGGCACTTGACGATGTTCATCTCACCGTTGAGAATGGAGGTTTTGAGCTCGGGATTCGTGGTCACATTCGCACTCTGCCAGAGCCAGGCGCTGAAATGGTGCCCGCACGAACAGGTAACATCCATGTCACCTCCAGCTGACATCAGACCCTCCTTTCGGCTGTCGGGCACGTCCCGGATACACGATAAGCCGTAGGCCCCTCGTTTTCAAGGCGAACAATCTCCACCTGAGGTCGGGTATAAGCAACGGAGCGGCAGCGGAGGCATCAGGGCAGCGGGTCATGACAGCGGTATCAAACGTCTTGACATCGAGGTGCTAATCTGTGAGAATACTTTGGTCATCTTTGCCAAGGAGGAGAGAATGAAGGTATTACTGCATGTTGTCCTGAGCGTCATCATCATCCTGGGTCTCTCAATCTCGGTTTTTGCCGATGATGAGACCGATAAGGAGCAAACCCCCACCGAGACTACCACCGAGAGCAAGGTAAAGCCGGCGACCGAGGCGGCTCCGAAGGAGATGGGCGTGACAAATCCCGGAGTTGTACTGGAAACCAACTACGGCAACATCACGCTCGAACTCTTTATGAAAGAGGCCCCCCTGTCGGTCGATAACTTCCTGTCGTATGTCAGGGACGGGTTTTACGACGGTACGGACTTTCACAGAGTCATCAACGGCTTCGTGCTGCAGGCCGGCGGAATGAACAGCGACATGAAGCAGAAAGTCCAGAAGGAGCCGATAAAGAACGAAGCCGCGAACGGGCTTAAGAACGAGAAGTACACTCTGTCGATGGCGAGGACAAGCGCCATAAACAGCGGAACCTCCCACTTCTTCATAAACCTAAGAGACAATACATCGCTTGATCATTACCCGGCGGATCCCACGAAGTTCGGATATGCCGTCTTCGGTAAGGTCGCGGAGGGCATGGATGTTGTTGATAAGATCGCTCTCGTCGACGTTACCACCAAAGGCCGTCATGAGAATGTGCCGGTCAAACCTGTGACCATAAAGACAGCCAGGATCGTCGGTGAGAAGGTCGAAGAGGCCGAGGAAGTGAAGAAAGCCGTCGAGGAAAAGGCAGTTGAGCAGGCAGAACCGGAAGCGACAGAGAACGAGATCAAGAAGGAAGCCAAGAAGATCAAAGACGAGTAACATCTTGCGTCGGTGGGAGGAAAGAAATGGCGAAACCTAAAGTAGCGCTCTATTGGGCTGCGAGCTGCGGTGGTTGCGAAATAGCGGTGCTTGACATCGCTGAGCACATCCTTGACCTGGCCGCCGCCGTCGACATCGTTTTCTGGCCTGTGGCGATCGACATCAAGTATAAGGATGTGGAGGCGATGGAAGACGGGTCGATCGACCTCTGTCTTTTTAACGGTGCTGTCAGGACATCGGAGAATGAACACGTTGCCAGGTTGCTCCGGAAGAAGACGAAGGTGATGGTCGCCTTCGGATCATGTGCGTGTGAAGGCTGTATTCCGGCGCTTGCGAACCAGTCCAACCGTGAAGAGATATTCGACTACGCCTATTCGGCCACGCCGACGACCGTCAATCCCGAGAAGATAAGACCCCAGACTTCCTTTAAGGTGAAAGAGGGAGAACTAACGCTGCCTGTGTTCTATGATACCGTCAAGACGCTTGACCAGGTTGTGAAGGTCGAGTACTACGTTCCAGGGTGCCCACCCGTCGAGGAGCAGACCTGGGCGGTACTCCAGGCGGTGCTCAAGGGTGAACTTCCTGCTCCCGGATCGGTTGTGGGGGCAGGCACGACATCCCTGTGCGAAGAGTGTCCTCGAGAGCGGAAAGAGAAGAAGATTAAGAGGTTTTACCGGCCCTTCGAGATCGTACCCGATCCCGAGGCCTGCCTGCTCGATCAGGGTATCATCTGCTGCGGCGTCGCCACAAGGACGGGCTGTGGAGCCCAGTGTCCGAGTGTGAACATGCCGTGCAGGGGCTGCTACGGCCCCCCTGAGGGCGTCATTGACCAGGGTGCAAAACTGATCTCGGTGCTCGGTTCGATCATAGACTCAAAAGACTCCGACGAGATAGCCAAGGTCTGCGCAACGGTGTTTGATCCGGCAGGGACAGCATACAGATTCGGATTTGCCAATTCCATTCTTCGAAGGAGCAGGTTGAAATGAAGCGAGTCACCATAGACCCCATTACGAGACTGGAAGGGCACGGCAAGATCGAGATCTTTCTCAATGATGATGGAGACGTCGAGAATGTCTATTTCCAGGTTCCGGAGCTGAGGGGGTTCGAGAAATTCTGTATCGGCCGCCCCGTTGAGGAGCTTGCGAGAATAACCACGAGGATCTGCGGCGTGTGCCCCGAGGCTCACCATATGGCC
Organism: Candidatus Eiseniibacteriota bacterium; assembly: GCA_043810925.1. GTDB lineage: Bacteria > Arandabacterota > Arandabacteria > Arandabacterales > Arandabacteraceae > Arandabacterum. The sequence goes on from JBDRNT010000008.1 coordinate 17,133, forward strand.
AGCTCAAAGGCAGCGGATGCGGTCTATCATGTTGACCCCCCGCCGGCTGCGAAGAAGTTGCGGGAGCTTCTGTACAGTGCCTTCTATACGACCGATCACACGACGCACTTTTACATTCTCGGAGGCCCGGACTTCGTGATGGGCCCGGACGCGAGTCCCGCGGAGCGTAACATCCTTGGTGTGATAGCCAAGGTTGGCGCTGAGATCGGGCTCAAGGTCATCAACTTGAGAAAACATTGTCATGAAGTCATCAAGATGATGGGTGGCCGTAGCATCCACCCGGTCTCTTCCATCCCGGGTGGTTTCACCAAACCTCTCAACGCGGATGAGCGAAACCGTGTCGAAGAAGTGGCCAAGGAAGCTGTGGAGTTCAGCAAGTTCACGTTCCAGCTCTTCGAGGACATAGTCCTTAAGAACTCCGATTATGTGAGCCTGATCACCAGCGACGCCTATGCCCACAAGACATACAACATGGGCATGGTAGATGAGAACAACTGTACCAACTTCTATGACGGCAAGATCCGGATTACTGATCCCGACGGCAAGGAGTTTGCCAAGTTCGAGGCCAAGGACTACCAGGATCATCTGGAAGAGCATGTTGAGCCGTACAGCTACCTCAAGTATCCCTATCTTAAGAACGTCGGATGGAAAGGTATGGTTGACGGCAAGGATTCGGGTGTCTATAAGGCCACACCGCTTTCGAGGTGTAATACAGCCGACAGCATGGCTACACCGCTTGCGCAGAAGGAATATGAGAAGATGTATGAGACGCTCGGGGGGAAGCCGATTCATGCCACACTGGCTACCCATTGGGCAAGGGTGGTGGAACTGATGTATTCATCCGAGCGGATGCTTGAGTTGGTCAGCGATCCGGATATCACCCGGGGAACGCGGAAGGACTCTTCGAAGGGTATCGACAAGGCCCTGATGAAGGAGATCAGGACCATCCCCAAGGAGACACCTACGGAGGGGGTCGGTGTCGTGGAGGCACCCAGAGGGACACTCTATCATCACTACGTCACCGACTCGAACGGGATAGTGACGGACGTAAATCTCATAGTCGGTACTACGAACAACAACGCCGCAATATCCATGTCGCTTAAGAAAGCGGCCATGGGTGTCATAAAGAAAAACGGTGAGATCACCGAGGGGGCGCTTAATCTCGTGGAGATGGCCTTCAGGGCCTATGACCCCTGTTTCGCTTGTGCTACCCACTCACTCCCCGGCAGAATGCCTCTGGAGGTCGTGGTGTACGACTGTGAGGGCAAGGAACTCTCAAGAAAGAAGCGAAACCAGACATAGAATTTCTTCGCTCTCATCGCGGGCGGTGCCCGGCGATAGAGATTGCTTCGTCACTAACGTTCCTCGCAACGACACTTCCATGTGCCGGATTGCCAGGCCACTATCGTTCCTCGCAACGACATCAGCTCTCTCTTAGCAGATCCGCGGTAGGAGCTCTCCCGATAGCGGGCTTAGGATACGCCGGCCTCCGACGGCCGTGTTGAGTACCACCATACGCGGGTTATCCGTGGTCACTTCCCCCACGATTGCCGCATCCTGTCCGTACGCCGCAGTCTTCATCGCCTGAAGCACGCCATCTGCCTCAGCCCGGGAGACGAATGCCACGAGCTTGCCTTCATTGGCGACATAGAAGGGATCGAAGCCAAGCATCTCGCAGGCCTGCATGACCTCAGGCTTGACAGGAACAGCCGCTTCGTCGATCACGATGCCGACCCCGGACTTGTGAGCAATCTCATTTAAGGATGTAGCCAGTCCTCCACGTGTGGGATCGCGCATGGTGTGTATCGATGACGTTACGCCAAGCATGACGGCGACCAGCCTGTTTAAGGGAGCGGTGTCACTGGCGATGCCGGTTTCAAAATCGATTCCTTCCCGCTTCGAAATTACGGCAATTCCGTGGTCGCCTATCGAACCGCTTAGAATCACAGCATCACCAGGCTCGGCATTTGAGGATGATATGTCGATGCCCTTGCGTATCGTACCTATACCCGAAGTATTGATGAAGATCCGGTCCGCCGAGCCTCTTTCAACGACCTTGGTGTCGCCTCCGGCAACAATGACTCCCGCCTCATCCGATACACGTCGGACCGATTCGAGGATTCTGTGAAGGTCTGCAAGCGCCAGACCCTCTTCAAGTATCAGACCCAGGGTGATCGCCACCGGTACCGCACCCACCATCGCAAGGTCGTTGACCGTACCGTTCACCGCCAGGGAGCCGATGTCTCCCCCGGGGAAGAACACGGGATCGACGACATACGAGTCCGTTGTGAACGCTACCCGGCCCGCAGGGAGGTCTAAGACGGCCGAATCATCCAGACTATCGATGACATCGTTCTTAAGATACTTGCCTACAATCTCCTCAACGAGCTTCCGCGAGGCCTCTCCCCCACTCCCGTGTGCCAGACCGATCACATCACTCATGTCGCTCTCCCGCATACTGGTAGTAGGCCGCGCATGAACCCTCACTCGATACCATGCACGGTCCTATCGGGTCTTGAGGGGTGCAGGTCTTGCCGAAGAGAGGACAGTGGGGAGGTATCATATCGCCTCGGAGGACGTCACCACACTTGCAGCCGGCCGGATCGGGCAGGCTTTCGATCTCGCTGTCGATGAACCCAGCAGCATCCAGCCGCGAGAATTCATCGCGAAGAGCAAGACCGGTGTCCTTCACCATGCCGATGCCCCGCCACTCGCTGCTTGTGGTCGCGAACACCTTGTCGATCGCAGCCAGGGCGTTTGCGTTGCCGTCGTAGGAGACTCCCCTCAAGTATTCGATTTCGACCTCACTTCTGCCCTCCTCGAGCTGGCGGAGGAGCATATAGATCGCCTGGAGCACGTCACTCGGTTCGAAGCCCGCTACAACGCATGGCTTCTTCCAGACCGATGCCACGGGTTCCAGGGGCTTCGCACCTATTATGGAGCACACATGCCCCGGACAGATAAAGCCGTCAACCGAGGTTCCGTGTTCGATGAGAGCTCCTACTACCGGTGGCGTGCGTTTGTGAAGCGCCAGGACAAAGAAGTTCTTAAGCCCCGCCTCGGCGGCCCTCAAGACGGCGGCGGCCGTAGAGGGCGCAGTTGTCTCGAAACCGATTCCTATGAAGAAGACTCGCTTGTCAGGATTTCTCTCTGCAAGAGCTACGGCATCATAGCTCGAATAGACAATCCGGATATCAGCACCGCGTGCCCTCCGCTCGCTGAGGTTCATCGTGGAGCCCGGCACCTTCATCATGTCGCCATAGGTGGCCACAATGCTTCCGGGAAGACCGCTCAGGTAGAGGATCCTGTCAATATCCGCACGGCCTGTAACGCACACGGGACAGCCCGGACCGGATACAAGCCGTAACCGCTCCGGTAGAAGCGACTTCAGACCGTGTCTGAAGATCGCCACCGTGTGCGTCCCGCAAAACTCCATCAGTGTCCAGTCGTGACGGCATATACCGCCGATCTTCTCCACTATGGCGGCTACGAGCTCGCGGTCCCTGAACTCCGCAGCGAACTTCATCCGAGGACTTCTCTCATCAAACGGAGTGTCTCCAGAGCATATTCCTTTTCGAGTTTGTGTATGGCGAATCCCGCATGCACCAGAACATAGTCTCCCACCTCCGCCGGCAGGTCGACGATCTCCAGGCTGACTTCTCTCACTACGCCGCCTATGTTCGCTTTGGCACGGACCCCGTCCTTCTCAACGATCAGTGCCGGAATGGCAAGACACATGGTATTCCTCACTTATCTCTCTGGGCAATCCTTAATCATAGCAGCCGCAACGACGGCCTGCCCGAAGCTTATACCGCCGTCGTTCGCCGGGACAAGATGATTTATGATCACATCGAACTCTTTTCCAAGTAACCGCTCTCTCAAGGTCCTCAGCAGGATGGCGTTCTGGAAACAGCCGCCACTCAGCGCCACCGTCCCGATCCCGTGCCGCTCTCTCAGGCGCACGGCAGCCTCACACAGACTGCCCGCAAGCCAGGTGTGAAATCTGGCGCTCACAGCACCTGCGTGTGTCCCGCGCTTGAGATCTTCGACAATCTCCCCCATGAGTCCCCGCGTCCGGATCAGGACCTTCTCTCCCGCGTCCTCGATCTCAATGGAGTATGATCCCTGCTCGGTCTCGTCCGTAGCCATCTCGAGCTCTATCGCGGCCTGCCCCTCGTAGCTGACCTCGCTTTTTATGCCGCAAAGACATGAGACCGCGTCAAAGAGCCTTCCGCAACTTGAGGTCCGGGGGCAGTTCACATCCTGCTCGAGCATGGCAAGCACGACTTCGAGGGCCTTGCCGTCCTTGTGCACAAGGTCCTCGAGATTGACACCTGCCGGGTTCGGCCCGAGAGCACTGCGAAGGTGTGATAGCGCCATCCTCCAGGGCTCCTTCACAGCTCTATCACCACCCGGCATTCCAACCTGCTCCAGGTGCCCGACCCTGCTATAGGACTTGCGCGTGGCAAGGAGTATCTCACAGCCCCACACGGTACCATCAGGGCCATAGCCGGTCCCATCGAGCGCCATGCCCAGCACAGGCCCGTCGCTCCCTGCCTCACCAAGACAGCTTGCTATGTGCGCGTGGTGATGCTGGACCCCGATCTTTGTCTTGAGCGGTAGATCAAGGGCAAACTTCGTACTCAGATAATCGGGGTGCAGGTCGTAGGCCACAACATCGGGTTCGACTGCGATGATCTTCCCGATCTGGGCCACCGTTGTCTTGAAAAACTCAAACGCGGCCAGGTTCTCGAGGTCACCGATATGCTGGCTTAAGAAAACCTGGCTGTTCCGCGTAACGGCGATTGTGTTCTTAAGATGAGCCCCGCAGGCGAGAATACCCGTGACCGGGCAGGTGGTTTCGATGGGCAGCGGAACCCATCCACGTGACCGCCTGAGAAACAGCGTGTCACCCTCAAAGACCCTGACAACCGAGTCGTCACATCTTGAGAGAATCTCACGATCGTGATCCAGGAAGAGGTCTCCGATCCCGTCCAGTCTCTTAAGGGCGTCAACGGTATCGATTGCAATCGGCTCTTCGCTGATGTTCCCGCTTGTCATCACAAGCGCAGATGACCGGCCCTCAAACAACAGGTGGTGCACCGGAGTGTAGGGAAGCATGACCCCGATGTTCCTGTTTCCCGGGGCCACCGCCTGTGCGATACCGCAGTCGGCCCGCTTCCTAAGAAGAACAATCGGTCTTGAAGGCTTTAGAAGTGCCGCCTCTTCGTCATCACCGACCTCGGCAAACGTTCTTATCGTTTCGATATCCGGTGCCATGACTGCCAGCGGTTTCTCTTCCCGGTGCTTTCGCTGTCGCAGCCTTCGGACTGCAATCTCATCCGTAGCATCACAAGCGAGGTGGAAACCTCCCAGACCCTTCACCGCCACGACCCGGCCCTCACTCAGGGCCAGCCTGGCTTCGGCAATGGGATCATCACAATCGACAGGATTGCCCGAAACATCTCTAAGTATTACCCGCGGACCGCATGTCCAGCAGGCATTGGGCTCTGCATGAAACCGCCGGTCGAGTGGATCTTCGTATTCGGCGAGACACTCCCGGCACATCTTGAATTCAGACATCGTCGTGTTTGCCCTGTCATAGGGTATGTCACCGATTATCGTGTACCGTGGACCACAGTTCGTGCAGTTTGTGAAAGGATACGCGTATCGCCTGTCATGTTCATCAGTTAACTCAGCCAGACAATCTCCGCAGGTTGCTATGTCCGGCGAAATCAAGACTGTGCGTTCTGCGGAACGGCTGCTCTCTCTTATCACGAACCGCTCATCCCGGACCGGGTCGACCACGCTGACGGACATGGTGTCTATCCGCGCCTGGGGAGGCGTTTCCCCGACAGCGGCGAGCACAAACGCCGAAACACTCTCCAGACTACCCTCGATCTCTATCTCGACACCTTCCGGGTTATTGAGAACATGACCGCCGAGCCCGTGAGTATGGGCGAGTCTATATATGAAAGGGCGAAACCCCACTCCCTGCACGACCCCGCCTATCACTATCTTGAGCCTTACGGTTTGCGTGGTTTCGGTCTCTTCGCCATCAGATGAGATCTTAGCCAATCTATCCATTGCTCCAGGCCCTCGCCGGTCTTGGAGGACGTCTTGAAAACAGTCATGTCGGGTTTGATCCGAAGCGCGTTTTCCTCAATCGTGTCGGGGTTCGAATCGGTGTAGGGTGCGAGATCCGTCTTGGTGATCACCAGTACCTCTGAAGCCCTAACCATGGGAGGATACTTGACCGGCTTGTCGTCCCCCTCACCCACCGCGACCAGCAACACCTTGAGATCCTCACCAAGATCAAATGACGCCGGACACACGAGGTTACCCACGTTTTCGATCACTATGAGATCATAGGCTGACGCATCACGTTTCAGGAGTTTCTCATCGACCATGCGAGCATCAAGATGGCAGGCCTCACCCGTACATATCTGTACGGCCTCAACACCGTGCCTCGCGATCCTCTCGGCGTCATTTTCAGTCATGAGATCACCGGTGACCACGAAGATCCGGTAGTCGTCCTTGAGAACCTTCACCGTCTCTTCTATAAGCCTCGTCTTCCCGGAACCCGGTGAGCTCACAAGGTTCAGGACGAAGGTCCCGGCCTCGGCGAACCGCTCCCGGTTCGCGATGGCTATGTTCTCATTCTCGTTAAGCACCTTCTGCCTAAGATCAACTTTTCTCAATCTACTCGACCTCCACATCTCTCACGCAGATCTCACGCCCGGCTATCATATCGAAATCACCCGAACCGCAGGCCTTGCACCTGAAATCATCCATACGGACAGTGTACTCGGTTTTACAGGATCTGCACCTGGCACGCGGATCGATCTTCTCTATCTTAAGACGCGCGCTCTCCAGCCCGGTTCCCTTGGTAATCGCATCAAAGCAGAACTCCAGGGAAGCAGGATCGAGACAGGAGAGAACACCGATCTCGACCGTGATCTCGCCTGCCTTTGATGCCGAATGCTCTTTAACGACCCGGGTGACCAGGTCCGCTATTTGTGTCGCGACCCCGAGTTCATGCAATCGGGCCTACCTCCCACTCAGAAGATCGTCCGCAATCTCCCGGGCGATCCCGTCAATACGGTCCTTAAGGGTCTGCGAAACCTGCTCCCCCAGCGAAAACGGATCCTCGACCTCTACGCCGTAGACAATCACTTCGTCCGGCAACCGGGCATCACAGGATCGTGCAACCTCTATTGCCTCGAGAAAGTTGATTCCGTGACTGTGCCCGCTACGAAGGGTCTCCAGATGGGAATCGGTGTCTATTCTTACAACCGTGCCGGGCGGGTACTTACCGGTGACCATGCTGTCAATAATCACCGCCTTGCGATGCCCGAGCATACGATCAACGACCTCGAAGCCACCCGCCGGCGCCAGCTCCAGGTCACAGTCAGGAATCAGATCCTGCACCTTCCCGGAGACCAAAAGACCGATTCCGTCATCGGACATAATCGGATTGCCCAACCCGATCAGAATATCGTTGGCAGCCATCAAAGGGCGGACGCGTGGCGCGACCTAATGCTCAGCAGACAGCGCTTCTTCGAGCTGCTGCATCAGCTCTTCAGACTCGGTCTCCACGGTGTTCAAGAGCTCCGGCCACTTGAGAGGTCCAAGGGCTCGTACCTGCTCGGTCATCCCGGTGATCACATCCACAAACCTCTTGGCCTCAGCAGCGGAAATCCAGTGCAGCTGGAATCTCTCTTTCTCGATGCCGAACTGCGAAAGCATATTCGAGAGAATATGATAACGTCCGAGGGCCTTGTAGTTGCCTTCCAGATAATGGCAGTCCCCCGGATGACAGCCTCCGATCAATACGCCGTCGGCACCTCTTGCGAATGCAGTCAGTACGAAAGTGGGATCCACCCGTCCCGTACACATGACCCGGATCGGTATCACGTTGGGTGGGTATTTCATACGGCTTGTGCCTGCAAGGTCCGCACCGCTGGAAGTACACCACTTGCAAAAGAAACCGACTATCTTGGGTTCGAACTTGCTGCTCTTCTTGTCCATCACCATACCTCTCTACTGGAGTGCCAAAGTCCCGTCTATTGTACGAGCCCAGTATCCGGTGGTCAACACAATTATCACTTTTCGGCAGCGTCGGGAGCAGGCTCCTCACTGCTCTTGATCAGTCCCTCGATCTTCTTCTTGAGAAGCACTTCATCCCCGGGGCGGTACCCCCTGGTTCTATGATGTATCCTGCCTTCTTTATCCAGCACAACGGTCGTGGGTATCGCCCCCACCTTAAACGGACGTCCGAGCTTTCCGTCAGGGTCCCAGTAGACCGGCACAGACATCTTGTATTTCTGAAGGTACTGGATTAAAACCTTCTCCGAGCGTCTGCTGTCGAGAGATATGGCGGCGAAGTGGACACCCTTCGGCTCAAGCTCTTTGTAGAGTTTCTCGATCTGAGGCATTTCCAGTCTGCAGGGTTTGCACCATGTGGCCCAGAAATTGAGCACCACCGGGCCGTCCAGAAGCAAACTGTCGACATATACGGGTTCACCGTCAAGCGGCCTCAGGACCAGGCCCCGGTTAGAGGTTTCCGCAGGGGCTTCCGCAGGGGCTTCCGCAGAGGCATCCGCCGCCAGCGTCACCAGGAAAAGGACACAAAAAAAGCCGGCAACCCCTACCCGCTTCATCGCATTACCTCCATTACACATACACATAAGAGAGATTAGCAACTACCCGCCCCAAAGTCAAGGTTGAAAGGCGATCCGGAGCGTCGGGTTCCACCCCCGACGATTGCCGAGACGTCGGGCGCAAAGACCCCACATTATCGCCCGATGAAGAGGACGACTGTCCCCTTTTACTTGACAACGGCCACCCGGTTATTCAGAATAATGCGTCTGGAGAACTGCTATGCTAAGGTTTTTGACACTTCTGATTCTGGTTTTGCCTGTCTCGGTGTCGGGATCGGTGTCGGTATCGGAGATATCGGTTACCGTACCCTTCTTCTCACCCAACAATGACGGTGTTCAGGATCTGACCGGGATCAGCTTCAAGGTCGGATCGGACCGCGATACCGTATACGTCTGGATCTCGGTCACCGACCAGCAGGACAACCCCGTCAAGACTCTCGCCGAGGCGGAGGCCCGGGAGCCCGGAGGAGTGTATAAGCTCTGGGACGGGACGGATGCCTCGGGTGCCGCCGTAAGTGAAGGCATCTACAGTTTTGATATCGTGGCGATGGCAAACTCCGATTCCGATGGGCCGTACTCTGCAGGAGTGGTCCTCGATAGAACTGCACCGAATTTCACCACACTGATATACCCGAGCCCATACGTACCCGGACTTCCCTTCGCCGATTCCATCCTCACGGTGGAGATCACCGCGATCGACACAGAGCCGGACGACTGGCTTTCCCTCTGGATTATGAACCAGGCTCTGCCCGAAACCCTGTGCACGACCCAGCTGATCCACGGCGATGCCACATACGCGTGCACCTGGGACGGACGCGAAGAGGCTGACGGGACATATGAGCTGTTTGTCAGAGTCCGGGACCGTGCCGGTAACAGCAATCAGGCGTCCTACTCCATCAAACTTGACGCGAGGGGTCCTGTTGTGGAGTTCACCTATCCTGAGAAGGCCTGGCTGGATTCAGTACCAACCAGTGTCGCGGGGTGGGTCTTCGACCAGAGTGATGTGGACTCCATTGGCCTGCGGTTCTCACAGGACAGCGAGTACCTACCGGTTAACATCATGTCCGCCGGAGATACGCTCATCTGGAATGTTGAATGGCCCGAAGACCTCAGGCATGGAGGAACATTCAACCTCGGATGCTATGCCGGCGACAGTATCGGTTACGAGACGGTCAAGACCTTTGTGGTCTATGTCGACACGACGATACCCGTGACGCCGGTATTCGATGCACTTGACAGAGTCTCAAGCGCCGACGTCACCATGAGAGGCACCTCCTCTCCCAGTGATTCGGTGTTCGTCTATCTCATCCGGCCCGGGGCAAGTGAGAAGAGCGCCGGTGTCTTGTGCAATGCCGCCGGGAGGTTCCAGGCGGATTTCGAACTCGGCATCGGCCGGAACCTCTTCCGCGCATTCGCAAGAGACAGGGCGGGGAACGAATCAGACTGGTCGGACACCGCCATCGTGGTCTATGACGAGACTGTCGGGATAACAGTACCGGAGAAACTCGATCCCGGAGCCAGGATCGATGTCAATCTTACGAGACCGGCAAGTGAGGTCATCCTGAGCATATTCTCAGTCGACGGCTATCATATTGTCACCAAGACCTGGCAACCGAACGATCTTTACAGCGAGTTCGAGTGGGATCTTAAGGATGCCGACAACAAGGACGTGAGGAACGGACTGTACTTGTTGGTCTTTCAGGTCTCCTTTGCAGACGGTGGTCAGTCAGTAGAGAAAAGGGTGGTTGTAATATCACGATGAAAACGTTGATCTGCCTGTTTGTGACCGGTACATTGCTTATGTCCGCACACCGGGCACTCTGCCATGATGGGCGTGGTGGACTGACGCTCGAGCCGCAGGTTTCGACACGAGGCCTCTCAATGGGCGAGACAGGACTCGTGGGGACCGGAGATGCCGAGAGTTTTGCCGTCAACCCCTCCTGCCTGCCTCTCGCCGCGACACTGCAGGCCGGGCTCGCGCACGGTAACCTGATCGACGGGGTGGCTTCCTCCGCGACCTGTTTTTCGATCGCATTCCCGTTCGGCACTTCAGAAGGGAATCCCGGGAGCAATGCCATACGACACAAGTATGGCCTGGGTTTTTCGTTTGACCACAAGGGCTTTGATCTGGCCCAGGGATCGCGCTGGTCCTGTCAAACAGTATCACTGGGTTTCGGCTATATGTTTTCCCAGTACGCATCAGCGGGCATCGTGTCCAAGACGCTTTTCAGCAGCTCCGACCTTGATGCTGTAGGGGTCAAAGCTTATGGCATAGACGTCGGGACACGGCTTGAGCTGAGCCCACGGATCGATCTGGGGCTTGTTATCAGGAATCTTGTGGGCGGCGCGACGTGGGACGGTGGTGAGAACGAAGCTGTCCCGATGGTAGTCAATCTGGGAGGCACGGTCATGATACCGTACGACATGTCCGCTGAGCTCGCCCTTGTTGTCGCCGGAAGTGGCGGCAGCAAGCTGGGGCTTGGCCTGGATGTGCCCGTCATGGAAACGGGTTTCCACTTGCGGGGCGGTTACGCTTACAGAGCGGGTGACTACAGCAGGAGCCTTCTGACAGCCGGATTCGGTTTCCGCCACCAGCGCTACAGGCTTGCTTATGCCGTCCGCGTCGGTGATGAGAACGCCTTCGGCCTGACCCACCACTTCTCACTCAGCGGTGAACTCAGGTAACCCCTGCCTATGACCGGGGAGCAACACGATTTCTTCAGGGCACAACTTGAGGAATGCACCCTCTGCCCGCGACGATGCGGTGTCAACAGACTTAAAGGCGAGGCCGGTTTCTGCAAGGCCGGAACCACCGTCAAGGTCGCAAGCTACTGTCTCCACACCGGCGAGGAACCACCCATCTCCGGCCGGAGCGGTTCCGGCACGATCTTTTTCGCCCGATGCAATATGGCTTGTGTCTATTGCCAGAACTATCCCATAAGCCAACTTGGTCATGGCAACGAGGTCACGCGCGAACGGCTGACGGCGATGATGCTCGATCTTAGACGCAGAGGGGCACACAACATAAACCTCGTGACCCCAACTCATTTCCTGCCCGGTATTGCCGAAGCCGTCATCTCTGCGAGACGGCAAGGCCTTGAGATTCCCATCGTCTATAACAGCAGTGGCTACGAGAGCACGGAGACAATAGAAATGCTCAAGGGCATAGTACAGGTCTACCTTGTGGACATGCGTTACTCAAACGCCCAATCCGCACTCAAGTACTCCGATTCGCCTGACTATCCGTATCATAACAGGCTTGCTGTGAAGCGAATGCTTGATCAGGTCGGGCCTCTTGAGTGTACCGGCGGCCTTGCCACCCATGGCGTAATAATACGGCACCTCCTCTTACCTTCACTCATGTCGGAGACAAGGGAAACGCTCGATTTCATATCAAAGATGTTCGGTCCGGACGTGCCGGTCAGCCTGATGTCGCAGTACTTCCCCGCAAACAGGGCCCATATCTTTCCTGAAATCAACAGAAAGATATCGACGCGCGAATACAACGAGGCCGTCAACCTTCTCGAACTCCGTGGTATCGGCAACGGCTGGATTCAGGACCCCGACTCGGCCGGGGGTCCCGTGGCCTAAAGACCGGCCGGCAGGCGGCCGATAATGTAACGGATACATGTGAATCTCATGGAGGAACACATTTGCCCGAACCATCAGTACTTCAAGGCGACCGCGTGGCGGTAAAACGCCAGGACCGGCTGAGTCTGCCGGTCCAGGAGTATGCTTTACTTGTTCCGTTTGCGATCACAAGATCTGCAATCGTCACCCATGACTCGGGAAACCTGCCTGCCTCCGGGAAACTCCCGGCTGAGGTCTTCCTCCGGGAAGACATCCTCACCGGCGGCGTGACCGTAAGCGCTTCGGACGATGAAATGTCCGGGACAGGGTTGGAGGACGTATTCGCACCCGCCTACGGTCAGGTGATACGGTCGGTCTTGCTTGATCGCGGCGACTCACCGGGTGGGATCTTGCTCAGCAAGTCTCCCGCGAGCCAGCCTGCAGACGAGGTCGGCGCCGCGCTTGGTCGCAATACAGACCACCTGGATACGGCTCTTGCCCAGGCACAGCATACGCTCCGCGAATACGAGCGCTCGTTACTCAGCAGCACGTTCCGATACACGGCGCCCTGCCTGGTTGTCAACGAGAGCAAGAAGACGGTATTTGCCAACGCGATGTTCTCCGAACTCGTGGGTATCGGTTATAACGATCTGATTGGCAGCCAATTGACGGACTTCATCCACCTTGACAAGGATTTCGGATCCGACGTTCCCCTCCTACCGGAGTACGAAGAGGTGACGACGCCACTGTTTGTGAAGACACAGTCACGGTTCTTCGTCTCGGACGTGAGGTTGTCCAGACTCTCGACGCCGTGTGGCGACCGGTTCATATACTCCTTCAGCGACCTGTCGACAGAACGGAGAAGGGGCAACAGCAACATACAGTTGATCCAGAAACTGTCGGCCATGATGATCAGCGAGGAGCCGCCACAGACCGTACTACGCAGACTGGTTAACGCACTTGCCCTCACACTCGACTGTGACCTTGTGTGTATCATGCAAAGAAAGAACAATAATGAGATGATAGCCACCCCGTATACGAACCGACGGCTGGAGACGTTGCGGATCAACTTCATCCAGCCCGAGAAGGAACCTGTGCTGCAACCTTACCTGTCGCACGGAGCTCCGGTCCTTTGCGACGATGTCGAGAAGTCCTGTGATGCGCAGAGTTTCTTCCGGCGGGTCCTTCCCATCTCCAGGTTTGCTCTTGTACCTGCCGGGGACGGACCGCACGCGCGCCACGCCCTGCTTATGGCCTGGTCGCGAAGCAGCACAGCCATTGGTACCGAAGCCCTCCCCCTGCTTAAGGTCGCGGCCAATCTTCTTGCTACCATACTGGCAAGTGCAAGACAGGGTCGCGACACCGAACAGGAAAGGGATATGCTCCGGCGATACACGGCGCTGACGACGGGCCGGGAGGCGAAGATGGCCGGGTTGAAGAAGGAAAACGCCCACCTGAGGGAACTGCTGACCAAACTCAGCGAAGCAGGCAAGGAGTGATTGAGAAGATGCCGGATGTCTCCCCGAATCCTCTGACAGACCAGGTGCGAGTGCTGACCGATATTCCGGCCAACGTGCCCGACTTCGACGCGGCGTCGCCTGAGTCGATGTCGGTCTGGCTTTCGGGGTTCCTCGAGCGTGTTCGGGGCAAGCTCAACCTCTACGGTTTGATGTTCTTTATCTCTTCGCAAACAGATACCAAGGTTCTTGCAAGCCACGGACTTGAAGGGACAGACACAGACCGGCTGATCGAAGCGGTCGAGTACTCGGGGGATCAGATACCGGCCGCTATGCACCATGCAGACGGGTCCACGCGTTCCGGAACGGACCATACCGATACCATCACCATCAAGAGGGACGAGCGGTTCTGGACAGTCATCAGAGCCGATCTGCCCGACGACTCCCGTGTGTGGTGCGTCTTTGTCACCGACAACGATGTCGACCCAGGTCTTGGTCAGGTCCTCGCCGCTGTGGCGGACCACGTAGCCAGAGTCGCCACCGTAGGAGTCATGGCCACGCAGACCGGACAGCTTACACAGGAACTCGAGAAGACGAGACAGGAAATCACGGAGATGCAGATGTCCTCCCTGAACATATTGGAGGATCTTCAGAGAAGAAACCGTGACCTGGAGACACTCAACACTCTCGCCGACGATATAGCCAGCTGTACAACGCTTGAGGAGCTGGCAAAAGGTGCAGCCGAGGCCGCATCGGACATGCTCGATGGCGCCACAGTGGCCGTCTATGTTTACAACGACACCGGTTCATTCCTGGAGCCCGCACACATGACGGGCGATCACGGGCTGAGTGACGTCGACGATATCAGGATCGATGCAGGGGATCCGATTCTCCAGAAGATCTCCGATGGCAAGGAAATCCGATTCGATCATATGGACGATTCGACCGGCCCCAAGCTCGCCGCAACGATCGGGGCCAAGACGTGCATCCTCGTCCCCATGTGCTCCAGGGGCAGGACGCTGGGTCTCCTGGCCGCCTGTGAAACCCGGTGGCTCCGGATATTCACTGATGATGACGTGGCAAACCTGAGAGTCTTCTCTACAACGCTTGCACTGGCAATGGAAAACGCAAGACTCACGGCCCGGATCGCAGATGAAGCCGACAAGGGCAACGCACTGAAGGAGTATACCGAGGCCGTTGTCGACAGTGTCGACATGGGTGTGATCGTCGTCGATGCCGACCTGACAATAACGATGATGAACAAGGGGCTTGAGAGGATGTACGGGCATCGCCAGGAGGAGTTCCGTGGCAAGCACATGTTCGAGGCCTTCCCCCATCTCATGGAGCAGGGTTGTGCCGAGATCGCCCAGCAGGTATTCAATGGCATGCCTTTTGAGCGATGCGGATGGCGCAGACGGCTTGCCGATGGCCGGGAAGCGGTCCAGAATATCAGGGTTGCGCCGCAACGTGACAAGTCCGGAAAGGTGAGCGGCGCCATCGTCGTCATAGAGGATGTCACGGAAAGAGCCAGGCTCGAAGAGAGGCTCGCCAAGTCCGAGGCCAAGTTCAGCCGGGTTGTCGAGGACCTTGACGACGGCTACCTTATCATCACAGATGGGAAGATAGCTTATGCCAACAAGGCGGCGTCGACGCTGACCGGCAGGGCCGCCTTCAAACTGCTCGGACTGGGCATCAGCGAGATAATCTCCGACGAGAGACTGATATCAGAGTGTACCGGACCGACCGGCGCCAAGCTCAAAGTCGAGTCGAGAATCAATCACGCCAGCGGGACCTGGATACCAGTCGATGTGACCATAAGCTCATCTGAATACGGCGGCAGACATGTCGTGTCCGTGATAATGTCGGACATAACAGACAAAAAGAAAATCGAGAAACAGCTCGAACAGAAAAACCGGGAGATGCGCCAGCGCAGCGAGCAGATAACAAGGCTCAATCTCGAGCTCGAGGCCACTGTAAACAAGCTCAAGGCTTCCCAGGAGAATCTCATCAAATCAGAGCGGGTGGCAGCAATAACCGAGACAGCTGTTGCGGCCAACCATGAAATAAACAATCCGCTGTTCTCGGTACTCGGTGAGGCGCAGCTCCTGCTGAGGAAGTACAAAGGCCAGGATGAGGAAACCCTCCGGAGGCTCCGGATGATCGAGGAGTCTGCACTCAGGATCTCCTGCGTCACAAAGAAACTGGCGAACCTGGCCGATCCCGTCGTGAAAGAATACCCGGGCATAACAGCTCACATGATCGATCTCGATAAATCAACGACCAGGTGAGCGGACGTCTCTGATCCCCGACCTACCCGAACAGCTGTTGATGCAGATTGTAGAGGACCAGCCCGAATACAAGCGATACAACCGACATAAGCTTTATAAGTATGTTCATGGATGGGCCTGAAGTGTCTTTAAAGGGATCACCGACGGTATCCCCGACAACAGCTGCCTTGTGAGCGTCGGATCCCTTGCCGCCGAGGTGACCCTCCTCTATCCACTTCTTGGCGTTGTCCCATGCCCCACCACCATTAGCCATCATTATCGCCAGCAACACGCCCGTAACGGTTGCACCTGCAAGGAGACCTCCCAGTGCCTCCCGACCCAGCAGTATCCCGACGATCGCCGGAGAACAGACGGCGAGGACGCCGGGACCGATCATCTCCCGTAGAGCTCCTTTTGTACTTATGTCCACGCACCGGGCTGAGTCCGGCTTCGCCTTGCCCTCCATCAAGCCTGTAATCTCCCGGAACTGCCGTCTCACCTCTTCCACCATCCTGAATGCGGCTCTTCCCACCGCGCGCATGGTGAGCGCAGCAAACAGAAACGGAAGCGCCCCTCCTATGAGCAAACCTATAATCGTCCTGGGCTCCTTGATGTCGATGACCTCAAGTCCCACCTTACGGGAATACGCAGTAAAGAGTGCGAGCGCCGTCAGGGCGGCCGAACCGATCGCGAAACCCTTGCCCATGGCGGCGGTTGTGTTGCCGAGTGAATCCAGCCTGTCAGTGATCTTGCGAACACCGGGACCAAGCCCGCTCATCTCCGCAATCCCGCCGGCATTGTCGGCAATCGGCCCGTAGGCGTCGACAGACATCGTCATCCCGATGGTTGCAAGCATCCCCACCGCGGCCATGCCGATGCCATAGACACCCGCGAAGTAATGCGCGGCGTAAATCGCACCCGCTATTGCGAGAATCGGAAGCGTCGTGCTCATCATGCCCACCGAGAGCCCGGCGATTATGTTGGTCGCCACCCCTGTCTTGCAGGCCTCGGCGATGGTCTTTACCGGCGGCCCCGAGGTGTAATACTCCGACAGGAGTCCGATCGCGACACCTGCAAGTATGCCCGAAAGCACCGCCGAGGCGTAGTTGGAGCTGAGTCCTATCTTCCCTACGACGACGTACGTGGCCGCGACCAGAAGAGCGACACTCACATATGTCGAATACCGTAGCGCCGCCTGGGGATTCCCTGACTGAAAGATCCGCACTGACAGGGTCCCGATGAACGACGCAACCGTACCGATCGCCACGATGAGTATCGGAAGCGCAACCAGCCACTCCTTGTGGGGCACATCCAGCGTGACGGCAATCGCAATGCTCGCGACCACCGAGCCGACATAGGATTCGAACAGGTCGGCACCCATGCCCGCCGTATCACCGACATTGTCGCCGACGTTGTCCGCTATCACAGCAGGGTTCCTGGGATCGTCTTCAGGTATCCCCGCCTCAATTTTCCCAACCAGATCAGCTCCGACGTCGGCCGACTTGGTATAGATACCGCCGCCCACACGGGCGAAGAGCGCTATCGAGCTGGCACCCATCGCAAAACCACTGACAACCTTGCTGGTAAGCGCCAGATCGCTCTTGAATATGAAATAGAGCACCGAAAGTCCCAGCACGCCGAGGCCGGCCACGGCCATACCCATTACGGCGCCGCCGGAGAAGGCAATGCTGAGGGCCTTGCTCTGGCTGACGGTTGCTCCCTGAGTGGCCCTGACATTGGCCCGCGTTGCCGCACTGAGCCCAAGGAAACCCGCAAGCATCGATGAGAAGGCACCTGCCAGAAAGGCTATGCCGCTCGTCAGACCTATCGCGAAAGTCAGAACCACGAACAGGACGACCACGAAGACGAGGAGCGTGAGATACTCGCGCTTGAGGAAAGCCATTGCTCCCGTGTGAATGAGATCGGAGATCTCCTTCATCTTCTCGGTCCCGTATGGATTCCGCTTTACGAGCACAAACAGAATGCCCGCGTAGATCAGTCCAACAACACCTACCAACATTCCGACCAAGGGTACTGTGTTCATTGGTTCCCTCCGAATGCCAAGACCGATGCTTCATCTCCAACCCGGTAATTCAGAAGCCCTCTACTGATGTTTCTGAATTGTCCGGGCTGGCGGGTCAGAATGCTACATCAAAGGAGTTAGCGACGTCAAGGGCATTTAACGATCCGCTCGCGCCGGATGGGGAGATCCTCAACTCTCACGCCCGTCGCGTTGGAAACGGCATTGGCGACGGCGCCGGCAACGGGGATGATGGCGGGCTCCCCGAGACCCTTTGCCCCGAAGGGGCCGTCCGCCGAGTGGCAGTCAATGAACTCAACACGAAGGTCATCACATATATCGAGCGAGGTGGGCATGAGATAGGTGGAAAAATCGCGTGAGCAAACGCGGCCGTCCGTTACGGCGAACCTCTCGTAGAGGGCCAGGCCTATGCCCTGGGCAATACCTCCTTCGACCTGGGATGTCGCGGTCATGGGATTGATGATCTTGCCGCTGTCGTGAACCGCCAGGAAACTCTTCACGTCGACACGGCCCGTCTTGAGATCAACCTCGACCTCGGCGACATCTGTCGCGAAGGAGTAAACATGATAGGCTTTGCCCTGTCCCGTGGCTTCGTCGAGGCGGCAGTCGGGAACAACGTACCAGCCGGTTGCCGTGAGGTCCACTCTTCTGGCGAAGCACTCTGAGACGATCTCGATGAAGCCCAGCCCCGTGTCGGACCTGGCACCAACCACGCCTCCATGTGACACATCATATACCGCCTTCGGGCCGAGGATGGAAGCGCCCACGCCCACCATACGTGTCTTTATCTTGTCACACGCGTCGATTATCGCATTGCCGCTTACAATGGTCGTCCTCGACGCAACCGTGGGACCCGAGTCGGGGACAACACCCGTATCAACGGGATGGACACGCACGGCGTCCGTCCCGATTCCCAGCGAATCCGCTGCGATCTGGGAAAGCACGGTGAGGGCGCCCTGTCCCATGTCGGTACACCCTACGAAAACACTGACTGAACCGTCTTTCAAAATCTCGACCCTCGCCCCTCCCCTGTCAAGCACGCGTCCGGCCGCCCCCAGGCTCACACCGTAGTACATGGCCGCAAGTCCGCTCGAACGGACTCTGTCCTTACCCGTCGGCCTCGGCCCGAACTGCCGCCTGTCATCTCCAATGAGCTCCTTTGCACGTGTCAGTGTTTCCACAAGACCTGCGCTTTCATCGAGCACCTGTCCGGTCGCAGTGGTGCTGCCCTGCTTCAGGGCATTCTTAAGGCGGAATTCAATGGGACCGAGCCCGACCATTTCCGCCAGTTCATCGACGACCGCCTCACAGGCGAACACGACCTGCGGTGTTCCGAAACCTCTCATCGCTCCCTTGGGTGCCGTGTTCGTATAGAATCCCTTGGTTGTCACGCTCACGTTCGGAATCTCGTAGGGACCCGGTGCATGTATCGTAGACCGGAAGAGCACGATCGGCGAGAGTGTGGCGTAGGCGCCTACGTCCGCGTAGAGATCGATCTCGGCGAAGGTCATCTTGCCGTCTCGGGTGCAGCCCATCCGGTAGTCCATACGCATCGGATGACGCTTGGAGGTATAGACCAGGTCTTCTTCCCTTGACAGTATCATCCTGACGGGTCTGCCGGTCTTGACAGCCAGTACGGCCAGCCTTGCACAGATCTCCGACGGCACATCTTCCTTGCCGCCGAAAGCTCCGCCTATGGGAAGCTGGATGACGCGCACCTTCGAAAGAGGTAAACCGAGGCACCTGGCAACAGCTTCCCTGATATAGAACGGGCACTGGGCGGGCGCCAATATCTCAATCGATCCGTCAGCTCCGGGAACGGCCAGCGCGCCTAGCGGCTCCAGATATCCATGCTCCTGGACGGGCGTCGTGAAGGTCCGCTCAACAACAAAGTCGCTCTGCGCTTCACCGTCGGATATATCCCCTTTGATGACCTTTCGCTCGACGGCCAGGTTGCCGTCTCGATGGACTGACGGGCAACCCGTCTTCCGGGCCTCTTCCACGGTCAAAACGGGCGGGAGCGTCTCCAGGATGATCTCGACGGCCGATGCGGCCCGGCGTGCGGCGTCAGCGTTCTCCGCACCGATAAGCGCAACACAATCTGCTTCATACCGGACAACACCACTGACAAAGAGCGGCTGGTCGTCTATTACCAGCCCAACGCGGTTCTCGCCCTGCACGTCGTCGCACGTAGCGGCGGCCACCACGCCCTCAAGCGACAGGGCCTTTCCCAGAAACACGTTCTTTATCCTCGAATGCGGTGTCCGGGCATACACCATGCTTGCGTGGAGCATCCCGGGGAGACTCACATCCTGAATGAACCTCGTACTGCCCCGCGCCTTGGGCAAGCTGTCAACAGACGGGATAACAGTGCCCACGGCCGGTCTGATGTTATCTCTCACGTCTTGATACCTCATCGAGATTCGCTCTGGCGTCTTCCATCACCTTGAAGGCATCGCGCCCCGGGCCCACGCGTTTGCCCGACTCGATGTACGCGCGGAACTCGTCGAGGAACGTGCCGCTTTCTATCTCATCCATGATTTCTCTGATCCTCGTTTTGACATCACTGTCGATCAGTCTGCTCCCCCGGGTGACTCCGCCAAAGTGCGCCGTGGAAGAGATCTGCTCCTCCAGACCGGCAAGACCCACTCTTGATATCAGCGAAGCCATGTATTCTACTTCCGAAATGCACTCGATATAGGCGACTTCCGGCGAGTAACCCCGTTCTACAAGCACATCGAAGCTCGCCTTCATGAGCTCGATCAGACCGCCCGTCAAGACGCACTGCTCGCCGAGTAGATCGGCGACGGCCTCCTCTTTGAAACTCGATCGTATGACACCCGCCCTTGCACACCCTATCGCTTTGGCATAGGCCATCGCAATGGCCATACCTGACGGATCATCACCGGTCGAAGCCACAAGTGCGGGTATGCCGCCCCCCGCCTTGTATCGAATCCGCAGTATCCCGCCCGGCCCCTTGGGTGCGACGAGGAACGCCGTCCGGCCTTCAGGGATCGCGACCAGACCGAAATGAACAGTGAAACCTGCAGCGAATCCTATGAAGCTGTCTCTCCCGAGGTTTGGTAGCACCTGGTCTCGACAGACTTCCGGGTGAGACTCATCCGGTGTGAGCACCATCACGATGTCGGACTTGCGTGCGACACCGGCAACCGGCTGCGGGTCGAAACCGTCGGCGGCCGCCTTGTCAAACGACCTGCCCTTCCTGATGCCGATAAGAGGTGGGTTTCCGCTGTCTCTAAGATTGAGCGCCTGTGCTCGTCCCTGCGAACCGTATCCTACTATTCCGATCTGCTTTCCCAGCAGTATGGAGGTGTCGAGATCGTCTTCTGAGAAGATCCTCTTGCGTGTCACGTGATCGCCGCTTTGATCTCCTTCTCAATCTCTTCCCTGGGACGGACGCCGACCATTCTGGCGGCTTCATCGCCCCCCTTGAAGACTATCAGCGTGGGTATCGCTCGTATCCCGTATTTCTGAGAGGAAACGGGGTTTTCATCGACATTGACCTTGCAGACCTTCATCGAATCCCCCATGGATTCCGCGATCTCCTCAACCACAGGGCTCACTACGCGGCAAGGAGCACACCAGGGTGCCCAGAAATCAACCAGGACGACCCCCTCTGCCTTGAGAACCTGGTCTTCGAAATCAGAGTCATTGATGTCCGCCGGCTTGCCGCTCATATTACACCCTCCCTGAATCTGTCGCAGCCTGGATGGCTGGAAACCTACTCTTCTATGGTGAACTCACATTTGAATTCTTCAGATACGTTGAACGCCCTGTCCATGACCTTACACCTGAATGTGTAAACTCCCGGACAGGACTGCCCATCAATGAACACGTCAAAGTGATCGTTGCCTCCCGCCCACTCAGGGTCGGCCTCGTATGTCAGGCACGGCGTTCGGAACCTGTAATTGTACACGAGCGAATCATCCGGAGTAGCCGCGCGTGGACTCCTCGCGACATCATGCGCATATATCCTGTACTCCCACGGGAAGATCTTGGGCGGTTTCCCCGGAGGGCAAATCACCGAATCGATTATGGGCGGCCTGTTGTCAAAGCGCACCACAAAATTCCTGCTGATAATAGTCTCCGCTCCCCGGCCGTCGACTACCCGGACGCTGAAGTCGAAGCTGGTGTCAGGAAGGTCGAGTATCTGGTAATCGTTCTGATAGACCCGCACCCAGCCCGCCGGCTCCTCAAAGTGGACATCATCACCGGTATCGATATTGAGCCAATCCAGTTTGTTCGGCTCAAGCTTCACATAAGTCGCCCCCATCCCGAGATCATCATCATGATCCGTGGCTATCCATATGAAGTCAGCCGAATTCTGGAAAATCACCGTGCTCTCCGGAGGAGCCCATATGAACCATACGTTGGGCTGAAGATTGGATCCTGTGTTGATATCCTCGACGCAACCCCAGACGAGAGCACCCACCAAGCCTATGAAAACAATGAGCTTCACATGTCTCACGACGGTTACCTCCATTGAATTATCCCTATAGACTATAATCAGGCTTCAGTCTGATTGTCAACACGTATAAGTCAAGCCAAATCGGAGTCCGCCATCCAGGCCTTAAGAAGCCGGACACAATCTTGCCGTGTCATGGGTCTGGCCCGTCCTGCAGCCGCGTCCAGCAGGAAATCCTTGGCCCTTCCGACTGCAGGTCCCTCTTTTACTCCAAGAATCTCCATGATGTCACGCCCGTTCACAGGAAGGTCGAGATGTATGAGATCATCCTGCCCGAGCGCCCTGATCCGCCTTCGCAGGTCTTTGATACCAACGGTCATACCCGGTTCGGCACGCTGCGCCTTACAGTCCGCCTCCGCGAGTGCGAGAACCTGCTCCAGGCGGGGGCCCGTCCTCCTCACGAACCGCCGGACGGCCTTGTCAGTCCAGTCACTCGAGTAGTTGATCATGTGGTTCCTTATGAGAAACACCACGTCATCCGTCAGGCGATTCGGGAACCTGAGTCTTCGAAGAACCGTCCCGGCCGTTTCTGCCGAGACTGCCTCGTGACCGTAGTAGACGGCCCGGCCACGCCTGTAGGTGCGTGTATCATACTTTCCGATATCATGAAGTAGACCGGCGAGTCTGAGTGTGAGATCACGCGGAGTGTTGGCGGCCGTCCTGGCGGCGTGGGTGAAAAGGTCGTAGGCATGGTGAGGCGTATCCTGTGAAAACCCGTAGGTGCGGCTGAGCTCGGGATAGATGAGATCGCCTGTGCCTATCCTCTGCATCAGGCTCAAGGCGCTCCTGAGACGCCCGGACAGCAGTATTGTCTCAAGTTCGGTTCTGATTCTCTCGGGAGATACCCTCCCCAGCAGATACACCATCCTCGGCATGGCCTTCAGGAGTTGCCTGTCGATCGAAAAACCGAGAACCGCATAGAACCGTATGGCCCTGAGGATTCTCAACGGATCGAGCCACAGCATGAGACAGGGATCAGAGGGTGCCCTCAGGATGCCCGCCTTGAGATCGCGCCTGCCCCTGCTTGTGGGATCCACGATGGCAGACGGCGTGAAGACGGCGCGCCTCGATATGTCCGCATACATGCAGTTGACCGTGAAATCACGCCGGTCTGCGTCGGTCCCAAGATCGCCCTCCAACCGGCAAAACTCTATCTCGATTCCCCGGCCGACGGTAAGGGCCGTGCCGAACCTTTTGAACACAACCGGCCGCGAGAATCCGAGATCTCTGTGGAGACGATGGGCAACAATCTCAGGTGCGATACCGTCAACCACAATGTCAAGATCCTGCGAGACACGTCCCAGGAGGAGATCTCTCAGGAAGCCGCCGACTATGTAGGCCTTCGCGCCCCGCGGCTTAACAAACGATCTGATATGCCTGACGATCTTGTGATGAGACTCAAGAGAGGACGCCGCCGCTGCGCTCCGTATCGCCCGGGCTGAAGATGCGGATTTCATATTATGAGGTTTCCTACATCGTCGGGCGCCAGCGCTCCAGCGTATAGCAGATGCTCCCCGGTGGACGACTTGATACTGACCGTAGCGCCACCCTCGGCTTTCCCGTCGCTGTACCTCGCGACGATGGATGCGGCAAGACTCTCTTCCTCCGGGGCACTTGCACCCCTCAGTATCGCGGTCGGCCCGGGGCAGCTCTCGGTAATGATCACCGTATCGGAATCGCGTGAGAGTGCAAGCAAACGCTCGTTGTCGGATTCGTTCCTCCCGACCACAAGCTTCGTCCCCCGCGGAAGTCTGAAATGCCGTCCGACCTTCAGGAGTTCTATTGCATCGAAGGTCAGTGTGTCGTGCGCGAGGAGATCCCTCATCCTCAAGGAGAAGTTGGGATCCGTAAGAAGACAGCCGCCACCTGGTGAGGAATAGCCGGTCACACCTTTCTCCCCGGCCAGCCGCATCAGTTCCTTCCGCGATCGTCCGCTGATCCCGAGGAGTCTGTCTCTGTCGACCCACCCCTTCTCTTCAGGAACCGTCGGGGGCATGAGCTGCGCGCACAGCGGTCTTAAGAGGAATCCATCAAGCCCGCTTGCCTTCTCAACCTGTCTCATAGTAACGGCTCGCTGGGACATGGGTCGTTGCCCGACGACCTCACCGGTCACCACGAATGAGGCGCTCTCAGCCTCCATGATCTCCCGGGCTTTCTTCAACATGTAGATCCGGCAGTCGATACAGGGATTAACATTGCTCCCGTAACCGTGACGCGGGTTTCGGATGATCTCAAGATAGTCATCCTTAAGCGGGACGACCTTCAGAGCGACTCCGAGCGCGCGGGCCACCGATTGCGCGGGTGAATTCTCAGCATCTCCGGCACACGCGCCGAATGGGCCGGTGAAATTCACGACCGTTACTTCGATGTCCTGCTCCTGCATCATTCGGACCGCAAGACTGCTATCGAGTCCGCCTGAGAGCAGGCATATCGCGGTTACATGTTTCTTCATTTCAGCACCTGTCGAAGGGCGTCCCGGGATTCCTTGATCAGATCCCGCACCGGCAGATCGAAAGGACAGCGCTCTTCGCACTGCCCGCACTCATCGCACCCGTTGGCTTTGTCCAGAACATCCCTGTATTCTTCGTTTCTCATGAATGTCTCACCCACACGCTTCCTGATGCTGTCTATGTGGAGCATCAACGCAATCGGGATATCCTTCGGGCATGGCTGGCAGTAGTCACACCGCCGGCAGAAGGTCTTACCCAGTTCGGTCCTTGTCCTCTCGGCGTCGTCCAGCTCGGCCGCGGTGAGGGGCCGAAGATCGGACGCCGCTTCGACGTTCCGGTCGACCTCGTCGACCGCCGCCATACCCGGAATCGCAATCACCCCCGGGGTAGAAAGAACATACCTGATAGCCACATCGCACTGCTCTATGCAACCACCACCCAGCGGCTTCATCGCGATAACACCAAGGTCCTTCTCAAGAGCCAGCGGTATCACTTCCTTCCCGGCACCGTCCTCGACGAAGCTGTAGAGCACCTGGATGGTATCGAAGCGATTCGTCCCGATAGCCTGCTTGAGTATCCCAAGGTTGTGACTTGTTATGCCGACAAACCGCACCCGTCCCTCCGACCGGAGCTCCTCAAGTGCCTCCAGCGCGCCCCCAGGCGCCATTACCGTCGCAAGCTCGTCGGCTTTGTTCACACAGTGAACTTGATAGAGGTCAATCACATCGATACCCAAATCGGATAGACTCTGGTTGAAGTCTTCGAGCATTTCCTCCCGGGTACGCTTCGGCGATTTCGAGGCAAGAACGACCTTCGCAGCGTGCGTGGCCAGGGCCGTTCCTATCTTCTTCTCACTGTCCCCGTAGCCACGGGCGGTATCGAAGAAATCGATTCCGCGCTCCAGAGCACGCTTGATGACCGCCGTCGCCTCATCCTGTGTCACCCTCATGATCGGAATGCCACCGAACCCGAGCATCGAGACGGAGATTCCGGTTCGTCCCAGTCGTCTTTTCCCAAGCATAGCGCCTCCTCGATCATTCAGTCTCAATATAGGGTATCGCCTGACCCATTCAAAACGAAAAATCGGACCCGGGCCGGCACCGGCAGAAATGGGCTAAGCACACGGCGCCGGATAGTCGATATACCTCTTAAGCCTTATAAACGCGGAGGATCCATGCTTCTCGACTCTATACTCGACTCGGCCCAGGACACGCCGCTCATCCGGCTTAAGACCATGTCATCAGGCAACGTCTTTGCGAAGGCGGAATTCTTAAACCCCGGTGGGAGCGTCAAGGACCGGGTGGCGAAGCATATTGTCGAATCGGCTGAGAAAGAGGGGAAGCTCCGTCCGGGAATGACGATTATCGAAGCCACTTCGGGCAACACGGGCATAGGGCTGAGTCTTGTCGGGATCCAGAAAGGATACCCTGTGATCTGTATCATGCCCGACAACATGAGTGAGGAGCGACGGAGGATCATCCAGGCATTCGGTGGCGAGATCGTCTACACACCCGCCGAGAAGAGCCTGCCGGGCAGCCTTGAGAAAGTGAAGGAGATCACTCGGGGCGAGCCTGAGAAGTACTTCATCGCCAATCAGTTTTCCAATCCTCACAACCCCGAGATTCACTACACGCAAACCGCCCCCGAAATCTGGAAGGACATCGACGGCAAGGTCGATATCTTCGTAGCCGGCGTCGGCAGCGGTGGGACGCTTCAGGGAATCGGAACGTTCCTCAGAGAGAGGATACCCGGGGTGAAGATCGTTGCGGTCGAACCCAAAAGCAGTGCCGCGCTCCTTGGCAGAGAACCCGGTCTTCACCAGATACACGGGATCGGTGACGGCTTTATTCCTGATGTGCTGGATGTGAACATAGTCGACATGGTCTTCACCGTATCGGATGAGGAAGCCATAGACACTACACGCAGACTGTCCCAGGAAGAAGGGCTTCTCGTAGGGACATCCTCCGGAGCCAACGTCTTTGCCGCTCTTCACATGGATAACGGCCGTAACAGGGTCGTGACCATTCTTCCTGATCGGGCGGAGAGATACTTCAGCACCGCGCTTCTTTGAACAGGCAATCCACGAAGTCCAACCGGTGTGAAAATGTTGACGCCGCAGGCATGACGTGGGATAGTAGACTATAACGTTGCCCTGGCAAAGGAGGCCGCGGTGAGAGAAAGTGGCAGGACAGTTCCCATGGTCCTGGCCGCAGTGCTCGTCGTTACAGGAATCGCAGGCGCATTCGTCTTCTACCATTTCTCCACGGGGACGACCGAAGAACGTGAAGCACGGCGCGCGGCCGCCTTCTACCACAAACGCTTCGTCGCCGAATTCGATTCGCTCTCCAGGGCCCGGCTACAGCCTGTCCTGTATCGCGCAGGCACGTTCACGGCATCCGGGTTTGACGCCGAACGTAAGACCTGGACGGTCACGATAACCGCAGCCGACTGGAAAAGACGGCCCGAGAGCTCCAAGAAGGACCTCGCGGCGAGGCTTCTGACCGCCTTCAGCGGCGCCAGATCCCAGGCCGGAGGCGATGCCGGTAAGGCGGAGGTCATAATCAAGTGTGAAGATAACGAGCGGGTTGCCAGGTGCACACTTGCCGGAGGAGCAGAGATCCTCAAGTAGCAGGACACGAAAGCGACGTTGGTCTATAGGGAGGATACCCGGATGGACAAACACATAACTCTTGCAGCGGCGCTCAACCTCGCGTTCGGAATTCTGGGCGTTCTGGTCGCCTTCATGCTCTTCGTTTTCATCGTGGGTGCGGGCATTGTGTCACGCGATCCGCATGCGATCAGAGTGACATGGATTGTGGGTACGGCGATCGCTTTCATCCTTACTCTGACATCCGTGCCGGCAATCATCGGTGGCCTGGGGCTGCTCAAACGGAAATCATGGGCGAGGATTCTACTGCTCATAGTCTCGGCCCTGCAGCTTCTTGATATCCCGCTCGGAACGGCCCTGGGAATCTATACCATATGGGTGCTTATCCAGGATGAGACCAAGACCATGCTTGAACCCGGTCCCCCGGTTGCATAGAAGCCTGTTCCGGCAATTCTCCGCAGGTTGACCACACTCCTGTTTTGTGATATGATAGCATTTGGGATATTGAATAAGCAGACATTGGAGGCCTACCATGAAGCAGTCCGTGCTAATTGTTATGCTGGCGGTGATGTTCAGTTCTGCCTTGAGCCTGCCGGTCCTTGGCGATTCGGGTTTCAAGCCCCTGGCTGTCGACCGCTTTCCCGATCCTGCCCAGTATGAGGCGGGTTCCAGGGAGTGGCTCCGGGCCGTCGAGGCTTTGAAATACCGGCCGCTTGCCGACGCGAGCTTTATCGACAACTGCCCGCACGATTTCGACGTGCTCCACTACGACATCACGCTGGACATCGATCTCGACAACGAACTCATCTACGGCAATACCGCTGTCCTTTCTGTGAGCCAGGTGCCGGGACTCGCCTCGATCAATCTCGATTTCACCGTTCTCACCGTCGATTCCGTCTTTGCCGGAGGTGACACTGCAAGCTACGTCTATGCCGACCCGGTTCTTACCATAGACCTGGACCGGACCTATGCCGCAGGTGACTCCTTTGAGGTATGCGTGGACTATCACGGACATCCGGGTAATGAGGGGGCCGATGGCTTCGGGGGCTTCTACTTCGGAGGTACCCCTACGATGGCCTACCAGATGGGGGTTGGACTTACGAGCGATCCCCCGTCGATGGGCAAGTACTGGTTTCCATGCTGGGACTGGCCGTGCGATAAGGCGACGGCCAAGTACACCGTAACCGTTCCCGGTCTGGGTAAGCGAGCTGTGTGTAACGGGGTACTTATCGATTCTTACAAGGATTCAACAGCGGAGACATCCACCTATGTGTGGTCGGAAACATATCAGATTGCTCCGCACCTCATGACGGTTCATGGTCGCAAGTACACCGAGATCGTGGACTCGACCTATGACTGGATCTACTACTGGGTATACCCCACTGATGCAGAGGACGCTCTGATCCATTTCCAGAATGTCGACATAATGATGGATGGCTTCATCGAGCGCTACGGACCGTATCCATTCGGCAAGTTCGGGTATGTGGAAGCGCCCAACGGTGACATGGAACATCAGACATGCGTCACACACGTGGCTTCCGTGGTCAACCCCAACCATCTCTACGACTGGCTGCTCGCCCACGAGATGGCTCACCAGTGGTGGGGTGATTGCATCTCGGTCAATGACTGGCGTGACATCTGGCTTAGCGAGGGTTTTGCCACCTACTCGGAAGCGGTCTTCAACGAGCACGCATACGGTATTACGTCTTATCATAGTTACATGCAGAACCACATCATGAACCCGGTGCTGAATTCCGGCGAGAACTTCCCCATCTATGATCCGATCAACCTGTGGGGTACGACCGTGTATGAAAAGGGAGGCTGCGTACTCCACATGCTACGCCATGTTGTCGGTGACTCCATATTCTACGCAAGCCTCGCCGCCTACCGGGAAGCTTACGAGTACGAGAGCGCAACGACGGTCCAGTTCCAGGCCGAGGTCGAGACCGTGAGCGGCCAGGACCTTGACTGGTTCTTTGACGAGTGGATCTACGACAGGCACTGGCCCGAATACGAATACTCCTGGCACGCCGAGGGCGTCAAGGCCGGTTATGATCTAAGTCTCATAATCGATCAGGTTCAAGCCACCGGCCCGGTCTTCGCGATGCCCGTTGAAGTGGGTATAACCACCGTGGCAGGCGACACGCTGGTAGTACTGTGGGTAGACGCGGCCAGCGATACGTTTAGCGTTTCGCTCGCATCCGAGCCCACAGCCGTAGAACTCGATCCCGATAACTGGATCCTCAATGAGGCTGCGGAAGTACCATACGCGGGTCTTGGTGAGAAGGTTGCGGTCGCACCCGGACTCAGGCTGGAGCAGAACGCACCCAACCCCTTCGGCCCCGCGACCACAGTCAGGTACTCGGTACCGAGGTCACAGCATGTTCGGCTTGAGATCTTTAACCCTTCGGGTCAGAAGGTTATCACGCTGCTCGATGAGACCGTACCCGCGGGATGGCGACAGGTGAATTGGAATGCACGCGATGCACGCGGGAAACCCGTGGCGCCCGGAACCTATTTCTGCAGGCTGAGTGCCGAGGACGGCACCAGGGTACGGCGTTTCATCCGGCTTCGCTAGTAGTCTATGGTGATCTCAATGCCCAATCATCGAAGCGGATCATGGATACGTCCGGCTTTTGTCTTAGTCTGGTTCGTGGTCACTTTGCTCGCCGCGACCTGCACCTGGGGCTACGAGACCGAGCACGTTGCTCTCGTAATCATAGACGGACTGCGTTACACCGAAGGGCTTGGCGACACCAACCATACCTATGTTCCTCGGATGCATGAGTTGAGCAGACAGGGGGCCATTGTCGAGCCCTTCACGAATGACCGCCACACAAATACCCGGCGCGGCATTCCTGCAATCTGGTGCGGCGGTTGGACCGAGGTGCCGGTGTTTTCCGACAGGCACTGCGGCGGGGTTGAGAACCAATGCTGCGAGCTCCCTACCATATTCGAGTACTATCGCAAGCATCTCTCCCGCCCTGAAACAGACTGCATCTACGTTCTCGGCGATGTCGGCTGTGTCTGGAAAGCGAGTTTTGCTGCCGACTACGGACCGGACTACTGGCCACTCTATCATTGTGAAGGGACTACGGACCTGGAGGTCTGGGACCAGGCTCAGGCAGTGCTCAAATCGTACCATCCCTCCTTCTTCCTCCTCTACCTTGACCGTGTCGATCACTTCGGCCACAGCGGAAGCTGGGGCTACTACACACGGTCTATTGAGATTGCCGATGGCATCGTCGGTATGCTCTGGGATTTCATCCAGTCCGATTCGGTCTATGCCAACACGACGACCATGTTCGTCACCAACGATCACGGCCGCCACACAGATGATTTCTCCGGCCATGACTGTGACTGTGAAGGCTGTCGCACAATACAGCTGCTCGCAGTGGGACCTGACATAAGGCAGGACCTGGTTTCGACTGTGCCGCGGACACTCTGCGACATCACGCCTACAATCGGTGAACTGCTCGGCTTCAAGACAGAGAAGGCATCGGGATCGGTGATGCAGGAGCTCTTCGTTGAGCCCGACACTACCCGGGCCGAGGCACAACCGCAGTAGGGATGCGAGCACCCCGGTCCCGGTAAACACCCCATGCTACCACCCCCCACCAATCCCACACACAATACGTTACACTGCTGCTAGCGACAGGGGCTTGACGCCACCCGGAGATTTTGGTACGGTCATACCCTCAAGCTGGTTTGCGTTTAAAACCCCTGGACAAGAGGAGGAGCCTCATCATGCGTAAGGGTTGCGTCGTCGCAATAGTCCTGATTGGAGTTCTCGCCATGGGTACCATAGCAGACGCAGGACCGAAGATTTCAGCGAGCGTGGATGGCGTCCGGGGGTTCGGGTACACAAGCTACATTGTCCCCGAATTCCGGACCACTGAACGGTTGGAGAGGGAGCGCAAGTTTCCGCTCGACGTATTCGTGACGCGACTCAATGTTGGTGTGGAAGGAGCATTCTCCGGTGGCACCCCCTGGCGCTTGCTCATCGACATCGGAAAAAGCGTCAACGATCCGGGCGATCTCATGGAGGACACTGGCTGGGTCATCGGTGATGTTGGAGACCACAGCGCGAAGTACTTAGACGTCGAATCGGGGGTCGAACTCGGTGTGTGGCTCATCGACATCAGCGGGCGTATGGTTTTCTACAGACGACCAGGATTCAGGCTCGAGGGTGTTCTGGGATACGGTTACCGTACGCTTTCATACGAAGCGTTCGGTGCCGAGGGGTGGCTGTTTGACCCAGGAATTGAGTTCAGTGAGGATGAGGCTCTCAAGGCCCATGACTATGAAGTCACGTATCACATGCCCTACGTAGGCATGGGAGCGCGCATGCTTCTAATGCAGACCTTGACTATTGACACAGAACTCTCGTACTCCCCTAGAACCTCTGCAAAGGATCGCCATGATGATCACGTCATGCATTTCAAGACCAGTGAGTCGGATTGCAGCGGCAAGACAATCATAATCGCCCTTGATACTATCTGGGCGCCGCACCGCGGTGGGAGCGGGCTTAACTGGTTCGTCGGCATCGGCACTGAAATCAACTATACAACCACCGAAGGAGACCAGACACAAATCTGGTTCGGGGATGATCTGTTCACCGAGGAGGACGACACAGGCAGGAGGGAGCCCAACATCTTTGCCGAGATCAAGAGCTCGACCCAGTCCATATACCTCCGGTTCGGCGCCGAGCTGTAATTCCCACGGGGGCATGTAGCGTCGGGTCTCCGCGCCCGACGTGAACATCTGTCAATCGTCATCCTTCCCGGGGATTACCATCTTAAAGACGATCGGATTGTGGTCGGAGTAGTACTGGCGGAAGAGATTGTGATCGTAGGGATCTCCGGGGAACGTATCCGCACTTGAAGTCCAATAGGGCCTGACGGCTTCTACGAGATTGATCACGTTTATATCCGCCTCCGTATCGATCTCCGATGTGTAAGACGGGTGATACATGACATGGTCATAGGGCCTGGGACTATTCAGGTTGGTATTCGTCGGATAGCACTCGTCGTTCAGTGAGAGGAAGCCG
>JBDRNT010000009.1:0-4458 GCA_043810925.1 Candidatus Eiseniibacteriota bacterium
CTACGATTTCCTTGATCTTGGCCGCATGCAAACGTTGGGGGCTGGGGCCGTGGGGTGCATCTTCGGCCAGGCCCCGGGGGCCCTGTTCTTTGAATCGACTGCGCCAGAGAATAACGGTGGGCCGGGAGGTTCCCAATTGACAGGCAATCGCATTGTTGGATTTTCCATCGGAGGCGAGTAGACAGATGCGCGAGCGCAGGACCACACGCTGCGGTGTCGTCTTGGCACGCACCCAGGCTTCCAAGGTTCTTCGTTGTTCGCAGGTAATCACGAGAGCATCGGTTGGTTTCCACATAATCCCGTTTGTATCACGGGTAGTGGATATTGTCAAGGTATTACTGAGACACTACACTAGGTAACGAGCCTTAGATCGGTCTGCTTAAGCGCAAAGGCAAGAAACCGTCACAGTCTTCAGGTGTCCCGCTTGAACAGGAGTTACTGTCTTGACGGGCCCCCACGGGTAGGGCATACTTCGAACTACCCGGAGGGTTTCAAATTCACATGGCTCGAAATATCGAAATCAAGGCACGTATCAGGAGCATCGCCGATGTCATCACCAGGGTGGCGGCAATCGCGACCGATGGGCCAACCGAGATTGTTCAAGACGACATATTCTTTGATTGTGATACGGGGCGTCTTAAACTGCGAATCCTCTCAGAGGAGCGCGGGGAACTGATTTATTATCGCAGGGCGGACCAGCAAGGTCCCAAAGAATCTTTCTATTTGCTCTCCCCCACTGAGTCGCCTTACTCGCTCCTCGAAGTCTTGTCGCTTTCGAACAAGCAGGCCGGCAGGGTTGAGAAACACCGCACCCTGTTTCTAGCTGGACGTACCCGCATACACCTGGATTGCGTGAAGGGGCTGGGTGATTTTCTTGAGCTGGAAGTTGTGCTCGATGACGGGAAGTCCGCTGAAACCGGGATTGCTGAGGCCCATGCCATGATGGAGCAGTTGGGAATAGATGAATCACAGTTGGTTGAGGGTGCCTATGTAGACTTGCTCGCGCAGAGGCCGGCGCCGAACGTCTCGGCCAAGCAGACCTGCTGAGACGGGTCACCCATTTGGAACGTTATACATTGAAAGGCAGGGAAATTGCGCGGTATCCAGAAGGTCTTAATGGAGCTCGATCGTCTGAAGAGCATCTATCGTAGAGCGTACGTCTCAGATGGATCGCGGCGTGAGAATTCGGCAGAGCATAGCTGGCACCTGGCTCTGGCTCTTCTCGCACTTCAGGAGTGGATGCCGGAGGACATCGACGTTGATCATGCGATCCGAATAGCATTGGTTCACGACATTTGTGAAATAGGTGCCGGCGACATATCCGTCTATGATCCGGATCGCTCGAAACAAGCCGCAAGAGAGGCCGCCTATATTGCTGAGTTTTCGACGAACCACGCCGGTCTGGGCAGTGAGGTCGCAACACTGTGGCGCGAATACGAAGATCAGCAGACGCAAGAAAGCAGGTGGGTGAAGATCGCCGATCGTTTCCTGCCCTTTCTTCTGAATCTTGCTTCGGAAGGAAGAACCTGGAAGGAACAGGGGATCTCCCGCAGTCAAGTCCTTGAGGTTAATAAGAGTATCCTGGCCATTTCCCCTGACTTTCATGAGTGGATGGTGGGCAAGATCGATAAGGCGGTCGAGTTGGGATGGCTCAAAGATGCATAAGACTGTCACGCTGTTGGGCGCCATTTCTCTGGTACTCGCACTCTCTGCCACATGGTGCGAGGCGGAAACGCGGATCGATCTGAGTGTTGGAACCCGGGAATAGAGAAAGGGAGCGCGATGGATTTCAGTGATGAAGCACTCAAGAAGTACAACCATGACCGCTTTCCCCTCTCAGCACGCTATGACCCGGCCTGGGTCCATGAGAATGAGATGGGGCCGAATGTGTTGTGGATGACAGAGGCCCTTACTCAGGTCATGCAGATCGAGCCGGGTATGCGCGTTCTCGACCTTGGCTGTGGTACCGCGATGAGCTCCATATTCCTGGCCAAGGAGTGTGACGTCGAGGTCTGGGCCACGGACCTCTGGATCAAGGCAACGGACAATCTTAAGCGCATCCGTGAGGCGGGACTGGAGGATTGCGTATTCCCCATTCATGCGGAGGCTCACGCATTACCCTTTGCCGAGGGGTTCTTCGACGCCATCGTCAGCCTGGATAGCTATCATTACTTTGGCACCGATGTTCACTATCTGGAGTTCTACCTGTTGAAGTTGCTGAAACCAGGGCGTCAGATCGGTATTGTATCGCCCGCGTCCCCGGAAAGAATTCCAAACCCGCCTCCCTCCTATCTCGGGGAAGAGTGGTACTGGATGAACACTGTTGATTGGTGGCGGGATCTGTGGTCACGGACACCGGGGCTCGATGTGGAGCTCGCAGAGCTGCTGCCCAGCGGCTGGGACCTGTGGGTCCGATGGCACGAGTTCTTAAATGCATATGGCTCCCGGAACCGACCACGCGAAGTCACGGAGCTCGATCAACTTCTCAAAGATGGTGGACGCCACCTGGGATTCGTACGCATGGTCGGCAGGGCGACGGTTTGACGACCGCGCCGTAGCGGCGGCATGATGCATTGAACATGTCCCGCGCTAAGGAAAAGAGCATGTACTACACGTTGAGTTTCTATCCGCCGCTCAGCGAAGAGTTGGCGGAGTCGATCGCGGCGATAAGGCGAGAACACGATCCGACGGCGGGCTTCACCAAGCCGCATATCACCGTGATGTTCCCGGTACCGGAAAGCGTTGGCGAGGTGCGGCTGGTCCGGCACATCGAGAGTGTCCTGAGCCACCGGAGCCCCTTCAGTATCCGGCTGGGCGGGTTTCATAAGTCTCACGATCACTGGCTGTTTCTCACGCTCGCCGAGGGTGAAGCCGAGGCCAAGGAGTTGTACCAGTTGCTCTACACGGGGATCCTGGCTGAATACCGAAGGTGTGACATCGAGTTCGTGCCTCACCTCGGGCTCGGGCTGTTCCTGGAAGATGGCTGCACCTACGACTGGGACAACCCGCAGGAGTCCGATTTTGATCGGGGACGCTATGGGGCGGCCCTGCAGATGGCGAAGACGTTGCCCCTGGATGAGAGTTTTGCAGTGAAGACGCTGCACTTGACGAGGGTCCCCGATGAGGTTCTTGAGTGGGCGGCAGGCAAACGAGAAAACATGCCAAAGGCCATTCAGATTGCCGAGGTTCGGATCATGCAACAAAAAGTGTGGGCTTTCTTCTGGTCACCCCCTCTGGGTTGCCTGACTCGGGATGTAGGCATTCGGGCACAAGGTCTCCGCTCTTGTGACAGATGTATGTGAAAATGGCCAGATTCAGATTAGCCCGGCCCCGGAAGTAGTTGAATCTTGCTGTCCAGGTTCTCAACTTGCCGATGAACTGCTCCATGGGATTATTGGTTCTAAGAGAGACCCACATGTGTCGGGGGAAATCGAAGTAACTGAGGGTATTCTCAAAGCCCCTGGCAAAGAGATTCACGGCACGGGGCTCCCGGCCTTTCCACCTGCGGCAGAATCTCCTGAATCTCTTCAGAGCCTCCCGCCGGCTCTCAGACAACTCATATATGTCTCCCGCCTCACGTAGGATCTCTTTGCGTACTGAGATATCCTCAAGCGACCTCTGTATCCCGCTAACCTTGTGAAACGCACAACTCTGCCACGCTGCATGGGGATACTCCAACTTCAAGCCACTCATTATACCCTTGCTCTCATCGCTTATGAATAACTCCGGACTCCGTAAACCACGACCCTTAAGATCTATCAGCAGCCCTCTCACCGACATCTCATCCTCACTATCCGATACCACCCACCCCAAGACCTCACGCCTACCCTCCTCGTCCATACCAACTGCAAAGATAACCACCTTATCCTTCAGGTAAGTGTCCCACACCTTAACGCCCATCCCATCTATGAATACATAGGGCCAGTTCCCTAAGCGGCGCTCACGAAACTCCTTGAGCCTTTCCTCAAACTGATGGGTCAAGCGCTGAAGGAAACTCCTCGAGAAACGACTCTGGCCAAATGCCTCCACTATCTCCTGGGCACAGGTCGAACTCCGGCTTAGTAGATAGGCCTTCAAGATAGCTCCTAATACCTTAGGCTCTACCCGCTCCCACTTATCAAACACTGTGAAGCGGATGTCCAACTTCCTGGCCCGGGGAATACGAAGATCCGCAATAAAGCCAGTCCGTATCTCATAGGTCCTCGGCCGACTACCATTGCGCTCATCCCGACGACGGGCCGTACGCTCGTACCGCGATGCGCCCACCTGCAACTCAAACTCGTGATTTATCTGCCCCTGAAGAAGATCCCTCGCCTCCTTCAAAGCCTTCGCCTCCACTTCATCCCAAAACATCGCCTGATGAATTCTCTTGAGTTCCCGCCATTCTGTGCTACTATAATCTCCAAACACTAATTCTTGCATGGGTACGGCCTCCTTTCGGTTGACTAGCCAAAAGAC
>JBDRNT010000010.1:0-5220 GCA_043810925.1 Candidatus Eiseniibacteriota bacterium
CGTGCCGAGAACGTGCTGGCTTTCGGGCTTCCGGGCCGGGGGAAGACCCATGTGGTGAGTGCCATCGCCCGGGAGTTGATCGTCAACCACAATTGCCGGGTACTTTTTACCACCGCCTTCCACCTGGTTCAGCAGATGCTCGCCGCCAAGAGGGACCTGGCCCTTGAGGGACTGCTTAAGAAGATGGATCGCTTCGAGGTGGTTGTCCTCGACGACATAGGCTATGTCCAGCAGGATCGTGACGAGATGGAAGTGCTCTTTACTTTTCTGTCGGAGCGCTACGAGCGTAGGAGTCTTATGATCACCTCCAACCTGGTCTTCAGCCAGTGGGACAAGATATTCAAAGATCCGATGACCACGGCTGCGGCCATAGACCGGCTGGTGCATCACTCGGTGATTCTCGAGTTGGACAATGAGAGTTACCGGGCCAAGCAGGCGCTGAAACGCCAGAAGGCCGGCTGAAAAGAGGGGTATTGGGATATGGCTCGCCGCGAGATCGGTGCTCCTCGGCGATCATGGAGGCTCGCTTTTTCCTCGCTGGATCCGGGTGAGACCGAAATCGGCCGTCTGAGACGAAACCTGAGGAGGTGATGCTTGCTTACGAAGCCGTAGCGAGGCTCCAAGGGGCGCGCTGCCCCTTACAATAGGCGGCAAAGGGAAGAGAACCACTCCTGCTGACGACAACTACCGATAACAGCAGGTCTTCTCAAACCCCGAACCAGGGAAGTCTCACTGTCGCCAGTAGGGATTTGGAATTGTCGTTGACAACTCGGGACCGGGTGCAGGATCTTTGAAATACAGTGGTGACTCGACAGCTTTTTTGCTTGATCGGGTTAGAGTAGCCACTCCCCCATCTGACAGGGTGCTCCAGTAGGCTTCATCACTGTCCCTATCTCTGGATGGCGTCGGTATACGGAGATTTTCACGGTGTCTTCGGTCAGAATGGCCTTGTGGAGCAGAAGCCTGAGGATCTGCTTCTGCAGAAGCCCTTCCGGTTCTTCATCTGCGGCAGTTTCCAGGCAAAGAGCCGGTGCTTGAAAAACTGTGTAGATAAGTAGTACGGTCATAGGGAACAGGTCAAGCATAAGGTAGCAGGACCGCCAGAGTGCGGCGGTTAGATGGGGCGGAGAATGCACGATGTCGTCAAAGTGGTCATGCTTACCACCGCAGCGGGTGCTGCCATCCCGATAGGCGGTGTGCTGGCAAGAATCGAGCGAATCCAGCCGGCATGGCTCGAGCGAGAATTCCGCCACGCAGTCATTGCGTTCGGGGGAGGCACTCTGCTATCGGCCGTTGCCCTCGTCTTGGTGCCCGAGGGTGTCAAGGGGCTCCCGCTCTTTGCTGTGGTGATCTCAATGTGCCTCGGCGGTCTTGTGTTCTGCCTGCTGGATGTACTCATTAGCAGGGCGAAGACATCGGCAGCCCAGCTGGTAGCCATGTTGTCTGATTTCCTGCCCGAGGCCATGGCCCTCGGGGCGGTGCTAGCAGCCAACGAATCACTTGGGGTCCTGCTTGCATTGCTGATCGCCCTGCAAAACCTTCCTGAGGGCTTCAACGCCTACCGTGAGCTATTGGTAGGGGGGCGAATGCGAAGTCGGTCGATTCTTGTGGCGTTTGTAGCACTGGTTCCTATCGGGCCCCTGGCGGGTTTGATTGGGCTTCATTGGCTTGCATCCTATCCAACAGCCCTTCATGCAACTATGCTCTTCGCAGCCGGTGGGATTCTCTACCTTACTTTTCAGGATATCGCTCCGCAGGCGAAGTTGGAGCGTCATTGGGCTCCGGCTATTGGGGCAGTTGCCGGATTCCTGTTCGGGCTGGTCGGTCAGTTGTTGCTTGCAGCTCGGTAGAATGTATTCGGTGTCGTATACGCCATTGTCGCCGGCTTTCTTCTGGTTACGGTGCTGAACCGGTATGGGCAGCTGAACCAGGCAGTCGAAGACGAGCTTAACACCATCGAATCGATCAGGGACTTCCTTCTATATCTGGACGATGAACAACGAAGTGCCAAGAATGCCATGAAAGAGGCTCTTGCCCGCTACGTCACATCGCTGGCCGCAACTGAATGGGACGAAATGAGCGATCCAAGTTCATCGATGGATTCCGACACATCTGAAGAATTGTACGGAATCATTCGGGAGGGAAAGAGGATTCAGGTGAAGAAGGAGAGTGATAGAGTCGTGATTTCCGCTTTGATGGATAATATATCTGAGGTCGCAAGAGTGCGGACCAGGCGGATTGCACTCGCAAACGAGAGGCTCCCTCCTCGGCTCCGGCTGCTTATGCTCTTCATGTCACTGGCACTCGTGGCAGCGTTCGTGCTGATGGGTGTCCAGGGTATATTCACACATGTGTACATGCTTGTAACTCTCACGGTTTCGATTCATCTCCTTTACATGGTTGTCGAGGACCTTGATCACCCGTTTTACGGTGTCTGGAATGTCAACGGGGCGCCATTGGATGAACTTCGGAGAAGATTCGAGGAGGAGCTGAACCTGAGGTGATGGTCACTACCCCCGAGCTCCAGAAGCGCACACCTGTTATGCTCTCTTCGGCAGCCTAACGATCTTCTCAACCTCATAAGCGACGCTTATCATCCAGTCTGAATACGACGGATCGATCTTCTGGATAATCCTGAGCGACTCTTGCTTGAAGGTACTTTCAATCGGGCCGCCACGGCCAGGCCAGATCCTGAACTTGATCCGTATGAACTCCCTGCCGGTACTCGTGCGCGTTTTTCCCTCCATGGAAGGTGGCGCCAAAAGGATGCCGGGGAACTGCTCACTTGCGGAGGTCATCATCCCAATCACAGCCTTCTCAATCTGATCGTTCGTGTCATCTTTGCCAACGAGCAGAATGTCGACAATGCACCTTACGTAGCCCTTAGGATAATTGATCACGCTGGTAATAGTGCGATTGGGAATGAAGACCTTAGCACCAAGCGGGTTCTCCAGAGCTACAAACCGCATGGTTATGGCGCGAACGATTCCCGTCTGACCGCTTATCTCCACCATGTCACCAACATCCACAAGATCGGAGAACACCAGCGTAAGTCCGGTCAGAACATCCTGTACAATACCCTGGGAACCGAAAGCCACAGCGAGGCCAATCACGGAAGCGCCAGCAAGGTACGCCGCCAGAGAAACGCCCAGTTCCCGCAATATCAGACCTACAGCCCAGGCGTAGATAACAAAGACAAGTATGCTCGTGCTTAGGCTGGCGAGAGACCTCCACTTAGCGCCGGTTTTGCCATGGGCCCGCTGTGACACCCGCCGACCTAAATACCGGATGAAGGTTACTGCTATATGGGAGCCGGCGGCTAGTGCGATGATCGCCACGATCCTGCCCGGACTGCCCTTAAACTTAAGCAGTCCACTAAGCGAGTCTAGGAAATCCACAGGATTGTGACCTCCCTACCAACCGTCATCTATAATTCCGGTCATGTTGTGTCTCTTCTGTGACGGCACATGTTGAGCCAACAATGTATGCAGACTGTACATATCAAACAGGCAGCATGTCAAGGTTGTGATGGCCTTGGCAGGACTACTGACAGTCGGGAGTCATCTATGCAGACACAGTTTCCTCCTGAGGCCCAATAGGTCTCCGAAGCGCAGCTTAGATTGTACCCCTCTCGAGTTCACTTTCATCTGACGGCAAATAGTGGATTCTGCTGGCTCTGTGGAACCCCCGCCTCGGCGATAGCTGGCTGGGCCGCTTCTTGCCGAGGCAACTCTGAAGAAAGCGGGAGAGATAAAGGCAAGAAAGGCGGGCGGAAACGGAAGTTGACATCGCAGACCGGACAGGTGTACGCTGGGAATGTGACACCTGTGGATGCCCTAAGGGGTGCTGTGCTTTCACACGGGTGGGTCTAACAGGGTTGGTTCCCAACAAGGAAGGTGTGTCATGAGGTATTGTGCTGTTGCGTTGGCCCTTGTGGTCTTAACGGTAGTGTTCGCCGCCGGCTGCGGGGAAAAGGAGCAAACCGCGAGCAGGGATGAGGTGAGTTCAGAGCAGGTCAAGCAGGAAGCAAAGGAGTCCATGGAAGCAGCTAAGACTTACACTCTGGAACATAAGGACCAGTATGTGGCGGATTTAGAGGAGCAACTGGAGCAATACCAGGGCAAGATCGAGGAGCTCAGAAAAAAGGCCCAGCTGGCAGGCCAGGACACCAAGGCTTCGCTTGAGGAGAAGATCCAGGCGCTTGAGAAGCAGCAAGAATCCGTAAGAGGACGGCTTGCTGAACTCAAGAGTGCGAGTGGAGATGCCTGGACCGACCTGAAGGCCGGAACTGACAGCGTGATGAGCGACCTTAAGAAAACCTATGAGAAGATTGTGGCGGAGTATAAGAAGTAAAACATCGGGGCAGTAGGTCGATCAGCACGCCGTTCCTTATCACAGCATTCAGATACACCTGGGAGTTCACCGGGATTACGGTCTTGTCGTGGCCGGCGTCGTGGGAAAGCGGTTCAGGCCGCTCACAGATTGTCAATAACCCGCTTCAGTTTCACTCTCACCTGGTCAGCGATATGGCGAAGGCCGTCATTATCCACTGCAACTCTCAAATCCGGACTGCTCGGGTCTGCAAGCCTGGGGCACGTCTCCAGCTCCATAATGTAGCCCAGGCCCATCGGCCAGACAATAGGCAGCTGTTGGATACATACAACGGAGGGCAACTGCTCTGAATTTCACTTTCAAACAGACCGACGCCAGAGGGTGCCGGCAGGCCGATCCGGTTTCGAGTGATGGCCCTGTATCCCTCCCGCCATAACCGTCCCATCCCACAAAACCGCGCCTTCAGACATTTGACCGGGGAACCGTCCCTTTTCAGGTGTCTGGGTGCGTAGCCCGCACGCAATACGTTACACCGCTAGAGGGATCACCTTGTTTGTTCCTAACCCCAGCTAGGGATCTTCCGGACCTGTTGCGTCAAAATAAAAAGTATCTGAAATGGCATTCGTTGCCTCAGAAATAAATGTATCTGAAACGGGTGGTGAGGATTTGGGGTTGTCAGGAGTATCTGACGAGTGTGGAGGCTTCTTTTAGAAGGTAGCGGCATAGGCGGTCTTATCCTCGCTCTTGCTGTTGGTGACCTGATGTCTTCTCTTGGAGGCTACCAACTTGTGGAGCCTTTGCTGTAGCTTAAGCATGTCTCTACGCAACTTGGCCGGATTGAGTGTCGCATACTGCTTCCTCAGTCGGGTTTTGACCGTCTTGGAGACC
>JBDRNT010000011.1:0-33578 GCA_043810925.1 Candidatus Eiseniibacteriota bacterium
GCTTGTAAGTACCGGCGGATCAAGCGCAGTACGCGCCTGTCCTTCACCTTCCGGGCGATCCGCGACATCAGAATGTCGTGGTTCACGCGGTCAAAGAACTCCGCAAGGTCAATATCTACAACCCATCGGTAGCCCTCCACTACATACTTCCGCGCCTGCTCCACAGCCTGATGTGCGCTACGCCCTCGCCTGAATCCGTAACTCGACTCCGAAAAACTTGGGTCAAATATCGGCTCCAGAACCTGATGTAAAGCCTGCCCGATCAGACGATCCACCACTGTGGGAATCCCAAGTTTGCGGACTCCGCCTCCCGGCTTCGGTATCGCTACCTGCCTCACCGGCTGTGGCATGTAACCGCCTGCGAGCAACTCCGACTTGATGCGCTCCCAATGCGCGTTGAGGTACGGCTTCATCTCATCGACGCTCATGCCATCGACTCCTGCACTGCCCCTGTTACCTACAACTCGATTATAGGCCGCTATCATGTTCTCGCGTCCGACCACTGCTTCCATCAATCCTCCGCCATCCCCGCAGTCGTGATCTCTCCTTGCCGTGACGCTTGACGCTCCAACTCCGGTACCTCGCGACTTCCGGCCGCTATCTCCCGGCTTGGAATCCGGCATCTCAGCCATTCTACTCCACGTCTCCTTCGCCATCGAAATTCAAGGCGACTGCATCTACCTCACGTTCGGCCCTTCGGCACCGTCGGCGTGCCTTAATATGGCCTCTGCTGACTTCTGCCAACCCATCCCACAACCTCTCGATCGCGGTAGCACGCAGGCAGGTTGACAGACCTCCCCGGGTAATGCGCACCCGCTTTCACGCCTATGCCTGCCACATATACGTACGTACTCTC
Source organism: Candidatus Eiseniibacteriota bacterium (assembly GCA_043810925.1). Lineage (GTDB taxonomy): Bacteria > Arandabacterota > Arandabacteria > Arandabacterales > Arandabacteraceae > Arandabacterum. The sequence continues at coordinate 857 of JBDRNT010000011.1, forward strand.
CGTACAGGTATTGGACTTTGACGACATATGCCGCCTCATCCAGTACGCACGCCTCTTATGCAATTCCTGTTCGTCAGGCCGGCGCTTTGCCTGCGGCTTCCTTCAGATTCCACCTCACGGTGGACACCCTTGCCGTCCGGCTAACACTTCCCCCTGTCGGGTGTGTAGAGGACTTGCACCTCCAAGCAAGTGCGCCCTGCCGGGCGCACAAATGGGAAAGGCCCCGTCTCAAAACGAGACGGGGCCTCGAAAAACCTCTGCTACGCTATGATTCTCTTACGAGAAACTCTAGCGATACAGCGCCTTGATGCTGCCCCAGCTGCCGCTCTCAACAGCCGACGGACCGAAGTCCGGGAAGCGAACACTGGCGTAATCCGGAACATGGACTTCAATCAGGTCAAAATAGAAGTCCGAATAGCAGGTATCACAGGTCGAAGGCGAACTGTACATACGTGCCTGGATCACCAGGGAGGTCCATGTCGGGTCACCCACGGCATTGAACTCCCAGCTCGCCTGCATCTGGTCCCAGCCCAAGCCAGGGCTGTAACCACTGTTGTAGTAGCCGCTGCCGGCCGAACTGACATAGACCCCGGGACAGTCGATGCAGGTAACCGCATCATGATAGCCGCCCCAGAGCCTGCCTGAAGGCGACAGATCCGGAGAGACATCGTAGCACAGGAGTTCCGCATGAACGGTGTCGCCATAGGCAAGGCCTGTTATACACGCGACCATTACATAAGGCGTGCTGGAATGCGGAGCTTCCTGCGTGTGCAGGTAATACATTCCATCGCCGGCACCCGGACACGTGTAAGGTGTTCCCGGAGGTCCGGTATTACCCGTATGCGGACCCGAGATGTTCTCGGACACAGATACGTTGCCGTACTGGCCCATGTCGGTCCCCGTACCGTCTTCCCAGCTGTAGGTATGCGTTGTTATCGCATAAGCTGCAGGCACCATAAGACACACTGCGAATGCTACCAAGAGCAACTTCTTCATTTCCTCACTACCTCCTTCCGAAGTTCTCGTTACCACCTTGTGGTAACGCCACCTCCCATACCCCGTTTTCAACTTTGCTCTGCCCTCAATCACCCCCTTCTTGGTTAGATTACCTCGATACAACCACCTTGTTTACCAGAGACCCTCGAGTAGTCTCCAGTTTCACGAAATAAATCCCTGAGCTCACCCTGCCGCCATGCGTGTTGGTCCCGTCCCACTCATGCTTGTGGGCACCGGCATCCAGGTACTTGTCGGTCAGGGTGCTTACGAGTTCGCCCTTGACGTTGTAGATCTTAAGGGCAACATGTCCCGATGTGGGGAGTGCGAAGTTAACGACTCCGCCGTTCATCATGGGATTGGGCTTAACCAGCATCGCGAGATTCTGAGGGGCAACCGGTATGTCACCCGCCCCGGCCCTGCCGGCGGCGCAGATATCATCTATGTTCCGGGGCTCAATCATATGCTTGCTGTAGGAGAACATCATGACGCCTCGGACAAAGAGCACGCTCTCACTGAGTGTCGGGTCATAGTCATACCAGGAGTTATCACCAACCGTGCAAGACGTGTCGGGCACCGTGTTACTGAGTTCCCACTCGCCGTAAGTGTTCTTCTCCGCGGTAACTGTGCCGTTGTTGACCTCAACCAGCACGCCTTCATAGACTTCATTGCTGTCGATCATACCTGAGGTTACGGCGTAAGGTGCAGGGACCGTGTTGCCGGTCGAATGAACCGTGATGGCCTCCGGGAAAAACATGGCGATCTCGGTCTCCGTGTAGTACTCCCACACACCCCCCGATACCGTGACACTGTCGCCGCGCTCAAGCGTCACGCTACCCGTTCTTTCATATACCTTTACACCGTCGAAGTCAGGCTTATCCGCACCGCCGTAGGAGTTCTGGATGAAGAAGTAATACGGGTTGAGCTCACCCGGTGCGGCAGTGACAATACCCGACACGTTGACCGGCTCGCCGGCATAGGTCGAGCTGTCGGCGGGCGGCGTGACGTTCTGGACCTGGTAGATCGTATTCATTCCCACACGGAAATCATACGATCCCCCGGCCGGTTTGCGGGCGGAGAACCCATCCGCGTTCCAGGCCTCGACGTAGTAATCCACAACTGTCTGGTCAACTGCATACGGACCTATGTTCGCTGTATAGACGCTGTCCGGAGAGGTCATCACCGTGCTGTCCCAGTTGGCACCATTGTCAGTGCTGTGGAAGAGCTTGACTGAGAGTATACCGGCGTCACTCAGTACCGTACCGCTCACCGTTATGACATCGGTCGTGGTCGGTACGTGGGGCGTATACCTGACCTCATAGATCCTGACCGGGCCCACGATGTCATCGTCACTCCTGGGCTCAATCTTGTAAGTAGTGAACGAGTAGTAGCCGATGCCCTGGATCGAATCCAGTGAGTCTCCATCCTGAGGTACATAAGCATAATAAGCAGCATCATCGACGATGCACGAGCCTGAGCCGTCGTTTATCTCCCACTCGCCGTTTCCGAGGCTGTCTTCCGTGACGATTGCGCCTTCGATTCTTACCAGCACACCCTCATAGCGCTCGGCAGTGGCCGAAGCCGTGTTAAGATCGCCGGTTGTGATAACGAAAGGATCGGGCAACCGGGCGCCGCTCTTGTGTTCCTGGTAGCAGTCGGTGAACATGTAGAGCTCCGTGACGTTGTAGTACTCACTTACAAAGCCGGAGATGGTAACACTGTCGCCCACCTCAGCCTGAACCGAATAGCTGGGATCGTATACGAAAATCCCCGACCACGGACCGCCATTGGGATCCTCGACCACAAAAATAGCATCGCTCAGGGGATAACCGAATCCCCCCCGGCTCACGGTCACGATGCCCTCGATGTTCTTAGCCTGGCCAAGAACGTAAGAAGAATCGTCAGCACCAAACACCTGCTGGATGCTGCTTATCGCCGTGGTACCGACCGAGTAGCCGTAGTCGTTGTTCGGGGCATCATCCGGTTCGTAGCCTGTCGCTCCCAGGTCATCGGTGATACGAACATAGAACCTGACCTGGTACTCGTCACCCTGCGCCGGCAGGTCGACTTCCCACTGGTTGGGTTCGGCCACAACCGGAGTCATGGCAACGCTGTCAAACGGTGTATCCAGGAAGTCGGGCGGAACCCGCACGCTGTAAAAGCACTTGACCGCAGCGACCGTTCCGTCATCATCCTCCCCGTAGACGGTGATGGTGACCTGGTCGGTGTTTGACGGCACGCAAGGACTGTACTGAAGACTGTAGCCATACGGGGGCAGGTTCGAAGTATTCTGGGCGCGCGGCGTAGGAGCCTGCTCTTCAAAATCGACCGAGCAGTCATCGGTGTCGGTACCGACCGGAATCCGGCCCAGACTCACGCCTTCATCAGGATACCTTGGATAGGCATCATTGGTGCCGTTGACCCCCGCGCACGCGTCGGACGTGCAGCTTGACTGGCGGTATTCGACCGCATCGATGAGATTGCTTCTCGTAGGCTCGTCATAAAGCCACAGGGCCTCGTAGCCGGTGAAGGTGCTCGGACACTTCATGCCATAGTCACTCGTACCCGGGAAGAGCCTTATCTGATCGTCATAAGCATCCGGGTTCTGGCAGATCGTATCATCGACCCGCGGGTCCTGCGGTTCATAGACCTGGCTGCCATCATACATCTCGAGATCGGGCAGGAAACCGAATCTGGCCTCAAAGCCATCAACCTCAAGCACGTCCCTTGCTATTACGAAATAGCCGTAGGCGTCAATACCCTTGCCAGCCGGTATCTGATGATGATGCTCACCGCAAACCGCGTCATATTCGGTTCCCGAAAGCACCCATCCCGAGAGATCGATGTAACTGCCTGTTGTGTTATAGAGCTCGATAAACTCGGCATCGTCATAGTAGTCCGGGCTGTTGACCCAGATCTCGTTGATGACGACGTCACCGGCGCTTGCACCTAGCGCAACACCGGCTGAGAGACATACGACGAGCAAGGATAAGAATACCGCTGATGCACCACGACCGTACATTACACCCTCCTTATATAGGGGTAGTTAACCCCAGTGTTTACCCTTTCTGGCTTTTGTTAAACTATACCATATCCCCGATTCTATTTCAACCAAAATCCAAGCCGTATCACAAGCGGGGCACAAGCGGGGTCAGATCTTGAAATTAAGCGTTTTCGACCACGGCAAATCCTGCTCAAGATTTGCCAGAATTGCCTGAACGATGCACCTGTAAGGGCCGGTGCCGAAATCCTTTGAAACGAATCTGACCATGAGGAGCAAGATTCACCAAGCCCATAAGAATTCGCTGGTGCGACGTTTTGCCCCGCAAGCGAATGCCTTTCTTGAGCAAGGCGGGGCGAAAGGAGCACCAGCGTTCGGCCCCCGAAATGGGCAACCTGAGCGCACGAAGGCTACTTGAGCAACTTACCTGAAACACCTAGTTTCAAGACCTGACCCCCGGGGTAGGGTTTAGTGAGTGAGGTTTTCCAGGGGTATGAACCTCGGCAGTGCGTCCGTCAGTTCAGGAGTTACGGCGCGATCGTCATCCCTCACTAACCTTCCCTCGATTCGGGGGGCAAGCGGGGAGTGACGCCTTACATAATCGATCACGGCCTCCTTGACCTGGATATCAGTACGGTGGACATACTCGGGATCGATCTCGGTCAGGATCTGAAGCCCTATGTTGCCGGCCGCAATGAAGTCCGTTGTGGCCACGCGGTAGATGCGGTCGGGATCCCAGGGTTCACCACCGACAGCAAGTGCGACGAGCCTGTCGAAGTCCGGGCGGGCCCGGCTGTAGGCCGCCTCTATCCCGGAGACATAGGCACCCTGTCTCATCCCCTTCACCCGCCACTCAAGCACGTGCTTAAGATACGAGCCGGTCATCTCGAAATAGACAAGTGTGTTCTCAAAAGGCACCGCCCGGAAAACATCCCGGGGTGTTATCACACCCATTGCCAGGTTGGATCTTATACCGCCCAGGTTGGTGAACGCCACATCGGCGTCCACCGCTTCCCTCATCGCATCGGTGATCATGTTGCCCAGCTGCGACTCACCGACACCGACCCTCGTGATATCAATCAGCGCCCTGCCTATCGGTTCATCCATTCCCACTTCAGCCGTATCGACCCATTCTTCGATAAACTCGGCCACCTCGGCATCCGGCCAGTATTCATCCTCAAAGAGGCTTACTATCGAACCCCCGGATTCCGCAAGGTTATAGCCGACGATCTTCTTGGACCCGGGATCCACCAGGATCTCGTACACCCCGACCCCGGTACCTCTGCCGTATGTCTGAAGGCAGATCGTATGGGTCAACGGGTCTTCCCAGCCTTGCTCCAAGCCCACATGTATGTGACCGCCGACCAGGAGATCGATACCGGGAACGTGATGAACGAGTTCCATGGCGTTCATTCCGTACCTGATTCTCTGCTCGACCCCGGTCTCGATCATCTCCTTGTAGGCCGAGCGCACATCGTAGGGAATCCCGAGATGGGATATTACGAATATCAGATCAACCCGGCCCTTAAGCTCGGCGATGTATTTTTCGGTGACCGGCTTGACCTCAAGGAACTCCACGCGGCTCACCGTCTCCGGCAGCGAGTAGTACTCGGTCTCCTCGGTTATAAGACCGATGATGCCGATCCTCACTCCTGCCACTTCCTTTATTATATAGGGTGTGGCCGGCGGGGGCAGACTACCGGTCTGTCTGTCAAGCAGGTTGGCGGCTACAACCGGGAACTCGGCCATCTCGATGAGTTTGAAGGCATTTTCGAGCCCCGCGTCGAACTCGTGGTTACCCGGCGCCCAGGCATCGTAACCCAGCCGGTTCATGAACTCGATCACGACCTCGCCGCCCTTGTAGTTCCCGACAGGGGACCCCTGCCAGATATCACCGGTGTCGAATAGGAGGAAGCCGTTTCCCTCCTTCTCGGCCTTCGCTCGCTGCGTCTTCACAAGCGTTGCCAATGATGCCCCCCCACCCAGCTGCGGCGGGAATTCCTCGTCCATGAAGGTCGCACCCTGCCTGTCGATGCCCCCGTGGACGTCGTTGGTATGCATAATCGTTATGTGTATGGGCTCGGCCCCGAACCCCACCGAGGCCAGAGCGGCAGTCAAGCACAGAGCCAGAATCATTACGTGTCTCATCATGCTACCTCGTTCAGAGCCCCCTCGTGATCGATATCATGCCGCTGAAGGTCGTCTCTTCAACCAGATCCGCGAAGCCGCGCGACTCTGCACAGAAGAGGCCGTCATCAAAGAGGTCGAAGTGTCTGTATTCTCTCCACCCAACCCTGACAGATGCCTCTATACCCAGTCCGTATGTCGCGAAGCCACTTCCTATCGTGAAGGCCGTCTCACTGATCTCGTCATCGACGGGGCAACCCTTGTAGATAAAGCCAAAGCGTAGCGGCTGCTGATTGTAGAATACATGCTCCACGCCGATGTGCCACTCGTATATGTCCTCCAAACCGGCATCAACAAGAGCCTCATTACCGGCATCACTCCAGGTGGTGCACTTTACATCAGCCTCGATTACCGTCATGAGTTCGTTCCTCGGCCGGAATGTCACACCCAGCGCGTAGGAAGCCGGATACTTGACCTTGAACTCCCCACCCTCATCAGTAGCCCTGGGCAGGAACTCAAGCAGTCCCCCGACAGAACTCGTGCTGTAGTCGCCCGTAAGCTCACAGCCGGTCACCACCGATGCACCCATCTCAACCCTCTTGTTGATCTCGTAAGTCCCCCCTACTCTCACCCTTATCCCATCTATATTGGATGACGTAAAGGTATCGGAGGTTTCCGTCCGGGGTTCGTCCCAGCACTGCACTTTGATCGTATCCACATCCGAGAGCCGGCCCGTAAGATCGAAATCGCCGAAGAGGTAATCAATACCGGCACCGATCGAGAACCCGTCTCCCACCGACGCGCCCATCCCAAAGGCCAGCGAGCTGATGCTTCCGCTGTCTTCGATAAATGCCTGTGCGATCACTTTGTCGGTCGGGACCGATGAAGTGCTCCTGTCCCGTACCTCCTCGTAGAAATCATATGTGAAATCATAGACAGGTGCATAGGCACATCCAAACGATATCCCGAGGCCCTGGGGAACCACTCCCGAGCATAAGCCTATCGCACCACGGTGGTAGAGGTTGGAGTTTCTCGAGTACGTCGTGTACCCTAAGAGAGCGTCGAAGCTGTCATGCGCCGGGAACGACCAGTCCTCCTCGATCGAGTAGAAACGGTAGGTGCCCCCAACCATGGGGCGCCCGATCTTGCTCAGCAAAGCGGGGTTCTGAAGCACCGCAAACGGTGTCTCCTCACAGAGGAGCGCGACCTCTCCCATACCGGCACATCTGCCCGATCCCGGAAAGACCTCCGACCCGAGACCGAGGTCGAGAAAGGTGTAACCCCACGAACACGTCGCCAACGCAAGAATCAGCAGCACACCTCCTGTTCCACCTCTCCTCATAGCTTAGTACCCCCTTCTACCACATGTAGTCGATTTGGATTCTGAAGTACTTCTCTTTGTTCATGATGTTCTCGGCATCGATTTCACCGCCGTAATACTGGTTGTAACGTCTGACATCTGTATTGGTAACGGGGAGTCCCCTGTCATATGCAGCCTTGAGTTCAATCCAGAGGTTATCGGAAAGCCGGTCCTGTACCGAAACCCAGAACCTCATCGAATTCCTTTTATCACTGGCCACGAAATCGCTCTCCTCGAAGAACCAGAGAAAGCCGTTGTAGGAGAGCGCCCCGACGCTCACATTGAACTTGTCGGTGAAGTTGTGTATGGCGTGGAGAAGCAGTGCCCACGAGGGTTGGAACGCCTGGCCGGAGGCCGGGTGGTCACCGTCGGGTTCGACTCCGCCGACGAGCCTGGGTCTAGGCGGCCATTCGGTTCCACCTTTCAGATAAGTGAATTCAATCATGTCGTAATTGGACAGCCTCATCTCGAGCTCGAGCCGTGTGTCGGCCAGGCTGTAGCTCGTGGCCGTCAGTTCATCTGCCCGGTTCCGCCCCTGGTACTGCTGTCTTATCTTGAACCTGAGCGGATAGAGCAATCTGACTTCAAGATTGCCGACAAACCTGCTGTAGGTCGCCCCGTCGGATACCCTGGTCCAGCGGTCATACTCGATCCGCGGTATTATCGAGGTGGTGAGCCTGTAACGGGTCGACAGGTATACGCCCCGTTCGGCCTGAGGGGCGACGCCATTATCAAAGATCAGGCCGTAAAGCGGATCGGTGAGATAGTAGTGGTCCTCGAGAATCGTGCCCTTGAACCGTGCGTAGTTTGAAAACCCCCGGCAATAGGGATTGTCGAAACCCAGGTCATAGTCCCTGTAGAGCACCAGGAAACTGAGGTTGTTGTACTGGGCCCACAGTGAGGAGACAAAAGCAGCAGGATCGTCACCAACCTTGAGCATGTTGCCGTTCACGTCCATCTCGGCGTACTCGGCCTGCACACAGTAGTTGTTGAACACGCTCTGCATCTCGACCCCAAAGACACGCCGGAACTTACCCGGACTCCGGTAGGACCGGAGGAACTCATTGTCGGCCTGGATGATCCGGTCGGGCCTATCTATGATGGTCTCTCCACCCATAGGATCGAAGCGCCGGTTGTAGCGGCTTTCGTAACCCGTTACACCTACATGCGAACCCGGGCGCAGAAGATAGCGGAGATTGCCCCCATAGGTCCTCTCATGGAGGGCGTCACGCATGGGGGGAAGTCCGTATTGGACCAGGGTTTCATTCTTTATAGCCGGGTTGAGCGAGATATAGGCGGCGGCAGAACCGTCCTCGTTGAGGACCACATCCTTCTCGTCGTCCGAATAAAAGCCGATTCCTTTGAAGTCCCGCCAGGTGGCCTGAACCGCGACGCCTGAGAGCTTGTACTCCTCAGACCGTGAGATATCGCCGAGTACGCCGTAGTAGCGCTTGTCCCAGGAGTAACCGGACTTCCTCGGCTTGAAGTAATCGCTGTTCTCCATCACGAGCCCCTGGCCGAACCCGACAAGATAGTCACCGACATAGACCTTGTCTATCAGCACAGGGCCGAGCTTCAGTCCCTCCACACCCGCAAAGCCCTTCATGTGTTCGCCAAGGCTTTCCTCACCGCTTTGCCTCCACCCGAGCATGCCTCCCCTCAGAGTGACATCCCCGGTAAGATAGTACTTAAGGTAGAGTTTCTGGCTGACCTCGGGTCGCGACGCATAAAGACCGAGCCTGTCATACCATGAGTCATAGACATTCTGAGCCGAGTACACATCCTCCTGCAGAAGCTCCACAACGTCCGAATGAAATTCTGTGCTCCTCGCCCTGACTTGATACCGGCCGTGAAGCTCACCCTTTTGCTCGGTACTCTGGTACTCGACAAGCGATCTCGCGTTCATGTAGCCCCAGCCTGAAAGACCGGGTGTATATCTCAGGTCCCGCCGGCTCCTGTAAGTCCCGATAGCAGTGCGATGCTTGAAGATTGCCACGGCGTCCACGGGTGAGACATTCTGGAGATTCATCAGGTCGTATACACCCGCGGTGTTTATGTTGGGCGGGTCCTTGGCTATGTCTATCCAGAGATCGATCAGACCCTCGTTGCTTCCCTCCGATGAGCCCCAGCTTCTGACGTTTCGCTGGGCGACGTTCATACGCTCGGCGAAGTAATCGATATCGACCGGCTCAATCCTGACAAGGGGTTTTAATATCTCAAGTTTGCCGGCATCGATTCCCGGGACCTTCATAAGATCATAAACGCTCCCGAAGTATGATCTGAATTCCCTGTATTCATATACGGCCTGCGCATCCTCTGCGGAAAGCGGGAGCTCCATTATGTCCGCAAGCGGCGCAGAATTAAGATCGATGGGAAACTCAGCTGCCGACAGACCGCCGGCCGTTACCGTGAAAACCAATAAGAGCAACCATCGTCTCATTTGTCGCGCCTTCCTAGAATACCGCTCTCAGGGACATGTGGTGTGTGCCCGGCAGAACCGTATGACTTGAGTACGAGTAGTCTACGGCTAATGGCTCAACACCGACCGTGAAGCCCCCCGTCAGCGAGTTGGGTTCGGTCTGGAAGCCGAACCTCATATCCAGAAATTCCGTCACATTAAACTGCATCCCCATGTGTATCTCGACGTCTTCCCCTCTTACACTTCTGATATCCAGCTCGGTAATTACACCGTAGTAGGGTTTGTATGCGATACCAGCGGTCAACCACTGAGGAAGCGGTTCCCTGTCGACCTTCCCCAGCGACGGCTCATTAACATTCTTAAGAAAGAACCCCAGCATGGTCCGATCCCTTAAGATTGCGAGCATGCCGATGTCGATCCCGAAGGTCGTCTGGCTCCCGAGATCCATCGTACCCGTTGATCCGAAATCAAGTGAGTAGATGTTGAGGCCGTAGCCGACATGAAGCGACGAGTGGATGTCCTTCATAAGTACCATCCCGTGCGCCACACTGAATGTCGACTCGCCCATGAGATCCTGACCGCCGAATTCGACACCAAAGCTGCGGTAGCTGACCGCGACGCCGTGCGACGGCCTGACAGGCATGCTCGCAGCAAGAAAGGTCAGGGATTCGAAGCTCTGAGAATTCGGCTTCAAGTACGACGCGCACACACTTCGGCCCGACACTCCTACCAGGCAAGCGGGGTTGTAGAATATCGCGGTGGCATCATCCGCACTGGCTATCCATGCTCCCGCCATACCCCTTGCCTTGCTGCTCACATCCACGGAATCGAAGACATAGGCAGTCGCCATACCTGCAATAAGAAACACCAAAACGGGCCAGAGAATTAGTCTAATGACTCGCACCTGAGTCTCCTCCTACTTTAGCTCGATACCCACGACGATCGGTACGCTTTCAGTCGTCCTTCTGCCGGTAACTGACTCCGTGACCTCAAGGAAACAGATGTAAAGACCCGGGGCGACCATCCTGCCCTCATCGTCTTTACCATCCCATCTGATCTCACGGTCCCCGAGGCTCGTACCACTATAGAGCGTTGCCACACTTCTGCCGGCCGCGTCAAACAGCCTCAGGACGACATCGCTCAATGATTCTCCACCAAACCGTATACTGAATCCATCCTCTCCGCAAGACGGACAGAACACGCGCGCATCGACATCGAGTCTTGCCTCATCGGGAAATGCACCTTCGATTATCTCGATGTCACTGTCATACCTGGGGACGAGCTCGTAGCTCTCGAGGAATGGACGTGTGTAGTCGTACTGAAGAACGACACCTTTGACTCTCGCATACATTCCCACTTTGAAGCGGGTGAAGTCTATCGGCAGGTAGTTCTGGTAAACCTGTATGCCGCCTGTCCCATCGTCAATGAAGAAGTCGAAGTCGGAGGTGCTAATGATCGCTCCCTCCGTCTGGACAAGTCTCCCCTCATTTATCTCACGTCCGACATCACCGGTCTTCAGGATCACGGGATCCGGTTCCGGATAGCCACGCGAAAGAATTGTGACCCGGGGACTGGGTGACATGTAAATCTCGGTGGTACTACCCGCGGTACCCACGTATTCCGTTACATCTCCGCTGACCGTGACGAAATCACCAATGACCGGAGCAGGGTTGGGTACGTCATAGGAAAACACATTGACCCCACATCCGTCCAGGCCCTGGACGTAAAGTGAGGAGTACTCCTCCTGGAACACACCTGGCGGTACGGTGATAAAACCCATCGTGAACACGGCAGTGTCCCTCACGGGTGAGAATCCGTACTCGTCGTATGCCTGTATCGTGCACACTCTCATGGCGGCGCTGGATGTGATCGATAGGGTGACCACCGTATCTTCCATGGCCTGATTGAACTTGCTTTTCAGGTTCGCAACTTCAAGCCTCGCAGCACCGGGCAGGACATCATCGAACAGAAGAAGCACCTTCTCCCCCGATGCCGAAGGATAGGCCTTTACGGCAGCCGGACAGCCCTCGTGCCGCCCACACAACTGGAAATTCCCCGGATCGGCGAGCGCCGACACAGCCATGCCTTCGCTGAAAAAGACCTCCACAATGTCTGTCGCGTGGGACATCACCTTGTCAACAACCGGGGCCCTGTAATCAAAGATGTTCTCCGCACCGGGAGTTGGAACCGCCGTCAGCGAAGCCGGCGGATTCTCCGGTATATGGTCCAGGCCGGTCGCCAGTGCGTAGCCTGCAGGCGGGATCTGGGGAAAAGCGCTCGCCATAAAATCATCACACATATCCGTGGGGCATGCTACTCCATCCTTATACTCGATATAGTCTACAAGATCGCTCAGCGAGGCGTCCCGCCAGAACGAGATCACCTCGTATGTTTCGGCACCGCCGCACAGCCCCCCATCGCCCCCCACTCTCCCGAGCGGGCTTATGGCCGCTTCAATCGCCCCATCATAATCGAACCGCTCACCGAAGCCGGCAGATGATTCGACCAGGACAAGATATTCATCCGGAGCGAGCGTGTCGGCCGGCCCGAACACGTGACGCACATCCGTGTCGCATATGGAAACAGCCCGCTGTTCACAAATGGCATAACCCTCGAGATAGGCTGTCGAGCTGCCCGTGTTGTGAAGCTCGATAAACGCATTACTCCCCGAGGTCGTCCCGTCATCCGGAAAGACCTCGGTGATATAAACACCAGGAATGGGGTAGACTGCCTTAAGCGCGGGCAGAAGGCTGATGTCCTTAAATGTTGTCCCATCGACCGAGGTTCTCACCGTTACCTGCGAGGATACAAGACCTGCGGGCGGGGCCACGTTTTTAAGAGTAACCGAACCGTATGAAACATCCCCGTCCCAGACAGCGCATGATTGCACTGCTACGCCGCTTGCCGTTACATCATACGTGGCACCCGACAACCCCGGGCCTGAGAGCACAACATTCCCGGCCCCACCTTCCCAGCTCCACCCGTCTGCGAGCGGGAGGTCGACGGAAAACGCCGTAATGGTATCCTGCTCATTACCCGCAAGCGTCACGACGAGATCGAATGACGGCAGATCGTTATCGACCGACGAAGGCTCCAGAACCACGATTCCGCTTCCACTTCCCACGGCGAGCACGTCCTCATATCTCGATCGCGGCCAGACGGTATAGTCGGACAGGTACGGGTACTTCCGGTCGTTCTGGACGACAACGCCGATCACGGTAAATGGGCCGTCCGGTTCCGGGGTGCCGCCGATATCTGTGTCTCCGTCTATCCTGAGGGTGAAACTGCCGGTCGCATCCTCCACGGTGAGGTCCCGATTGGTACCCGGACTCGTCGGCCAGTCGCCGCCTGTAATTCCAACATTTTGGACTCTCACGAGGGCACCCTCGTAAGGTTCAAACGGCGGTGCGGAAGTCGCAGTAACCTCACTCGCGGTGAGCAGAACGGGCTCAGGAACGGTGCCCTTTCCAACAACCTTTATGTCTTCGAGACGACCGACATTGAGGCGTATCGTACCCGCGTTGGGACTGCTGAAACTCAAACTGACCGCCCCGGTCACGACCACGCTGTCACCAAGTCTTAACCTGATGCCTTTAAGAGTGCGGGTGTACAGATTGATCCCGCCGGTCTTATCCTGGATGTAAGCATCAAGTGAACTCAACTCGCCGCTGAAGATACCGCTCCCGGTCGTTACGACTCCCGTGACTGTAACGGTCGTGCCGTCCAGTTCGGAATCTCCCCCGCTGTCTATCTCTTTGGCCTCTTCTATCGTGATCACCGCACCGTTCGCGGTGAACGCAACAAGCAAGAGCACAAGCCAGGCACCACAAACACGCATCACTTGAGTCTTCTCCCTATTACGATCGGTACCGTTTCTTCTGTCTTATCACCGGTCACAGGATCCGTTGCGGTCGCGACCACGTGATAAAGTCCCATCGGCAGGCGCTCCATGAGCTCATTTCGCCCGTCCCACTCGAAATCAGCTTCGCCGCATGCGGTTATATGGTCTTCAAGCGTTGCCACACATCTGCCCGAGACATCGAAGATCCTCAATTTCGCCCGCCCGCCGTTCGGGCCGTTGAATCTGATCTTCACTTTGTTGTAGGGCCGGGGACACTCCGGACAGAAAATGTTGGCTCTATCACCGTTGATGTCGGTTATCTCAAGCAGAACTCGCGCTGTCACGGTATCGGGAGTACAGCGTGGTCCCACGACATCGTCGTACGGCGGAGCGGGACTTCTGGGCCAGATGCTGTAATCACTCAAGTAGGGAGGCGAGGGATCGTACTGCGAGACGACTCCACGCGCGGTCACCTTATCCCCGAAGAAGAGCTCCTGCCAACCTGGGCTCGTGGTAAACGTCCCGGCCCGATCATGGATCTCTATCTGGCCTGTCCCATCATCGACGAATATCGATTCAAGTCCATCCTTACCTACGACCCTGCCCGTAACCTGTACAAACATCCCTTCATGCTCTTCGCGGCCCACCGCACCGGTCGACATAAGTGTGGGCTCGGGAAATATGTCCGAATTCCGGACGATGATTTCACCCGTAAGCTCGGCGATCTCCGTGGTCGCTCCCGCGGTCCCGGCATACTCAAGAACGTTGCCGGTCACGGTTATCGTATCGCCCAGAGACAGCCCGGGAATGGGATCAAACGAGAACACATTGATCCCGCAGGAGTCACTACCGAGACCCCGTATGAAGATCGATGTGAAGTCAGGTACAAAGAACCCCGGCGGGACGGTCACAATACCTGTGACGGTGACCCTGCTGCCGGTCAGAGGCGAGAATCCCGATGCATCATAGGCCTGTACTTCACAGATCGTTGTCGCCCGGGCGGGTTGGAATATCAAGATCACCAGAAATAGCGACAAAAAAACGAGTCCTGCCTGATGACTCCTCACGCGACATGCTCCTTCGTTTTGTCAGATGCTACTATAAACGATGGTACAAGTCAACTACTGGTGCCAAGACCCAGCTTCTGTTGAAGCCGCTTGAGCCGTCCGATTTCTGCGTTACCCTTTGCCGCCGCCCTGTCAAGCGCCTCCCCAATATCAGCATCACCCCTGAGCACCGCTTCGACCGCCCGCTCCGCAAGATATCTCCTGCCGGCATACCAGCCCGCAATCTTGGGCTCGAAGCTTGCGTACTCGAGTTGATTGAATGCATCTCTTAAGCCCGGGAATTCCTCAAACCTGGCCATCAGCGTATCCGTTTCAAAAGCGCTCCACCTGACCGGCGCGTAGAAAGTACCGGCGGCCCAGCGCGCCGTCTGGTCCGTGTCGGTGAACCACTTGATGAACTCCCACGCTGCTTCCTGTTCCCGCCTGGTTGACTCTGAGAAGATCACGACATTGGTACCCGCAATCGTCACACCGTCGATCTTGCCCGCCGGCAGGGGTGCAACGCCGAGCTCAAAATCGTATTTGCCCTGTACGAACGCAAGCGAGACCGTTGAGCCTTCCATCATTCCGACCTTCTCGGCAAGGAAGTCGTTCTGATATTCATAGCCCGCCGCAATGAAGCCGACGCTGTCGGCAAGCAGTTTCTTCATAAAAGCGAGTGCCTCGACGCCCTCGCGCCGGTTAAAGATGACTTCCTGCGTCGCAGGGTCAAGGAAGCGGCCGCCGTTTTGAAGCAGGAGGTTCCCGAACATCCAGACGTTGACCTGCCCCGCCGTTCCCCAGATCTCCGGGAACCCGTCACCGTCATCATCCCGGGTGATCTTTCTGGCGAATCCTATGTAGTCGTCCCAGGTGCGGGGCGGTGTGTCGCGGTCAAGACCCGACCGCTCGAAAAGGTCCTTGTTGTAGAAAAGGGTTCTCACGCTCTTGTT
The DNA here is from genome assembly GCA_043810925.1 of Candidatus Eiseniibacteriota bacterium. Classification (GTDB taxonomy): domain Bacteria; phylum Arandabacterota; class Arandabacteria; order Arandabacterales; family Arandabacteraceae; genus Arandabacterum. The sequence goes on from JBDRNT010000011.1 coordinate 16,597, forward strand.
AAATGGAAATGACCATATCACACCGTCCCACTGGTTGTTCCTGATGAAGACCGGCAGTATGTCCGCCAGACTCTCTTCACTCAGTCCGTTGGGTCCCCTGACGAAGTCTTCGATCGGCACTATGCTGCCGCTTATGATCAGTTCCACCGTCCAGTTTTCGTAGGCCTGGGCCATCACGGGCGGCTTTCCGGCCGCAACCGCGGCCATTATCTTCTGGCTGAGTGCGTTGTACTGCCCCATCGACACAGAGACAATCTCTATGTCCGGATGTGTGGCGTTAAACTCATCTATCAGACTGGTAAGCACCCTGCCCAGTGGTCCACCCATCCCATGCCAGAACGTTACCTTGACGACGCCGCTGTCATCCGTGCTTCGCGAGCACGTCACCAGCATGAGAAGGCAAGCGACGAGGATTACCCTCGCCGACACGCTATCCCTTAATCCCGCTCTTAGCATAGCTTTCGATCACCTGTTTCTGAGCGATGAAGTATATCACCACAACCGGCGCGACACAGAAGGTCGCAGCCGCCATCATCAATCCGTACTCCGTCCCCTGTTCCTGGGCAAAATAGGAGAGCCCGACCTGGATCGGACGCAGTTTGTCGCTGTTTGTCATGATCAACGGCCAGATGAAGCTGTTCCACGAACCAAGCAGCGCGAAGAGGCCTATCGTGATCAGCGTGGGCTTGGAGAGCGGAACCAGGACCCTCCACAGGAAGCCCATCCGGCTGCACCCGTCAATCAGGGCGGCGTCGTAGTAGTCGTCCGGAATCGTCCGGAACTGCTGCCTGAGGAGAAAGATGCTGAAAATCTGTGCAAGCCACGGAACGATCTGTGCCATGTAGGTGTCAACCCATCCCAGCCTGGACATTATTATGAAAGACGGCACGAGATAGACGGCCTGAGGCACTATCATCATGCTGAGGAAGAATATGAACAGCGTCTCCCGGCCTGGGAAGTCGAACTTGGCAAAAGCGTAGGCGGCAAGACACGAGGTTATCACCACCCCGCCCACGATGCATATGGCTATGAAGATCGTATTGAGGAAGTACCTTGGAAACGGGACTTCGCTCCAGGCCTCGATGTAGTTGTCCAGGATTACCTGGTTCGGTACCCACGTGGGTCTCAGGTGAGTAAGATCGGGCGGAATGAAGGTCTCCTGCGGAGACTTGAGCGAGGTCGATACCATCCAGATAAACGGCATGACCATACTGATCGCCCCCACGATGAGAATAACGTGGATCGGGATCTTCCTCAATATCCGCACCGAGCAGGTCCTCCTAGTAGTAATGCACCTTCTTTTCGATCAGTCTCCGCTGTACGAGCGTGAGCGTAAGCACGATGGCAAAAAGCACCAGCGCAACGCAACTGGCGTAACCCATGTCTCCGCCCGATTCAAATGCTTTCTCAAAAATGTAATAGACAAGCACCTTGGTTGTGCCGAGCGGCCCGCCTACGGGTGATCCGGTCATCAGATATACGAGCGTAAAGACCTGGAAGGATACAATGGTGGTCATGATCACGACATAGAAGGTCGTAGGCGAGATCAGCGGCCAGGTTATCTTCCAGAACGTCTGGGTACGCCCCGCACCGTCTATCTTGGCCGCTTCGTAGTACTCGTTGGGTATGTTCTGGAGCCCCGCAAGGAATATCACGATGTTATACCCTATCCCCCTCCACAGGTTGGTTATCGTAATCGCAACCAGCGCAAGGCTGGGGCCGCCCATCCAGGAGGGCAGAGACAGTCCTACTCGTCCTGCCAGAAGCGAGAAGATCCCCTCCGGTTCCTCAAGCCACATCAGCGGGTTAAGCCCGATCAGGCTTACAAAGGAATTCAGGAGACCCAGCCTGGGGTGGTAGATCCATTTCCACACGATCGCCACCGCTACGAGCGACGTTACCACGGGAAGGAAATAGATGGTCCTGTATGCCCCCAGGGCCTTGATCTTCTGGTTTAAGAGGATGGCAATGAAAAGCGACAGGAAAAGACTCACCGGGACCGTTCCGATTACGAAATAGGAGGTGTTGACAAGCGAATTCCAGAACTCACTGTCGGAGAGTAGCATCCAGTACTGGGAAAGGCCGGCGAAGCCGACGATCTTCCCCATCATCACGTAGTAGAAACTGACTGTAAATGCGGCGATGATCGGGAGCACCCGGAAAACAACTATGATCGTCCCGGCAGGAGCTATATAGGCAAGGGCACGCAGTAAGTTCCCCAATCGCTTGGTCCTTGCCTGGCTTCCGGGACTACTCAACGGGGCCTTGCTCCTTGGCAAATCATTTCCAGGTCCACACAGTGAAAGTCTCACCGTCTGTGGTGACGCTCACATGTCCATCCTGCGCCTCATCGGTCCTGCCGGCGTTTCTGTAGGCCCTGTCTGAGACGAAGTAATCCACATTATACTCTCTGAGCAGGTTTATCACGGACTGGTCAAACACACCAGGGTTTTCCTCAAGCGAGTTGGGAATCAGCCCGACACGCGGCGTCGCGACTGCAAGGAACTCCTCAGAGCTTGCGTCATTATTGGCGTGGTGGCCTACCTTGAGAACATCACAGTCCAGCTCGCTGCCGTAGGTCTTGAGCATCCGCTGCTCGACAAATGCCTCAGCATCAGCGTTCAGCATGATATCAACCTGGCCGTAGGACACCTTGATCACGGGTGAATCACAGTTGGTCGGGTCACCGTCCTGCTCCGGCGCGAAGAGGCGGCCGGCCCCTGCGCTAAAGACCTTTACGCGCACTCCATGCTCCTCATCCCACCTGAGAAAGTCGGTATTCGCGTTTGTCTGCCCCTCAATCAGGCTGTCCACAGGCACACCCGCTTCCGCCAGCTTGGCGCCGAGAGTCTCAAGCACGCGTGAGTACGGCATGGCCGGAGTCAGGAGTGTCGTATTGGTGTAGAACCCGAGAAGATTCAGGAAACCACCGTAGTGGTCCCCATGATTGTGCGTTGCGATCATGTAGTCTATGCCCGCGGGCCGCGGGACGCCACGGGTGTCAAGGAAGCCGAACACGTCGTTAGAATGAGGAAAGTCCCCCAGGTTGCCATAGCCGGCATCCACGATCACGTTTGTGCCGCCCGGAAACTCAAGAAAATGGCAGTCTCCCCAGCCCACGTCCACCATGGTGTACACCAGGTTCTCCGTCTCGGGGGTTTCCTCAACAAGGAAGATCATCTCATCACCGGTTGATGTGTTGCCCGCACGGTCGGTAGCCACTATCCTCATACGGTACTCGGTCGGACCGACATCTATAAGGTCAACATAATGGCTCCTGCCGCCATCGGAGACATGATAGCCATGGTGATCATAGACACCTGTGCGTGTGCCGTAGAGAAGTACGCAAGTGGCGTCTTCGTTGGTTGTCCAGGACACCCGCCCATTGCTCTCGCTGGCCGATGGAACCCACGGCGCAGTAGTATCAGGTTCGAAAACAGAGGTGTCCTTTTCGGCACACCCGCCAAGTATGAAGCATGCAACGATGACCAGGAGCCCCACGAACCTCAATCTCGCATCAAACCGCATCACCAATCCCCCTCTCTTTGGAGCTGTCCCTCTTGACTATGGCCCAAAGCCCCCCTAAAATCAATTGAAAAGTTGGATTCCTGATGAAGGAGGAAACATGGTCTCTGTATCCAAGCGTGCCGCAGCGGCAGCGCTCCTTGCAGTGCCGCTATTGGTGGTACCCACGGCGATGCTCTATGCCGCCAGGTCGGTAGTACTCGAAAACGGTCTTCAGGTGATAGCAGAACAGATGCGTGTATCGCCCCTGGTTGCGGTATCGGTCATGTACAGGGTGGGGTCACGAAACGAGGTCACCGGAAAGACGGGGGTTTCGCATTTCGTAGAACATATGCTCTTCAATGGGACGGAGAAATACCCCGAAGATGCGGCCGGCAAGGAGATCCTGAAAAGCGGAGGGATTCCGGCCGGTGAGACCTACTGGGATTACACCCATTTCGGCGGAGTGATGCCGAGCGACAAGGTTGACAACCTTCTCGACATCGAGGCGGACCGCATGGCGAACGCCATTGTTGACTCGCAGGGTGTGGAAGACGAGCGGGACATAATACTGGAAGAACTGGCAATGAGGGGTGAGGCCCCCATTATGGTCATGCTGGAAGATCTGTTTGCTACGGCCTTTAAGATCCACCCATACCACCACTGGTGGCCGGGCGGTTACTTCACCGATGTCGATCATATGGAAGCCGAATATGTGCGTGAGTTCTACGAAACCTATTACCGGCCCGCCAACGCGGTTGTATCTGTCGTGGGTAATATAGATGAAGAGGAGGCCATCGAAAAGGTCAGGCAACACTTCGAGGGCATCCAGGGCGGGCACCCTCCGGCGTGGACACCGCCGGCAGAGCCGAGGCAGCAAGGCTTGAGACGGGCCACCGTCCGTGGAGACGCCTCAGAGGGACGGATAATGGTCTTTTTCAAGGGGCCCGCATATGGAACCAGGGATTTTGAGGTGGGTACAGCGCTGTCGACCTTACTTGGAGGTGGTAGGTCGAGTGTGCTCACCCGGGAGGTGGTCGATGCCGGCATGGCCACTGAGGCGGCCCTTGTTCAGATCCCGACCATGGACCCATTCGGGTTCCTGCTCATAACGTCGGTTGAAGAGGGCGGTGACCTTAAGGCCAGCGAGAAGGCAATCTATGACGCCATCGAGGGATTCAAGGCCGGCGTTCCGGATGAGGACAGAGTGAGAATGGCGAAAACCAGGATCGAAGGAATGACCGTTCTCAGCCGCCAGACGCCCCGTGCAAGGGCCTTCGAGCTTGCCTCTGCAGCCGCTATGGGCGATTGGACATACGCCGACAATGTCCTCGCAAACTTAAAGTCGGTAACACCCGAGGAAGTCGCTGAGGTCGCCCGTGAATATCTGGACTGGGAGACGGCCACAATCGGGTGGCTGATACCCCGGGCATCGAAGCTCGAAGTAGATGACCTGATAGGCCTTGCACCACCTGTCGTGGCGCCGGCCTGCGGCCTGATGGACGAGTCCGCATTCGCTTCGGCGGGTTTCGCCATGACTTTCGCGGATGCAGTCTTAGAGGAGCTGCCCAATGGTGTAAGAGTGATTCTCAAGGAGGATCATACTCTTCCCGTGGTCGGCGTAAGAGCATACACGCTTGCCGGATCAGCGTACGAACCGCCCGGCAAATCGGGGCTGGCCAGGCTTACAGCCAAGACGCTGGCAATGGGATCGAGCGACTTCCCGTATGAGTACCTCTATGAAAAGATCGAGAGCCTTGGCAGTGATGTATCGGCGAGCACCGACATCGAGCGGGCCTACCTGGGAACATCGGTGCTGTCCGCGTACGCTGACGAAGCCTGCCACATCATCTGTGATCTCCTCACCTCACCGTCCTTCAGATCAAAGGACTTTGAGCGCGCCAGGCGGGAGCTTCTCTCGGATATCAGCCAGATTGAGGAGGATGCTGCGGACCTGGGTCTGATCAAGTTCCGAGAGTACTTCTACTCCGGGCATCCGTACTCAAACCCGGAGGCGGGGTCCAGGGTGGAAGCCGGGGGCCTCGGGGTACGGGATGTAAAGACCTTCTACTCAAAGCAATGGTCCCCGCGGGGGACGGTTGTGGCTGTGGTCGGGGATTTCGACACGCCTGAAATGCTTGCGACTCTGCGAACTCATCTTTCAGGATGGGAGAGCAAGGGCACTCCGAATTTTGACATCTCCCCTACTCATGTTGAGCCCGGTTTCTCTCAGTACGTGGAGACGTTGCCTCAGAAGAGGCAGATCAAAATCTATTGGGGAATGCAGGGCCCGGGTATGAAGGACCCGGACTTCGAGGCTTTTCAGGTGATGAACTTCATCTTCGGCGCCGGCGCATTCGGCTCGCGGCTCTTCGACAGAATCCGAGAGGATGAGGCGCTGGCCTACGTGGTCAATTCAGCGGTCGACGTCACAAGCCGACCGGGTGCAATGTACATCCATCTCGGGACGAGACCCAAGAATGTGGGTGCCGCAATCAAAGCCGTCAGGGAAGAGGTCGAGAAAATGTCGAGTGAGGATGTCACTGACGAAGAGATGGAACTGACGAAGAACTTTCTCAAGTCCATCCTTCCCTTCAGGATGCAGACATACTCCCAGATAGCGGCACAGCTGGGGGACCTCGTTTTCTTCGATCTCCCGATGGACTACTACGACACGCAGGCCGACAGGTTCGAGAAGATCACCAAGCAGGATGTCCTCGACGCAGCCGGGAAGTATCTTGATCTCGACAACTCCTGCATGGTCATAGTGGGCGCGGTCGACGAGAACCTCAAACCGGTCAAACCATCCTATGGAAGGTGAACGAGCCGGCGTGGCAATCCGGCCTGAAGGGGTCGTTGTGAGGCTCGGGAGGAGCCGTGGCAATCCATAGAAATCGCATCGCTTCGCCCGCGATGACGATGCGACGTAAAGGATGGCAGCTGGCACTTGCGGGGATACTCCTGCTTGCCGGATGTCACTCCGCGCTTTTCCAGACGGCCAAGATAAGGAACGGCACGAATGCAACATTGGGGATCACAAAAATAGACGCCGCCGAAAACCCCGATATATCGGATTACTCGATCTTCATAAAAGGCGAAGTCGGCAGGGAAGCACGACGGTCCCGACCAGGTTACAGTCTCGGTCTGACGTTCGTGGTACCGGTAAGAAACAGGTACCGCAGTACATTCACAAGCCGTGATCGCGAGATTGAGATGTTCCCCAATGAATGGGCGGGTATCTTCCCGGAGTTCAAGTTTCAGATGCCGCGGGTTCTGCCGGTTGACGCTGCTGCTGATTTCAGGTTTATCGGGTATCTGCCCGAGAGAGCGGCGTTGCTTCTGAGCTACGATCTCGTGGATTTTGTCACCCTCTACGGGAGCCTGTCATACAACGTTGCGGTCGCTCCGCAGATGGCCCTGGGTACCGAGGTGACCTTCACCCGGAGGTTTTCGGTGCTCTTCGAATACGCATCGTGGCTTGCCGACCACGACTATCCGGATGACTTTACCGGTTCGGTCATGAAGCGTCCGTACTCGGTAGGGATCGCCGTGGCGTACAATTGGCCCAGAGCCATAGAGCCATACGACTCCCGCAGATTCACCTCCGTCCCCTAACCCCCATCGGAGCCCTCGGGGTCAGATCTTGAAATCGAGCGTTTTCCGCGGTGGTTGACGAGGTGCTTCAAGTGGATTTTGCTTCCATTTCGCGGTGTCCCGGCATACAATCAGTGAGATTGAGATGACCACAGTGTCGAGACAAGGGGTATCGTGATGAGCGCATTTAAGATTGTACCTCTGGAGGATCAGTATCGGATGTGGGCCAAGAAACTGATTGAGGATAACTGGGGTTCAACGAAGATCGTGACACGGGGCAAGGTCCACGACACAGCGGAGCTCCCCGGGTTCGTGGGGATATGGCGGCACGGGCCTGCCGGGCTTGTCACGTATCGTATCGACGGCGACCAGTGTGAGATCACAAGCCTCGACAGCATCGTTGAGGGTGTCGGTATCGCGACCGCACTTATCGATGCCGTGCGAGAGGTCGCGATCGAGAAGAAGTGCAAGCGGCTCTGGCTGATCACTACTAACGACAACCAGGCAGCCGTGGACTTCTATCAGGGCCGTGGATTCGAGGTGGCTGCAGTCCACAAGGATGCGCTCGTGGAGACCCGGCGACTCAAACCGGAACTCCCTCAAACCGGAATCGACGGGATTCCCCTTAAAGATGAGATAGAGCTCCAGTCGACGCTGTAACCGCAAGACCGACCGGAGTTCCACCACCCGGGTCGCTTACAGGAGACGGAAGATGCCTCCAGTCAAGGTACGCGACATGAACCAGGATGATGAGTACTTTGTAAGCACCTGTACACATATCAACGAGACGGATGAGATTGACGCCTGCGCACGAACGCGTCTCGCGTGGCTCAAAGGCATGCATGCAAAGGGATTGAGAGCGAAAGTCGCAGTCATGGACGGCGATCACGCCGGTTTCATCTATGTCATGCCTATAGAAGTATCACCCTGGGGACCGGTCGGGAAGGACCTGCTGGCAATCACCTGTCTCTTTGTGAAGGAAGACCTGAAGGGCCGGGGTGCGGGACGGGCCCTGCTTAAGGCCGCTGAGGACGAAGCCCGTCACCAGGGTAAGAAGGCCCTGGTTGTGACGGGTTACTACCATGACTTCTGGTTCATGCCGGCAAAGTACTTCGATGAGTCCGGTTTCACGCTTGTCGCGGCCATAGCCGGTGACGGCAATCCGATCAGTGAAGGAAGGCTCAAGGACAGTGACATCCTCAAGGGCGAGGCTATCTTGTGGAAGGTCCTGGACCCATCTGCCGAAGCCCCGGACTTCCTCCGGAGGAACTGCGAATTCCGGCGGGTGCAGGGCAAAGTCGTGGTCGACCTCTTCTACAATACATTCTGCCAGACAAGCAATATCGAAGCCCGGCGGGTCCGGGAGGTTGTCTGTGAATTCGAGGATCGGGTGAGACTCAACGAGTATCCGGCCGAAGACAGCACGGCTCTTATGTCTCACCAGACACCTCGCGGCATCTTTGTCGATGGTAAGGAAATATCCTGGGGCTACGAGGCTCCCAGAGACGGCATCCGCGAAGCAGTTTCGGAGGCCCTGCGGCGTGGCGCGGATAAGGCCTAATCCCTTTGACTTTGGGTCGCCCGTGGGATAGCCTCTTCAGAAGGAATCATCCTATCAGGAGGTAGACACATGGTAGTGGGCAGGGTCGGCGATGTGGCTCCGGCTGAGATACTCGAAAAGGGCATAAAAGGCGTCGGCATGAAAGTCCTGATATCAGACATGGACGGTGCGCCCAACTTCGTGATGCGGGTCTTTGACATCGAACCCGGTGGGAACACGCCTTACCATACTCATGATTGGGAACACGAGATCTATGTGGTCGAGGGCACAGGAGCCGTCAAACAGGGAGACGAGGAACACCCTCTTGAGAAGGATTCATTTGCGCTGATAGTCCCGGGCGAGGAGCATCAGTTCCTTAACAAGGGAGAAGGGGTATTCCGGTTCATTTGCGTTGTTCCCAAACTGTAGCGAACCGGACGGACGGCGGAGAAGGACATGAAAATCTCGAGCATGGTAGTCCCCGAGAGAATCATAGATCTGAAGTCACGTACCAAGAACGAAGTCTTAAGAGAGCTCTTCCGTGTCCTTGAGAAGGCCCCCGAGATCACCGACGGGAAGGATCTCGAGCAATCGATCATCGAACGGGAGAATGTCCTCACAACGGGTATAGGTTTTGAGATTGCAATTCCCCATGTCCAGCTTCATTCGGTCAGCAACTTCGTGATGGCCATTGGAAGGTGCGAGGAAGGCATCGATTTCGATTCCCTCGACGGTAAACCCGTCAGACTGGTCATCATGATAGCCTCATCCGACAAGCAGGCACGCAATGAATTCCTCAAGGTGCTCGGAAAGGCGGTTCTGCTCTTTAAGGACGAGTCATTCCGTAAGAAGGTCCTCCGGGCATCGACTCCGGAGCAGGTGATGGCGGTTCTCAGGGGCAGCTAGCCCGCATCAGTCTTTCACTTCCCTCGTGTAGTGTTTGCCCACCGCGGCCGGTGCCACCGATCTGCCGATTACGCCGGCGAGAGCCACTATCGTGAGGACATAGGGTATTACCTGGAAGAGCTGCGGCGGCAGCCCTCCTCTCCCCTGCAAGGTCTCCTGGAGCGCGTCTGCAAACCCGAAGAGCAGGGACGCCGCCATCGCGCCGAGGGGATTCCACTTGCCGAATATGAGGGCCGCAAGCGCAATGAAACCCTGCCCCGATGTCATGTTTTTCGCAAACGAACCCGAGAAGAATGGAAGATACGCGCCGCCGAGCCCGGCGCACACGCCGCTTATTATCACCGCGATGAACCTCGTCCGGTTGACGTCGATGCCCTGAGTGTCGGCCGCCCTCGGGTGTTCACCGACGGCACGCAGCCTCAAGCCCGGAACCGTGAAGTATGCGAAAACATAGGCGAGACCGACCACCAGAAACGCCATGTAGACCAGCGGAATGAAAGACCCCCAAACCGGAAGCCGGTCGGCGGGGCCGAGTGAAAACGACCGTTCACCACTCACACACACTTGGCAGAGAAAGATCGTACCACCGACACCGAGCATGTTTATGGCCACACCGGATATGATCTGATTTGCCCGCAGCGTGATCGTGGCAATTGCGTGGAGGTAACCCACGAGCCCACCGACAATCGCCGCTCCCAATACTCCAAGCCAGGGATTATGTGTGAAGACTGAGATTATCGCTCCGCTGAAGGCACCGAAGAGCATCATGCCTTCGAGTCCTATGTTGATCACACCTGCCCGCTCGCTGAAAAAGCCGCCGGTGCTCGCAAAGATCAGAGGTATGGATTTCCTTATCGTCGCCAGAAAAAGCGAGACACTGAAAACCGACAGGAACTCATTCACCTGGTACTGCCCCTCTCAACCTTATGCCCATCTTTGTCACGAGGTAGTCGCACGCCACAAAGATGATCACGATGGCCTGAATAACCGTCACCAGCTCACGCGGCACATTGGTCTCCATGTCGATCTGCGCCCCTCCGCTTGCCAGGGCACCGAAGAAGATCGCAGCCAGAAGCACCCCGAAAGGCTTGTTACGTCCGAGCAGTGCAACTGCTATCCCGGCGAATCCGTATCCGAACGGAAACGGACTTATGAAGTGCTTGTGCACCCCGAGAACGCGCTCCGCGCCTCCGAGCCCGGCCAGAAAACCGCCTATAGCCATTGCGATGATCGTGTTCCTGAATACGGATATACCGGATGCGCGGCTCGCCAGCGGATTCAGTCCTACGCTCCTGATCTCGAATCCCAGTTTGCTCTTTTCGAGAATCAGGAAGACGACGATTACCGCAACAACGGCCAGGACGAAACCGACGTTAAGCCTGGTATAGATATAGATGAAGTCCAGTCTTGGCAGAAGCGCAGTTCCCGCCACGTCCTCAGTCTGCGGGATCTGACCGGGTTTCTTGAAGTAAGCCAGATTGACCAGGTAGTTGGTCACGATGAAGGCTACGTAGTTGAGCATTATCGTGTTTATCACTTCGTGCGCACCGAACCTTGCCTTGAGCACTCCCGCAATGAGCGCCCACAGAGCCCCGGCCATACCCGCGACCACTATGCAGACGGCCACGTGCGTCAGCGGATCGAGTCCCGCCAGTCTGACTCCGACCCAGGCGGCCGCAAACGCACCCATGACGAGCTGGCCTTCACCGCCTATGTTGAAAAGCCCGCACTTCATCGCAACCGCGACACAAAGACCCGTGAATATGAGCGGGGTTGCCTCCTCAAGCGTGTTGGCAAGACTGCGGAGACTTCCGAGTGAGCCCGACAGCATCACCCGGCCAATGTTGAGCGGGTCTTCCCCCAGAGCGAGTATGACAACTGCGGAGACGGCGGCAGCGAGAAGAAGCGAGATCAGAGGTGGAGCGAAACCGGCCAACTGTGACCTGGTCGCCTTCATGCCTTCGCACCCGCCATCATGAGTCCCAGGTTTTCTTCGGTTGCCTCGGCCCTCTTCACAACACCGACGATCATGCCTCTATACATCACGCCGATCCTGTCGGCCAGTTTCATTATCTCGGACAGGTCGGCAGAGATGAGAAGAACCGACCTGCCTGAGTCAGCCTGTCCAACGAGCAGGTCGTGAATCATTCTTGCTGCACCTATGTCAAGTCCTCTTGTGGGTTGCGCCACTATGAGGAGAGCCGGTTTTCGGCTCAGTTCCCTTGCCGCGATCACCTTCTGCTGGTTACCCCCCGAGAGAAGTCCGGTCTGCATCTCGGGCATCGGAGGCTCTATCCCGAAGTCTCTGACCAGAGTATCAGCCGACTCAGCGACCGCACGGGCTTTAAGAAACACCCTTCCGGAGAAACGCTCGTCGGTGTGTCTTCCCAGTATGAGATTCTCTTTGACAGTGAAGTCAGCGACAAGACCCATCCTTGCCCTGTCCGGCGGGATATGGGCCATTCCGGCTTTAAGCCTGCGGGACGTGGGATCGTGAGTGATGTCCCTTCCGAGAAATGTCACTTCGCCCCGTGTCGGCCGACTGAGACCTATAAGCACTTCGAAGAGATCATCCTGACCGTTACCGTCGACACCGCAGATTCCGAAGATCTCACCGCCATAGACTTCAAGCGAGATGTCGGTCAGAAGACTTTGTCCCTTCTTGGACCTGAGCGAAACACCTTCGACTTTGAGCACCGGCCTGGCCGAGATCTCCACTTTCCTGTGCACCATGTCTTCGATTCTTCGCCCGACCATCTTCTCGGCAAGATCGGCGACATCGGTTTCACATATCGGCATGGTCCCGATCATGCTGCCTGCCCGCATCACCGTGACCGTGTCGGCAATCGCCATAACCTCTTCGAGCTTGTGGGTTATGAAGACTACCGTCCTTCCACTGCGCGTAAGCATCTTGAGCGTAGAGAACAGGCTACGCGTCTCCTGAGGTGTCAGGACAGCGGTCGGTTCATCCATTATGATCATGCTTGCGTCCCGGTAAAGCACCCTCAGAATCTCAACCCGCTGCTCCTCACCAACGGAAAGAGCGTCTATCCGGGTATCGAGGTCGACCTCGATGCCGTACTCCTGCATCAGGCGCTCAACCCGGCCCCGGGCCTTCCGCATATCAAGCATGGGGCCCAGTCTGGGTTCGGCTCCGAGGATTATGTTCTCAAGCGCCGTGAACTGTCCAATCAGCATGAAGTGCTGGTGAATCATGCCGATTCCATAGTCCAGTCCGAGGAACCCCGTCTCGGCGGGAAGCCTGTCCCCCCTTATAAAGAGGTCGCCCCCATCGGGTTTCGTAAGCCCGTAAAGGACATTCATCAGCGTGGACTTGCCGGCACCGTTTTCGCCGACCAGGGCGTGGATCTCGCCCTCTTTTATGTCGAGGTTGACCCGGTCGTTTGCGACGACCCTTGGAAACCGCTTGGTAATGTCTTTCATCCGGACTACGTATTCCACACAGTCTCCTCCCCGGCATTATGAAGGTGGAGACATCGTATCACGTTGCCCGGGTGACGTAAAGGCCTGGGGTCAGAGCTCGAAATGTGCACGCGGCGCTTTCGCCGCGTGCACATTTCGAGCTCTGACCCCCTGAGAATTGCGAAGTCTCTGCGCCCGACGGAATTACTAAGCCGTCACCGAATTCCGTTACTTCTTGCTCTTATCAGGAAATGCCGGGAGATCGGGTGTCCCCTTGGGATCCTTCTCGAGGAGACCGTTTAAGAGCGCAGTCGCTCGCTCAAGCTGGGTGTCGTGTCCGCGAAGCACTTCGCCCGGCATATTCTCTACCTCTATATCAGGAGTCGCTCCCCAGTTCTCAAGTGTCCAACCACCTTCGCTCTCCCACCATGCGAACTCGGGAATTGTCATCATGCCGCCGTCGACAAAGGGCTTGTCCATCCTTATACCGACCACACCACCCCACGTACGCATGCCTATTACCGTACCGAGTTCCGCAAGTTTGAAGGCGCGCGTAAAGATATCGCCGTCCGAGCCCGCCTGCTGGTTACAGAGTGCCACCCTGTGCGCATTGACGGCTTCATCCGGATACCTGTAAGGTTTGCCTTTGCGCGCCTTGCCGTAAGCGAGCACATCGACCGACAGTCTCTTGAGGATCAGGTCGGATACGAAGCCGCCGCCGTTATAGCGGGCGTCAATGATCAGCCCCGACTTCTCCAACTGCGGGTAGAAGGTCCTCGAGAACTCGATCAGACCCGCAGTACTCATATTGGGTATGTGGATGTAACCGACCCGCCCACCTGTCGCTGCTTCAACATACTCGCGGTTGGAACGGACCCAGTCGAGATAGCGGAGGGCTTCATCACTGCCGATCGTTTTCACGATCACATCTCTTGCCCCATCGAGGGTGGGCTTGTCGTTTACTGTGAGAAGCACCTCGTCATCGGCGAGATTCAAGAACACCGAATAGAAGTTGGTAGTTGTGTCAAGCGGCCGGCCGTTCACTGCGAGCACATACTCGCCCGCCTCAACACCCGCGTGAGACAGGGTCAACGGTGAAACTGCATCCGGGCTCGATGGCTCCTGCGGATAGACCTTGCCCAGTTTGTAGCGACCGGTACGTTTCTCCGCCACGATCTGGGCACCAAGCAAACCCACCGGGATCCGCTCGGGCCTCTGCTCGTCACCACCCCAGATATAAGTGTGTGACGTGGACAGCTCCGCTATCATCTGTCCTATGAGATCGCTCAGCTCGGCACGCGTCGCGATCTTGGGCAGGAGCTTCCCGTACTTTGTCTTGATCCCGGCCCAATCGATACTGGCCATGTTCGGGGCCCAGTAGAAGTCGCGCTGAAGCCGCCAGGCCTCGTTAAACATCTGGTCCCATTCCTGCCTGGGATCGAGCCTGATGTTCCACTTCGACAGGTCGACGCCCGAATCGTCATCACCCTCACCCGACTGCTTGGCTGCATCGACGACGGAGAAATCGTTCCTCTGTCTGTAAACGATCTTCTCCCCGTCATGGGATAGCCTGTAGGAATTGATCCCGGAGATGATGACTTCGTCTTCCTTATCTTCGAGATCGAACATGTGAACGCTGTGCATCGGCTCGGACTCACTCCCCCGCCGCTGACCCTCCGCCATCCCGACCGACGGACGCGAACGATAGAAGATCTTGCCTTCCGCAGCCGCGAGCAACGAGTAGTGACCGGCATCGACCGGGAACTCGACGACCCTGTCCATAAGCCCGTCAAGATCGATCTCGACGTCTTTGGTCTCCTCCTCGTCACCGTTCTTGTCCTTTTCGCCTTTCTTGTCATCGCCGTTTTCCGTGTCACCGTCAAGCTCCTCAGGCTCTTTGGCAAAGAACGGGGACTTCTCACCCTTCTTGAGTATGACGAGATAGGGTTTTGAAGTCTTATCGAGGATCGTTCCGAAGGCGATCTTGCCAAGCACGGGGTTGATCGTACGGTCACTCAAGAAATAGAGATACTTGCCGTCGGGATCCCACACGGGTTCAGTATCGTTGGTGTAGGGGTCGGTCACCCGTATCACCTTCGACGTCTTGGTATCGAAAACGAATACCGAATTGAAATGGTGGTTTTCGGGCTTATCATAAGCCAGCCACCTGCTGTCCGGTGACCACGAGTAGTTTCTTATCTCCCAGTAGTCGCTGCTGTCGGCACGCGTCACCTTGCCTGTCTCCCTGTCGACGACATAGATAGTCTGGGATCCATCCGCATAGGCGAGCTTCTTGCCGTCCGGGGACCATAACGGCTGGTACTTCCAGCCGCGGGTATCCTTCGTTATCTGCTCGGGATCCCCCTTTCCGAGTATGTCGGCAACATAGATCTCTTCTTCGCCCGTTGCCTCGGAGACATAGGCGATCGACTTGCCGTCCGCCGACCATCTCGGGAACTTCTCTCTTATACCGGATGTAGCGCAGAGCTCGATCAGCCGCCCTTCCTCGGCGGGTATCAGAGCGAGTTCACCGCGTGCGCAGAAGGCGACCCTGCGGCCCTTCGGAGAAATCTCAAAGTCCGTAACATACTCGGCAGGATTGACGAAGCGTTCACGCTCCCCCACCCTGTCCGATGGTACTTCGATATCCACCATGCTGTACTCGCCCGAGGCGATGTTGAAGAGCCAGATCTCCCCGCCATTGTGGTAGACGATAGAGTTCCCGTCTGAAGACGGCCAACGAATATCATACTCCTCATGAAATGTATGCTGGGTTACGTCGCCGCCCCGGGGGTTCATGCTGTATATATTCATCGTATTATCGCGGTCGGAGACAAAGTAGATCCTCTCACCTACCCACATCGGGAAAGCGTCTGTACCGTCATAGTCGGTTATCTTCTCAAACTCGAGCGTCTCAGGGTTGCCGACCCAGACGTCCTGGGCGAGTCCGCCCGTATATCGCTTCCAGGTTCTGAATTCCCTCGAGAAGCGGTTGAATGCCACGCGCTTGCCGTCGGGCGCATAACTGATCAGCGAGACCTCGTCGAGCGGTAGTTCCTCCGGGAAACTGCCGTCCTTAGAGACCGAAAAGACCTTATAGGTGTAATGGGCAGAGTGGCGCATTGAGCGAAATACAATGCCTTCGCCGTCCGGCAGCCAGGTGAGCACATAGTCGGACCAGGGATGATATGTCAGCCTTTTCGGTGTGCCGCCCTGTGCGGGTATTACGTACACGTCGTTACCGCCGTGATCATACTCACCTGTAAAAGCTATGTGTTGGCCATCGGGTGAGAACTGCGCCATGTATTCGAGACCATCGGCCTGTGTAAGTCTCTCGGCAATCCCGCCGTTCGCGGAAACCGTCCAGAGATCGCCTTCACACGAAAACACAATGGTATTGCCGTGTATCGCAGGGAAGTTGAGATAGCTCTCGCCCGCCACACAGGCACACGAAAGAACGGCAAGAAGAACAGGTACCATCACGGCTGTAGAACAGACTCTCGCCCTACGGGGTCGCATCAGAATCCTCCTCTCCACACAGGGGATGTGGTATCAGGTCGGCGCTCAGGCCCACCGCAATTGGTGGGGAGTAATCTCAGAAAAGATACCTCAAGACCAAGGTAATGTCAAGACGGGGAAAAGCTGTGGAGTTTCCCCAAAAATCTCATGGGTCAAAGAGGTTAGGTTGCACTTGTGCATGTCCTGACACCAATCGAGCAACGAATGGCCTTCTGAGGACCTCTAAGAGCCTCTTTATCCCGTCGGCAAGAGCGTAGTATCTGAAGTCCGGTATCCCGAAGAGACGGCGTGCCGCCCTCAGCGCGTGATACGCAAGGATCCGCACCCGCGCTCGGTCACCAAGATAGACACAAGCAAAGTACATCGCACACAAGGCCAACACCATCATGTTCTGAAGACGCCCGTAACTCAACAGCCGTACATTCTCCACATCGTAACTCTGTTTCATGCACCGTATCGTGTCTTCTATCTGCCACCGTCTGAGGTATGAGTCCAA
>JBDRNT010000012.1:0-63311 GCA_043810925.1 Candidatus Eiseniibacteriota bacterium
TACAAGGGCAGGAAACTCAAGCACAGGAAGATCACAAGAGTGACCAAGAAACAAAGACAGGAGGCCCTCAAAGAAGAGGCCTTAAGACAGGGTGACATTTCTATGTTGCAGAATACATGACATTCTTATGTTGCAACTACACACCACTCTTTAGAGTTGACAATTATCGGTGCATCGGGTACATTTGCCGCAGAGAGCGTGAGTTCCGATATCGTCCGTTTGCAAGAGGGAGACTGCAACATACATTGTCTGATCCGCACTTGGGCCGCCGTCCTTGAATCCAGAGTTCGCCGCACAGTCCGAGACGACAAGAAGGGATAGAAAACCAAATGAACATCCTCCTGATTTACCCTGAGTCTCCGGACACTTTCTGGGGCTTCAAACATGCACTTAAGTTCATACGCAAGCGGGCATACTCGCCGCCACTGGGCCTGCTGACCGTTGCAGCAATGCTGCCGCCCGAGTGGTCAAAGCGCCTGGTAGATGCGGGCGTGACGAAGCTCCGCAAGAACGATCTTGAGTGGGCGGATTGCGCCTTCGTCAGCGGCATGACTGTGCAAAGAGAGTCGGCACGTCAGATCATCACGCGCTGCAAAGAAGCCGGCCTCAGGGTCATTGCCGGAGGGCCGCTCTTTACAATGGAGCATGATCAATTCGAAGAAGTTGATCATTTTGTGCTGAATGAAGCCGAGCTGACCCTGCCGGACTTTCTAAGTGACCTCGAGCGGGGATGTGCCAAGCGTGTCTATACATCATCCGGCTTCGCCGACATTCACACGACGCCTGCTCCTATGTGGGAGTTGGCCGATCTGAATCGTTATGGCACCTTGAGTATCCAGTATTCCCGTGGTTGTCCCTTCAACTGCGAGTTCTGTAACGTGACGTCCTTGTTCGGCCATCGGCCGCGTACCAAGACCGTCAGGCAGATTCTCGCTGAGTTGGATGGTCTCTATGACCTGGGGTGGCGCGGGCACATCTTCTTTGTGGACGACAACCTCATCGGGAACAAAGAGAGTCTTAAGACCGAGCTGCTGCCTGCGCTCATCGAGTGGAGGAAAGACAAAAGGGGTGTGCCCTTCAACACCGAAGTCTCCATAAACCTGGCTGATGATGAACAGCTGATGCACATGATGGTCGAGGCAGGATTCGGCACAGTCTTCATAGGGATCGAAACACCGGACGAGGACAGCCTGGCTGAATGCAGCAAGAAGCAAAACATGAACCGAAACCTGGTCGATGACGTAAAACGTATGCAACGAGCCGGGATCCAGGTGCAGGGTGGCTTCATCGTGGGTTTCGACAACGACACGCCGGGGGTCTTTCAGCGGCAGATTGATTTCATCCAGAAAAGCGGGATTGTTGCGGCAATGGTTGGATTGCTTCAGGCTCCACCCGGCACGCGGCTTCACGAGCGCCTGAAGCAAGCGGGGCGTCTTTTCGAGCAGATGTCGGGAGACAATGTCGACGGTACGACCAATATAGTCCCTGTCATGAACCTTGACGTGCTGCGTGAAGGCTACAAACATATATTGCAGCGTATATACTCTCCCAGTCCATACTATCAGCGGGTCAGAACTTTTCTGCGAGAGTATCAGCCGCCGAAGTTGAAAGCCTCATGGGACTTCGAGCACGTCCTGGCGTTTATTAAGTCAGTCTGCCGTCTGGGCATTATCGGCAAGGAGCGCGCCCAGTATTGGCAGCTCCTCTGGTGGACGCTTTTCCGACGCCCCAGGTCATTTCCACTTGCAATGGCACTGGCAATTTACGGGTACCATCTTCGTAGGATCTGTGAACTCCATGTTTTATAGAGGCACCAGGACACGGGCGACATATGCCCCAATGCAAGTATCAAGATCAAGCAATCACAGTCTGAATACCGTTCGGTTTCAGATTGGAGAACGGACTGTGAGGAAAGCAGCCGCATGGCGAAGTACTCACCAGGTTTGGAAGGCGTGGAGGTGAAAAGACTCGAATCTGGAAGCATTCGAAGCATCGAGAAGTATGGAGTAAGAGAACGTAATATGAAAACCAAAGCGAACAGCTCTGCGTTCCGAAGAACTGAAGGCCCACCGGATTCGATAGAAATGCGGCTGAGTGATCCATCCGGTAAACCCAAGTCCAAAGACGGTATAACTGTTCAAAGCAAATAGGAGATCAGAATGAATATCTATGTAGGCAACCTTGCGCATGACGTTACCCAGGATGAGCTGAGCCAGGCCTTTTCAGCCCACGGTGAAGTGGCAAGTGCCAACATCATCTCGGATAAGTTTTCAGGAGAATCACGCGGTTTCGGTTTCGTTGAGATGCCGAAAGCCGATGAGGCTCGTGCCGCGATCACTGCGCTCAACGGTACCGATCTCAAAGGCCGGACGCTTAATGTTAACGAGGCACGGCCTCGGAACGATAAGCCCCGGCGCGGTGGCGGCGGTGGAGGCCGGTCCTGGTAAGCATCGCTTCAACGTGATCACGCGACAGTAGACCTGTTACATGATCTGAATACGGAAGGGCCCCATCGGGGGCCCTTTCTTCCTCCAACTCCCCCCAGCATCCTGTCGGCGCCTGGCGATCATTGGCCAACACCTGAGCGTCCACTCACTAAGGGTTCAGAGCCGGTTGCCGTAGTCGCTGCACGCCGAAAAAGGATAGCAAGGGACCACGCAGATCCTGGAAATGTCACTGCCCAAAGCGCCGCGATCCATATCAGCGGATGGAAGTACATTTGAAGCGCAATGAACGGGAGCAACAATCCGTTTGCCGTCAAGAACAAGCGCACGACTCGCTCTAATCCCTTACCCGTGAACACCCTGGCGGCAAAGAGAGTGGCCACACTCATGAAGCTGTATCCAAGAATGTCGACCGAGTATAAGAATGAATCGAAAGGCGTGAAGAGGAACATCTCTATGCCTTGGGTCCGGCCGGCAGCAAGTCGTGGTGCTACCCACGTGAGCTGCACAAAGTAGTTGATGCTTATGAGGACTGCGTAGGCGGTGGCGAATACCACGGCTGAGTGGCTCCAGATCTTTCGATCGGGAGACGACAGTTGATGGATGCTCACAACGAGCACGAGAAATGAGGAACCCAAGAACAGCGAAGGCGTGAGAAGCACGACCAACCCGAGCGTTGTACTGGCATTCTCGGCTCCTCCCCCGGATCCCATCAATCCCGCCCACTCTGCCAACTGACCGACGACATACGTCATGCTGAAAACCGTAGCAAGTACGGCGGACCAGAATCCGACGGTTTTCGTCGATGGCGAAGTGTCTTTAACCATAGATCTCCTCCCTCAGGGTGGAAAACAGCACAATTGGAATGCCGACAACGGCAGCAGCAGCGATCAGTTCAAGCACCATCCCTGTTATCACGCGGATCCTATTTGGATAGGTACTAATCAGATAGTCCGGAGCATGTATAATACCTTCTATGAGATCCCCACCTATAAGATCTGTAACCAACGCGGTTAGAAACAGCGCTCCCACAATTGCCGGGGTCTTTCTGTTTGAATTCATTTCTTTCCTCCCTGCATACCGCCCAAGTACCATACTCTCAAACAGTTGTCAAGAGACCAGCCAGTTGCTTATGGTCTTATGCGGTTTCCAGACACAGTCGGAGAGGATCTGGGCAAGCCGGGCCTCCGGCCGCACTCGCTGACATGTTCCGCACGGGTCCCCAAACTGCACCATCGGCAGAACTTTCAGGGCGGTCTTACGGCTGCCGGTAAGTGTCTGAGAAGGCCGCTGTGCGGGGTAGGTGGGTCCGCGCTGGCATCTGGAGTCGTATGGAACTGCGAAGGGTACGCCGACTTCGGGCTGATGCTTTTTGATTGTGTGGTGGGGCCTCAGGTGGTAAAATCGAATAGGCCCAATACCGGGAAAGGCAGAGGACTGAAGGTTTTGCAATGAAGAGATGTACTCGCTGTATTAACCCGAATACGGTTCCAGGCTTGGAATTCGACGAAGAGGGCGTATGCGATTTCTGCCGTGCATATCAGCAGACGCCTGTTTCAGGAGAAAAGGCACTGGAAGAAGTCGCAAAGGCTGCCAAGAGCAAGGGTGCTGCATACGACTGTCTTGTGCCCATCAGCGGCGGCAGGGACAGCGCGTATGTATTATACGCGGTGAGCAGGCTTCTGGGCATGAAGCCGCTTGCTGTGAACTATGATAGCGAATTCCGTACACCGGAAGCTGTCGAGAATATGAAAAACGCCTGCGCCACACTTGGTGTGGACGCAGTGGAATATCGTTCTAAGAGGGATATCGCCCACAGTATTGTGAAACGCGATATCCGTTATGCAGAGCCGTTGCGCAAGTATAATGTGTGCAATGCTTGTGCGTATGGATACAGGGGCGTGGCGTATCGCGAAGCGCACAAGAGGAGGATCCCACTCATTGTGTGGGGTTCTTCCCAAGTCGAAGACATGGCTGATTCCCTGGTTCACGCCAATCGATTACTGGATCAACAATATGGGGAGAAACTTTCCTTCGTCCGGAGATTAGCTCGCAAATATCTTTCTCCGTGCCGATACCGCGTGGAATATGCCAAGTTTCTTCAGCGCATTGAATTCCCTTCGCCCGGTCATGGCGTTTTCAATCGCAGATTCCCACGTTTGAGAGAGAGTACGATCCAGGAGATTTCCTACTTCGATTATGTGCCATGGAACCGGCAGAAAATCAAACAGACTATAGTCAATGAACTGGGATGGAAGAAGCCGGAGCATGCTGTTTCCACGTGGCGGATTGACTGCACACTTGGCGCGCTTGTGAATTTCTATTTCATTAAGCTGTTCGGATGTACCAAGGACGGCTTCGGCTATTCCAGAATGATCAATGCCGGTCAAATGACAAGAGAAGAGGCCCTCCAGCAGGAAGAAGAAGTGCTGCGCAGAATGCAGGATACTCGTTCGATTCAAGCCCTTCTCGAGGAAATTGGGCTTACACCTGGAGAAATCGCCGAAATTCTGGTGTACCAGCCAGGCAACTAGGAATCTCGCCCCGAGTCTTCACCCACGCCGGATACGAGCTTAAGTGCATTGAAAGGTTGTGTTCGAGTTGTGATCTG
Organism: Candidatus Eiseniibacteriota bacterium; assembly: GCA_043810925.1. Classification (GTDB taxonomy): domain Bacteria; phylum Arandabacterota; class Arandabacteria; order Arandabacterales; family Arandabacteraceae; genus Arandabacterum. Next base: position 5,056 of record JBDRNT010000012.1, read on the forward strand.
GCTTGCTGGAAAAGTCATGTACGGGAACGCAATGTCGGTCCTGAGACAAGACGGTCCTTGATCTGTCTGAATTCGTCCAGTTTTCCTTCAACTTCCGACCAGCGCTCCACCTCGGCGAGGTCGATCTTTCTGGCCTGAGCCACGAGGGATGCCTGCTCCAGGCACTGTGCATCGTTCCAATAGTAGTAGGCTGCCAATCTGTTCTTGACGCAATCTGTCGGTGAGATGATCTTGAGGGTTCCGGTATCGAGAGTGATCTCATGTACTTCCTTTACCGGTTCTTCACCGACAGCGAGGGGTCCCGCGGGGAACTCGACAAAGAAGTCGGTTTCTGGGTGTGTGAAGTGCCGACCCTCCTCCCGGAAGCCGATCTCTCGCATCACAGCACTGATTTCGCTTCTCTTCGCAAAGTGTGCATTGACGAGATCCAGATCCATTGAAACATATCTATTCTCACTGTAAATGGACACACACGTGCCGCCTGAAAGAACCACATCGATCCCCTTCTTACGAAGGCAAGACTCGATGAACGCCGCAAGTTCAGCATTTGTCATTGACCTGATCGGCTTCATGAGGGTTTCCCCCCCCGCCGTGGTCTTCGTCGGTTAAGGACAAGATGGTCACGCTCTTCCTGACGGTAGAAGGTCAGAGCCTTCTCAAGGAGAGCCTTCAACTGTTTTAGAAACGGATAACCCGGGTTGAGAGAGTAAACACGAGTTCTGCCAAGCGATCTCCCCACGAGAACCCCACCAGCCTCGAATTTGACCAGTTGCTTCTGGATTGAATCCGGGTCTGCGCTGAAGAATCTGGCGATTTCTCTGGCATACCCATCTTCTCTTGCCAGAAGGAAAATCAGCACACGCTCCGCGCTCTTAGATCCAAGCAATGGTTCCAGCATGGCACCCTCCTCGTTCATCGATAGGATTGTCCGGGACCTCCCAATATGCCAGATATAGTCTGACATATGTCAGTGATCATCTGACAATATATCGTCTTGGCAGACCGGAGGCAAGAGGAAAAAACTCAGGCATGATAATTCCCACCCCTCAGAGGCCAGACACATCCGGTATCGAGTCAGCCTGTGACTGACATGTTGCGCACGGGTCCCCAAACAGGACCATAGGCAGGACTTTCAGGGTTGTGTTTGAGCTGTTATTGAGGTGGACCCCTTTTTTGGACAGCCGGCACTCAAGGGAGCGCCGCCTGCGAATCCGGTTGACCCCGTGGATTAGTAGCTGTACCCTGACCTCAGGTGGCAGGTTTGTGCAGGCGAGAATTGCCAATCCGGATACGGTCGGAGAAGAGACGTCCCGGCCTGGCGACGTGAATCTCTGGAGGATGTGCCATGGACATCGCACTGGGGATAGGTTTGATAGTCGCTCCGCTGGTTCTGGCTATCGCGCTGGGGAGAAGACTTCAGAGAAGTCCTCGGGTGAAGATAGCAGTATGGATGCTGTGTTTGGCTGTCGTGGTGGGCGGGGTCTTCAAGATTGCCGCTTCCGATTCGCGGCGGTCGTGGAGGTCGGTGAAGTCCGGGCGGTCGGTTCGCTTGGTGGACGGCCGCTTCATATTCGACGACGGCCGGCCCGGATCGTACTACGGGGGACTCGCTGGGAGCCCCGTTTTGCGTGAGGCCTTCCAGGAGGGGCAGACGTGTGAGCTGGAACTCAGATATGCGGATGCCATATCGAAGTACAAGCTGTTCCTGGAAAACCGGGATGCCAAAGCGGAGAACCGACTTGCTGCGAACATACTCATAGGAAACTGCTACTATGCCATGTCCGACTTCATGAAAGCTGAGGAGTACTATCTGGACGCGGTTGAAGTTAGCGAGCTGGCAAAGGAGGGCCGGGAACGTGACATGGCGAGGGCACTCGCACTCACCAATCTGGGCCTGGTCAAGGATTGCCTCGGGCAAAGAAGGACTGCCACGAAAATGGTCAAAGAAGCCCTCGAGATATTCGAGGAAGCGGAGCTCGGGAGGGAGGTGGCGCGATGTCTTGGTATCCTGGGTGCGTTCTCATACGATGCGGGAAATTACGAGCACGCGCTTGACTATTACAGAGCCAGCCTCAAAGCCTCACGAGAGACAGGCTACGAGAGTGGTGTCGCGAATGAGTTGTCCAACATCGCCCTGGTGCACATAGATCGCGGCAAACACGATGAGGCGTCGGACCTCCTTAATCAGGCCCTCACGATTTACAGGCGGAACGGCAATCAGGAAGGCGCGGCCGCTGTGCTATCCCACCTAGCGGTGCTCTATAGCGGTTCAGGCCGCATAGAAGAATCCCTCCGAACCTGGGAGGAGTCACTGGAGATTTTCCGCAAGATCGGTGACAAACAGGGTGTTTCGATGGAGCTCTGTAATATCGGAAACGTCCTTGGCAAGCGCGGCAGACTGGAGGAAGCGCTCGGCTATTACCAGGAGGCGCTGAAGATCAGCAAGGAGATCGGCGATGTGAGAGCAATCGCCGGTGCTTTCTCCGGTATCAGCAACACATACTTCAGGATGGGCATGCTCAAGGAGGCGGTCAAGAACCACCAGACAGCAATGGAGATATATCAGAAGACCGGCGACCGGGAGGGGATGGCGGCGGCTCTCAACAGCATCGGGAACATGCACGTGAGTGTCGGTGATTTCGAGGCAGGTCTGGGGAGTTTCGAAAGAGCCCTCAAGATCAGTCGTGAGATCAGAAATGTGTCCGGGATAGTCGCCAACCTGCGCGCCATCGCTCAGGTCGATATCAACATGGAGAGAGACGATCTGGCATTAGAGCACCTGGAGGAGGCACTGGAGATCCACAGGGATGTGGAAGACGAACGTGGCATTGCTGACGACCTGCTCCGCATTGGGATCGTACACATCATGAAGGATCGCAGCCGTGAAGCTATTGACTGTTTCCTCGACGCGGCAGAGGCAGCGAAGCGTGCCGGCTACGCCGACGGGGCTGCAAAGGCCTCCAGACATCTTGGGCTGGCACATCTCGGCATCGGAGAGACCGAGAAGGCGCTGGAGCACGTCACTGAAGCCCTCGCAGCCCATATCGAGATGGGCTTCGACCGTGAGGTGGTTATAGACCTCGTTCAGACCGCTCTGGTCCACCTGGCTCGAGGGAGTATGGATGATGCTCTCGCATGCGGCAAAGAGGGTTTGCGGATTGCCCGGGATAACAACGATTCCGATTGCATCGCAGACGCACTCGGCACGATGGCGATAGTATACGAAAGCTTGGACAGCCTCAGGCTGGCAGTCCGATGCCGGTTGGAGGTTCTTGAAGTCAAACGAAAGAGCGGCGCTGCTGAGGAGATGGGTCAGGAGCTCGACAGAATAGGTCGTCTGTTTCTGATGTCGGGTCGGGCAAGGGCCGGAGTCTACTATCTGGAAGCGGCTCTGAGCGCACAACGGCGGGTCGGGGATCGCCGGGCGATAGCGAGCATCCTCAGCAGGCTGGGCCTGGCCTATGCCTTAACCGACACCCCCGAGCTTGGTGTAGAACGCCTGAAGGAGGCCATTGGTATTCACAGAGATGCCGGCGATGAGCTGGCTGTGGCTTCGGATCTTCGCAATCTCAGCACTGTTTACTGTCTGGCTGACAGCGTCGATCTCGGCCTCAGCAAGCTCCATGAAGCTCTGGATATATACCGGCGTCTCAATGCAGATGGCCTGTCCGAAGACGTTGACAAGGAAATCCGCGAGGTTATAAGAATTTGGAGCCCAGACCCCGGGATATAGTGAGAATGGGTCAAGTCCGCGTTTGAGGTGCCCCCGGCTGCGTCAAACGCAGACCTGACCACTACTTGGTCTGGCGGACGCAGTCGATGACGGTGGCGTCCACCCACTTGATTGTTTGCCGTCATCGAAGTCCGGACACGGAGGGGTTATAATCTCACCTGCACTTTGAGGGCCCGTCCGGCCCCGAAAGGAGGCAGCTACGGGATTCGGGGAAAGTCGTAATCCTGAGAGAGTGGGAAGAGAGATCCGCCGCAAGCCCCGCCGTAAGTTCTCGAGTGAAGAGAAGGTAGCAGCACACGAGAAAGGCGATTCTTAAATAGCGCCACCCGTTCTGTTAGCCTCCCCAAACAGGACTCGAACCGGGGCTTATTTTAGGCAATTGACACTTCCGGGGGATTTGAGAATAGTAAATATAGATGGGTTGAGATCTGTGCCTAACTAAGGCAACCATGGCTTCGGTGAATTCGGGTAATTATTGCCCGACTTGGTTTGAAGCCGCCTCGAGTGCGCACAGAAGGGAGAACAAGAATCATGGGGCGCAAGATTCTACTCTTTGTCGTGATGGGGCTCCTGACTTTCGGACTGCTCGGAATTGCCCTCGCAGAAACCCCTCCCCGTAGAGACTACGGGGGTGACCCGGGGCCCAGACCTCTGCAGTGGGGCGATCCGGATTGGCCATCCTACAGCAGGGAAGCCGGTGTTGCACGGCGGCTTGCTGTGGAAGACGCAGATGCGACCATCCGGCCTGACGGCATGGATGCTCACAGGGCCCGGTTTGGCTCGGCCGGTCATGTCCGGGATAGGCACGGAGCGCCGTCAAGACGTTACGTAGTGAGGGTACTGGGACTCACCATTGTTATCCGGAGATAGCTGTGGACATAACCAGTGAGCTGAGTGATCTGCAGCACTTGATTGCTGCGGGGAAGCTTAAGAGCGCAAGGGGCAAGTACAGGGCTATTGCCGACCGGATGCAGTGCTCCGGCGAAGAGGAAGAGCAACTGGTCCTTGAATTCCTCAAGGCGCAGATTCTTGCAGGAGAAGAGGACTACTCGACGGCCATCGGAATCGCCGACAGGCTTCTCGTACGGTTCAGGCAGCTTAATCTGAGGGACAGGGCGGCAAGGTGTCACCTGCTTCTCTCGGGCCTGCTGCTTCGGACCGGTGATTACCGCAGTGCCAGATCCCATGCCGAGGCCGCGATCTACTTCTGTAGCTGGGAGCTGGATGACGAGGCCCTGCGGGGAGACGCGCACAACGATCTCGGGCTGGCGCTAAAGGATCTGGGTGTGTGGGAGGAAGCCGAGCGCCACTTCAGAGAAGCAATCGATGCCTACGCCGGCACCGGCGATGGTATGAGGAATCTGCGGGTATCACTCAACCTCGCCATTCTCCTGAGGAAGATGGGTAAGATCGCCCAGGCGAGCGATATATGTATAAAGGGCCTTGAGAAGTCGGAGGAGCTCAGTGTCCCGATAGGTGTCTGCCGCTACGGGCTTGAGCTGGCCAACATCAGCGTCATAAAGCGTGACCCGGATGAAGCGGCCGAGTACCTGCGTATTGCCAGAAAGGTCGCTGAGACCAATGGTTACAAGCGGGAGAAGCTCCTGGCCCTTGAGATCGATGGGGACTTGCTTGATCTTCGAGGTGACTCAGCCGGAGCCTTGACTACGTATGAATCCGGTCTCGACCTTTCCCGTGCCCTCGCTAAGGGTGGGGATCTCGAGGCGGAGTTCTTACGGCGTGCGGCGGCAGTGTGTCTTAAGATGGCCAGGATCGAGGACGGCAAACGTCATGTGAGCGAAGCTCTTGATCTTAACGATGAAGCTGATGACGCCTATGAACACGGTGTCTGTCTCCGGATTCTTGGTGAGCTCGAGCTTGGCGAAGGCATCGGGGGATGCGGGATTGAGCATCTCGAAGAATCGGTTATGGCGTTGACGAATCTCTCACCCTGGTGTTCTGAGCTGGCCGCAGCCGAACTTGCCCTTGGTGAAGCACTTCTGGGACAGAATGGCGGCAATGGCGCCGGCTCCGCTGTTGAGCACCTGCTTGCAGCCCGGCGCATTTACTCAAACCTCGGCGTGGGATCGGCGCTCCGGGCCCTCGATGACGTGATTTTCTCCTCCATTGCGGCAAGCCCGATCGGTCTTAAGAAGCAGATGGCACGGGATGGCAATATCCGTACGGTGTCACGCCACCGGCTGAATCCCGGGCAATACGGGATTGTGACGGAAGACGAGAGGATAGTCGGAGACCTCGCACGCTGGGGCCCGACGGAGGCACGCATACTCGTTGAGGGTGAGACGGGCGTGGGCAAGGAGTTGATGGCCAGGGCTCTGCACGCGATGAGCCGGCGCCGTGAAGGCGCTTTTGTGGCGGTTGACTGCGGTGCGCTAAGTGAGACTCTGGCGGATAGCGAGCTTTTCGGTCATGTCCGGGGCGCATTTACCGGTGCCATGAAAGACCGGATCGGGTTGATTGAAAGTGCCAACGGCGGGACCCTGTTTTTGGATGAAATCGGTGAGCTGAGTGAAGTTCTTCAGGTCAAGCTCCTGCGCGTGCTCGAGGACGGTATTGTGAGACGCGTGGGCGAGAATGTACCAAAGCGAATTGATGTCCGGGTGATCAGTGCGACTGCGCGTGACCTCTGGGCGGAGGTGGAGGCCGGGAGGTTCAGACGTGATCTTTACTACCGCCTGAAAACAGTTCTTATAAGGATCCCTACCCTGAGAGAGCGCCCCTACGACATCGAACCGCTCCTCGAACACTATATGGGGGCATACGGTGACGGGCACGGCGTGACCATCGGGCTCAGCCCCGAGGCAAACACGGCATTGACCGCGTATGACTGGCCCGGCAACGTGAGAGAACTTAAGAACGTTGCCGAGGCGCTTATCCTCTCAAGCGGCGACGGGGACACCGTCGATTGCGAGGAGGTGGCCGCTTTCCTGACGAATGGGACTGCCGAGATGGGTCTAAAGGACAGGATAGCGGATGTTGAGCACGAGGAGATCGAGCGGGTTCTCAAGGTCTGTGATGGCAACAAGACCAAAGCCGCCCAGATGCTCGGCATCAGCAGGAAGACCCTCTGGCAGCGACTCAAGCAGGCGAGTTAGGCGAAGTCCCAGGTTTTAATCCCTCAATCAGCTGATCCCAAAAATCCAAGCCTGACCCCATGGGTATTGTGGAAACGGTTTGGGTAACGAGGTAACGGTTGGGATGGGTGGCAGCACGCCGTGCGCTCATCACCGACAGGCTCGCCGCGTCGCATATCATCTCTTTCTAATTGTATTTAAATGGGTTACGCCAGCACTACGACGTTTGGCTTTTTTCGGCCCTGATCCGTGGCGGGTGGCCCTCTTCTTGCTTTTATGCTCTGCCGGGCGAGCTCTCATAACTCGCTCGAGTCTGACCTGCACTTCACCTGGTCGGATTGAGGAGGATACGTGATGTCTCAGACGGCAGCCATCAGGCCTGTGAACAAAGCAACCCGCACGGTGTTTCCACAGACCTCTGCCCATCGGGCCCTGTACGGCCTTCCCAAGGAGATTGAAGTTGGACAGCATGATGCGGCCCCAGCACTCACGGCTGTTCGTCTCTGGGGCAACTATCCTCCACCCGCCTCCGCATCCCTTCGTTGCAAGTTTGGCGTCGAGGATATAGGGATTCCATCCCAGGTGGAGTGTAGCTGGGGCCACCATGCACAGTATGCCAGGGGCAAGGGTGGCTATTTGTCCGGGGGAACGGTCAAGGGCTAAGGGGCGCCTGTTCGACACAAGTGGCGCACAGGGGCGTCTGTGCGCCACTCCTCTTTCTGCATCAAGACCTTCTGTGATCATCACCTCAGAGGTTCACGATTTGCCAAAAGCTGAGTATAGTTGGGACAGACGAGCTACAAGAACCGTGCGGACTATGCAGGCTTTTGCTTTAACAGGCCTGCCTGGGCAGGAGGCAGATTCCATGGGACCAAGAACTGTTATCCCCTGCTTGGTTGCTTTGGTCAAAGGGGCACTCACCCCGAGTGCTCGCGCGATGGTTGAGCATCCCAGTTGCGTGGGGCCGCCACCCTTATCACCAAGCCTGGCATCATCCAACGCCCCCATGACTCTTTCCTCGGGAAGCGATACTGTCCACAAAGAGGTGCACGTCGATTAATCCTCCTGCCCAGAGGACGCACGCCGGCGCGCTTCCAAAACCGCTCACAAAATTCCGCCTCCGAATGCTATCTTGACGCGGATTGGGTTGCACGGGGAATTAGTTCAAGGTAATATCCCGGCAGGTCGTTTAAGTAAGGAGAGGGCTGTTTTGGAAGGAGGAGAAGTCACATGTTGATACTACTCATCGTCGTAGCAGTTATTGCCATAATTGTGATCGGGATGTACAACACGCTTATCAGAAAGAAGAACCAGGTTAGCAACATCTTCGCCACGGTTGATGCAATCCTCAAGAAGCGGTATGACCTGATCCCGAACCTTGTGGCCACGGCTCAGGAGTATATGGAGCATGAGAAACATGTGCTGACCGAGGTTACGAAGCTCAGGGCCAAGGCTCTCTCGGGGGACGCATCGGATGAGGAGAAGATCGAGATTGATCGCAAGATCTCGAAGGCGATTCGCGGCATCCTGGTCGCGGTGGAGAATTACCCCAACCTTAAGGCCAACGAGAATTTCCTTCATCTCCAGGCTACCCTGAATGAGGTTGAAGAACAGATCTCGGCTGCACGGAGAGCGTACAACGCGGCGGTGACGGACTACAACAACGCTATCGAGGTGTTCCCGACAAATATAATGGCCAATATCATCAACTATCGCCGGAAACCACTGTTCGAAATAACTCCCGGAGAGCGTGAGGCTGTAGACGTCCACCAGCTCTTCCAGCGATAGCGGTCAAGAGCCGGGCGCGTCAGTCAAACCATGGCCTACCGAAGCGAATCGGATTTCGCACATTTCTATGCCACAGATCTGCACAAGGAGCTCAAGCAGCTTGATGTGCAGAGAAGGGCTGTGCTCAGGAAAGTGATGGTGGTCATTGCCATCGCGGTCGCGGTGATGGCCGCGGGCATCGCGTTCGTGGCTGCGTACCGGCTTCCGGCCAACGTCCTCATGATAGGCCTGTTTATGTGTGGAGGCGGGGGCACCTTCTTCTACAGATTTCTCATAAGCGGCTATGTCCATGAGTTCAAGTTGAGAATCATAAAGAAGATCATCGAGTTCGTGGACCCGGGTCTGGTCTACTCTCCAAAGGGGTTTGTCTCCAAGGTCCAGTTCAACTCGAGCCGGATCTTCCAGAGATTCCCGGACAGGATGAGGGGTGATGACCTGGTCGAGGGCAGGATAGGAAAGACAGACATCACCTTCTCGGAAGTCCATGCCGAGTACAAAACCCACTCCTCGTCTCGTCACGGAGGAAGGAAGAAGCAGTATCACACGATCTTTAAGGGGCTCTTCTTCAAGGCGGACTTCAACAAGAAGTTCTATGGGAAGACCGTGGTCCTGCCGGATACTGCTGAAAAGGTCTTCGGCGGCCTGGGTTCGTTCTTCCAGAAACTCAACTGGACACGTGGTGATCTCATCAAGCTGGATGATCCGGAGTTCGAGCGGTATTTCGTCGTCTACGCGGATGACCAGATAGAGTCGCGGTATATCCTCTCGACAAGTTTGATGAAACGGATTGTCGACTTCCGGAAGAAGACCGGTAAGCGGATCTTTTTATCATTCGTCGGCTCAGAGGTTTTCGTCGCGGTTCCGTACAAGCGGGGACTTTTCGAACCCAGGGTATTCACGAGCATCACGGGTTTTAAGAGCGTGAAGGAGTACTTCGAGGATCTTCAGCTTGCGCTGGGTATTGTCGAAGATCTCGATCTCAACACACGAATCTGGAGCAAGACAAGCATTCCTTCAGAAACCCCGTAGCGTCGGGCCGCAGTGCGCGACGTAAAGGCCGTCGCCGCGGGAGCAACGACGCTACGACTTCCCGCTAGTAGGTGCGAAAGCGTAGGAAATTCGTCGATCCCCTTCGTGCGGTGAGTTCCACGCTCTGATACTCGTACCCGGCGATCTCGCTTCCGGGGGCACTGACGCTGAGACTATAGGTTCCGGGGTCGACATAGAGGATCGCAACGTAGATGGCCCTGGGTAGTGAGAGCCACCCGCGAAGATCAGCGCGCTCCGTGGCAGCTGTCGCGACGTTTACGAGTCTTCCTGCCAACTTACCCCACTTGTCTTCAGCTACGTCGCTGGCCTTGTACTTGATCAATGCGCGGACAAGCGTCTTGGCGAATATCATTGGCATGTCATGATCGAGCTCGGCCTTGGCCAGTGCAAAGATGTCTTCCGATATGGCAGGTCTTATGGAAAGATCATCGAGAAAGAGCATGGGGGCCGGTGGTCTTGTACGCTGCTCAGCGTAGCGTGGTACGGCGACCCGGAGGAAATACGCGATATCATCAACGTCAAATGAGTGTCCGTAAAGCCTTGAATAGGCGCCGACTGAGAATCCGTGCCTGTCATCCTGTACCCTCCGTGCTTCCGACTTGAGGATGGGGATATTCGCGGAGAGTTCCTGTTTGGGTGGCACAAATCCCTGCTCGACAAAGACAACGACCTTCGCAAGGGAATCTACTTGCGACTCTGGCCCACATCTTTTCCGGTCCTCGGGGCTCACACGTTCTATGTCATCGATGAAACCGAGCGCACCGGCTGTCCGCAGGAGATCGCACGTCAGGTGGTCGGGATCGGAAAGCCCAAAGAGCTCCCCGTAGACTTCGTAGCCCCCGAGGGCATTGCGATAAGAGATCAGAGCATCGTTGATTTCACCGTCCCATTCATAGAGAATGCCGGTCAGATACTCAATGAAGGCATCACGCCGGTAGGGACGCTTGTCCTCTTCCGAATAGAGGGCGAGCTTGTCACTTGCCTTCCTGCATTCAACGATTGCGTCTTCCTTCTCACCGAGAAACATGTAGTTCAGGGCACGGAAGTAGTTTATCAGCACCTGCTCGAAGGACTTGGGTACATATTCAAGTGCGAGATCGCTCGTTACAAGTGCGGCAGCTTCGCGCGATACGCTTTTGGTGTAAAGATCCTCACTGAGGATCTCGGCCCTATCGAAGATATCGTTGCTCTCTTGGTAGCGGCCCACATAGTGAAGAAGCAGCCCTCTTTCGAGAAGAAAGAGTACGTCGCTTTCAGACTGGTCGATCTTCTCGAATTCAACGAGAGCCTTATCGTATTCCTCGCTTGCCATCAGTATCCGTATGGCACTCATGCGATCGGGATGCTGTGAGCAGGTAAGCCCCAGCGTGGCGCATAGGATACCAAGTGCAACAAGCTGTATTGAGGTCCGCATATCAGAGCATACCCCGGGAGGGGGAACGACTGTGATTATCACGCAAAACTAGCTTGAAAATCTCTTGTGCTCGACCAGTTTCTTGATCTTCTCCTGGCCTATCCAGACCTTCCTGTTGGTCTGTATGTCGGTGAGCGTGAGATCAACCTGGTAGTAAACGGCTTTTGTCTTCTCCTCCTGATCGATAATAGTGGAGATGTAACCATTGAGCATGTAGTCCGCCCCCAGCTCCATGCCGAACTCCTTCACCGTCTCTTCGTCCGCGTACCTTGACTGGTCGGCCTTTTCTTCCCTGAGCTCCGTCCTCTCGATTGCGGAGGCAACGACATCCATCAGGCCGGAGTTAATGTATGCGCGCTCGATATCCGAGATAAACGTCGTCACATTGATGTGTTCACTGCTCTTGTTCCTGACGATTCCCACGATGACGACGGGCCTCTTCGAGACATCCCGCATGTGTTCGCTGAGCCAGGGATGGTTGAGGCAGTCCTTGACCATGGTTTCCGACACCATTCTCGAGTCCGTGTCATTCCATCTGCCGGAAAGATCGGTGACCTCATCGGTCTCCAACCTTGTGACCACTTTCTTCTGGCAGGAAAGACCGAATACAAGACCCAAGCAGATTCCAATTACCATCAGTTTTTTCATTGCGGGAATTCCTCCTTTCGAACCTGTGTGCGACATTGAAAGCAGCAGGGGCAGTGCATAACCCTTCATCCTGCGATATGCTAACCTGCGCGCCGGGTACCAGTCAACCCAAAACCGTCACCTGCACGTATCGGGGTTTCTTATACGGCCACGGATACCGGCAGGACAACTGCAAACATGATGAAACAGAAGCGTGCGGGGCCTGCCCGTGAGTTGACACTCCCTCCGCTGAGGCGCTGATGAACAGAGGGAACGTATCAACACACGGCAGCCGTGGTAAGTCCGGGGGCGACTCGAATTGACAAACCGTCACCGTCTGAGTATCATCGATCACTTGCAGAAAAGGAGATGATTGGGTTTGCAGGTTCGTGAAAAGGTCATGCTTGTCGGGGTTTTTAAAGGCCAAAGCAATCGCGAGGATGCTGAGGAGTCTATGGACGAGCTCGCCGCGCTGGTGGAGACAGCGGGCGGCGAGGTCGCAGCCAGGGTCCTTCAGGAGAGAGGCTCGATACATCCCGCAACCTTCACCGGTAGGGGTAAGGTCGAGGAAATAGGGGCTTTGTGTGAGGAAAGAGACATAGACCTGGTGGTCTTCGATGACGATCTCAGCCCTGCCCAGGCACGGAACATAGAGGAACTGACCGGCCGGCGCGTGATCGACAGGAGCCAGCTGATCCTCGATATCTTCGCACTCGGGGCGCAAACCAGCGTGGCCAAGGCCCAGGTCGAGCTTGCGCAAATCGAATACACCCTGCCGAGACTGAGGAGGATGTGGGAGCATCTGTCACGGACCGGTGGGGGGATCGGCACCCGGGGACCGGGTGAAACCCAGCTCGAGGTGGACAGGAGGCGGATCCGGAGAAGGATGTTCACGCTTAAGAAACAGCTCGGCAAGTTCGAACAGGACAGGGCCGTCCGGACATCAAGGAGAGGTCCGTTCGTCAAAGCAAGCCTTGTCGGATATACGAATACCGGCAAGTCCACACTATTTAATGGGTTAACAAAGGCGAACGTAACGACGGGGGATCGCCTGTTCGAAACGCTTGATGCAACCACCAGGGTTCTCATGCTTCCCCTGAAGGAAGTCGTACTCCTGAGCGACACGGTCGGATTCATCAGAAAGATTCCCCATCACCTTGTGGCATCATTTCACGCAACGCTTGAGTGTGTAATAGATGCGGATATCGTCATCCACGTCGCAGATATAAGCCACCCCGGCTACGAGAGCCAGATAGCCACGGTGAGGTCGGTGCTTGAGGACATCGGTGCGAGCGGCAAGCATGAGATCCTCGTATTCAACAAGGTGGACGTGGTCAAGGACGAGGACGTGCTCAAACTTGCGCTTCGAAAGCACGAGGGTGCGATACCCCTGAGCGCTCTTTGCGGCTGGGGCGTTGATGCGATCAAGGAGCGTTTGCTTAAGGATGCCATGGGCAGGAAAGAGAAGATCACCGTCAGCCTGCCGCCGAAGGACGGTAAGATGCTGTCCTACCTTCACAAGTACGGGACGGTTCTCGGGCAAGAACTGGTGGGTGGAAGGCTGTCGGTCGTGGTCAAGATCGAACGCAGGTACATGAAACCACTGACCGACTACATAGAATCGCCGGTGCCGGAGGAAGGAAGACAGAATTGAAAATAGCCGCATCTACGAAGGTCATGATAACAGGGGCAAGCGGCTCGGTGGGTTGGGTACTCTCGAAGGCCTTGGCCGGCAGATGTGCGGTCTCCGGGACCTACGCCTCTCACCCTTATGTGCCCGAGGGTGTGACGGGTGTCAAGATTGATCTGCGCGACCAATGGGCAGTGAAAGAGCATCTTGAGCACCACAGACCCGATGTCATAGTCCATCTTGCCGCGATCACGCAGCCCGACAGGTGTGAAGAGAATCCGCAGCTTGCATTCAGGGTCAACTTCGAGGCTACGTCCGAGATCGCCCGCGTTGCAGAAGCCATTGGGGCAAGACTTGTGTGTGCATCAAGCGATCTCATCTTCGACGGTGCAAAGGGAGACTACACTGAAGAGGACGTGCCGCGGCCGCTCAGCATATACGGAATGTCGAAGCTCAGAGCCGAGGAGGCCGCGCTCGAGCTCTCAAGCGGGGCGCTTGTGGTGAGGAGCTCGCTGATATACGGATTCGGGAGCCCCGTAAGCAAGACCTTCCTGTCGCGGGTGCTCGAGAAGCTTGCGCAAGGGGAGAAGATGCAGCTCTTCACCGACCAGATGCGTAACCCCGTACTCATCGACGATCTCGCTGAGGCAGTTATAATCGCGATTGAGAAGGACTTGAGCGGCATATACCACATCGGCGGGCCTGAGGCCGTCAATCGTCACGAGTTCGGCAGGAAGGTCTGCCGCATCTTCGGATACGATGAGTCGCTGCTTGTTCCCATCAGTATGCGGGATTTCTCCTACGATGCCAAGCGGCCGCTCGATTCGACGCTGAATACCGAGAAGTATACCGGGGCCACCGGATTTGTCCCCCGCCCCATGGACGCAGGCCTCAAAGAAGCCAAGGAATCTACTCGATAGTGATTTCTACGATCTCATTGTCCGCTTCTATATCAACTACCTTGCCTATGTTCTCCGATACGATCTGGGACAGAACGGTATCGACATCGACACCCTCATCGGCCAGTTTCCGTTTGGTCTTGGGTGGAATGAACTTGGCCGCGATCCTGGCCAGGCCGAGGGGAATCGTGAGGTTGACTTTCTTCTTCTTTGTTTCGCTATCGGTGACCCTTATCCGCAGTTTCTTAGCACCCGCCGGTCTGTCCGGGTCTGCGGGTGTCTCCTCGAGGGCGTCGAGGAGTCTTGCGGCATCCTCCGCTGAAACGCTGCCCTGCTCGACCATCTTCAGGATCTGCATTCTCTCTTCGTCCATCGGTTTAGTCCTCCTTCAGGCCACTTCCCAGTGAATCGACTGCGTCATCGACGCTTATCTCGCCTTTCCTCAATTGTTCGAACACTTCCAGCCTGCGGTCTCTTCCATGTGCGGGGCCGGTCTCCATTCCGAGGCTCCGGAGGAGGTCATCAAGCCGCTTCCTTACGGTGGGATAGGATATCCCGAGCTCCCGCTCGACCTCCTTTATGTTGCCACGGGCCCTTAAGAATGCATGGAGGAATACCATAAGGTCTGACCTCAGGTTGCAGAACTGGCATGTCCTGAGATCCGACACGATTCTGGTCTTGCAGGAGGGGCATGAGAGTTCGGTGACCCTGAGGGCGGATTCACATATGGGACACTTACCTATGGTCCCTCGTGGCTTCATTCTGATTTGATCCTCCTGATCAACCATATAAGAGATCAGATTGATATTGTCAATAGAATACTTAAGATTATTAATCTATGGCTTGATGATATCAATATATCATGCTTTATTGCTTGACATTCCGCAGATGTGAGAGTAGCATGGTCGACATCGGACTGGAGGCAAGTAGGTGGGTGACAAGTTTCTCAGGGCCAGGAAGCTCTTCCCGATAGCCGAAAGGCTCGCGTACCTCAACCATGCAGCGGTATCCCCACTGTCTGTCAGGGTGCGTGGGGCAATCAGGAAGCAGCTCGATGAGCAGGTCGAGTGGGGGGTCCTGGCGGAGCAACGGTGGGTGAAACGGGCCGAAGAGGCGAGGAAGCACGCGGCGGGGCTGTTGAAGGCTAAGCCTTCCGAGATCTCATTTGTGACCAATACAAGCCAGGGGCTCAACCTGTTCGCCCGGGGGATCACCTGGAAGCGGGGCGACAACGTGGTGCTTCCGCGGGTTGAGTTTCCCGCGAACGTGTACCCGTGGCTGTCACTTGAAGATCAGGGGGTCCGCATCAAGTTCGTGCCGGAGCGTGAAGGGAGAATCATCGTCGAGGACATAGAACGGGCAATCGACAGGCGGACCAGGGTGGTCGCCGTCAGCTTTGTCGAGTTCTCAAGCGGTTACCGGAACGATCTTGAGCTCATAGGGAAACTGTGCCGTAAACGAGGGGTATATCTCGTGGTTGATGGCATCCAGGGCGTCGGAGCACTAGATCTCGATGTCAGGAAATGCCGGATTGACGCGCTTTCAGCCGGCGGGCACAAGTGGTTGCTCTCCCCGCAGGGGTCCGGGATATTCTACTGCTCATCCCGGGTGGTGAAGAAGCTCAAGCACCCCATGCCGGGCTGGATGTCGGTCGTCGGCTGGCAGAATTACTATGAATTCGACTACAAGCTCTTCCCCGATAGCCGTCGCTATGAGTCCGCCCAGCTCAACTTCCTCGGTATCACGGGTCTTCTTGAGTCTCTGAAACTGGTGAACTCACTGGGAATACACGATGTAGAGACAAGGGTAATCGCTGTGACCGATCACCTGTGCGATCTTCTTCGAAGCGGAGGATTCAGGATATACAGTCCCAGGGAGTCCGGTGAGAAAAGCGGCATAGTCTCCTTCTATCCCCGCAAACACAAGGCCGAGGCCGTACACGGCCGGCTGCTGAAACGCGGATTCGTGACCTCCGCCCGCCAGGGGCGGATAAGAGTCTCTCCGCATCTTTACAATACCTTTGAAGAGATGGAAAAGCTAGTCAGGGCCCTGCCATAGTGTGTTGCCGGAGCAGTGCCTACTGGACATAGCCGAGGGAGCGGAGCTCCATCTCGGTCTCATCGTCGAGCTCCATGGTCGTCTCACTCTTAAAGCCGGCCTTGGACAGCCATATGAGAAAATAAGGGGGTTTGGGCCTCGTGTCCGGCTCGGTCTTACTGTCGCCATCGTCGACGGAATCCCAGTCGGTGAATGGCATGGTAACCGGCCTTGAGAGCGCATTGCCTATGAACGTACGCTGCGTGGCCGGCTCGCCGTCTATCTTGAGATCGAATTGTATCGGTGCATCCTTGCGTCTTAACTTGATTGCAAGCGTGAGGGGATCCTTTGCCTTGAGATCGCGGATTTCGACCGTTGCCTCTCCGATCTCGGCATTGTCGATGTCCTCCGTATTCATGAGAGTCCCGTCGGCTAAGATCACCTTGTGGAGATCCAGGCGGCCGGCCCCGCGAGCCACATCGCAACTGACAGCAATGTCGAACGAGTGGGTCTCATATCCACCGACCATTTCAACGAACCAGGTATCTGAGATATTGAACACTGTCCTGAAAAGGGCCGTCTCAAGCAGACTGAGTGACTGGCTTGGCGCGTCCGAGATGTCGTTCCGCTCTCCGGGATCTTCCGCAAGATTGAAGCATGTTCGCTTCGCGGTAGCCATGTCATAGATAAACTTCCAGGGGTAGGCCGTCACACTCTTCTGCTCGGTCCCATAAAGGATGGCCTCGGCGTAGGCGATCTCAGGCGGAAGGAGAGCTCCCTTGTTGGCGACTACGCTGCCCTCGCCCGTGAGCAATGGCTTTAGACTCACTCCCTCAAACCGCGGGTCGGGCTCGAGACCCAGGAGATCCAGTATCGTGGGTGCGATATCGACAAGCCGCACCTGGCGGCCTATTCTCACACCCTCAGGCAACCTGCCCGGAAGCGAGAATATGAGCGGCACTCTCAGGAGTTCGTCGTAGAGGCTGTGTCCATGCTCGAAGCCATCGTGTTCATAGAACTCCTCGCCGTGATCACTTAAGAAAACAATCAGGGTGTTCTTAAGCAGGCCCTTCTCCTCAAGACCTTCAAGAAGGCTTCCGACTGCCTCGTCCGTGAACGCGACCTCCCCATCGTAGAGTGAGCGGATGTGGTCCCAGTCATCCTGGGATACCGCCTTCATTTCGTCAAACTTGCGTAACCGGATCGCAGGCAGCCGCTTGGGGTCATAGACATTCCGGAGCCGGCCGCTGTAATCGGGATCGAAGATGGTATCGTAAGGTGCGGGCGGGGAGTAGGGCAGGTGGGGATCGAAGTAATGGACAAAGAGGAAGAAAGGGGCATTGCCGCGCATGTCGATCCAGTCGAGAGCGTCCGAAGTCGTACCTTCGGCGTTGCGGCCATCGATAGGCGTCAAGTTGTAGAAATCGAAACCCCTGTTGAGCTTGTACTGGGCCTTGAGATACGGTGCGTTTACGACCCCGTAGGTCGCGTAACCGTTGGCTTTGAGCAATTCAGCAAGTGTGGGACATTCGTCTCTTATCGTATTACGGAAGTGCACCGCCCCATGCTGCGTCGGATAGAGCGATGTGAAAATCGTTGCAAATGACGGAAGCGTCCAGGGTGATGGTGCGACCGTGTTTTCGAAAAGCACTCCCTCAGCGGCCAGCCTACCGGTATTCGGCATGGTATCATGCCTGTAACCATAGGACGCCATATGGTCGGGCCGGAGCGTGTCAACCCCTATAAGGACAACGTTGAGGGGCCGGTCGGACACTCCACAGGCGACGGCCAGGCAGAACACGAGAGGCAGCAATAACCGCAGAAGGGCCTTCGCCGCGGATTCGTGATGTGATTCTGATCGTCGTTTAGGCTTCATAGGATCCTGACAGCTAAATATATTGGATTCTACCGGTGACATACACAGTTTTTTCGATTGACACCGGGGCCGGACCGGTATAGACTCCTCGGCGGACCTCAAGCGAAAGGAGGTGAGGACTTAAGAGAAAGAGGTTCAAAGCAGTGACATAGGATTTCAACCGGCAAAGCTTGTGAAGGGGAGGTTGTGGACATGCGGTGTGCTTTGCTTCTTTGTATGGTATCCTTCCTGGTTTCCTCCTTGGTTTCACCCGGAACTTCAATTGCTTCTTTGCGGCTGAACGAGGTGCTGCCCGGTCCCGGAAGTGATTGGAATGGTGATCTTGATGCAGATTCAAAGCGGGATGAGTGGGTCGAAATCGTGAATGGCGGTGGTACAACCTACGATCTGACGGACTGTCTGCTTCTAAACGGGGATGGCCGGGCCGTAGTGTTTGGGTTCACGGGCAGTCTCGGTCCCGGTGATTTCACCGTCGTTTACGGGAGCGACGCCGTAGCATGGGAGAGTGACAACGGGCATTCGGCGATAGGCCTGAGCCTGAACAACAGCGGGGACATTGTCTGGCTTGCGGAGGTCTCGGCCGGCGACACCGTCATAGTTGACTCCCTTGAGTACTCGTCCTCCGAGGTGGGTTATGATGTCGCGATCGGGAGATCTCCGGATGCAACGGGTGGCTGGACGCTGATCGATCACTTCATGCCGATGGGTGGGACCGATTCGGATCCCACACCGGGGGCGCCCAATTCCTCCGATCCTGCGCCTCACATCTTCGGGATCGGAAGGGACCCTCTCTTTCCCGCGTCGGGTGACAGCACCCACATCATCGTCGAGGCCGGCGACGCCTCGGGCATATCCCGGGTGTTGCTGGCGTATGTCATCAACCTCGAGGATGGTGAGGAACCGGAGATGGCTCTCGTGTCGGGAAGCGACGATCTTGGAACCTGGAAGTATACGATCCTTCCATGTTGGACCGGGGATACCGTCTACTACCAGGTCTCGGTTCTCGATCCTGTCTCATCCACGGTCTCACCACGGATGGGGTACCGGGTACGGGATGCGGGATTGCAGGTACGCTTGAATGAGATACTTGCCGATCCACCTGCCGATCTGGCCGGTGACGTCAACAGGGACGGTGTTCGGGACGCATCTGACGATGAATTCATTGAAATCGTCAACTGCGGCCCGACCGAAATCGACATGTCGGGCTGGCAATTGAGTGACGGGACTTCAGTGAGGCACGTGTTTCCGGATACGGGCATGACTGTGCTTCCGGGTGAGTTTGTCACCGTCTTCGGTGGCGGCACTCCGACCGGATTCGGCGGCAGGGTGTCTACGGCGTCTTCCGGCGGGCTGGGTTTGTCAAACAGCGGAGATGTGGTCTCGCTGCTTGATAGCGGATCCTCGCTTGTCGACATCCACTCATACGGCAGCGAAGGTGGACATGATGAGTCGATCGTGAGGTTTCCGGATTGTGCGGATGCCTGGATGAGCGCATCTGATGCGGGGCTTGAGGACGCTTTCAGTCCGCATGAGCCCAACAGCGGAGGTGCGGCGATCACAACGTCAACCTGGGGGACAATCAAGGCTCTCTTCAAATAGGGGGCCAACGCCGGCACACCTCTTGGTCCGCTTGCCGTAGCGTTGGGGTCCCACCCCCGGCGAGTTCGCTTGCGGCCCAGGAGGCTGTGCCGGCACCCTTCCTGAAGCCACCCTCTCCCCAATTTCGCTTGAGTTGCTGCCGCCAGGGCTTATCATGGGTTACAGCAGAGTGATCGGGAGGTGATTATAGGTGGATGCGATTGACGCGTTGAAGGGAAGACGGAGTATAAGGTCGTATGAGGACAAGCCTGTACCCAGGGAGATGCTTGAGGAGATCATCGACACTGCCAGGCTGGCCCCGACTGCCAACAATTTGCAGCCATGGGAGTTCATTGTCGTCACCGAACATGACATGAGAGCGAAGGTCGCCGACCTGACCGACTATGGCAAGTTCATCGCTCAGTCGGGTGCCTGCGTGGTGGTGTTCGCCAAGGACGTGAAGCGCTATATTGAAGACGGCTCGGCGGCGACCGAGAACATACTTGTTGCCGCACATGCGCTGGGACTCGGTGCTTGCTGGGTTGCGGGTTACAAGAAGGTCTACGCCGAACCTGTGCGAGAGCTCCTCGGTGTCCCGGCCGGTTACAAGCTCGTTGCCCTCGTAGCCGTGGGCTATCCGGCGGAGAAGGCCGAACCTCACGGGAAGCGGCCTCTAACCGAGGTGCTGCACTGGGAGAAATTCTAAAAGGGGGTGTTCAGCGTGGCTGTGGTTGGAATCAGCGTGGTGCCTGTCGGAACGGGCAGTCCAAGCATAAGTGATTATGTGGCGCGTGCCGTCGGTATTGCGAAGAAAAGTGGACTCAAGTTTGAACTGTCCTCGATGGGAACCTGTCTCGAAGGAGATCTCGCCAGCATCTTTGATGTCGTAAAGCAGATGCACGAGAGCTGTTTCGAAAAGGGTGCGGTAAGGGTGCTCACATCAATCACTATCGATGACAGGAAAGATAAGACCCTGTCGATCGACGGCAAGAAGGCCGCAGTCAAGGCAAAGGTTCAGATTTAGCCTTCAGCCCGGCTAAAAAGCCTCGCCGCTTACCGGTCCCGGGTTCTGAGACCTGGCGCCTTCGGGTCTGACTGCCCGGGATATACCACCTTTGAAGGTTCCCGGGGCAAACTGCCGCTCTTCTATGAGCTGCCCATCCTTAAATCCGAAGCGCCGGCCCTGGTCTACGTAGGTCCACCGCTCCACCAGCCTACCCATAACCTCTTCCCTGTATCTTGAGGACGGATAGCCGTATTCGTCGTAAACATCTCTCATATCATCCGTGAGATGGGCCGCCCACCACTTTATCCTGAACTGCCGCCGCTCCAGTTCACTCGCGACTACCTTGCGCTGCGAGAGGAGATCCTTGTCCTCTTGAGCCCTTATTTCCGCGGCCTCGGGCGACTCCGCCGAGCCTGCTTCCTCAGCAAGAATGTAGCTGGAAGCTGCCGGTCCAAGGACTACTGCGAGTACTAGAACACATCCGAAGATCGTCTTCATGTCTGGTCCCCTCCCATAATACATACTAACACGAATATGACCTAAATTCAACGTTATAGTTCATGGCTCCATGCATTTTGCAGCCTGCACTCGCGTATTGCAACGCCATCGCCGGCCCGGCACGAGCCCCCTCAAACCGTGTTCTTAGCTTCTTATCGGCCAATGGGTTACAACGCCTTAATAAGTAAGTTTCCGGCTTTGTTGGCACACCACGTGCACGTACCTGGACATGACAGCCAATGTCATGACGGAATCAGTATAACTGGGAGATGGCAGATGAAATCACTCGGACGATCCTGCACCATGACCGGAGAGACCGGCTTTTCACTTATCGAGCTGCTCGTAGTCGTCGCCATCATGACGGGCCTGCTGGCAGCTTCCATTCCATCGCTACGGAGCCACACCGAATCGATCAACCTCATAAAGGCTTCTCAGTCCGTGGCAGGAACAATGAAACTTGCTCGCCAGCGAGCAGTTACGACCCTGAACGACGTGGTCGTGATCTTCGATACCTCTGCCGGTACTTACTACGTGTTTGAAGATGTCGACAAGGATGGGGTCTACGATACGGGAGAGACCAGATCCGGCACTTACAAGATACCCAATAGAGTGGGGATCGAAGACGTAAGCTTCACGAACGACAAAGTGACCTTTAATGCGCGCGGTGCCGCAAGTGAGACGGGTGCGGTGATTCTTCTGAATACCCGGGACCGGGCCAAGAGGATAGACCTGACAGCAGCGACGGGGCTCGTCTATGTGTCGGATGTCTATGCATACGGGATCTAAACCTGTGACCAGGGGAGACTGCAATGAATAGAGGATCGATGGGCATATTCGGTAATGAGAAGGCGATGACCATGATTGAGATCATGGTGGTCTGCGTGATCATGGGTATTACTTTTCTGGGTGTCGCCGGGCTCTTCCCGCTCAGCACGAGAAACCTCAGCGAGAGCAGGGTAAGAACGGTCGCGACCGATCTTGCTCAGCAGAAGATGGAAGCACTGCTGACTCTCAAGGTAAATGATACCGATCTTAACGCCGGGTCACACACGGATCCGGATAATCCGGTGAGAACGTCGATGGACAGATACTGGACAATTACGGACAACACTCCTTTAGCAGGCATGAAGAAAATAGAGGTCCGGGTCACCTATCCGCACGGGACAACAACGCGCGATGTAATCATGGTGACCTACAAACAGAGCTAATCGCAGCAATGTGAGGTGAGTTATGAGGAATGACAGAGGTTTCACCATGATTGAAACGGTCATCGTGCTTGCAGTGGCACTGGTGATTGCGGGTGGCGTCCTGCATGTTCTGAGCCAGAGCAGACAAGCCTCACGGATCGCAGAACTGGACTCCCAGACGCAGCAGAATGCCAGGGCGGCCATTGACAATGTGATACGCGATCTCAGGAGCAATGGGTATGGGGTCGACGTCGGGAACGGGCAGACTGCCCTGGTCTTCGCCGGACCGAACGACGTCATCTTCAACGCCAATATCAGCCCCGTCCCCGATAACGGGAGCATTGCGGGCTATCCGACAGCGATCAGTACTTCGGCGTCACCCCCGACTGTGCCGGCGTCGGGGACGATTCTCTATGCGCCGTCCAGCACTTTCGATACGGGTGCGGAAACGATCCGGTTCACATTTGACTCGACAAACGACGGTGTGATCAACGCGAGTGACAAGGTGGATGATGCGGTCGAGCAGACCCAGAACCCGAATGATTATGTGCTCATCAGGCAGGTGTATGGCTACGACGGGTCTTCCAACGGTGGGACCAACGAGCCGATCGCACTGCTTCGGGGTCCTGATGCTTACGACGACGGGACCTACCCGAATCCGCTTTTCACATACTGGTACGATCATGACGACGATACCTCCACACCTGACAGACTATGGGGTGACGGATCCGGGAATGGGGAGCTTGAAGATGCCGAGATCGCCGGACTCACTCCTGTATCCCTGGCCAACATAGGGAGGGTCAACTACATAGGGATCACCGCCACCGGGGCGGCCCGGGCGGTCGACATGGAACACTCCGGCGACGATGCCTTCAGGGAAACCCTGATGACCTCCCAGGTGAGTGTGAGGCGAAGCCGGCCGTCGTCTGCAGCCTACATCAGGGGCATTGTTTTCGACGATCTTACCGGAGACGGGACCATGCAACATGGCGAGCCCGGACTCAACGGTGTCACGGTCAGACTCAACACAGGTATCCAGAAGCAGACCGGCGCGGACGGGACGTACGCTTTCAGGGTGGATCCGGGTGAATATACAGTCAACGAAACCGACCCCGTGGGATATAACTCGACTACCCCGAATGCTGTGGGTGTCACTGCCATAAAGGGAGGCGTTGCCGTAGCCAACTTCGGAGACAGGGCGATCGGCGGATACGGCGGCATTCTGGGGTTGGTACGGCTCTATGATGACACTGACGGAGACGGAGACCTGGATCTAACCGCGTATGGGATTAACGGTGTCCAGATCTATCTTAATACAGGGGAGCGCGACACGACTGATGTTCGAGGGTCCTACGCGTTTCTGGTTCCGGCCTCTTCATACTCGATAACGATGGTGGTACCCAGCGGATATCTTGCCGTGGGTCCGGCAACGGTCACGAGAACCATACCCGCGGAGGGCGATACGGTGATGGTCAACTTCGGTCTGGAGGTGACGAGCGAGACCGGAACCATCGCGGGCAAGGTCTATGTTGATACGGACGAGGATGGTACGTTGGACCTCGGTGAGTCGGGGATAGCCAGCGTCATGGTCAGACTCAGCACCGGTGATAGCACCGACACGGACGCGAGCGGCGATTACTCGTTCACGGTGCTTCCGGGCACGTACGATGTCACCGAAGAGGACCTGGGCGGCTATACATCCACCACGATAAACAATGTCACAGGTGTTGTCGTCGCGACGGACTCGGTGTCCACCGTCGATTTCGGAGACATGCTTGCCGCCGACCTAAGCTTCACCGTGATAACCCTGGGCGAGACCCAGAGGGCCCTGTGTATCGCCTCCGCCGATCTCGGCGAGAAGGGCGACAGCAACTTAGATCAGGAGATAATACTCGGTACCAAGTACGTCTCAGGGATAAGCAACCTCAACGTATGGAAGAATCTGTGGGAGAACCAGAGCACGCCGAACTCGGCCGTCTTCGACCAGACTCCGTGGTACAGCGTGACCCCGAACGAGGATATTTTCTCGGTTGCCAGCGGCGACGTCAACGGAGATTCCAGAAACGATGTGCTGAGCGGTCTTACGTCTTCATCGGGAAAGACGCTCGTATGGATCACAATGGGTAACGGAAACAACGCAGGGAAGCTCCCCAGTTCACCGAGCAGTTACTTCATATCGAGCGGCTCGGATATCCTGACGACAGTGCTCCATGATGCCAATATCGACGGCGATCTCGATGCTTTGATCGGGACCAAGTACTTTGCGAACCAGGGCAGGTTCGAAGTCTGGTCTAATAACGGGTCAGGCAGCTTCAGTCACAGCGGAAGCGATGTCTATGAGCTCGCAGGCGGCCACCTGCTCGGGGCGGTGACATCGCTCGCAGTCGGTGACATTGCCGGGAATGGATACAATGATGTCGTACTCGGAACTGCAACGGGGGCGTATGCGGGCAAGATCGAGATCTTCACTTCAAACGGGGCCAGTGGGACTTACTCCTATTTCACAACCATTGAGGCGACGGGTGAGGTAAATGCAGTAGCACTCTGTGACATGCTCGAGGATTCCGATGGTGACGTAGACATCATAGTGGGTACATCGACCGGCGTCGGCATGGGCTGGGTGGAGCTCTGGCACAATAACAGCGACGGCACCTTCGGAGTGGACTACGGCGGTGGCACCTATTCGCCGTCCGACACGATACAGTTCAATGGTGAAGTCCTGTGTCTCGGGGTCGAGCACTTTGACAGAGATGTGTACCCCGATCTGGCCGTTGGTCTTAAGAACTCCGCTTCGTACACCGGCGAAATCAGGGTCTTCCAGTGCTACGGCTACCTGCCGTCGGCGGACAATTCCTGGATAAGCCCTGATATCGGTGAAGCGATCACGATGACCGTGAACGACTTCAACAAGGACTATGCCTACGATATGGCTGCGGGAACACGGACAACGCTGAGTAACGGTCATGTCGTAGTCTTCTTCAACGACAACAACTAAGGGGGGATAGAAATGAACTGCTGCCGCAATGAGAATGGGACCGGGCTCGTGCTCGCAGTCCTTACGGTAGTGGCCCTGTTCGCACTGGGCACGGCTCTTGCTTTTCTGACGAGGACCGATGTCAACATCGCCAAGCACCAGACCCTACAGGCTGAAGCGATCTATGTGGCCGAGGCGGGTGTTGAAGAAGCCCTCCACAGGTTGTCGATGACCGACCCCACGAATGTGACGGTCAACGGCTCGACCATCAATGCAGCGATAGGTGACGCCACCAATCCGTATGATCCTGATTGGAAGGCCAGAGTCTTCCTGGCCCGGCCCGGGCAGGAACCGGTGCCGCCCGTAGGGGTGGATCATACGGTCACAATCCAGGATGCAGGTTCATGGCTCGAGTACAGTGATGACAGCGATCTCAATCAAGCACTTACAATCGAGCACAAGTGGAAGGATCTTGACGATGACGGCGTAAGGGAAGCGGGGGAGATAGTGCTTTACGATGCTACACAGTATCCCCCGGAGAATTTTGTGTCAGGCACACCCGTCGAGGTAGTCACGGTCAATGCACGCAGTGCGACGGCCGA
Organism: Candidatus Eiseniibacteriota bacterium; assembly: GCA_043810925.1. Taxonomy (GTDB): domain Bacteria; phylum Arandabacterota; class Arandabacteria; order Arandabacterales; family Arandabacteraceae; genus Arandabacterum. The sequence goes on from JBDRNT010000012.1 coordinate 31,050, forward strand.
AAGACAGGTGCTGGTGGAAGCGGTGAGGTTTCCACTGAGCGTAAATGTCAAGGCGGCCTTGCTCAGTGATAAGGGCGTCGACGTCCGGGGGAACGTGACCGTTTGCGGCCATGATCATGCGATGGCCACACCACACTACACTATGCTTCCCGCCTGCCAGGCCTGGGAGCTATGCTCGAACCGGACAACGTGCCCGACCACAGGGTGCCTGGTGGGTATCATGACCACGGGGGATGAGGTGGACCGGCGGGGCTCGACCGATGTAGCGGGTGAGCCCGCCCCGGTAGATACTTCATCCTCAAACGAGTTCTATACGCTGGCACAGACGCTGGGTATAGGTCAGGACATGGTGGATGAGATTCTTGCCGGTGCCGACTACCACGCAATCAAGGAAGTCGAGCCTCAGGACGGCATAACCTATATCGACAATGCGGGTGGTTCAGAGGTGCAGTGGACCGGTGGCGGTAGTGGTTCGGGTCTGCTCTATGTGACGGGTGACTTCAAAATCGCCAGCAACATCCAGTGGAAAGGTTTGATCTATGTCGAGGGCGACTTCAGGATCACGGGCACGCCTTCGATCATAGGTGCTATCATCGTCAAGGGCGTCAGCGACTACTGCTTCTCAGGCGGCAATCCCGGCATTCTCTTCAGCAGCGAGGCCATCATAAATACCATCTCGAAGCACCTCGATTTTGTCAGGATAGGCTGGAAGGAGACAAGCGGGCTTTAGCCCGGACCAGGGACAACCGTAAATCTGCTTGACTGGGCACCTTCCCGGTGCGAACATCCAGATATCGCACTAAACAGGAGGGCCTGCCCTGGTCGGAAGAATCCCCAAAGAGTTGAAGGTCAGCGTTCTCACGATCTTCGGCATCCTCTTCACGGTCGGCATCGGGCTTATGCTGCGGCGCGTCTTGCCCTTCGGGAGTCGTGTAATAGCAAGTGAAGGGGCATTCGTCTTCTTCATCATATACGGGCTCGCATTTTCTCTCTTATCATCGGCCACCACCGTCATTCGAACAAGAGACGCGGTGATATTGATTTTCGCGGCGACCATTATATGGGGTGTATTTCTCGAGGGGGATCTGGCTGTCGGCATGATCAGGTGTCTGGCACTTGCCACGTGCATAGTCTTCGCCATAAGGTGGCTTCCGGTCAGGCGTGTTTCATCAGGTTTCAGGACGATTGCCTGGAGAGATGTCATCGCTGCAGTGTTGGCTGTGAGTATTGTCTGGGGTGTCGTCACCGCGCGGATCGGTGCGCTCGGGATGGTACGGTTCATAACCTTCGCCACACTTGTGACGTTGGGTTTGCTCATCGGCCGCGGGCTATCATCGGGTTCGGCCGCGGGTTGGCGGGTGTGTCTGGGGACTGTGTTTCCTGCCGTGCTCTGCGGTATCGGAGGGCTCATATACCGTGGTGTCGTAACCCGGCTTGTGCCTGTGGGTGCAGTTATCGCGCGACCGGTCGTCGGTTCCTTCTGGGGGCTCTCACTCGGTCTGGCCGTCGGGTTGGGGATCTCGATTGGAAGTGAGGTGGTCGAATGGATGGTGGGGAGGGTGAGATAGGGAAGGGCAAGGTGATAGTCGGGACCTCGGGGTACAGTTTTGCCGACTGGGTGGGGAATTTCTATCCTTCGGGCATACGCAAGGGCGATATGCTCAAGGAGTACTGTAAGCACTTCACAGCCGTGGAGGTCAACTCGACCTACTACCGGATTCCGCACCCGGTGGTGTTTCGGCGGATGGAAGAGAAGACCCCGGATGGGTTTGAGTTTGTGATCAAGCTCAACCAGGCGATGACTCATAAACTCTCAAAGGAAGAATCTCTCTACAGGAGCTTCGAAGACGCGATCCAGCCCGTGATCGAGGTGGGCAAGTTCGGCGGCCTGATTGCCCAGTTTCCGTGGGGATTCAAGCGGACACCGGACAATGTGGCCCACCTTGAGTTCATAAAGGAGCAATTGAGCGAGTACCCGCTCTTTGTCGAGTTCCGGAACAGTCAGTGGATCACTGATGATTTGTTTGAGGGTCTTACGACACGGGGAATCGGATACTGTTCGGTCGATGAACCCCGGCTCAAGGGGCTTGTACCGCCCGTGGCGAAAGTGACGACGGACATCGGGTATGCGAGACTGCACGGCCGAAACGCCAAAAACTGGTGGGGTCGTGGAGGTGGGGACAGATACGACTACCTTTACAGTGAAGACGAGCTCAGGGAGTGGGTTGCCAAGATAACCGAGATGTCCCGTAAGGCGAAAAAGACTTACATCTTCTTCAACAACTGCCACGCAGGCCAGGCCGCCCGCAACGCCACGCTGATGAAAGAACTTCTGAGTCTACCGCTATAGTCCGGAGACAAAAAAGGGAAGCCGGCAGAACCGGCTCCCCATGCCTCGTTCTCTTTACCCCACGCCCGCTATGGGCAAACGTGCAGATAGTGTGACGCAAAGATGATGAAATCCTGCAGGTCGACCAGGCCGCTGCAGTCGAAATCACCGCAAGGATTGGTCGTCAGATAATAACCCGCAAACAGGATAAAGTCCTGCAGATTGACGATGCAATCGCCGTTTATGTCGGGGCTCCTTACCTCTATGGTCGGAGACGGAGTGAAGACAATGCCGTCACTCTGCGCGCCGAACTGAATCGTACCGCAGCCGCCAAAGTCGGTGAAGTAGAAGAAGCACTGACCGTTAATGTCTGTGACATCAGTCTGCAGACTTTCACCAGGGCACCAACAGAAAACACCTGCGACCTCTTCGGCCCAGCAGTCCACTGTCATACCGGGAAGAGGGTCACCATAGATGTTTCTTACCGTTACGGTCACCTGTATCGCACCGATATCGCTGGCAGGGCACACAATAGCAATATCAGGATCACATGTACCCGGAGAACCCTGACCTTCTCTTTCTACTGTTGACGTACTGGCATTAGGAATGCCGGCAGCGGCGACTCCAGCTACTGCGAGACTCAGGATGACCATTGCTGAAACAACGAAAACTCTCATTTTCCTTACCTCCGTTTGACTTCCCAATTTCTTAAGCCCTCCTGATCTACCTAGCACCCCCTTCCGCTTAACTTCTCAATCTCAAGGTATATACTTAGCTGCGACCATCATGTTATAGGATACCATAATACTTGCCATATTGTCAAGCACTCCCGGTACTATAATTGCAGCAAGTGCTGTGCCGGGAGACGTCCAATTTGGCCTGCTTCGCCGCCTTCATCCCCCTTCTCGTCACGACCAATCGGCGCGCTGGTACACCCGGTTGTTTGTGTGTTCACGACTTGCAGCTTTTCACAGCTCACCGTGCTGTTGTTTTCACATTTAGAGCAGAATGTACGGAAAGTCAAGGCATTAGTGATTGACCCGGGATGCCGGCTGATAGTAGCATGAGCGGAGTAAGGGGGACTTTGTGTTTGCCAAGACCATCTCGAAGATTTCGGCTGAATCATCGGCCGAACGCGCCTTCGATCACGTGACGCGAATATCTCAATTCCATCGCATCCAGGCAAGTCCCGGTTATCGAGAGGCAGCCGAATACTGTCTGACTCACCTGCACGAAACGTCACCCGATGCCCGAATGATCGCCTATCCGGCCGAGACCGGTGTGAATTTCTGGCAGTTTCCGTCTTTTGACGAGTGGTCCGGCAAACGAGGTGTTCTTAAGATCACGGGTCCTGCGAAGCTTGCGGGGAAGGTAGCTGACTTCGAGAACTGTCCTATTTCACTCATCCAGCGAAGCAGGGCAACACCACCCAGAGGGCTGACAACCGAGATCGTGTATGTTGGTGATGGTAAAGAAGCCAGGGATTACCGTAAGGCAAAGGGCAAGATCGTTATCTGTGATGCCCACTGTCCGCACCAGGTATACGATGCTGCCTTAAAGGCGGGTGTTGAGGGTATCATACTCTACAGGCAGCGTCCGCTTCCCGGACTGAGGTTCGGCTCGGGTCTCAGGGGAATACGTCAGTATAACTCCTTCTGGTGGGATCAAAAGAGTCTGTTTGGATTCGTGCTCACACCGGAGGATGGCGAGAGGATTGTATCGTACCTGACGTCGCCTGGGTCGAAGAAACAACCGGTCAAGGCATGGGCACTTGTTGAGGGTGAGACATACCCCGGTTCGCTAGAGGTTGTGACTTCGCTGGTGAATGGTGAAGAGCCCGGTGAGATCGTCGTGGTCGCCCATCTTTGCCACCCTAAGCCATCTGCCGGTGACAATGCTTCGGGTGTGGCCGCCTTACTTGAAGCTCAAAGGGTGATGACCGGACTCATAGCCAGGTGTGAGCTCCAAAGGCCCCGATACGGAATCAGGTTCTTGATCGTACCAGAAATGACCGGGACTTTTGCGTTTCTCTCAAGAGAGCACGATATCAGAAAGCGTCTGCTCCTCGGACTCAACCTCGACATGGTTGGGCAGGATCAGGACGTGACGGGTGCAACGCTTTGCATTGAGGCGCCTCCTCTTTCCGCGCCGTCCTTCACCCCGTTCTTGCTTGAGAGCTTTGTGAGAAAGGCTTTCGCCGGGGGATCGAATCCGGGGGGGACCAGTTCGCTCGTCTCACTCAGGATGCAGGCGACGGAGTTCTCCGGCGGGAGTGACCACTACATACTTTCCGATCCGACGGTCGGGGTTCCAACGCCCATGCTCATTCAATGGCCCGACAAGTTCTACCACACGAGTGGAGATACGCCCGATAAGGTTTCTCCTGATGTCCTCAGGCGAATCGTAGTGGCCACCCTCGCCTATGCCTACACATGCGCGCTCGCTCGTGAGGAGGAGATGGTGGAGGTGGCAGTGCTCACAGGCAGAGCCCTCAGGAAGCGGGTGGTCGATGAGATGGGGTCCTTCGCCACGTCTGAAGCACCGATCTGGATTACACCCGCGTACAAGGCGGCCACCTTGATGAACCATGGCAAGCGTGCACTCGCATCGGTCGGGAAGCTGCTTCCCGGTTCGAAAAATCTGAAGGCAAGAATCAAGGCAGAGGAGAGGGCACTTGCTCAATGCGTTGCCGGAGAGACTGCGGTGTCCTCATCACAGAAACTCAAATCGAAATCGAAAGGCCGGGCGGACCGAGGCAAGCTGGCCGCGTATACGCATCTGCGCGTCAGGCGACTCCTTCCGGGCCCGGTCGATCCCGGTGCCGCCGTCAGGCGGGTCAGCGCATCTCGCCGGACCCGTTACTGGAAGTGGATGAAGAAGGAGAGCAGGGCATACATGATGCAGACGCTTGCGCTCTACTGGGTAGACGGCAGGAGGAGTATCGCCGAGATTTCCCGTCTCGTTGCGGCGGAGGTCGGTTACACGAACCCGGAGTTCCTCAAGTTCTATTTCCAGCTACTCGAGGACGTGGGCGCCGTAGAGATCCTCTCACGCTGACCCCGCCTATCCCGGATTTGTTTGTTCTTGACACCCCGGGCGAATTTGTGGTTAGTATGTGTGAGTAACTGGAAGGGGGAATATGCGCAGGTACGCAGTCCTGGTTGTCATACTGCTTTTGGGATCTCACCTGCCAGCCTCACTTTTAGCTCAAGAACCCACCGATTCAGCAGCCGTAACGGAGATGATCACTGTCCCCCCACCGGCATATCTTGAAGTCTACGACACACCGAGCGATCATGGCGGGAACATAACTCTCGAGTGGGGTCTCTCACCCGACGACGGCGCCGGGAGGGATGACGTTACCGGCTATCAGATCCTGCGTGGGGAAGGTCCGACCGGTTATTTCGAGATGGTTGGCGAGGTTCTCAAAGGGGTCACGCGTTTCGTCGATAACACCACGGCCGACGGTACGCAGTACCATTACAGAGTGGCAGCCGTGGCCGGAGGAGGGTTGAGCGAGCGAATCCTGGCGGGCCCTGTCACGTCGGGCCAGCAATGGTTCGACCGGACCAGGTCGAATCTGGTGGTGATAGCCATCCTGCTGGTCATTGCAATAACCTATTACATATACCAGGGTGCGAAGGGCAAGGACCTCCACATAAGGAAGATAGCGGGGCTTGAAGCGGTCGATGAAGCCGTGGGTCGGGCCACCGAGATGGGCCGGTCGATTCTCTTTGTACCGGGCATCCAGGACATGGACAACGTGCAGACCGTTGCGGGTATCGCCATCTTGAGCAACATTGCCAAACGTACGGCCATGTATGAGACAAAACTTGATGTTCCCGTATCCCGATCGATCACTATGAGTGTCGGACGGGAGACCGTGAAGCAGGCCTATCTTGAAGCCGGAAGGCCGGATCTTTATAACGATGACATCGTCCATTACATAACCGATGAGCAATTCGGCTATGTCGCGGCGGTTGACGGTATAATGGTGAGAGAGAAACCGGCTGCATGCTTCTATCTCGGGGCATTTTTCGCCGAGTCTCTGATACTTGCGGAGACAGGCAGTTCGATCGGTGCGATTCAGGTTGCAGGTACGGCAATGCCGACGCAGTTGCCGTTCTTTGTTGCGGCCTGTGACTATACTCTGATAGGCGAGGAGTTGTTTGCCGCAAGCGCATACTTGTCCAAGGACAGGAAGATGATGGGGAGTCTTAAGGGACAGGATGCGGGCAAGGCCATCGCGATGATCTTCATAGTTGTCGGGGTGGGAATTGCGACACTCGCCGCGATGACGGGCAGTGACGGGCTGACGGCAGCAAGCGAATGGCTGCGCAGGCTGTTCAGTCTGAATTTCTGAGGGGGCCGATAGGTGAAGCGAACCATACCTCTTTTGATCACCTTCATCGTGGGACTCGCTCTGATCCTGGCGATTTTCATACCTCATGATCCCTTTCACGGCCTCGACAGCAATTTCTCGATCTTCTATGACGTGATAGCCGTCTTTGCGTTCATCCTGGGGGGTGGCAACCTTCTCAAGGTTCATCTGAGGAAGATCCAGGGCAAACGCAGGGATTGGAAATACAGCATCGTGACGGTCTCTGGTTTCGCTCTGATGCTCGGGGCCGGCCTCCTCAAGGTCGGTGTCGATGGAGGTTGGACCGGAGACTACCAGGGGGCAGGGGGTCTGTTTAATTATCTCTACGACGCGGCGTTCCAGCCTCTCCAGGCAACGATGTTTTCATTGCTTGCTTTCTTTGTTGCGTCCGCTTCTTACAGGGCTTTCAGAGCTAAGACCAGAGAGGCGACCATTCTGCTCGTGGCGGCATTCATCATTCTCATCCGGCCGACTCCGCTTGGGTACTACCTGACCTTCTGGTTGCCCAAACCGCTCCAGTTTCTGCATATCCCCAATCTGAGCACCTGGATTCTTTCGGTTCCCAATATGGCAGGCCAGCGGGCAATAATGATCGGAATAGCACTCGGTATTGTGTCCACATCATTGAGGCTGATACTCGGTATAGAGAGATCGTATCTCGGCAGCGAGGGCAAGGGCTAAGGCAAATGGCAGAGGAAAGTAAGAACCTGACATTCTTCGAGAAACTGGGAGCCCTGGACAGAAGATGGATCTTCCTCCTGATCGCGCTTGCCGTGATCATCCCCTTGATTGTGCGTTACACAACCTCGATACCGACCAGTCCCCTGGTCCAGCGACTGTTCGATAAGATCGAGGACCTCCCGCCGGGGTCGAAGATCCTGATGAGTTTCGATTACGGACCCAGCACCGCGCCGGAGAATCAGCCGATGGCAGATGCCTTCACCCGGCATGCGTTTGAAAAGGGGCATAGGGTCTATCTTATGGCGCTCTGGCCTACAGGTGCGCGTCAGTCGCTGCAACTGATCGATGATCTGATAAATGTGGAGTTTCCCGAGAAGGCTTATGGAACGGACTATGTTCATCTGGGGTACAAGGCAGGTAACCAGGGACTCATTAACACGCTGCTGTCGAACTTCACAGCGATGTACACTACTGATATCGCGGGCACGGCCGTGGCTGAGATCCCGATGATGAAAGGTATCAGAACTCTGCGGGATTTCGATCTCATCCTCGGACTCGGCTCGGGTTTCCCCGGTACCAAGGAGTGGGTCCAGTTTGCAGGGGATCCCGGAGATATCCCGGTAGGTGGTGGGACCACAGCGGTGATGGCCCCCCTGCTCTATCCCTACTATCCCAAACAGATGGTCGGGTTCCTCGGAGGGCTTCAGGGTGCGGCCGAATACGAATACGCGCTGATGAAGACATATCCGGAATACGAACAGAAATCCAGACTGGCAAGTACATCCATGGGGCCTCAGGTCACCGCGCATCTTGTGATTGTGGCCTTTATAATAGTAGGAAACATAACGTTCCTGGTCGACCGTCGCCGACGGAAGAAATACTAGGAGGAAGCCGATTGGAGGGACAGGCGATTCTTTCAACACCGCTGGCTAATACAATAGGTGTGTGGATTGGTGCGTTCCTCACGCTGATGATCTTCAGCTTCCTCTATAAGGACAATCCCTTCTACAAGTTTGCAGAGCATCTCTTCGTAGGGGTTTCAGCCGCCTACTGGATGACGGTTGCCTTCTGGACAACCTTGATTCCCAACTTGTTCGCAAGGCTCTGGCCGTCGCATATGGGAGGCGTGCTGCCTTCAGCGGTGGGGAATGAACGGGAGTGGCAGTATGTGATACCGCTGGTGCTCGGCCTGATTCTTCTCACCCGATTGGTCTCACGCATCGCGTGGCTCTCGCGGTGGGCCATGGCTTTCGTAATAGGTTTCGCTGCAGGCACGAATTTCACGCGCTATCTTCAGTCTGACTTTGTAAGCCAGGTCCAGAGCACGATGGTTCCGCTTTATGAACCGGGAGGTGGTGTAGGGGCTGCGATTGGCGGCATATTCTCGCAGCTGGTCGTGGTCGGCGGTGTTATCTGCGCAATCATATACTTCTACTTCTCCAAGGAACACAAAGGCGGATTCGGCAAAGCGGCGAGGGTCGGCATATGGGTGTTGATGGCCGCCTTCGGTGCTTCCTTCGGCTACACGGTGATGGCGCGAATCTCGCTCTTGACCGGCCGGATGGACTACCTAATCCGCTGGGTCTCCGGCGCCAACTGGTAACCCCATCCCCATGGGCTCTTGGGGTCAGGTCGTGAAATCAAGCGTCTGGTTTCTGTGCCCGTCGGTCTTTCACCCTGCGGTGCCGGAGCCGGAAAACTGCACAGCGAGGTAACCGGAACGTGGCCAGCCGTGCGACGATAGTAGTGGGTGACAGCAGGTCGATGAAGGAGCTCGGTGATGAGAGCATAGACCTCGTCGTGACATCCCCTCCCTACTGGCATATCAAGGATTACGGTGCTCCGGATCAGATAGGCTACGGCCAGAGTCTTCATGAATACCTGATAGACCTGTACCGCGTGTGGATGGAATGCTTCAGGGTGCTGGGAGCCGGGGCGCGGTTGTGCATCAACATCGGCGACCAGTTCGCAAGAGCGGCCGAGTACGGCAGATATAAGGTGATTCCACTGCATGCGGAGATAATAGCCCAGTGTGAAAGCATGGGTTTCGACTTCATGGGATCGATCATCTGGCAGAAGAAGACCACAATGAATACGTCCGGCGGGGCGACCGTAATGGGGTCTTTCCCGTATCCACCGAATGGTATCGTGGAGATTGACTACGAGTACATTCACATAATGAAAAAGATGGGCCCCTCCCGGCGCGTATCGAAGGAGACCAAAGAGGCTTCGAAACTGACCAAGGAAGAGTGGAAGGAGTACTTCAAGGGCCACTGGCATTTCGGGGGTGCGAGGAAGGGCAAACATGAGGCAATGTTCCCTGATGAGCTGCCCGGGAGATTGATCAAGATGTTCTCATTTGTGGGAGACACGGTGCTTGATCCGTTTGCCGGCAGCGGGACCACGGTCAGGGTGGGTCTTGAGTTGGACCGGAACGTATTCGCTTATGAGATAAGTCGAGAGTTCATTGAAACTCTTGAGAGCGAGCATGGTACCCGGAGTCCTGTGGAGGTAGTCAGCAGAAAATCCCCGGTCTCCCTTCCTGAGATAACCTATGTTCCCCGGATTCAGAACATCGAGCAGAAGAAGACCGGTTCGGGCACCAGGAGGAAAGAGGATCTCTACAAGGTTACAAAGATAACGGATGCGCATACACTTGAATTGGATGGCGGTATGAAGGTCGGGTTCCTCGGGGTTGTAATTGCGGACGATGCCGCCGCGCTGGACTATCTTCACGGGTACGTCCTCGGCAAGGAAGTGTTCCTTAGATTCGATGATGAGGTGGAGCCGCGTGACGGGAATACGCGGGCTTATGTCTATCTTAAGAACAAGATCTTCATAAATGCCCATCTTATCAAGTCGGGATTAGGCACTCCGGATCCTTCCACCGGACACAGACTTGCCGGAAGGTTCAAGTCGCTCGGGGCGGGGGCACGGTGCTGAACCGGTTGTTGCGCTGGGGTATGGAATCAGCGAACTTAGAAGATAAGAAGGTATGACAAGCCGAACGGAGATGTGATGATGTGTGAGTTTTGCCGTGCGATGACCTCAGACGGACTTGAGCTCCAGGGTCTCCTCTTCCGCCCGGAGAGCGGAACCAGTACGAGGAGTGTCATCCATGTGCATGGTCTGGCCGGCAACTTCTACGAAAACAGGTTCATCGACAATGCCGCAGCCGCGGTTGCCGGCAACGGAGTCAACTTTCTTACGGTGAATACCCGGGGACGGGATTACCTCTCGGACTTCATCCATGAGAAAACCGACGGGACGACGGGATACAAGCAGATCGGTGGGATACACGAGATATTCGAAGAAAGCGCGCTGGACATCCGGGCATGGGTCGAATTCCTGGTTTCGCGGGGAACGGAGACAATCGTTCTTCAGGGTCACAGCCACGGAGCCCTAAAAGTCACATACTACAACCACAAGACCCGGGATTCCAGAGTCGGAGGGCTGATCCTGCTCTCTCCATCGGATGACTTTGCGGGTCAACGGTCACGGATAGGCGAGCGATTCGACGAGGCGCTCGATGTGGCGGGAAGGATGATCGCCGACGGCAAGGGTTCTGTTCTTATGCCTGATGAGTACTTCCATTACCCTGTCTCCGCAGCGACGTATGTGGACATATTCGCACAGGGTTCGCACCTGGGTATGTTTAACATCTCAGGAACAGATAGAGATGACTATGCCGAGCTGGCAAGCATCGGGGTACCGGTGCTTACGATAGTCGGAACCGTGGAGGAAGCATTTGTGGGGGAACCTCAGGACTACCTGAATGGAATCGGCGGTTTGTGTAAGAATGCTCCGAGCTTCGAGGATCACGTTATCGAGGGCGCCCCGCACAACTATCTGCATTTCGAGACACAGGTCGCTGAACGGATTGGGCAATGGGTTGCCGCCAACTTCGGTCAGGACTAGCCTCAGTGGATCGGCCACCGGAGGTACTTTGACGTAATGGATGACATTTTCGGGATCCTGAGAGATCAGGCGCTCAAGAAGACAAAGGGTTTTAAGGACGAAGACTTCATTATCCGCGGTCTCTGGAAAGTCGACCTGGCGTTCAAACCGAACGTCGATGAACGGACCTTCCGGTACTGGTTCCTGGTCAGCCAGACCATCGGGCAGGGCTCGTGCTATTGTGACAAGGAACTGGAGATCGATCAGAGTCTTATCGGCCGTGACGCGCGGGAGATCATAGCCGAGCAGGACTGCTATAGCATCTCAGTCCTCGACTCGATCTATGCATCGATACCCAGGCACCCGGAGCGCGTCTTCGAGATAACGGGGAACTCCATTGAAAAGGCCGTCAAGAGAAACGCGATTCTCCTGGATGAGGTTGAGCGCACACTGGCGATGTCGGGTGTCCAGCCCGGACAGGGAAGGGTCCTCAACGTCGGGGTGTTGGGAAACCTCATCAAGCTACTTACCGACAAGGGGCATACCGTCATTGCCACAGATCTCGACGAGGAGATTGTGGATAAGCCGATTCATGGGGTCACGGTCGAGCACGGAAGCAAGACATTTAACCTGATAAAGGACGCCGACGTTGCTGTGATCACGGGGATGACGCTTACGACGCATGCTGCGGGGGACATCGTCGATGTGTGTAAGGAATACGGCACCAAAGTCGTTATGTTCGCGGAAACCGGTGCGTATTTCGGTGAGGAGTACTGCCAGACCATCGGCATAGACGCCGTGGTCTCCGAACCGTTTCCGTTCTATATATTCCAGGGTACGAGCAGGATCGAGATTTACAGGAGACACGACGATTGATCGAAGATTGCTTTGTGAAAAACGGCGCCTTCGAGGTCGATGGTGTCGGTCTGGAAACGATACTCGGAGAGCATCCCACCCCATTCTACGTTTACTCGGCGAGTGCGATCAGGGACAGGTACAAGAAGCTGAGTGAATACTTCCCGGGCTTCGATATCTTCTATTCGTTCAAAGCAAATCCCAATCTGTCGCTCTGCCGGGATCTGCTTGCCCTGGGGGCCAACGCCGACGTCAGCTCGATGGGGGAGCTCAAGGCAGCCCTCAAGGTCGGCTTCACGGCGCGTAACATCGCCTTTGTCGGCCCGGGAAAAACTGAACGCGAGATCGAATACGCCGTCGAAGAAGGTATCTATGCGATAGCGGCTGAGTCGCAGTACGAGCTCAGCCTCATTGACACCGTAGCTGCGAGGCTCGACAAACCGGTGGACGTCCTCTTGAGAATCAACACCCTGGAGGAACCCATTGCGCCGGAGATGATGGTGGGGGGGCCGGGCAAGTTCGGGTTCGATGAAGAGACGGTTGTGGATGAGGTCAGATGTGTGAAGCTCAAGAAGGCAAGGGTCACGGGGGTCCATGTTTACTCCGCCAGCCAGGTTCTGGATTCCGGGTTCCTCCGAACCCATCTTGAGTATGTCAGCGGGTTGGCGTTGAGGATGGCTGATGAGATCGGGTTTGAGCTCAAATGCATCGATTTCGGTGGTGGATTCGGTGTGCCCTACCAGGAAGACGACGCCGAGATTGATCTCAAGCCGGTGTCGGATGCGGCGCGCCGGGTCAGGCGGACCATCGAGCGGCGCAGTCCCGGGTGCCGCCTGATATTCGAGGTCGGACGCTTTCTTGTTGCAGAGGCGGGTGTTTTTGTGACCACGGCGATTCGCGTGAAGAACTCGCGCGGCAAACATTTCCTGATCACCGACGGCGGGATGAACCACTTCACAAGACCCGTGTTCATCAGGATCAACCATCCGGTGAGGTTGCTCAATAAGATCACCTCGAAGCGTGTTACAGAGTGCAACATCGGCGGTCCGATCTGCACCCCTCTTGATATCATAGGCAGGAACGTCATGCTCCCGCAGCCGGAGCGGGGTGACATCGTGGGCATCTTCTGTGCGGGAGCATATGGGTACACCATGAGCATGATCAACTTCATGAGTCTTGGGTGGCCTGCGGAGCTTCTCGTCGATGACGGCGAAGTGCGCGTGATCCGCAGAGCCAGACCCGCAGACACCATCTTCCCCGATCAACCTCTCTAATGGGTTGAAAAACGCCGCCCCGGCTGATATGGTAAGATTATCGGATCTTCGCCAACAACACAATCGGCAGAGGAGGGTAGAGATGTCGAAGTATGCATACTTCAAGGGAGAGATTGTCCCTATTGAAGAGGCCAAGATCAGCATAATGACCCATGCCTTCAACTACGGAACCGGAGTCTTCGAGGGGATTAGGGGCTACTGGAACGAGAAGGACGAGCAGCTTCACATCTTCAGGCTGGCCGAGCACTATGAGCGGTTCCATCAGTCATGTCGGATAGTAAAGATAGGACTTCCCCACTCGGTCGAGGAGTTGTGCGATACGACCTGCGAGCTCATGCGGAAGAACGGTTTCAAAGAGGACACCTATATCAGGCCGCTGGCATACAAGGCGACCGAGGGCATCGGAGTCAGACTTCACAATCTGGAAGATGGTTTCTGTATTTTCGCGCTTCCTTTCGGCAGGTACATCCAGAAGGAGGACGGTGCCCGGGTTGCTGTGTCGTCATGGAGGAGGATCGAGGATAACGCTGCTCCTGCGCGGGCCAAGGTGACGGGCATCTACATAAACTCGGCCCTCTCCAAGACTGAGGTAATGGAGAGCGGCTTCGACGAGGCGATTGTCCTTACGCACGACGGCCACGTGTCGGAGGGCAGCGCGGAGAACATCTTCCTGGTAAGGAACGGTCAACTCATCACTCCCGCGGTTACTGAGAACATCCTTGAGGGAATAACCCGGGAAACGATGATGCAGCTTGCCAAAGATGAGCTCGGGATCGATACCGTGGAGAGGCAGATTGACCGGAGCGAGTTATACGTTGCCGATGAGATCTTCTTCTGTGGTACCGGTGTACAGGTTGCGGCGGTGATCGAGGTCGACAGAAGGCCTGTAGGAAACGGGAAGATAGGCCCCATCGCCGAGAAGCTCAGAAGTCTCTACTACGATATTGTCAGAGGCAGAGTGGAAAAGTACAAGCACTGGTGTACCCCCGTGTATAAATGAGCTCGTAGCGTCCGGGTTCCGTACCCGACGAATAGACCGCCGGGGTGGAGCCCCGATGCTACACTGCACTCTCACCTCAGCCAAACAGTGTACGGAGGATTGTCTCTTCGCTGTGGGGGCTGGTGTCGTCGGATATGATTGTCACATCGCAGGTGGGCAGAATCTCTGCCAGGTGCTCGTAAGTAGTGATAAGCACGGTGCGCCGGGCTGATTCGATCAGACCTCGCACCACTTCAAACGGTACCCTCGGATGAAAGGGCTCCATGAACCAGAGAATCAGTGTGCTGCCCGTAGCATCCGTAACAGCTTCGCCTTCGGCTAGGGATGGGATGTGTTTCCTGATCTTCTCGGTGACGGTCTCCGAGGTGCTAACGATCACTGCGCGGTCATATGACAAGGGAAGAACACCACCGGCGTCTCTGACCGTCACGGATTTCGCCCGTACCTTCGCGAGGAGATCAAGATATTCGTCTTCCTGGTAAGCACTCCTCTTGCTTCGTGCGAAATCCAAACGATCTATAAGATACTCCCGGCGCTTGACGGATCTTGCCAGACGTTCGCTTCTCATCCGATCCATGAAAACGGCCTCGAGTATCGCTTCGAAGGATCGCTCGAATCTATCCGAGTACTCGGTATAGAGCAATATATCGTTTCCGGCTTCAAGCGCGAGCATGCCGACCCGGTGAGGATCGATCTTGGCTGTAACGGCTCGCATATCGAGGGAATCCGTGATCACCAATCCATCATACCTAAGCTTCTTCCTGAGGATATCACCAACCACCTGTTTGGACAGCGAGGCCGGGCGGTCGTCATTCTGAAGAGACAGGTAGAGGCAATGGTTGACCATGATTCCGTCTGCACCGGACCTGACTGCTTCCCTGAACGGATTGATGTGGATGTAGTCAAGTCGCTCGCGTGGGAGCTCAACCGTCGGCCGGTCAAGATGAGAATCAAGCCGTGTCATCCCGTGACCCGGGAAGTGTTTGACGATACAGGCCGTATGTGCCCGGGACGAACGGATGGCAGCTCTTGTGTACATCGAGACATCTTCGGGCATTGATCCGTACGATCTGGTTCCTATTACAGGATTCAAGGGCTCGGTACCCACATCCACACATGGAAACAGGTTGATGTCGATACCGAGATCGGCCACATAAGCCGCCATGTGCCCGTACAGCCTACCCGCTTCCTCAGGTTTGAGCGTTCGGGAGACGGCCCTGGCGCTGGGTGCAGACTCGAAAAACCTGGATATCTGGGTCACCCTGCCTCCCTCTTCATCCATCATGAAGAGGGGCTCGATGCCCTTTGCCCGTAGAGACAACCTGGCCTCTGCAAGCCTTCTCTGGGAAGCCTCAAATGACGTTTCCAGGTTATCGCGAAAGACGATGTAATTTGCAACTGGAAAGCGGTCCAGCTGCAACTCGTTCAGCGAGGCCGGGAGTCTCAGGGTGAAGAGCTTGCCGAGGATGTGCCTGACTTCGGTCTCTTTGTCCATCGTCAATCATCCCTGAGCCCCGCGGCTCTGTCGGACAGTAACCGCAACGCATTGGCTATGACGATCAGTGATGCGCCCATATCTGCGAACACGGCCATCCACATCGTGGCTGCGCCGCTTGCCGCAAGGATAAGGAAAGCAGCTTTTATGCCTATGGCGAGGATAATATTCTCAAGTGTTATGGCTCGTACTCTTCTCGATAACCTGAAGAGAGGGACAAGCCTGCTTATATCGTCTGACATCAATGCAACGTCAGCCGTATCGATCGCCGTATCCGAACCCGCCGCACCCATCGCGATCCCCACATCGGATGCCGCCAGAGCCGGAGCATCGTTTACCCCGTCTCCCACCATGGCGACCGAACCGAAATCCGCTTTGAGTTTGTGGACAAGATCAACCTTCTGGTCGGGCAAGAGATCGGCATGATATTCATCCACGCCGATAGTCTCCGCAACCTTCTTCGCAGTTTCCTTGCGATCACCTGTCAGGAGGACACTCCTCACGATGCCGAGCTCCTTAAGGCGGATGAGAGTCCTGGCGGCAGCCGGTCTTATCTCATCATCGAACTGGATCAGACCCAGAAGCGCGGTGTCGGTACCCACCCCGACCGTAGTCACTCCTTTCAAGCCATCGATGAAATCACCATCCACACCCGGGCGCCCGGCAAAGAACTCCGGTTTGGCTACATGGTACCGAACCCCATCCACGGTTGCAGACATGCCGCTTCCGGTTATCGCTGTGGCGTTCTGAGGTTCACCGAAGTGCAGCCCCCGCTTTCTTGCCTCTGACATGACTGCACCTGCAAGCGGATGCGTCGAGGCGGACTCTATGCTCGATGCGATGCGAAGCAGCTCCTCCTCTTCAATCCCACCAAAAGGGTTTACACTTGAGACGGTCGGTCTGCCTTCGGTCACCGTTCCGGTTTTATCAAGGGCGACTACCTTCACCCCTGCGGCCTGTTCAAGATGAAGGCCTCCCTTTACGAGGATGCCCTTCCTTGCGGCGGTTGTCAGGCCGGATACGACTGCGACAGGTGTTGCCAATACGAGTGCGCACGGGCAGGCTATTATCAAAACCACTATTGATCTGTATATCCACTGTCCTTCAAGTCCGAGGATGCTCGGTATCACCGCCATTAGGACGGCCGCGCAGACCACTGCCGGTGTGTAAATCCGTGCGAACCGGTCCACGAAGCGCTCAACCGGTGCCCTTGATTCCTCCACATGCTCCACCAGATGTATGATTCTGGCAAGTGTGCTTTCCTCCCTGGGCTTGGAGACGGACACCTCTATGAGACCTTCCTCGTTCAGGGTTCCCGCAAAGACCTGAGAACCCGGCTGTTTGGTCACAGGCATGGGCTCACCCGTTATCGGTGATTCGTCGACCGAAGTCTTCCCGGAAGTCACATTCCCCTCAAGCGGTATCCGCTCGCCCGGTCTCACAACGATTGTCTCACCCGGGGAGACCTCTGATGCATCGACCGACACCTGCTCCCCGTTGCGTCTCACTGTTGCCTTGTCCGGAGACAGGTCCATGAGCGACTCTATGGCCTTCCTGGTCCGGGCCATTGCAAGGGCCTCGAGGATGATGGCGATCGAAAAGAGGAATGCAACCATCCCGGCTTCTTCCCACTCTCCAATAACCGCCGCGGCTACTATGGCCACACTCATCAGGACGTTCATGTCTATGGAACGACTCCTGACGGAGCTGACCGCCCGGAAAAGTGTCAGCGGGATCCCGGCCGCCGTCGCGGCAACCAGCATTAGGCGGATGATACCCGGTGACAGGGCAAGAATGTGAGCGGCAAGGGCAGCAAGCAAGAGCCC
Source organism: Candidatus Eiseniibacteriota bacterium (assembly GCA_043810925.1). GTDB lineage: Bacteria > Arandabacterota > Arandabacteria > Arandabacterales > Arandabacteraceae > Arandabacterum. Next base: position 48,788 of record JBDRNT010000012.1, read on the forward strand.
ACCGCAAAGGCATGTAAGAAGCAGCCGTCTTCGGGAGACCGCACTCCTGAGGGTTCTGAGTTCGGCCGGCGTCTCCCCGTCAATGGGTATGACCTCATAGCCCTTCCTTCTCAGGCTGCGTATTACGGTCTTCCTGTCCTGGCCCTCATGGAGAGTGATTTCAAGAGTCGAGAAGGTGAAACTTACTCTTGCATCGTCGACCCCGTCAATCGTCTTCGCTGTGTTCTCAAGGGCACGTGCACAATCCATGCAATCGAGATCTTTGACCCTGAGCTTCATGTCCATGTCGGTTTTATCCCTTGCGAACCATCCAACGTACCTTATACTACTCCATACGTCGGCGTCTAGTGACGCACAGATAACAGTATGAGATTAGACTGAGAAATCAAGCCGTGTCCAACGAAAAACCTCGGGTGTCAGTGATCATACCCAATCTCAACGGCAAGAAGCTTGTCGGGGAGTGCCTGGCTTCGCTCGAGCGCCAGTCTTTCAAGGATTTCGAAGTCATACTGGTTGACAACGGAAGCGCGGATGGATCGGTCGGGTATGTCAGGGGCGAATTCCCCTGGCTTGATAAGATAATCGAGAACACATCCAACCTGGGCTTCGCAAAGGCATGCAATCAGGGGATTGAGTTGTCATCAGGTGAATACATAGCCCTCTTAAACAACGACACCGAAGCCCATCCCTCCTGGCTCGCCGAACTTGTCAGAGTTGCCGGTGAGAATCCGGATGCAGGTATGTTCGCATGTAAGACACTGGCTTATGACAAGCGTGACATCATCGATACTGCGGGGCACCTCATCTATCCCGACGGTCTCAACAGGGGTAGGGGGCGGCTTGAGGTTGACCGGGGACAGTACGACGAGAAGACGGATGTCTTCTTTCCCAGTGGATGCGCTGCCCTCTACCGTAAGAAGATGTTCGATGAGATCGGTCTCTTCGACGAGCACCACTTTGCTTACGGTGATGACACCGACGTTGGAATAAGAGGCAGGCTTGCCGGCTGGAAGTGCATCTTCGTTCCTGGATCGATCGTCTACCACAGGTACTCAATGACCACCGGTGAGTACTCACCGGGGAAAGCCTACCTTGTTGAGCGAAACAGGATCTGGATCGTCTGGAAGTACTTCCCGATGAAATACCTTCTGTTGAGTCCCTTTTATGCTCTGGCGAGATACATCTTTCAGCTCTACGGTGTTCTAACGAGCAAGGGGGCGGCAGGTAAGTCGGCAAGTCAGTATTCGGTCTGGAGCCTTGTCGCCGGCGTCATCAAGGCATATGTCTCTGCATTCGCAGGTGCGCCACGGGTCTGGGGCGAGCGCAAGCGAATGATGAAGCTTAAGAAAGTGCCGGACTCTGAGATAGACCGCTGGTTTAAGGATTACCGGATGTCCGTCCGCGAGATCGCCCTCAAAGACTGAGGCTCTCTTCAGCGCACTCTTCATAATTCCGGTGACACCATACTTAATTATCGGCAGCGTCGGGGTCCACCCCCGACATAACGGCAGTCGCCGCAGGATCGACGACGCTTAAGGCTGAGATGGGGTCGCAAAGATGGGGTCTGACCCCGGGTTAACGGGGTCTGGCCTCGTATTTTTAGCTTGACTACTGCACATTTGTGCAGTAGTCTGGAAGTATGGATAGAAAAGGCCAGATCTACCGGTACATCAAGACAGAAATCTCTGACAAGGGTCTCCCACCGACCATCAGGGAGATAGGAAGCCGGTTCAATATCTCCTCAACCAATGGAGTGAGATACTTCCTGAACAAGCTTGAGGATGACGGTTTGATTGAGCGCCAAAACAGGACAGCCAGGGGAATAAAAGTGATTGAAAGGCTACATGCCCTCACCGGTACACCGGTTCCCATCCTTGGCCGTGTTCCTGCGGGTAAGCCGTCGTTTTCGGAGGAAAACGTCGAAGACACTATTCTTCTCGACAGCAATTTAGCCAGGGGTCCCGGCGTGTTCGCTGTCAGGGTCCACGGCGACAGCATGGTCGGCGCAGGTATAAATGATGGAGACATCGCAGTTGTGAAACCGAATCCGTTGCCTCAAAGCGGTGAGATAGTGGTTGCTCTTATCGAAGATGAAGTGACCTTGAAACGGATCATAAAGAGAGGTCGGGAAGTGATCCTCAGACCCGAAAACGATGACTATCCCGAGATGAACCTTACGAAACTCGGACATGACCGCATAAGGATACTAGGCTCCGTTCTTACAATCATAAGAAGGTTCTATTGATGAGAAGAATATTCTTCCATCTTGATATGGATGCCTTCTTCTCGGCCATCGAGCAGTTGTCTAATCCTTCTCTAAAAGGGAAACCGGTTATTATTTGTGGCGATCCCCACAGGAGAAGTGTTGTATCAACAGCTTCTTATGAGGCAAGGAAGTACGGGCTGAAATCAGGTATGCCCATTGGTGAGGCGAGAAGACTTTGCCCTCATGGGATTTACGTAACAGGCAACCCGAAGAAATACGTTTATACATCGGTTCAGATTCTTAACACGCTCCGGGAATTCACTTCTCTCGTCGAGCCCTTTAGTGTTGATGAAGCCTTCCTTGAATTTCATGATCTTGGACTTGATGAAACACCCCGTGTGGCGAACGCAATAAAACAGAAGATAAGACAGCGTTTCGGGTTGACCTGTTCGATAGGGGTGGGTCCGAATAAGATAGTTGCCAAGATGGCGTCGGAGATAGAGAAACCCGATGGGTTCACGATTATAGAGGAAGGTAAGTTCCTCGATTACTTCGGCGATAAAGAAGTCAGGACCCTGTGGGGGATTGGTGAGAAGACATCTGAGAAGCTTAATGCCCTGGGGGTAAGAACCATATGTGACCTGGCTCAATTCCCCGAGAAGACCCTCACGACTATTTTCGGGGAGTACGGTACTTATCTGAAGATGACGGCAAACGGCAGGGATGAGTCTCCACTTGTTCCCTACTTTGAAGGCATAGAGCCTAAGTCCATAGGCCATGAGTACACCCTGTCCTCCGATACCTCGGATCAGCGATTCCTGGTTTCCACACTCTTAAGATTATCCGAACAGGTTGGAAGGCGGATGAGGAAGAACGGATACGTTTGCGATACCGTTACCGTGAAGATAAGGTATAAGGACTTTAAGACACTGACGAGACAGCACAGGCAGGATAAGTTTATTGAGCGGGATGATATGATATTTGAAAGAGCCAGGAAGCTGTTTCTTACGAACTACAATGGAGATGAGATCAGGCTCCTGGGTGTCAGTGCCTCCGGTTTGATCAAGAAAGACAGTTACAGGATCGACCCGATGTTTTCAATTGATCGAAGGAAAGATGTATTCGTCCAGGTCGCGGATTCTATAAAGGATAGGTTCGGAGAGGAATCCATTAAACGAGGTGGGAGCTTCCGAACCTGACCCTCCCGGTCGAAGATGGAAAAAACATCGCACATATCGAGCTTCCTTGAGAGTATCCAATCCTCGGATGGATACAAAGGGCAGATCGCACACATTAACCAGATCCCTCCCAAAGATGCCGTTTATCAGGATCCTCAAACTCCGATTTCACCTGTGGTCAGATCTGCACTGGACGTCATGGGTATTTCATCTTTCTATTCTCACCAGGCAAAGGCCATCGATCTCATATCCGGCGGGAAGAACACCGCCATAGTCACTTCTACTGCCAGCGGCAAGACAATCTGCTACAATGTCCCTGTCCTTGAATCGCTTCTTGCTGATCCCAAGGCCACTGCCCTGTTCCTGTTTCCCACCAAGGCACTTGCTCAGGACCAGTTGAGAGTACTAAGTCACTTCTGCTCGGCCCATCAGGCGCTTCGGGATGTCGTTCGGGCGGGAACCTATGACGGGGATACACCCAGAGAGAGCAGGAGAAAACTCAGGAACGAAGCCAATGTAATTCTTACGAATCCGGACATGCTTCACCAGGGGATTCTCCCGTACCATTCACGGTGGAGCAGGTTCTTCTCGAGCCTTCGCTATGTGGTCGTCGATGAGATGCACACCTACCGGGGGATCTTCGGATCGAATGTTGCCAATGTCTTAAGAAGGCTCAGGCGGATACTCAAACACTACGGGGCAAATCCGACCTTCGTCCTTTGCTCCGCGACGATTGCGAACCCGGATGAGCTTGCCCGGACGCTGATCGGGGATACCTGTGAGGTGATATCAGATGACGGTTCACCGCGTGGGCCCAAGTTGTTCGTGCTGTGGAATCCTCCATTTCTCGGGGCAGGCAGCATGGAACGCAAGAGCTCCAATGTTGAGGCTCATGAGCTGATGGTGAGGTTGATGGAGGAAGGTATTCAGACGATAACCTTCACCAAGGCGCGGGTTGTGGCGGAGCTCGTGCTCCGTTACGTCCGGGACTCTCTATCAAGAAGGAATCCCCAGCTCGTAAGTAAGGTCAGTGCATACAGGGCGGGATATCTTCCGGAGGAGCGAAGGGCGATCGAAAAGGCCTTATTCTCCGGAGAACTGCTCGGGGTGGCGAGCACAAATGCGCTTGAGCTTGGAATCGATGTCGGGGGTCTCGACGCTTCGATCATCGTTGGTTTCCCGGGCACAATCGCCTCGACCTGGCAGCAGGCCGGAAGGGCGGGGCGAAAGACCGACGAGGCTCTGGTTCTGTTCGTTGCCTACAACGATCCCATAGACCAGTATCTAATGAGGCACCCGGATTACTTCTTCGGGCAAACACCGGAACACGCCGTTATAGATCCGGTTAACCCTTACATACTTGCAGGACACCTGAGTTGCGCGGCATTCGAACTTCCGCTTTCAGATGAAGACGAAGCGATCTTCGGCACACTCACCCAGCCGGTGATGACAGTGCTTGAGGATGTTAAGAAGGTCAAGAAGATCGATGACCGCACTTACTGGGCGACGACCGAGTTCCCGGCTGCAGGTGTCGGCCTAAGGACGATATCCGACGACACGTTTACGATAGTGGATAGGACGGGCACCGAAAGTGTGATCGGGGTTGTTGATGCCATAAGCGCGCCCGAGCTTGTCTATCCCGAAGGTGTATACATGCACGATGGCGCGACCTACCTCGTAAGAGAGCTCGACCTCGGGGGGAAGGTCGCCTATGTGGAGAGAAAAGAAGTCGACTACTACACGCAGCCGATACTAGACTCTTCCATAAGGATCAAGGCCGAGCGGAAAACGGCGAACTGGTGCGATCTGAATGTCTCCTACGGCGATGCTACCGTAAGCTGGAAGACAACGTCGTTTAAGAAGATCAAGTTCTACAGCCTGGATTCGATCGGCTACGGTTCGGTGGATATCCCCACCCAGCACCTTGAAACCGTCTCGTTGTGGTTGTGTCCCGATAAGGAGGTCGTATCCTACCTGAGAAAGAAGGGCAAGAACCCGGTTGAAGGACTTGTCGCGCTCAAGAATGTGTTGATAAACATCCTCCCGCTCTTCGTGATGTGTGACAGGAAGGATATCGGTGGCATAGTCGAATCGAGCAATCTCGGGAGTCCGGCGATCTTTCTCTATGACAGGTTCAAGGGCGGGCTGGGTTTCTGCGAGAAGGGCTATGGCTTGCTGCCGGCGATAATCCGCGAGGTACTTCATGTCATAGAGGACTGCCCCTGTGAAAACGGCTGTCCATCCTGTGTCGGGTTGCCGGTCCTCATACCTGCTCAGCACCAGGATCCCGATCCCGGCCATGGCTTTCCGATTCCGGACAAAGAAGCTGCGGTCTTGCTTGTCAGGAGAATCATCGACAATGCTTGAAGAGTCGATAAGACAGCGAATTGAGAATCTGCGACTTGTACTGCGCGAAAGGACCTCCAGAGAGTTCACCGCGGATACGAGTCACGAGCCGCTCTCCGTCGAAGATCTCGAAGATGCAAGCGAGGTAACGTGCTGCAAGGGTGGATGCCTTCTAATCGAAAAGCAAGTTGACCGGTATCTGAGCAGCGAGGCTCTTGAGGGTGCTGCTGAGATACTTCTTGAAGGTGACGGATCAGCACCGTCGTTTATCTTCCTCGATCTTGAGACCACCGGGTTTTCGGCCACACCTCTGTTTCTTGCCGGGACCCTCTTCATAAAGGACGGCCATGTAATGCTGATGCAGTTTCTTGCGCGTGATTACTCCGAGGAAGGGGCAATCATAGCCATGCTCGATGAACTTCTCACGGGATTTAACTTCTGTGTCACATTCAACGGTAAGTCTTTTGACGTACCCTACGTCAGGGAGCGTGCCAAGTACCACAAGATCGAGCTTAAGGCCGCGCCCCGGCAGTTCGATCTTCTTCACCCCGCAAGGCGAATGTGGAAACATTCTCTGCCAAATTGTAGACTCGTGACCCTTGAGTGGCATATCCTCGGCAGAAGACGGATAGGGGATGTGCCCGGTTGGGAAGTCCCTTGCATTTATCACGACTTTGTGCATACTAAGGATGCAAGGAAGCTCAGGGACGTTTTGAGGCACAATCTTATTGACGTTGTCTCAATGGCGGAGTTGTTTGTAAATCTTGCGGGGGCCGCAACGTGTTGATATTTCTTGTCAGGCATGCCGAATCGACCTGGAATCGTCTCAAGAAGATCCAGGGCCAAAAAGATCCCCAGTTGAGTCCTTACGGAAAGAAGGAAGCGAAACTGCTTGCCCGGAGGTTCAAGGGCCTCACCTTCGATGCCGTCTATGTGAGCCCGCTGTGCCGGGCGCAGCAGACGGCCGAGCTGACGGCCGGCAAGCGGACCGAGATCACCGTCGATGATGGACTCCTGGAAATCTGTCTCGGGGACTGGGAGGGGAAGACGCTGGCCCAGATAAGGAAGAAATACGGCGAGTCATTCGATCGGTGGGCCGTGAGACCGAGCCGGATAGCGATCCCGCACGGGGAGGACTTCAAGGCCTTTGTGAGCAGAGTGAGACGCACGCTCCGGAAGATAGAACGAAGGCACCCCGAAGGAAACGTACTGGTGGTGTGCCATGGTGGGGTGATCTCCACGTATGCCACGCTTGTGCTCAACCTGCCCCCGGATGACGTATGGTGCCTCACGGTTAAGAACGCCTCGCTGACCATCGTCGAGGCCGGCAAAGACATACATAAGTTGGTGACATTCAATGACATAAGTCATCTCATAAGTCTCAAAGAGATCAAGATGACGGACGTTACCCATGTCGACTGAGCAAGCATCGAAATATCCGCATATGATTATATGTATTCTGCTCCTGGCGGCCGTCCTTGCTTCCGGGTCGTCCTGTCAGAAGCGGCCGGCGGAGGACTATGATGCTGCCAGGCGCCGGATGGTGGAGAAGCAGATCATAGCGAGGGGGATCGATGACCAGTGTGTCATAAACGCGATGCTCAAGGTACCGAGGCACCTCTTTGTGCCTGAGGACTACAGGCACTACGCCTACTCGGACACGCCCGTTCCAATCGGCCACGGCCAGACCATCAGCCAGCCCTATATCATAGCTCTGATGACTGAGGAGCTCAACGTCAGCAACGCCGACCGTGTACTTGAAATCGGTACGGGATCCGGCTATCAGGCGGCCGTACTGGCTGAGATAGTCAAGGAGGTCTACAGCATCGAGATCGTTGGGCCTCTCGGTGAATCCGCCGAAGCCAGGCTCAAGGAACTCGGCTACGAAAACGTCAGTATCACTGTGGGTGACGGATACCTTGGATGGCCGGAGCATGCGCCATTTGACCGCATTATCGTCACCTGCGCTCCGACCGATATCCCGGAACCGCTTGTCGATCAGCTCAAGGAAGGCGGGATAATGATGATCCCTGTCGGAACGGCAGGGTTCCAGTATCTTTACCGGGTCAAGAAGTACATGGGTGAAGCCGAGACTGAGAAAGTGATCCCTGTCAGTTTCGTTCCTCTTACGGGTCCGAATGCGGAGTGAGGGATTGAAACGATGAACAGGTTGTCCGACCGCGAGGGGTTGACATTTGACGATGTCTTGCTTATCCCCTTGAAATCAGAGGTCTTACCATCTGAGGTCGACACCCGGACCCGTCTGACCAGGAACCTGCCCCTCAACATCCCCATCGTGAGCGCAGCCATGGACACCGTAACCGAGGCCGTGCTTGCGATCGCGCTTGCGCGCGAGGGTGGTATCGGGATCATCCATAAGAACATGGCGATCGCGGACCAGGCGGCGGAAGTCGATACGGTCAAGCGGTCCGAAAGCGGTATGATTTCCCACCCGTTTACGCTCGGTCCCTCGGCCAGCGTGGCCGAAGCGCTCGGATTGATGGCAAGATACAGGATTTCGGGGGTCCCGATAACGGATGAGGTGAACAGACTGGTCGGTATTCTCACGAATCGGGATCTACGCTTCCTCGAACGGACCGATATCGCGGTCAGTGAGATAATGACCCATGAAAACCTGATCACGGTACCCGAAGGAACCACGCTTGACGATGCCAAGCGCGTGCTTCACAAGAACCGCATTGAGAAGCTTCCCGTAGTCGATAAGGACTATAAACTAAAGGGACTTATCACGGTCAAGGACATCAAGAAGAAGATGAAGTACCCCCTCGCCTGCAAGGATGACAGGGGCCGGCTAAGGGTAGGAGCCGCCGTCGGGGTATCAAAGGATACGGGGGAACGCGTACGGGCGGTCGTCGAGGCGGGGGTCGATGTGATAGTCGTCGACAGCGCCCATGGTCATTCGAGGGCCGTGCTAAGGACAATAGAGGAGATCAGGGCGGGTTATCCCTCAATCGACATTGTCGGCGGCAACGTCGTCACAGCCGATGGGGTAAGGGATCTGGTCAAAGCCGGGGTTGACGGGGTCAAGGTGGGGATCGGACCCGGCTCGATATGCACGACCCGTGTGGTTGCCGGTGTCGGAATGCCGCAGGTTACCGCTATAATGGACTGCCGGACTGCCTGTGAGGAGCACGGAGTGCCTTTGATTGCCGACGGAGGCGTGAAATACTCCGGTGATATCGCCAAGGCGATCGCTGCCGGAGCAAATTCAGTGATGATCGGGAGCCTTTTTGCCGGGACGGAGGAAAGCCCGGGCGAACACGTGCTCTATGAAGGCAGAAGCTACAAGGTTTACCGTGCAATGGGCTCGCTGGGGGCCATGAAGAAGGGTAGCGGCGACAGGTACTTCCAGGAGGGAACCGAGCCTCACAAACTCGTCCCCGAGGGGATCGAGGGAAGAGTGCCATACAGGGGCCCGCTCTCAGCGACGATATTTCAGCTTATCGGCGGGCTGAGGGCAGGGATGGGTTACTGTGGGGCTGCAACGATTGATGACTTGAGAACCGAGGCGCGGTTTGTCAGGATCACGCAATCGGGGCTCATAGAAAGCCATCCGCATGACGTGGCCATCACCAAGGAAGCCCCCAACTACAGATCCCCGGGTGGACGCTGACGCCTGCGTCAGCAGGCCGCCGGAAGGATACGTTCTTGAATCCGGAACAACATCGGCAGGCGATCGAATCCATCGCCCGCGGCATGGGTGCGGTGCTCTTCGGTGTTGCCGACCTGGGGGACGTGTCCGACGCTTCGGGTGAGGTCCCGCTTTCCGGACTCACGACGGGCATATCCTTCGCCTTCAGGCTCAGCGATGTTGTACTCGAAGGCATAACTGACCATCCCACAAGAACTTATCAATATCATTACCGGCAGGTGAACCTCCTTCTCGACCAGATCGGTCTTCGCATCGCCGCGCATATCCAGGCCTCGGGCTTCAGGGTCTTCCCGGTGCCGTCATCCCAGATTGTCGATTGGGAGAACCTCAAAGGTCATGTATCTCACAGGGCAATCGGAAGGCTGGCCGGTCTGGGCTGGATCGGTCGGAATAACCTGCTTGTCAATCCCCGCTATGGGGCCAGGCTGAGGTATGCCACCGTTCTCACCGATCTCGTGCTCCCCGCGGATGGACCCATGGATGATGGTTGCGGAAGTTGCAGACGGTGTGTGGCGGCCTGTCCAGGAGGGGCTATCGGTGACAGTCCCGAGACCTTCGATCTCGACAAGTGCATCAACACCATTGATACCATCAGAAAGAAGCCCAACATAGGGTCCCACATCTGCGGTATCTGCATCAAAGCCTGCGCCGGCAAGTGCGACTACCGGGCGAATGGCGATACCCAATAGCCCGGTAGCAGGCCTGACTTCAGTCCCCTCGGCAACTCTCACAGCCGGAAGCATGTCGCCGCCTGCCGCCTGCCGTCTTCCCGGCGACTGAATAGACTCAACTCGATCTCGCCAACGCTCGATACCCTATATGGGGAGCTCTACCGATGCCCCTTCACGCCTTCGGCATCAAAGAAGGTGGGGGACAGTGCGATGGCAAGGACAATTGAAAGACCGCCGACAACGATCATTTCAAGGCCGATCTCTTCCTCGAGACGGGAGCTCATAGAGATTCAGCGGGAGATAGTTGAAGAGCTCAAGCAGGAGATTGAAATGTCCGTCGGCAAGGCCACCACAGAATCCCAGGTCTATCTCGAAGAATACGCCCGGGAGTTCGAGCAATATCAACGCCTTTCCAACTGGGGGGAACTGATCGCCAACGTCCGGAAGGCCGATATCGTATATAACGGCGACTATCATACGATGGCTCAAGCCCAGCGGATACCCTTAAGACTGCTCCGCGAGATCGTGCCGTACCATCGCGAAGTGACACTTGCCCTTGAGATGGTCCGTATCGAGCACCAGAAACAACTCGACTCATTCATGAGGGGTAAGCTCACCGAGGAGAAATTCCTCGAAGCCATCGACTACGACCGGACCTGGGGTTTTCCGTGGGAGTATTACAAGGATCTCTTTATCTTTGCCAGGGAGCGCGGGGTCAGAGTGATCGGGATCAACTCGGAACCCAAGAAGGGTCGTGGCGTTCTCAAGCGCAGGGACCGCTCGGCAGCGCGGGTGATCGCACGGGAGCACCTCGCAAATCCGGAGAGGCTGATATACGTATTCGACGGGGACCTGCACGTTGCACCTACGCATTTGCCTGCAGCCGTAAATGCGCTGCTTGCAGAGTTTAACGGCAACATCAAGAGCGTCATCGTCTATCAGAACAACGAGCAGATCTACTGGAAGCTGGCAAGGCTGGGTATTGAACAGGAGACGGATGTTGTCCTGATATCGAAGGGCAAGTTCTGTGTAATGAGCACCCCACCGGTCATCAAGTTTCAGTCCTACTTCAACTGGATCGACAATACCAGAGAGCTGACCTCGCCGGTCACACAAACCTGGCGACCCGATTTGGCCGGCGAAGAAGACCTCTATAGCCAGGTACTCCGGCTTGTAAGAATGATCGCAGAGTTCCTTGAGATCGAGGTCGAGGGATTAGCTGATTTCGTGGTCTACTCGCCCGCCGACCTGGACTTCCTGGACGAGTTGAAGACGGATGCGCAATTCACCCCTGCCGAGCTGGCGGCTATCTCGACCCACATACGTACAAATGAATCCTATTTCATTGAGAAGGGAAGCATCATATACATCGCCAATCTTTCCATAAACCACGCCGCCGAAGAATCCGCGCATTTCATACACACCGTGTGTGCCGGACCCAGGCGGAGTGACATCAATATGGTCGAAGACTTTTACTGCCGAGTTATGCGGGAGGCCGTGGGCTTCTTCGGGTCCAAGGTGGTCAATCACAAGCGGCCGTGCTTTGGGCTCAATGACTTCAAGTACCTCAAGCGTAGATACCCCACCAAGCCACCCGAGCAGACTACCGAAATGATCTCGATAGGCAAGCTCGTACGCAAACACAAGCAGTGGGAGAAATCCTATCTTTCACGGGGAAAGCCCTGGAAGACCGAGGGCCCCATGTACAACCTTCCCCTTGGAATTCACATCGGTGTTACCCATGCACTGGGCTATATGCTGGGCTACCGGCTGTTTGAAGGTCTGATGAAAGGGACGATCGAGAAGAAGACGGTGCGGGACCTCTTCTTCACCAATCTCTCGGATCTTTCGCAGTCACTCGGTATCTACCTCAGGAGCATCTCCAGCATGTCGAGGTCCGGCCGGTTGAGATAGCGGGTCCCGGCCGTCTTTGAATGTACGTCAACGCTATGGCAGCGACACACCACTCGTTCTGCCCCGAACACACCTCACCACCCCGGCGGTCTGCATACGATTCTCCGGCCGGTTTGGCTTGACCCCTGTGCCGGTTGTGTGATATTGAGGTTGAGATTGAGGGGGGCGGTTATGGCAGTCAAACCGTCGCGTGAAGACGGCCATCTCATAGTTGCCGCGGTCAGGGTGCTGTCTCACAATGCTATGAAGCCTCCGACACCGGAGGATATCGCCGATCTGCTCGGACTGGCACCTGAATTCGCAAGGAACCTCGTGGTTGCGCTTGGAGATGAAGGTATTCTTCGTGTCGTAGTGAATCCATTTGAGATAAGGGCCGAGGTCGAGGACCACACCAGGCTTGAAGACCTGCCGACCGAAAGCAGTGCTCCCACGATAAAAGATGAGATCGAGGATTTCGTCAGACGAAGGCAAGAGGCGGTCGATGAGACCGGAAAAATGCTCAACATGGACGATATCAAGAAGAAGAGAAGGGAAAAGCTCTCACGGCTCGAAGATGAGATGAGGAGGATGAAGGATAAGGGGCGACTTCCACCCTTTGACTAGATCTGCCGATCCCCGGTCGGCCCTGATCAGGGTTCCCGCTTTCTGGCAAGCACCAGACAGACTATAATACCGCCGTAGAGCACGACACTTGTCACCACGAGCATGACTATTGCCGAAGCGGGCAGCTTCCCGAGCATAGTTGCGATCACGTTATGCAGGCCTCCTTGTTCGGGATCTCATGAGCAAGATGGAAATCACCGGCAGTGCGATCACAACGGACCAGCCACCTGCGAATTCCACCCATCGCGGGATGCCTTCGTATGCCCCGAGAACCCTCGCTTTGATCTCCAGTGCGATCGATATCGAGAGGATCACCGGAGTTACGAACATTATCATCACATCCCACCACTTCCCTATTGAGAATTCGGATTTCGAATTGACGTATTCACGGATGTGCTTGGTTCCGTAGAAGTAGCCGATCACCAGACACTCCAGAAGCGCGACCGCCACTATGCCGAAACTGTTCATGAAATAGTCGGTCACATCAAGCCAGTAGTAACCGGATCGCGTGGTGAACACAAGTCCCACGATTATAGCAACGATAGCAACACCGAAGTTGGCCTTGAGCCTTGCGGCGTTGTACTTGTCCATGAATGCTGCGGCGGCGGCCTCAACCAGCGAGAACGCAGAGTCTATGGCAAGTGTCATCAGCATGATGAAGAAGACCGCCCCGAAGAAACTGGCCGCCCGGCCCAGCTGACTTATTATGGTCGGGTAAGTCAGAAAGACGAGACCGAATCCCTTGGCCTTATCCGGGTGCAAGGCGAGGAGGCCCTCCATATCAAGCCCCATCTGGTGTGCGTAGTGGCCGAGGGTTGCAAAGACGGCGAACCCGCCGAGGAAGGATGTCCCGCAATTGGCAAGAGACACGATAAAGGCGTTGTTCACGATATCCGACTTCTTGGGCAGGAAACTGGCGTATGCGATCATGACCCCGAATGCGATCGAAAGCGAGAAGAAGATCTGGCCGTATGCTGCAAGCCATACACTGCTGTCACGCAAGGCCGCAAAGTTGGGTGTCAGGTAGTAGGCGATACCTTGCTCCGCGCCGGGAAGGGACAGGCCCTTTATCACAAACAGGACAAGGCAGATCCATGGCAGAGGTACCGTGAGGTAGACCACCTTGCCGACACTTCGTGCTCCCTTCCATACGCAGAGGATGATAAGCACCCAGGATATCAGGAGTCCCGCCAGAATGGGGCCACTGATCGAGAAGATGTCCTTCATGTTGCTCGATTTGTTGAGGAACTGATTATAGAAGAAGTCCTCGGTATTGGCTCCCCAGGTAAGATTGAACGAGTACCTGAAGTAATTCGCGCACCATCCCATGATCACAGCGTAGTAGCAAATGATCATGAAACCGACACCGACGGCCATCCACCCCACCCACTCCCGGCCCTTGCCGGTGCCACGGAATGCCACGGGCGCTGATGCTTCCATCTTGTGGCCGAGGCCCATCTCGAGCACCATCAGAGGTATCCCGGCAGTGAACAGCGCGACAAGATAGGGGATAAGAAACGCGCCTCCCCCGTATTTAACGCAGATATAGGGAAAACGCCACACGTTTCCAAGCCCGATCGCCGACCCGATCGCAGCCAGCACGAAAGACGTCCTTGACGGCCAGTATTCCTTACTCACTTTTCGCGTAACCCCCTCTTAGGGTGTTAGACAGTGCTGAAACACCAATTGCTTATCATAGCCTCGGAGCGACTGTCAACCAATCTTTGACATGGTTTTGAGGTGTGTCACCGGTTCTGCGGAGGGTATTGCAGGTGCGTGTCGTTACGCCGGACTAGTGTTCTGACCCGGAAATATCTTTACACATAGCATAGATGGTCTCAAAGATTTGGTCGGCCGATTTGGTCCAGACGAAAGGCTTGGTGTTGTGGTTGTAGATTTCGAGATAGCGATTGATCTTGATCATGAGATCTCG
>JBDRNT010000013.1:0-5713 GCA_043810925.1 Candidatus Eiseniibacteriota bacterium
TGGACTTACCCCAGTTTCGTAGACACCACCAGGTCCTTGCTTGAGGCCCGCTCAAAGACCTCGGGACTGACGCCGCCGATGTGGCTATGACGACGTCTCGGATTATAGAACATCTCGATGTAATCGAACAGATCTGCCTTGGCCTCCTCCTTCGTCCGATAGATCTTCCGCCGTACCCGCTCCTTCTTCAGCGAACTGAAGAAGGACTCCGCCACTGCATTGTCCCAGCAGTTACCCCGACGACTCATGCTGGGCGTAAGCCCATGCGCCTTGCAGAACCGGTGCCAGTCATCGCTCCCATACTGGGAGCCCTGATCCGAATGAATAAGAAGTCCACGTCCGGGCTTGCGCCTCCAAACCGCCATGAGGATTGCGTCCAACACCAGAGATCGGGCCAGGGTCGACTGTATAGACCAGCCTACTATCTTGCGGGAAAAAAGATCCATCACCGCGGCCAGGTAGAGCCAGCCCTGCCAGGTCCGAATGTAGGTGATGTCGGTCACCCAGGCTCGGTTAGGCTCAGGCACCGTGAACTCTCGCTCCAGACGGTCCGGAGCGACCACTGATGGCTTGCCGGCCACATACCGAGGACGCCGGTAACTCCGAACAGCCTTGATCCGGTATCGCCTCATCAGACGGGCCACGCGATTGAGACCGCAACTCTCGCCTTCCTCCCGAAGGTCAAGAAACACCCGGGGACTGCCGTAAGAACAACCGCTGGCCTCGTACGATGTCCTGATCAGCGCCAACAGCCGGCGATTCTCAACCGCCCGATCGCTTAGTGGCTGCCTCAGCCAGGCGTAGTAGCCACTCCGGTGAACCCTCAATACCCGGCACATCACCACTACTCGATGCTCGTGGCGGTGACGCCGGATGAATGCGTACTTTACTCGGGCTCCCTGGCAAAGTACGCGGCGGCTTTTTTTAGGATGTCCCGCTCTTCCTGAGTCCGGCGTAACTCAGCCCTGAGCGCCCGCATCTCACGATCGGCGGCCGCCAACTTGTCCGACTCCTCAGTCTGAGGACGCGCTGCTCGTATCCACTTGTAAAGACTATGCGTGGATACCCCCAGACGCTCCGCTACCTCCTTCACTGAGTAGCCACGCTGGGTTACTTGACGTACCGCTTCTTCCTTAAACTCCAGGGTGTATCGCTTCTGGTTCATCGACTCCCTCCTTAGGCCTCAATTATAACCTAAGAAGTGTCTATCGAACCGGGGCAAGTCCAGAGACCCTTGGGGGATCCTTGAGGTCCTTGGGGTCAGGTCTGGAGATTAAGCCTTTTGGTAATGAGTCCGGAACACGTAGACTAGCCTTTGTGGTTCTCGACACTTGAATTGCTCACGACCATAACGGGACACGGAGCCATTTCAAGCAGCTCATTGACCGCTGACCCGAACAGCTTCCGTG
This sequence comes from Candidatus Eiseniibacteriota bacterium, assembly GCA_043810925.1. Classification (GTDB taxonomy): domain Bacteria; phylum Arandabacterota; class Arandabacteria; order Arandabacterales; family Arandabacteraceae; genus Arandabacterum. The sequence goes on from JBDRNT010000013.1 coordinate 1,410, forward strand.
ATACGCCTGACCGATCGGCACGTGAGACGATCATGTCCTCTACCTTTTTCGCTTTTGCGATCCTGACGCATTCGGCAACGAAATCACCACGGCGTATAAGCAGTTCGCATTTAAGACCCAACGCCTGAGCCCTTTCTTTTACCTCTTCAAGTTCCTTTCTGCCTCTTTCCTCATATTCTCTGAGTATGGCGTCCTCGAGTTGTCGGCTGACCTTGTCCCCTAAGAAGCCGATATCGACTATCCTCTCGGAGATCGCGTCGGCGACCTTGGTGTCGATTATGAAGACGGCCAGCAACGGCCGGTTGGTACTCTGCGCGAGTGAAATGGCAAGATCGACCGATTTGGGGTTGTGTCTTGTCGGCGATAGAACAAGCATGAAACAGGCCATGTATCATCCCCCTCTCAGAGCAAGCCTAGCCTCGTCCAGTAGAATTTGGCCACCAAAAGGAAAACACCCAGAGTGGTCAGGTTGAGCAGCACCCCGACTTTCACTGAGTCCCTGAGTCTGTGATATCTTGCGGAGTACGCGATCGCGTTGGGCGGGGTACCGATAGGCAGTGAATAGGCCAGTCCCGCGGGCAGCGCCACCGCAAATACCATCAGGAGCGGACTGACACCGGGTACGGTCTCCCCGAGTTCGAATGCAATCGGCAACACCAGTGCAACCACGGCCGCATTGCTCATCGCCTCGGTCAGGATGATCGAAACGACGGCGATGAATGCAACGAGCGTAAAGGGGCTGAGCTCCACCGCTCCCAGCATGGACGTTACCATCCACCTGGCAGCACCCGTGATCTCCAGGGCCGCCGCAAGTGCGATCGCTCCCCCGTACATCAGGATCACACCCCAGTTGACATAGCGCTCGACGTCATGCCAGTCTATGGCTCGAATCACGAACAGCGCTGATGCCCCCAGGATAGATATCACCGCAAGCCCCGCCCTCTCCCCGAGTAATATCCAGCATGCAATCGTCCCGAGCATCACCGCGAGGACCTTCTTCTCAACACCGGACATGGACCCAAGAGCGGCGACTTTGCTCTCGATCACTTCCCTCGCGGGTTTGACATCCTCTATCTCCGGCGGAAAGAACTTGAAGACCAGAAAGTGCACTACCACCAGCAGCACCAACGGTATAGGAAATACGATCGCAATCCACTGGGTGAAGCTTATCGCCAGATCGTACTTTTCTCTGAGGAGCGCTATCGCCAGGGGGTTTCTTGCTCCACCGAGGAGCGTAATCACCCCACCGGTCACGCAGCCCCATGCCATGGAAAGGAAGAGGGCCTTTCCATAGTTGCTCCGTCTCGGTTCCAGCTTGAGGGCCGAGGCTATCTCGAGGACTATGGGGAATGTGAGTGCGGCGACAGCGTGCGCGGGCATCCACATTGCCATAAAGGCGCACGAAAGGACGACTCCCGAAAGGAGCCGTTTCGGGCTACCCTCGAATCGCCTCAGAAACATCAGCGCGATTCTCGAGCTCAGACCGGAACTCATCATCGCGGCGGCCAGCATGAAAGCCCCTAATATGAAGAAGACCGCCCTGTTACCGAAGAGAGAAAATGCCTGGCCGGCATCCATGGCCCCGAGCAAAGGCAGAAGAGCGATGGCGAGAAGACTTGTCACCGAAAGAGGCAGCGCACCGGTCGTCCAGAGTATGAAGCACAGGGCGAATATCGCGAGCGAGACCTTGCCTTCGTGGGACAGTCCCTCGGGAGCCGGCATGAGCAGGATGAGAACGGTGACACAAACGGCTGCTACGAGAAACGGAGTCTTTACCTTGGGCATGATCTCTTTTCCTGTGCTATTTCAGTGGGGGCATATTAGCACAGGGCAATCCTGCCGTCAACAAGACCCCTGCGCCCGCAGTGGGGCCTAGTTTATGAGGACAATCTTGGCGGAGTACTCCCCCGCGCCGGTCTTAACGACCGCGAAATAGACACCGCTGGGAAGGTCTCTACCCTCTGAATCCAGGGCCTTCCAATCGATGGACGTCTCACCGGGAGCGGACAGTATCCGGCTTACCTCACGGCCGGTCACATCATAGAATGCCACCAGCTTCGACCCGCGGGCCGTCTCGCGTCCAAAGACGATCCTGACCTGCCCGCGCGCGGGATTGGGAAGGATCCGCGCCACAACACCGGGCTCGAAGGCCGGAGTGCCTATCCCCGACCGTGGTACGATATCATCCACGGACCGCGGGGCGATCCGGTAACCGGACCAGTATGGGAACGAGAGATCATACTGGGTAATCACGCCAACCACGTCGATACGACCTGTCGGCTCGGGTGAGCCATCGATATTCGTTTCCTTGTCGATGAAGAGCGTACAGTCGCCGCTGCCGTCGTCCATCGTAAGGGTCCCGTCGACGCCCTCGGCCGGCCACGTGCCTCCCGAAAGACTGCACCCCTCGACTTTGACAAACAGCCCTTCGTAGATTTCACCGTTGGCCTCGATATCCCCCGTGGTAATGAGCAGCGGGGTGGGAGTAGGAAGACCCGTCGCCTCAATGGTTATGGCCGGGCTGGAGAGCCTTGTCAAACCCTTACTCTGGTCGACAGTGCCGGTGACCGTGACGCTGTCCCCGACCGAGAGGAACGGGGTGCCGGAATTACGCTTGACCACATTGACGCCGCCTGTGGCGTCCTGCACAAAGACATCGTTATCCACTGTCGAGAAAGTACCCGTACCGACGGTTACCAGTCCCTTGATCGTCACAACATCGTAGAGACGCACCGGCTCCCCGTTGGCATCGTCGGCATTTACCGAGCTTATCGGATCCCAGTTCTCAGAGGTGCTCATCACCCAGATCGGACTGGACCACATGTAGTCACCGTCAAGTTGCTGGGCCCTTACAAAGTAGTAGCTCTCACCCAGCGGAGGATCGTCTTCGGGATACCATTCGTAGTAGTTGGCACCGGGGCTTGCAAAGTCGATCGAGGTACCGTTTCTAAAGAGCTCGAGCGTTATGAAGTTGGTCTCGGCCCAGACGGTTATGTCGAAATGGAGCGTGTCGGCCGCCGACTCGAACACGTCTCCCATCCAGTGACCTTCACACTGGAAGAGCACCGCCATCCTATCACTCTTGGGGTTGACTTCAACACCGAACGTGCGCCGGTCTTTCAAAGAAATCAGTATTGCTTCCTTAGTCAGCGTGTCTGCCAGCACGCCGGTAAGGTAGATATCATTCCCGCTGTTGGGATTGGGCTGATCACCCCACATGCCGTTGTGATTATCCTGATTGGCCGTGACCCCGACATGCCAGCCCATGGACAGGATCTGCAGGTACTCAGGCTCGTAATTGTCCCCCCTCTGTCCGTTCCGTATCTCTGTATGCGACATCGCGGAGTCAGCGCTGACCGAGTATGCGAAGTGGTGGAACTGGGCGTCGGGTTCCGTGCCGCCTGAGTAATAGGGATGATTAAACACCGCGAAGAGCGGATTGCCGTTTATGGCGTCATTGTGGTTTACCAGCCATGAATAGGACCCGGCCAGGTTGTATCTGTAATCGTCCCCTCCGCCATCGTACTGGGGGATCAAGATGGACGACTCATAGAAGTTCATGTGCCCGAAAGCGCCCGGGCGCGAAGAACTCAGACTCCCATGTTCCTGCCCGGCCAGGGCGACAAAGACACCATCCTGGGTATAGGATGAAGCAAAAGACCGGAGGTTTGACCACTCGGAGGTGCTCAACAAGTGAGTGTGATCGGTCAGGGCCTGGATGTCGACGAGTGCGCTGTCCCTTGCATACGAGTAGGCTTCAGAGGGTGTACCCGTCCCATCGGAGTAATTCGAGTGGGCGTGAAGATTGCCATAGTAAACATTGTAGCCCCAGCCAGCCGTCCATACCAGCATCACAGCTACGAAGACCAACCCAGCAGTTTTTTTCACGGCTTACACCTCATGTTATAGATCCCTTCTATTATACCTCAATTTGGGCCCGGATTCAACCATTTAGGGGTCACACTCACCGACCCATGGTTTTGATTCCTGAGGTGCATAAAGGATGCACAATCGCTCCCCACGTCATCGCGAGCTAAGGGTGGGTGTCATCCCTATCAAGTTCGATCGGCCCCGGCTCGCATTCGGTCCGCCTGCTCAGACTGCAGACATTCGCATGCGCCCCGAAGCCTCCGCCGGAGCATCGCAGTGACTCCGTCCCGTGGATCGAGTAGGAGGAGGGCTCACGCCCTCCGTCCTCTCACACCACCGTACGTACGGTTCCGTATACGGCGGTTCGTGATGTATTGCGGATAGAGAGAATCGTGTCCAGCAGTGACACGAGCCCAATCTTGTCGAAGTAGGAC
>JBDRNT010000014.1:0-49744 GCA_043810925.1 Candidatus Eiseniibacteriota bacterium
GGGCTTCCCAGTATGTTTACCTGCTCTTGCGATCGGCGCAGGCACCGGCCTACCTACATCCTCAGGCCCACTTTTTCGAGATGATGCCGTTAACAGGCACTGATAATCCCGTTTACAACTGGGTACGGTTTGTCACCGGAGCGACCTGGCGCGCAAAGGCTGGTCTGTCCGTCGACAGGATGTTGGTGAAGTCGGGCCAGCTGATGAGGGTGATCACAACCGATCTTTCCTTGCTGGTCTTGATACTTGCGGGGGTGGGTATTGGAGTCCATCTACTCTGGCATCGGCACAGGCGGATGGGACTGTTTTTATCAGGTATTCTGGTCCTGCAGATTTTGTATTTCCTCACATACTGGCCGTCATTTGCAGCCATGGTAATACCCCTGTGGACCTGCATTTTCATTTTTGCAGGCGTGGGCGCGGGTCTGGGCGTGCATTTGGGGTTCGCACACTTGCCTCCAAGACCCGCCCTGCGGTGGGGATCGTACCTTGTAGCTCTGGTCCTCACCGGAGTTGTGCTCTTTCCGTCTCTTGCAGCCTACCGGGCACCTGACCAAGACCGTGATGGCCCGGCCGTACTGATATCAGAGATGATCAAGACCTTACCCGAAGGTACGATGGTTGACGGAATCACCTGGAAGTACTGGACCATGCTTGAGTATGTACGCATCGTCGAAGGGCGAGATCTGCCTTTTGAGACCGGGATATGTGATTCCGTGACAATCAACCAGGGAAACGGATACGTTCTTGGGACGCTTAAGGCTAAGACCCACTATCTGAGAGGTGGCTTCAAGCTGGAGCCCGTCCTCTCCGTAGCAGGTGCCCACGTCCTTTACCATCTCCGAAGAGGACCCAGACTGCATGATAGTAGCCGACCGCGGTGACCCTTTGGGCATAATTCGGTAACAGTTTGCAAATCAGGGGCCGGATCACTCCGGCCCCTCTTGTATAGCCTGTAATGTCTGACTGCCGTCGTCGGTCAGTCGGTGAACTCTTCCTTGACTTCGCCCAGGGTCTTCGATTCTGCCCCAGGTGCTCCAAGCACCGTACCGGCACCATCACCCGGACAGCAGCCATCACCAACGTCACCAACCTGGACGCGATAATAATCCCCGCAATCTTCGATCTCGATATTGGTCACATCCAGGCCCATGGCCTCTAGCTGCGCGCGAGCCTCGGCTTCAGCCTCTTCAAGCGTCTTCCCGGCGGCAACGATCCTAATCTCAATTGCACGCTTGGTCATGTACTCACCATCGGGAGGCTCCATGCCGTCGATACTGATCCTGACCGGCATGGCGGTGCAGTCCGCCCCTTCTTCAGCGCACTGCTCGATCCCGATTTCGATCCGCTTCTCGCCCTCGCTTGTCTGAACGTCTACCAGACAAGCTTCGAAGCCTGCGGCTTCGATCTGGGTGCGGATCTCATCCTCGATCTCTTCATCGGTCAGACCTTCGCTGTTTACCCTGATCTCGACGATCCCGTTGGCCGCCATGGCATAGACGTTTCCGGTGACGCGTTCGGTCACAGGCTCGACCTCGGCAGTTGCGGCAACGCCCCTTTCGGTCAAAGCCCGGGCAAAACCTGAGGCCAACCCCTCAAGTGTGCCCGCCGATCGAACGGGCACTTCGGCGGAGATCCTTGCTCCCCGAGGTCCCGCGGCCAATTTCACGTTCTCCGTGTCCAGGGCTTTCCCGAACTCGCCTGCAACGGTTTCGATGTCGACACCGGTTGCATCCGATATCTCGAGCGTTGCCCGGTAACCGGTTGTCCTGGTGTAGGAGATCGGTATCGCAAGAAGCACGACCGCAACAACAGCGACACCCATGACTGCTGCCATCGCCGGATGACTCTTTAGTGAATGAAGAACTTTCATCAGTGATCCCTCCTCGGACCTGTGCAGATTGCGTTTCCATAGTCTCTGCGTGGTCTGGTCTATTGTCGGTAAATCCCGTTTGCTTCGCTCGCCAAACGCCTTGAGATCCGAACTGATTCTATCGGGATCCATGCGTCTGCGATGCTTGTCGCTGGGGAAGTTCATGGCATCTCACCCTCCGGTAGGGGCGCGCTCCGGTTTCCACACCCTCTGGTCTTGAGGGCCCCACTTGCCGGGACCGCCTTGAAGAGCGATGTGGCGCCTGATTCAGGGGTTTCCCGCCCCGGGAGTTCCCCTCGATTAGAAAAACCAAGTCTCTCGTAGTGCCGGCGGAGACGCTTTCGCGCCCGGGACAGTCTTGATTTCACCGCCGACAGGGAGATCTTCTGAATGGCTGAGATCTCTTCGACGGAGAATCCGTCCATCTCGAACAAGACCACGGCCTCACGCTGTTCGGGGGGAAGACCCGCAAGTGCCCGGGACACTCGCTCAGCCCCCCGTCGCTCGTCATCCCAGGACGCACCATCCTCGCCGGCCGCATCTATGGATTTTCCGTCCTTCCCCTCCAGGGAGAGAAAGCGACGCCAGAAACCACGCCGGGAACGATTGCGGTGCACCGAGAGAAGAATCGAGTAAAACCAGGGCCGGAAGCGTGACTCGTCACGAAGGGCTGGAAGCTTATCGTACGCGCGTATCACGGCTTCCTGGAAGAGGTCGTCACCGTCTTCCGCCGAACGGCTAAGACGCCGTGCGGTCGCTGCAGCCCGATCGTGAAAAGGCCTCAATAGACCGATCAGTCGCTGCCAGGATTCCGTGGGTTCCACGATTAGTCTCCATCCTCCGTCATAGCCAACATCCTCCTACCCTCAATTTATAGACACCCGGAGCGTCCCCGCAAGTCGCAACAAACTGCGCTAATTCGGTACCAGCTTACAAATTCTTACTAATTCCGGTTCCAGCCCGGCAGTTAACTGGCGTATCAGGGCTTGCGCCTCCGTGGGCCCTGCGGACCACGCTTCTGGGGCCGTAGGATCCTACCCGTCAACTGCTCACAATGTTCCACGAACGATATGTCACCCAGAGGCAGTCCTGTTCCCTCGTGCTTTTCATAAACACGGGTATTGCTCGACCCCTGCTCTAAGAATCCCCTCCAATCCGGCACAAGTTTGAGAAGGGGTCCAACTGCAACCAGTTTATCGTCGCAGGCCGACAGATGCGCCCTCGCACTACTCCAGCGCCAACCTTCCGGTCTGGTTGTGAGACGCGCTACGACCGGGTTCATCTCTATGTAACGAGCAGCAGTCAGAAGGTGCTCCTCGTCCATGGGGTAAGATGCGAACCGCTGTCGCCAAAGGTGCCCGATCCAGTTTTTTTTCATGTTGACCCGCACGGCATGATAGCGGTGTGCTTCGCCGACTGCGCGGCCCAGTTCATCAGGCTTGTGGGGTACAGCTATCAGATGCACGTGGTTCGGCATCAGGCAGTATGCCCAGACCTCGATACTATGCCGGTCACACCGCTCCCGCATGACCTGGATATACGCATCATAATCACTAGCTGAAAAGAAGATCTGCTGGCGGCGGTTGCCGCGCTGAATGATATGGTGGGGAATTCCCCCTATCACCACACGTCCCGTTTTCCCCATCACGAACAGATTACCAGGAATCCAGGGGAGAAGTCAATAGCGAGGACCGAACATTTCAGCCAGGTCTAATTAGCAATTGCTAAACTGGCACCAAATTAGCCCTGTAATTTGTAAGCTGGTACCGAATTACTAGGTGCCTTTGCGGACAACGGTGCCCTGGGGGCGGTCTTCGAGGTAGTAACCCTGGGCCGCAAGGCGGGTTCTTATGTCATCGGCCGCTGCCCAGTCCTTGGCCTCGCGGGCCTTATTGCGCTCACCGACCAGGTCCCTGACCTCTATAGGAAGGTCGTCGGCCCGGATTATCTCACCGCCCAGGCCACGGAGTATCCCTAAGACGTCGGCCAGTTCCTTGATCTTAACCAGCGCCGATGAAAGCACCAGTTTCTTTGACGGCGCCTCACCGGCCTTAAGATAGAGATTCACCTCTTTGGCGATGTCGAAGATACTCCCGATTGCGCCGGCGGAGTTGAAATCATCATCCATCACCTGGCAGAACAGATCTGCCTTCTCCTTGACCTTGTTCCAGAATTCGAGATCGCTCCCACTTAAGTCCTCGAGTGAACCTTCGGGTTTGTCATCTCCGACATAGGACTCGACCGATCTGAAGGTATTGGCCATCCTCTGGACCGCCGACCGGTTCTCAGCAAGCCGCTCGCGGCTGAACTCCATCGGACTCCGGTAATGCGATGAGAGAAGATAGAACCGGATCACGTCCGGATCAAATTCCTTGATGATGTCTTCGATGGCAAAGAAATGCCCCGTCGATTTCGACATCTTCTCGCCGACAAGGTTCAAGAGCCCGTTGTGGGCCCAGAAATTGACGAACTTCTGACCTGTTGCTCCCTCGGACTGCGCAATCTCATTTTCATGATGCGGAAAGATCAGATCCTCCCCACCACCGTGAATATCTACAGTAGTACCGCAGTACTTGGTCGACATCACGGAGCACTCTATCGCCCATCCGGGTCGTCCCCGTCCCCACGGACTCTCCCACGAGGGCTCGCCTTCCTTGGCTGCCTTCCAGAGTACGAAATCCACCGGACTTCGCTTATGCTCCCCGACCTCAACCCGCGCTCCCGCCTTAAGCTCGTCTATCTTCTTCTTGGATAGCCGGCCGTACGGTGCGAACTTGGCTATCTCGTAGTAGACATCACCACCCGCCTCGTATGCGAAACCCTTGGAGACGAGTGTCTCGACAAGATCGACGATGTCCTTGATGTGCTCGGTCGCCTTGGGATGGACGGTCGCACGCTTGATATTGAGGAGATCCGCATACTTGAAATACTCAGCGGTGTACCGGTCCGCGATCACCGTATAGTCGACACCCTCAGCATTGGACCGCGCGATTATCTTGTCGTCGACATCCGTGAAGTTCTGAACATAGGTAACCTCGTAACCCTTGTATTCGAGATACCGCCTTATCATATCGCCGCACACGAAGGCGAGCATATGGCCGACATGCGGTCTGTCCTGCACGGTCATCCCGCACATGTACATCCCGACCTTGCCGTCCTTGACGGGAACCAGATCCTTCTTCCTGGCATCAAATGTATCGTAGATCCTGAGTGCCACGTCTAACCTGTTCCCTCCTTCTTGATGCTGCCGATCTCGATGGCCCGCTCAAAGACTATCTCCTCACCGGCCCTTCCGTGTTTTCTTATGTAACTGCCGACAATTACACCATCGCTTAACTTAAGCAATGCCCCGGCATTTGACAGCGTAATTCCGCTTCCGACCATCACCGGAATCCTGAGATCAGCCTCCTCAAGCCCCGCACCGACAGCCTTGAGATCCTCACCCGTGGGAGGGCTCCCGGTCCTCGGGCCGGTGACGATAAGACAGTCGGCCTTGCCACGTTCGGCGGCGTCGAGCGCGTCATCCACGATCGTAGTGGCCGCAAGCGGATTTGCGTGTTTTACCATTACGTCTGCGAATATCAGGGTCTCCGGTGCAACCCGCCGACGCTCGCGCAAGACCCTTGCCGGCTCACCTTCAATTATGCCTTCAGGTGTTACAAAGGCTCCGACAAGTATGTTCACCCTGATGAATTCACATCCGCAGGCCGCCGCTATGGCCAACGCGGCCTCGTGGTCGTTCCTGAGGACATTGACCCCGACAGGGATCTCGACCACCCTGCGGACCTCACTTACGGCGACCGTCATGGCCGCGACAGTCTCCGGGCCGACCTTCGCTTTGAAGAACGGCAGGTCTCCATAGTTCTCGATTATGACACCGTCGAACCCGGCCTTCTGGAGAAGCGCGGCCTCGGCGACGGCACGTTCGACAACGGGTGTCAGGCTGCCGCCGAAATCGGGACTTCCGGGAAGGGCCGGAAGGTGAATCACACCTATACCGATCTTCCCCGCTCCGAACATATCCGTTAAGTGACTGGTCATCGCTTTCTACAGGGATGCCACCGTCTTCTTATCCAGCGCCTTCACCAGCTCGGTCACCAGTCTGACGGCATTATCATAGTCGGAGCGGTGGATGATCCCCATGTGGCTGTGGATATACCGGGTCGGAACACCTATCACAAGCGAAGGGACACCGGCCCTGTTAAGATGGATCCTACCCGTATCGGTCCCGCCCTTGACAATCGAGGCCAGATGGAACGGGATCTTCCTTTTCGTGGCGACGTCCAGCGTGAGATCGAGCAGCTTGCGATTAGGAATCATGGTGCGGTCATAAACGAGTAGCGCAGGCCCCGCACCGAGCGCCTCGACCTCGTCGGTCCCGAAACCGGGAGTATCATGGGCGATCGAGACTTCAAGGGCAAAACCCACATCCGGGTCGACAACGGCCGCACTCGTCTGCGCGCCTCTTAACCCCACTTCCTCCTGGACGGTGCCGACGGCATAAAGCGTGTTGGGGTGCTTGATCTTTGCAAGACGCTTCACAACATCTATCATGATCGCGCAACCTATCCTGTCGTCCCAGGCTTTGGCCAGGTAGGTCTTGGGGTTACCCATGATCGCAAACGGGCTCGAAGGCACTATGGCATCCCCGACCTTGACTCCGAGTTTCTTCTCTATATCGAACTTGCGTGTCGCACCTACGTCTATGTGCATGTCCTTTATGTCGACCACTTTCTTCCGCTCGGCGTCCTCAAGCTCGTGCGGGGGCTTGGACCCCACCACACCGACAACATCACCCTTCCTGGTTTTGACAATCACCCGCTGACCAAGCACCACGTGACCCCACCAACCGCCGATGGGGAGAAATCTTATGTAGCCCTCGCTTGTTATCTGCTTCACGATGAAGCCGACTTCATCCATATGCGCGGCAAGCATTATCTTCGGGGCCGCCGACGTACCTTCCTTCTTACATATAATGCTACCAAGCCTGTCGTAGGATATCTTGGCGAAGGGTTTCATGTGTTTTTCAATCGCACGGGCGACATCATGCTCAAAACCGGAAATACCCATCACGTCGGTGAGGTCTTTCAAAAGCATCTGGGTTGAATCCATTGATCTAACCTCCGGATTTCTGATTCTTGACTCCGGCCGTCATAAGTGCAAGCGAGGTTATGCGATCAATAAGCTCGGGGAATGACATCCCCCGTGCCTTCGCAGCCATCGGGACCAGGCTTGTCTCGGTCATCCCGGGAATCGTGTTGATCTCGAGGAAATAGGGGATATCATCCTCGTCAAGCCTCACGTCCACCCTTCCAAAACCGTCACAACCAAGCACTTCATAGGCCTTCACAGCATCATCCTGTATCTTGCGGGACAGATCGTCCCCAATCGGAGCCGGGCATTCGTAGTGTGTCATTCCCTTGGTGTACTTGCGCTCGTAGTCGTAAAAGCCCTGCTTGGGCCTGATCTCGACTACCGGGAATACCTCGTCCCCTACGATGGGCACGCTGAGCTCGCGCCCGCCTATGTATTTTTCCAATATTACACATGTCGAGTAGCGTTGAGCAAGGCGAATCGCGGCTTCGAGCTCGCCCAGCGCTTTCACTATCGAGATTCCTATAGTAGAGCCCTGGTCGTTAGGTTTAACTACGATCGGCAGTCCGCCTATGCCTGAAATCGCTTGCATGGCGGCGTCCGGGTCTACGGAGTCGCCCTTGATACAGTACCACTCAGGCGTCGGTATCCCGTGGCGCTCGAAGATGATTTTCGACACGGCCTTATCCATGCAGAGGGCGCTCGCACGGACTCCTGATCCCGTGTAAGGTATTCCAAGAAGATCAAGCATCGCCTGTATTCTTCCGTCTTCGCCCTCTCCACCGTGAAGGGCTATGAATACCACATCGGCATCCCTGAGAACATGTGACGTTACAAGATCGAAGACGTCCCGTCCGGCCCGCGGATCGAGATCATACATGGGTGCGCTGTGCCCGGCGGCCACCAGCGCCGTTGCGACCGCAGCACCCGTACTGAGGGAGACGTCCCTCTCGGTCGACATTCCTCCCATCAGAACCAGAACAGTCATGATGACCTCCCGCGCGGATTCGGCCGGACCATCAGAGGTCTACCAGGGCCACCGCGTACGCTTCGATGGCTTCTTCCCTGCCCACGGGGCCCAGCCCCTCAGCGGTCTTGGCTTTGACCGATATCTTGTCGATCGGAATATTGAGCGCGTCCGCGATTGCCTCCCGCATCGCCTCGATGTGCGGAGCCAGTTTCGGCCGCTCCACGACAACGGTCGAGTCTATGTGCTCGACCCTGCCCATCCTGGCGATCTTGGCATGTATCCGTTCCAGAAGCTCACGCCCCGCGATTCCCTTCAACTCAGGATCATCATCAGGAAAGTTGTAACCGATGTCGCCCAAGGAACACGCCCCGAGTATTGCATCGATTATGGCGTGGGCCAGCACATCGCCGTCCGAGTGCCCAAGGAGCCCCTTGTCCGATGGGAGTTCCACGCATCCGATCATCAATGCGCGACCCTCGGCAAGCCTGTGGATGTCATAACCGATCCCTGTTCTTAGCACCGACTATCTCCTCCGTGACCTCTGGCGCTTCCCGCGCGATGACCTCTGTCTGGGCTTCTTGTTCTGGGCCGAATGAAGCTTCAGCCTGTTTTCCTGCCGCAGGAAATACTCAAACAGGGGCATGTCCTCATCCGAGGTTATCTTCAGATTGGTGTAGCTCCCCAAGGCCATCACCACCTTGGTCCCATACTTCTCGACAAGTGCGGCATCATCGGTGGCCTCAAAACGATCGCTCTGGGCTCGCTTGTGCGCATCCATGATGATGTCATAGTGAAAACTCTGGGGTGTCTGGGCCAGCCAAAGAAGTCGTCTGTCCAGTGTTCCGACTATCTCGCCGCTCTCAACCTTCTTAACCGTGTCCCGTGGGGGAACACCGGTAATTGCCGCACCACCCTTTCGACATGCATCAAGCACACGCTTGATCAAGGTCTCTGAGACCAGCGGTCTAACTGCATCGTGGATGACGACAGTCCTGGTCTTGTCCTTAAGGGCCTTAAGACCGTTAAAGACCGACTGCTGTCGTGTCTCGCCGCCGTAGGCGAGGCCGTGGACCTTTTTGAATCCGTACGTTTCCACAACTTCTTCCTTCACCCAGTCGATCGAATCTCTGGGGATCACAAGTACAACGTGGTCCACAAGTGGCGACTGCTCGAACACCTCAAGCGTATAAGCAATGACAGGCTTGCCTCCAACCTTGGCAAACTGCTTTTTCCCCCTGCCCCCCATCCTCTTCCCCTCACCGGCACCTACTATCACTGTTCCAACCATGGCTCACTCTCCATGAAAACATCGAATCAGGCCAAAGGTTCTACTTGATTCGGGAAAAGATCATCCTGCCCACGGTCGTCTGAAGCACACTGGTTATAATTACCGGCACCGTCTTGTTCAAGAGCTGGCTGCCACCCTCAACAACAACCATCGTGCCGTCATTCAGATAACCCACTCCCTGGTCAGGCTCTTTGCCTCGTTTCATCATCCTCACACTGATCTCCTCACCAGGCAGGACAACCGGCTTCAGCGCGTCCGCAAGCTCATTGACATTCAAGACCTTTATCCCGTGCAACTCCGCAATCTTATTCAGATTGAAATCGTTTGTAACGATTTTCGCACCGCGCACCTGTGCGAACTTTACAAGCTTCGAATCTACTTCCCCGACAGCCACCGGGTCGTATTCATCAATAACGACCTCGAGGTCCTTCCTCAACTGCATCTTCCTCAATATCTCCAGCCCCCGCCTGCCGCGATTCCTCCGGAGCGGGTCGGGTGAATCTGCGATCTGCTGGAGCTCATCGAGAACAAACTTCGGGATGACGAGTTTTCCTTCAATGAAGTGGCTCTGGCATATGTCGGCTATTCTCCCATCTATGATCACACTGGTATCAAGCACCTTCGGCGGCGCTCCATCCCCCTGGCGTCTACTCGAAAGCCTCAGGTCACCCCGCTTGCGTATCCCGACCACCGCACCAAGATATCCTAAAATCATGACCATGGCGACAATCACATAGGACTTGCCTCCGTAGTCGTTTATGGCCGGTATGAACAACAGCACCCAGGTCAAGAGCAGCGTCACTATCAGGCCGAGTATGAGTCCCAACACACCGGCCAGAATCTCCCGCCCGGAACGGCCCTGGAGCCTGATTTCGCAGTAGATGATCACCGTGGCTGCCCCGAATCCCGCAGCAAGCCCGCCCAGACTCGGCCAGCTGAGCGAACGGAAGAAGAAGAAACCGGCAAGACTGAACAGCCCGAGTAAGACCATTCGTATGGCTAACACCGCCGTATCTACCTCCCGGACCACCCCACGCAGCGAGACTGTCAAAAGATCTCTATGGTGAGATACCGCTTAGGGTGCTCCCTAATATCAGTGATCAGCCGGTTAAGATTATCAAGCGTGGCCCCGATCTCATCATGGACTTTTTTCTCTTTGATCAGTTTGCCAAGGGTACCCTCGCCGCTTTCCACGCTGTTTACGAGCAACTTAACCGAGAGCGAAAGAGAGTCAAGGCGCGCCGCAGCCATCGAGAAACGCTTTATCCCCTCGGTGAGTTCATCCTTGTTGACGCCGATTATGCCGTCCAGATCACCCGAGACCTTCTTCATGGTACGCGTTGTGGTCCTCACGTCACTCCTGCTCTCCCTGAGGAGAGCCAATAGCTCCGTCGCCACCGTGTCGATCCTGGCCATGCTCTTTGCCAGAGAGAAATTGCCGCCCTCGGTGTCTACCACCTTTTTCAGGGACTCGGCGGCTTCCCTCATCTCATCCATTATGTCCCCCATCCCGGCGGCAACCTCCGGCAACCCGGCCTTGTAGTCACCATTGAGCACGGTTCCCTGGAGGAGTACTTCGCCCGACCTGCCGGGCAGTATGTATACGTATTTCTCCCCCATAAGGCCTATGCTCCGTATCTCGACGGAACAGTCCTTTCTGAGTACCACCTCCTGTTCAATCAGGAGTTCCGTTTTCACTCGCCCTTCCTCAAGCGAGATAAAGCCGACCTTGCCCATTTCAAGTCCTGAGACGGCTACGGGATCACCCGCAGACAGCCCGCCCACCTCCTCGAAATACGCAGTGTAGGTCTGCCACTTGCGGGCCAGGCGGAACTCTCCAATCCATAGAACACCGAGGATCAATATTATCACCGCGAGAATCACGGCAATGCCGACCTTCACCTCGGTTGTATTGACTGACATAGGCTCACTCCTAGCGCACGGGTATCGGTCCCTCGGCCCTACCCTCCACAAATTGCCTTACTATCTCGTCCGGGGAGGCCCTGACTTCATCAGGGGTCCCCTCGAAGATGATTTTGCCACCATACAGCATGGCGAGTCTATCTCCAATTTTGTAAGCGCTCTTCATATCATGAGTCACCGCAACGGAAGTTCTCTCCAGGGACTTCTGAAGACTTCTCACGAGCTCGTTTATCACATCAGCCATTATCGGGTCCAGTCCCGTCGTCGGTTCATCATAGAGGATGACCGGAGGGTCCATCGCTATCGCCCGGGCCAGACCTACGCGCTTCTTCATTCCCCCGCTCAGGTCCGAAGGCTTCATGTCATCCATGTGATCAAGTCCAACCTGCTCGAGTTTCTGGCAGACCTTCTTTCGGATCTCGTCCTCGCTCAGGTCCGTGTGCTCGAGCAGACCCAGTCCGACGTTTTCCCAGACCGTCAGCGAATCGAAAAGCGCCGCCCCCTGAAACAGCATCCCGAATCGCTTGCGGAAATCGTACATCTCATCGCCCTTGAGCGTCGTCACATCGATTCCATCGACAAGGATCTTCCCGCTGTCGGGTTTTATCAGTCCTATCAGGTGTTTAAGCAGAACGCTCTTGCCGCACCCGCTTCGCCCTATGACGACGACGGTCTCGCCCTTTTTTACGGTGAGATTGACTCCCTTGAGAACCTCAGAGTCTCCGAAGCTCTTCTTAAGATCAATCACCTCGATCATCGCCTTGTCTTCCATAACCTACCCCGCAAACACCGCGCTGAAAAGCAAAGACGCAAGGATGTAGTCCGTGATCAGTATCAGCAGACAGGATGATACGACCGCTTTCGTCGTGGCAATGCCGACACCCTCCGCACCACCCTTGGTTCTTAGGCCGTGGTAGCAACCCATGATCGCTATGATCACGCCGAAGAAGAGCGCCTTGACCAGGCCGCTTAAGACATCGGTCGAATGGAGAAAAAGCTTCAGCCCCGTAAAATAGACATGGGTGCTGACACCAAGCCCGATACGCGCCACAACGAATCCTCCGATAATGGCAATGAAGTCGGCGAATATCGTTATGATGGGCAGCATGATCAAACCCGCAAGCAGGCGAGGGGTAACGAGGTAGCGGATCGGATCGATCGCAAGCGTCTCGAGGGCGTCGATCTGCTCTGTGACCTTCATCGTTCCAAGTTCAGCGGCAATAGATGCCCCGACCCGGCCGCCGACGACAAGCGCGGTCAGGACCGGGCCGAGCTCGATCACAACCGACTTGCCGATCACGGTACCGAGGTATCTCATCGGGACGTAGTCCTGGAACTGGTACGCGGCCTGCACAGCCGCGACACCGCCGGTGAATATCGAGGTCACAAGAACCAGCGGGAGAGACCCGATGCCGATCCTGAGCATCTGGTCTGCGACCAGCTTCTTCTGCTTTATGGCTTTGGGAATCGCCTTCACCGCCGAGCCAAGCAGCAGGAAAACCGCGCCGACCTCCGCAAGCGAGAAACCTACGGTTCTTCCTATATATTCGACGGCGTTCATCCAGTACTTATTCCGTTTCTATCCGGGCCCGGTCCTCGAAACGCGTGTATTCATCAAGGAAAATCAAGTCGACCTTCCCGACGGGGCCGTTTCTCTGTTTCCCGATTATGATTTCCGCGCGTCTCTTCTCCTCCATCTGCTCATGATCGGCCATCTCCATGCCGGCTTCGGTGGAGTGGCTGTAGACCGCAGGCCGGTAAATGAACAGGACGACATCGGCATCCTGTTCTATCGCACCCGACTCTCTGAGATCTGAAAGGATCGGACGCTTCTCCTTTCGCTCCCGCTGCTCGACCGCACGTGAAAGCTGAGAGAGCGCGACTACGGGTATGTTGAGCTCCTTTGCGAGAGCCTTAAGCGATCTTGAGATCAGTGAAATCTCCTGCTGCCTGTTCTCCGCCCGCCCGTGCCCTCTTACCAGCTGTAGATAATCGACAACCACAAGCCCCACATCAACGTCGGACTTAAGACGCCGTGCTTTCGCCCTCATTTCAAGAACATTGAGGTCGGCGCTGTCGTCGATGTAGATAGGAGCATCATGCAGCGTTCCGGCCGCAGTTGTCAGTTTTCCCCAGTCCTTCTTGCCGACATAGCCGGTTCTAACGCTATGTGACTTGACCCGGGCCTCAGAACACAGCATTCTCAGCATCAACTGTTCTTTGGTCATCTCCAGACTGAACACGGCAACGGGAACCTTGTGCCTGATCGCCAGATGCCCGGCGATATTGAGTGCGAAACTCGTCTTCCCCATAGACGGCCGGCCTGCAATCACGATGAATTCGCCTTTCTGAAAACCGGACGTCATCGTATCGAGGTCCTTAAAGCCTGACTCAAGGCCTGTAACGTAGCGTTTCTGCTGATACAGCTGCTCGACGAGTTCAAAACTGTCCTTGACGATGTCTTCCATCGCAACAAAGCCCTGGCGGAGCTTTGAATCGGCGATCGAAAATATCCTTCGTTCCGCCCGGTCAATCAGGTCGCCGACATCCGCCTGCCCGCCGTAGGCATCGCTTATTATCTGGGTGGACGCTTCGATGAGCTTCCTCAGCGTTGATTTTTCCAGAACGATCTTGGCGTGGTGTTCGATATTCGCGGATGTCGCGACACTGCTGAGCACGTTTTCAATATAGAGGGCGCCTCCAAGGGCCTCGAGGTCGCCGCAGCGCTTGAGCTCTTCTGTCAGCGTGATCAGATCCACGGCCTCGTTTCGGTCATAGATCGTGACCATGCAATTGTACATCTTGGCATGCTGGTTCATGTAGAAGCATGTGTCATCTATGATCTCTACTGCCCTAGCAATAGCATCCCGGTCGAGCATCATGGCCCCGAGGACCGCCATCTCGGCCTCGACGGCCTGCGGAGGGATGTGGTCAGTGCTTGTTCTTACCTGGGCCATTTCTCATCGCTCCTCGGATAGGTAGATCAAGGAACCTCATAACCTCTTTGATATCCTCCCATACCAGCTTCTTGTTTGCAGGGAACCGGAGGCACGCGGCCGGGTGAAAAGTCGGGATCACGTTTATGCCTTTGTAAACATGGATCCGGCCCCTCGTTGCGCCGATACCCCGTCTTGTTCCCGTGATCGTCTGTGTCGCCACCACTCCCAGCGTACAGATGATCTCAGGATGTATCATCTCAATCTGTTTTTCAAGGCAGGGGAGGCATTCACTGATCTCATCGAGCTCCGGGTTCCGGTTACCGGGCGGCCGGCATTTAACAATGTTGGTGATATAGACATCGTCCCGCTCAAGACCCATCGCCTCGATTATTTTGGTCAATAAGACGCCGGCTCTGCCCACAAATGGCCGGCCGCTCAGGTCTTCGTCCCTGCCGGGGCCCTCACCGACGAACATAAGCCGGCTTGACGGATTCCCCTCGCCGAAGACCATGTTCGTTCTGGTGCAATGGAGGCCGCACCTCGTACATGATGCAGTTTCTGCCTCAAGAGCAGCAAGCGGTGGTTCCCCGGGCGGCGGCTCCCCACCGGAACCGGCCTTCCCCTCACTTTGAGACCAGTCCTCCATAAGCAGGATATCTTCAGTTCCTGAGATCTCCAGAAGTCGCAGCCAGTTACACAGCTCGGTACGAAGACTTTCCCGGTCTATTTCAGCGGTGTGTTCCCCTGCCATATCAGAGTCCTTCCCTGCCTAAGCGACACTGCTGAGGCGGGCAGAGACTGCATCAAAGATCTTCTCCGACAGGTCGAGTTTGCTCATCAACGGGATCTCTTCAACCCGGCCGTCGGGGTAAATCAAATGGCCGCAGTTCGTATCACTGCCGAACCCGGCGCCCTCTCGTAACGGATTGTTCGCGATAATCAGATCGAGGTTTTTCTCTTTGAGTTTCCGCTTCGCGTTTTCAATCTCGTTGTTTGTCTCAAGTGCAAACCCGACCACCAACCTGTCGCCTTTGCCGGCGGAAAGGCCGGCCAGTATGTCTTCGGTTGGGACCAGATCAAGCGTGAGATTACCTTCTCTCTTGATCTTTCCGTCTTTGACCTTCGCAGGCCTGAAGTCGCATACAGCCGCGGCCATTACTATGCAGTCCGCCGTCTCCCACTCCGGCGCGATTGCCTCCTTCATGTCACTGGCTGTTTCAACTTCGATCACCCTCACCCCCGCCGGTCGGGCTGTCCCCGAAGGTCCCGTCACCAGAACGGTCTCGGCTCCCCGCCGCGCGGCTACCCTGGCAAGGGATGCCGCCATCTTGCCGCTCGACCTGTTTGAAATAAACCTGACTGCATCGATCGGCTCGACCGTCGGGCCACCCGTTACGATGACCTTCTTGCCCTCAAGATCACGGTCCCGGCTGCCCGCCTCGGTAATGGCGGTGACGATCGCCTCAAGCGATGCGAGTCTTCCCACGCCTTCCGCACCACAGGCAAGCCATCCGGTTTCGGGCTCGACAAACCTGTAGCCCCTTGCCGTGAGCGTCGCCACGTTTTCCTGGACAACCTGGTTGAGATACATCATCTCGTTCATTGCCGGTGCGATGACCACCGGCGCAGTGGTCGATAGGACAACCGTCGAGAGCAGGTCATCGCATATCCCGCAGGCGATTTTTCCGATGATATTCGCCGTCGCCGGGACTATGGCGACAACATCGTGGTCTCTCGCAAGATCGATGTGAAGGGGCCGTTTCGTTCCCCCTTCGAAGAGGTCCGTCCTGACAGCGTTTCCCGTCAATCCCCTGAACGTGGCGGCGCCTATAAGGCTGGTCGCGTGCTCGGTCATTATCACGGAGACCTCGGCCCCTGATTTCTTTAGATCGCTGACCACCTCCGCGGCTTTGTACGCCGCGATGGAGGCCGTAACACCAATCAGGACTCTCATTTTGACGTCCGGCGCCTCTTGCGGGCTTTCTTAGGAGGCGAGTCATCCTCGACCTCATACTCGACTTTGCCCTGAACGAAATGCCTGACGGCTTTCGGTATCGCCTTCTCACCCTCCTCGAGAAAAACCTCGGGTGCAGTATTGAGCCGTCTTGCCTCCTTTGCGATAGCAACAACCGCCTCATAGGCACTCGGTGATCGCTTCAGGATATCCTCCTTGCTGAGCTGAGGTCTCTCCTCGTCGTCTTTGACCTTGCATCTCTTCAACTTCACACCCCCTTGCCCTCAAACCCGATGTATTCCTTCCAGGTCATACCCTCCAGGATACGTCGGCGGCTGCATCTCTCTGCGTGGACGATGCTCCTCATATTCGAAACCGCCCGCTCGATTGTATCATTGGCCACCACGTAAGAGTATCTGGTTATATACTCCATCTCCCCGAGTGCATTATCAAGCCGCTGTCTTATCGCCTGTTCTTCTTCGCTCTTCCTGTTCCTGAGTCTGTCCTCAAGGATCCGGAAAGAAGGCGGGACCACAAAAATCGAGACGCTGTTCGGATACGCGTCCAGGATCTGCACCCCACCCTGAACATCTATATCAAGCAGTATACTGATCCCCTGCGCGAGTTTCCGGTCGAGCCACTCTCTCGGAGTCCCGTAGAGATTGCCGTGAACAAGCGCCCACTCAGCCAGCCCCCCTTCCGCCCGCAGTTTCTCGAACTCCTGTTGCGATATGAAGAAGTAATCCGTACCGTCCTCTTCGATCGTTCTCGCCTGTCTCGTTGTGGCGGAAATTGAGAAGGCCAGCCTTTCATCGCCCTCCATCAGTCCGTGACAGAGGGTGGTCTTACCGACACCCGATGGTCCTGAGACGACTATCGGAAAAGAAATCATATCACCGCTACTCATCGAACTTCCCATTTGCGTCTTCCAGCCGTTGTGTAACCGTCTCCGCCCCGATGGCCGAGAGCACTACATGATCGCTGTCCATCACGATCAGCGAACGAGTCCTCCTGCCCTGAGTGGCATCGACCAGTTTGCCTCTTTGTCTCGCCTGATCCTTCAGACGTCTGATCGGCGAAGATCCAGGTGTGATTATGGCAACGATTTTGTCACTCGCGACAACGTTACCAAATCCTATACTGATAAGATGACCTTTCAAATCGTCACCCCCGTTACTCGATGTTCTGCACCTGCTCTCTGATCCGTTCAAGCTCTTCCTTGATAAGTACTACATGTGTCGATACGTCTGCGTCGCTCGCCTTCACGCCCATTGTGTTTGTCTCTCTGGCCATTTCCTGGAGAAGGAAATTGAGTTTCCTGCCTACGGCCCCCCCTTCTGCAAGGTAGCTCTTGAAGTTGTCGCAGTGAACCTGATAGCGCACGCACTCCTCCGTGCAATCGGATCTATCAGTGAAAAGCACAAGCTCCTGGGCCAGCAGCGCCTCACTGCATTCAGTCTGCTCTGCAACTTCAGCCAGCCGAGCCGCCAGCTTCTGCCGGACCTCCTCGATCCTCCTGGGAATCCGGCGTTGTATCGTCTCAAGGTAGGTCAGGGTCCGGTCAATCCTCTCGGCCAGATCCCTGGCAAGCGCACCGCCCTCTTTGGATTTCATTCGCACCATTTCTTCAAGTGCGATCGCCAGCGCTTCCTCGACAAGCGGCAGAGCCTGTGCCGGCTCCCACTCATCAATATCCCGCCTGAGGATATCGGGTAACGCGGTGAACGTCGAAAGATCTATATCTCCGGGAAGGTTGTATCTTCCCTTCACGGCCTGGAGAAGGCCGTAGTAGTGATCGGCCAGCTCTTCATCCAGCGAAATCGTCTCGGCAAGGCCACCGGCGTCCTCCCAGCTGATATTGACCAGGACCCTTCCTCTGGAGACCTGTCGATGAATCACGGTCTTGATCTCGCCTTCAAGCGGTGCAAGAAACCTGGGGATCTTCGGTGTGAGTTCCAGAAAACGATTGTTAAACGATCTCAGCTCTGCAGTAACTCGCACCCCGTCTCTTTCTATCTCGCCACGACCATACCCTGTCATACTCCTAATCAACTCAAAGACCTCACGATTTGTTCGTTAAGCCGCTTTCCTTCAAGGAGAGACCACCCGTTAGCCACACCCGCCCTACTTCTGCCCACAAGAGGATAACCCCAAAGCTGGGCGGTGTCAATCAAATACCCCTGAACCCACTATTTCAGTGGCTTCGCAGCCGACTCACCACTATACAATCTCCCCTCGGCGAGCGCAAAACCATACTACTTGTCGTGCACTCTCTGGCAAATAGACTACTCGTCGCTCGTGTTCCAGACAGCGATGCCGGGTCCTTCGTCGTATAGCCCGAGGTCGTCCTCGATTATCGGCATGGCCTCCTGAAATTTCACCGGTGCTGAGTCAAATCTACGTTTAGTAGATTGGCCGAGTATGCTTTTGTAACGCTCGGCCAAGCGCTCGTCTGGATCGAGAACCTTGAATTTCCTCAACCTAGTACTGCTGAACAACCCCACAGCCAGCAAGTACCTGAAGAAGTTATCAGCCTCCGGCATTGAGTATCCTATGACATATACGTACTCAGCATCAGCAAGCTCCTCTGCAGCCCGTTTCCAAACTGGCGATATCCGTGCGTGATGTTGCGCTTTGTTCAAGGTCGGAGGAACAATGAAAGGCTGCCCGTCGAGCTCTTTGCCACATCTCTTGTGCACCAGTCCACGCAGGCTGGAAGAGACTGACATGCAGCATTTGCTGTCGCCCAGAGGATTTGGCCCTACATATACCCCCTGTTTGTACGCGTGATCGCCAACCTTGACGGCGTCGAGCTCTCCACAATTATCGCACAAGCCCCAATTCACTGACCCGTGTAATTTCAGTACAGGCATTCCACCTGCCCGAGTTCCGTTCTTAAATCCATAGTCGATCCCGAGGCCAGCGCGATCCATCGCGAAATCGATCGCGATATCGTAGTTGAAAGTTATGACTGCAGAGCTCCAGGCGGATCCCCTTGTTTTCAACTCCCCAAGAAGGCGCACGAAATCGACGTATGTTCCGACCGGAATGATAGTGTTTCCCTCCCACTCAAACTGTATGCTTTTTTCGAGAGTACATACAATGAGCCTTCTGATCGCCCCGGCAAGCCCGTCGATCTGTTCTCCATCTAGCTCGCCCAGATGTCCGATGATCTGCCCCATTTCAATCGTGTTAAACACTTCTTCTATGTTATCTAGATTGATTAGGCACTTACTGTCTATCCCGCGTAGACGCCCCAGTGATTCAAATACATTCTCAAAACTTCCCCTGTCCTCGACGCTAAGTTTGTCACCTCTCTTAAGATCTTCCGCTTTGTCCAAGAAATCCGATATGAGTGGGGCTCCAATGTCTTCCGAAGCCCCGGCACCAAGGATAAAAACTACCCTAGCCATTCCACTTACCTCCTCCCAAAATCAAAGGTATACTTGTCATGAATCCTATCGGTCTTCACGAGAATGCGTCCTACAAGGAGAGACCACACGTCCGCCCCACCCGCCCTACTTCTGCCCACAAGAGGATAACCCCAAAGCTGGGCGGTGTCAATCAAATACCCATGAACCCGCTATTTCAGTGGCTTCGCAGCCACAGCGCTGTCCGGCAACGTAGTGTCGGGGTTCCACTCCCGACGGTCCATTCATCGGGCACGGAGACCCGACGCTACAGATCGACCTATCGCACAACGTCGCAGCGGCCCCCTTTTGATTGCGCGTCCTGAGTCGGAGTCTTAAGATGGAAGCATGGCTATCGGACTTGATGGACTGGGAATAGCGCTTCTTACGCGTGAACTCGACCACCTGCTCAAGGGGCGGGTAATTCAGGGCGTGCATCTTGATGCAAACAAGGTCTTTGCCATAACGCTTACCGGGTCCGAACCCGGATATCTTAGATTCCTACCCGACCAGGGATTTCCCCTTGTTGCGTTTGGCACGGATCCGGGGATCCGCCGGCAGAAGCAGGGACCTCCGGCGATGCCCCGGTTTGAGGATCCGCTCACAGGCAGACCGATATCGGCAGTCGGGCAGGTCGATCTCGACAGGGTAGTCAAGGTCACTGTGGGTGACAGGAAGGACGAGCCGTTTCATCTCTACTTCGAACTCATACCACCACATCCCAACCTGTTTCTGACCGACCGGGACGACACAATCATGGCGACCCTGTTCAAGGCAGGTACTCAGACACGTAGGCGAACACTCACCCATGGCAAACAGTACACGCCGCCGCAGGCGCAGGATAAGGCCGACCCTTTCAAGATCAGGATGGAAGACCTCGAGTCACTTCCCTGGTGCACCGATGATGAGGCGTTGAGCAGGGCCATCCACGGGATAGGTCCCTTCCTGTCCAAGGAGATCGTAAACCGTGCCGTAGATCGCGGCTCATTGGCAGAAGCTTTCCGCGGAGTGATCGAAGCTCACCGGAAGGGAGAGATAAGACCGGCGATCTATACCGTTTGCCCGGACGTCACCAGGATGCCGCCGTGGATCGGTGTTACCTGGTACGAATCGTGCGCCCCGTGGGTAAGCAGGCGGGTTCCGATGCCATCGCTCAATATGGCGGTCAATACCGCTATGAATGAGTTCGTTGTTACCTCCAGATTCGAAAGAAGCAGGGCCGCCGTTGCCAAAAGCGTTGCGAGAGAGATAAAGAAATGCACGAGAGCTGAATGCGAGGCGAAGAAGGCGGAGACAGAGAGAGAGGCGGGTGAGAGGTTCAGGAAGTTCGGTGAGATCATACTCGCCAACCTCAAGTCCATCAGGAAAGGCCTGGCCGAAGCCCGCCTGCCCGATATCTTCTCCGAGGGCCTGGAGGAAATAACGATCCCGCTCGAACCCCGTCTCAGCCCGCACGCCAACGCCGAGGTTTACTTCAAGAAATCACGGAAATCGCTGAGACGTGCCGAGCTCGCCCACGGTAACCTTGCCGCCGTACGTTCCAGACTTGAGGAGTTACACAATTTACAGAAGGAACTCAGGTCGGATGAGATAACCGAGAAACGCATCGAGGCGATGAAAGAACTGTTTGCGGGCGGCGGGCCCGCAGGCAAACCTACAAGCCCCGTCGATGAAACGGCCGAGCGCCTCGGGATTAGGCCAAGACGCTATACCGTCGCGGATGGCTGGACGGTCCTGGTCGGGCGTTCGGCAAAAGAGAACGACATCCTTACGCACAAGTACGCGACACCGGGCGATCTCTGGTTTCATGCCAGACAGGCCCATGGCTCCCATGTCGTGCTTAAGAAAGGAAGAAAGAAGACACAGGTTTCAAAGCAGGCGATACTCGAAGCTGCAGGCATCACGGCCTACTTCAGCAAGGCAAGAACATCAAAGCACGTTCCCGTCTCCTACACTGAGAAAAGATATGTGAAGAAAGTGCGGAAGGGCCCCCCGGGGCTGTGCACAATGCTCAGGGAAAAGGTAGTTTTCGTCAAACCCGCCCTCCCGTAACATCGGGTCTCCGTGCCTGGCGTATCGATCGTCGGTGGTGGAAGCCTGATCGTGGGGGCGGAACCACGACGCTACACAATTCCTACTCGCCGACCCCAGGCCTAGAAGAACTTCTTGCCGAGGCGTTTGAACTCCCGGACGTCTTCCGTGGTTGGAAACGAATAGTAGGTCTTATCCTCATCCCTGTTCTCGATAAGAGTGTAACCTCCTGCATGGATTAGCTCGACCGCCTCTATGATCGCGTCCATGCCTACTCGCTTGGTGTGCCTTATCAGCTCATCGAGGGTTCTGTTTTCGATCGCCAGGCGTTTTTGAACAAGTATGGGCCCACTGTCGATTCCCTCATCGACAAAGAAAACCGACACACCCGTCTCCTGCTCGTCGTTCTTCATCACCCAGAAGGTGGGCATCAGTCCCCTGTACTTGGGCAGCAGCCCAGTATGAAGATTGAGACAGCCCCTCGGCGCAAGTTCGATCAGGGGTTTCTTGAAAATGACATTCGCCTGGATCGAGATCAAAAGATCAGGTTCATGAATCCCGAGTAACCTGATACTGCTCTTACTGTTGATGTTCGTCGCTATCTTGATTACGGGGACCCCGTATTTCTTAAGGACCGATGCGACCCTCCGTCCGGAAGCGAGTTTGCTCAGCATGAACTTCCAGGCATATCTCACAAAGAATTCCGGACCGAAGGTTCTGTAGGTATGAGCCATCTTCTGAAATATCGTTTCGTTCTTCCCGAAGGGGGAGGCCCCGAGAACAACACATCCGCAGACAAGTGAATGCTGCGGGATATGCGTGATCAGGTAGTCGATATTCTCAGCGAGATAGAACGGGCTGTCCTGCGTTATTATCAATATTCTCATGTTACCTTCCGTTTCGATGATCCACTCATCACGGTTTCGTAAAGATCTGTGACGGCCGAGAGCATCCGCTCCTTTGAGAACTCACGCGTAGTCCGGTCGAAACCGACACGGGCAAACTTATTGTAGAGATCTCTATCCGAGCAGATTCGCTCTATCGCTTTTGCAAGAGCCGTGGGGTCGGCCGGTTCTACGACAAGCCCGGTCTCGCCGTTCAGGTTGGCCCATGTCACACCCGACCCCTTTATGTTGGTCGATACCACAGGCTTCTTAAAGAGCATCGCCTCGAGTTGAACAAGACCGAACCCTTCATTCCTTGAGATCGAACTCAGACAGAAGAGGTCACAGGCCTCGTAGTATGACCCAAGGTCTTCGTGGTCTATCCGGCCCAGCAGAAAGACCTTGTCACCAAGCCCCTCGCGCTGGATCTGTGCGGCAAGTTCCGCATCGAGCGGCCCACTGCCGCCTATCAGGACCACGTATTGATCGCTCAGCAGCCGGGCGGCCCGGATGAGGTACTGATATCCCTTGTACCTGCTGAGCCTCCCGACGGCGAAGACAATCCTGCGGTCTCTGTAGCGCTTCCGTATCTCCGACGCGGCTTGATCGGAGACTCTGAAAGAGGATTTATCGACCCCGATCGGAACGACGTGACACTTGGCCCTGTGCCTGGCCAGGAAGGGAGAGCCGACTATGTAGTTGGGAGATGTTGTGATTATCGCATCGGCGCGCCGCGTCATCCAACTCTGAAATGGAAGAAACAACTTCAACAGGAACCGCTGCCTAACGATATCGTTGTGCCAGTGCAGTATTACCCTGGAGCGCGGTCGTGCCGCAAACAGTGCCAGGGTAGCAATGGGATCGGGCAGGTGAACATGTATGATGTCGTAATCACCCTGCACCGCTTTGAGTTTGAAAGCCAGCTGCGGACTTATCGAAGTCGAGAAGTATCTTCCATAAGAACGCGTCCTCGTCACACGGTACTTGCCGACCGTCTCCTCGACATACTTCTTCTCGCTGTTGGAACACAGCACATCACAGCGGACGTCTCTCGCGTTGAGCCCCTCGGTGATATCGAACATCACCCGCTCGATGCCTCCGATGTCGGGAGGGTAGAACTTGCCGAACTGAAGTACTCTCATAACAACATCCTAATCCGACCTGGGGCAGGTAATTACACTTCTTCAAGTTTAAGCAGATTCGTCTTACCGGTTATCCAGGGGGGCACGCCGGCCGTGACGACCACGAGATCGCCCTTCTTAACGATCCCTCGTCTCCGCGCAGCAGCAATAGCCAACCGGATCATCTCGTCGGTATTTCTTGCTTGTCTTATCTCCTCACAGATTACCCCGTGGGACAGCGCCAGTTTCATCCGCGTATCTCTTGACGGGGTAACGGCCAGGATCGGCACATCCGGTCTGAACTTGGCTACCCTCAGGGCTGTGCTGCCCGTTATTGTCGAGGTTATGATCGCGGTGGCACCCAGCCTCTCCGCTGCACCTGCCGCAAGATAGGCGATGTTCTCGTCTTTCCCCGGTCCGGGTACAAAGGGCTCCCTTACCCTTATCCATTCTCCCCTCTGAGCCATCTCGGTTCGCCTGGCAATTGAAGCCATTGTCCGTACGGCTTCCACCGGGAAAGCACCAATTGCGGTCTCCCCACTGAGCATAACCGCGTCCGTACCGTCCAGCACCGCATTGGCGACATCGCTTGCCTCTGCCCTCGTCGGCTGTGGGTTCGTCATCATGGATTCGAGCATCTGGGTTGCCGTGATTACCGGCTTGGCCATGCGGTTACATTTCTCAATCAGGAGCTTCTGGATAATGGGTAGCCTGCTGATCGAAACCTCTGAAGCAAGATCACCCCTGGCAACGAGGATTCCATCGGAACTTTCAATGATTGCATCGATTTCCCTGACGGCTTCACTCGTCTCAATCTTGGCAATGATACCGACGCCCTTCTTCCGGATCTTCTTACGAAGATTGATCACGTCGGATGCCGCCCGCACAAACGAGAGCGCGATGAAATCAACACCTTTTGATATCCCGAACCTTAGATCCCGCATGTCCTTCTCGGTCAGTGACGGAAAGTCGGACCGGGACTCCGGGAAGCTGATCCCCTTTCCGGAATGGACGGTTCCACCCTTGACGACCCTGCACCTGAGTTTCCCCCCTGCCACGGATTTCACCCTGAGGCTTGTTCCGAGATCACCTATGGTGACCCTGTGACCGGCCCTGACACCGCCGAACGAATACCGTGGTGAGACCGGAATATCCGTCCCTTCCCCGACCTTTGCTCCAAGGGTGACCGTCGTTCCCCGCCGGAGGACAATCTGCCCGTCCGTTAACCGCCCCACCCGGAAACGCGGCCCCTGGAGATCCTGTATGATCGGGATGGGCCTGCCCTTGCTGCCGACAACTCCGCGGATGTTTCGAATCAAGGCTTCATGCGTGGCATGATCCCCATGCGAGAAATTAAGCCGTATCCCGTCCACACCCGCCCTAATCAGCGAACGGATTATCGTGCGGGAGCTTGACGCGGGTCCAAGCGTAGCTATTATCTTGGTTTGTCTTTGCAATGATCTTGCCACCGTATCGGGCCCATTTACTTAGACGGAATCAACTTGACGATCCGGACAACTCATTTGTGGCTCTACCGTAGCACGTCCCTCTTCTCATTGGCAACCGTTCTCCCGGATTCGGTGGCAGTTTAGAAGTTCCCTACCCGCTCCGCATAAGTCCCGTGACAGTTCAGAAATTCCCCGCCTGCCACCGGGATAATTAGCTGACTGTCACCGGATCTTTCGCCTCCGGGCTCGTTCATTGAATATTCTGGATACTCCAATCGTATATGCTATGGTGGCAAAGAAAGGAGCCCCTGTGACAAGCAAGACCATCTTCTCGCGAATCCTGCTCGCTCTGCTGGCTGCCGCAATTACGATCTACGGTCTCTTCAGTTCGGCTGCCGTCGCCAAGTCCTACCGCATTACACAGGTGGACATCGATGCAAGTCTGATGCTGGACGGAAGCATGGATGTGAGGGAACTGCGGACCTATCGATTCAGCGGGTCCTTCACCTTCGCCTATCGGGACCTGCCGGCTGACCGGTCCGTTACGTTTGACGACTTCGAGGTCCTCGAGGGCGGCCGGCCCTATCGTCTCACGGGGTCTGAAGAACCCGGTACGTTCAGTATCTCAAGATCCGGTGGGTGGATCAGAGTGACGTGGTATTACCACGCAAGCGATGAGTCAAGGACCTTCGAGTTCCGCTACCGTGCCAGGAACGCGATTGCGCGATACGATGACGCCGCGGTGCTCCATTACAAGTTCCTGAGCGAGGACTGGGATATCCCGCAGCAAAACATCGGTCTGGCTATTACACCCCCGGTACCGCTGACCTCAAGCGATGTCAACGAATGGCTTCACGGGCCGCTCTGGGCCGAGTCTGAGATCACTGCGGATGGCAGGATCCTCGCCCGGTGCCGGCACCTGCCGCCACACAAATACCTCGAGGTGCGTGCACTTTACGCACCGGATGTCTTCCCCGAGGTCCGGCCGATGGCCGGAAGCGTACGCCGGGAAATCATGACTGAGGAAGCCGAATGGGCAGAAGAGACAAACCGCCGGCGGGAAGCGGCCATCCGGGACTCCGCCGCCCGGGAGAAGCGCGTGGAAATCGGCAGGCGCCTTGCGATCGGTATCGGTCTTGCAGGCCTGCTGGTTGCATGGTGGATCTTTAAGAAGTATCGCCGGAAGCCGGCGCTGCCACGCTTCCTTGAAATGTCGTCCGAGATCCCGGAGAAACTTCCTCCGGCCCTCGTTGGTTATCTCTTGAACAGCCGGCAGGTCACGGGTGCGGCACTTATCGGGACCATGCTCAACCTGGCACGCCGCGGGTTCCTTGCGCTGCGTGAGGAGCAAGTGGAAAAGCGGAGCATCTGGGGCGGGACCAAGAAGAAACCTGAGTATCACTGGGATCTCAATCGCACCTACCGGGACCAGCATAGTTCGGATCTGCTTGACCATGAAACCGCTCTTATCGAGTTCATTTTCGGCGATCTGGCCGAAGGCGCCGATTCGATTTCGATAGACGCTATCAAGAAAAAACGAAGCAGGTTCATCAAGTTCTTCAGAGACTGGAAAAAGGGTGTTGAGGAATCGGGCAAGAAAAAGGAATGGTTCGACACGGGAAGTATCCGCGGGATGTATTACTCGCTTGCAGTCGCCGGCGCATTGCTCGCGCTGGGTGCGGCTTCCGTTTTCGTGATTGGACTGTGGGCCCTGGTCCTCGCCGGTGCAGGTATCATTGTATTGATTCTCTCATTCTTCATACCACACCGGACCCCTGAGGGAGAGACCAAGGCAAGGCACTGGAAAGCCGTTAAGAAATACCTGAAGACTTACGAGTTCGGATCGGCAGACCGCCAGGATCTGCTGGCTCAGATTTCGGATTATCTCGTTTATGGAGTTGTACTCGGACTCTCGACCAGGTTCTACGAGAAGATGGCGGCCGGCATACCCGAGGGGGAGCACGGCGCTTACTTCCCGTGGTATGTGTGCCATGGGCGGTCGGCAGGGAGCTTTTCTCCCGCGTCTTTCGGTGCTGCTTTCTCATCAATGGTCGCGACCACAACCTCTGCAATGAGCACGGCATCGGGTACCGGCGGTGGCGCTTCTGCCGGTGGTGGGGGTGGCGCAAGCAGCGGTGGCGGCGGCGCTGGCTAGAAAAATCGACCGGACCGGCCATCATTGTCGGAGGGTGGGCAATCTCCCGCCCCTGGCTCTTATGGGTTGCGCCAATCATTGGAGCAGTGCTTGCCGGATTCTGCATGAACATGGAGCCGGTATTGAGTTCCCGAAATTACCGAGCAGGTTTGTCCAGTTTGATGGAGAGTTCGATGGTGGAGGGGTCCTTTACGTCGCGGAGACTGGCGAGGAAGCCCTGGATCACGCCTGTAAGCGAAGTCTGAACGAAGTCGTTCATCCGGACGGGTCTGCCGTCTACCAGAAGCGTTGCCTGCCTGCCGGGCTCGCGGAGGATGCCTTCCTTGAGCAGGAACTCACAGAGACTATCGATCTCGTCAATTGTGTAGGCGGGGCAACCATGAGGCCGGGCGCCACGATAGACGACCGCGACCACGTTTTCGATCCCCTCAGGCAGATCATTCCCATCTGAGACGACGGCGATCTTCGCAATACCGGATTGCTTGAAACCTTCAACCACGACGCAGTCGCACAGCGAGAGATACCGCCCGGTCACCTGCTCGAGATCATCGTCCTCGCGCCTCAGAACCACGGATAGACCGCCACCGAGCGTAACGGTACACGCGGCTCCGGCATCGAGGTGCCTGGTCGAATCCTTGGCCCCGGGCTCAAGCGAGACCTCATCGTGAACATGCTTGACCGTCCCGACAACGAAGCCCCCGGCACCAAGTACGCGGACAAGACGCTCCACAACCTGGGTCTTCCCGGAGTCTTTCCAGCCGACCACACCGATGATCCTGCCTTTGCTCGATGCCGTCACGCTATCACCTCCTCAGCATCTTAATTCGGTACCAGCTTGGTAATTTGGACTGTCACCGGATTACTGCTGTGGTCTTCACTGAATCCGCTTTCGAAATTAGTAAGCTGGTACCGAATTATCTAGCGGCGGCGGGGCTTGCCGCGCCGCTTGACAACCTGTTTCATCTCTCTAAAAAGTGCGTTGACCGCCTTTGAGGGTGCCACCTTCTTCACGATTTCACCCTTCCTGAATATGAGCGCCGTGCCTTTCCCCACCGCAATCCCGACATCCGCCTCACGTGCCTCACCCGGTCCGTTTACAACACAGCCCATGATGGCCACCACTGTGGGTTGTGTCTCGCCGGCGAGCTTCTTCTCGACCTGTTTGACGAGTCTCATAAGGTCGACCTCACACCTTCCGCAGGTCGGGCATGAAATGATCATAGGACCGCTCTCTCTCAGGAAGAGCGATTTCAGGATCTCCATGCCGACCTCGACCTCATCTTCGACCGGAGCGGTCAGGCTCACTCTTATCGTATCACCGATGCCCTCGGCAAGCAGTGTCCCGATGCCCACGGCAGACCTTATCGTACCTGAGGGTGGCGGTCCCGCCTCGGTCACCCCGACATGCAGAGGGTACCGAAACCGGTTGGCAATCATGCGATAGGTTTCGATGTTCACGGGAACCCTCGATGCCTTAGCCGAGAGAATCAAATCGGTGAACCCTATGTCCTCAAGAAGCGAGACAGACTTGGATATGCTCTCAACCAGAGCCTCAGGAATCGGGGCGCCGTACTTCTGGAGCAGTGATTTCTCAAGCGACCCGGCGTTTACGCCTATTCTCAGTGGGACCTTCTGCCGGCGCGCAGCCTCGGCCGTCCTGATTATGTTCTCCCGGCCGCCGATGTTACCCGGGTTGATCCGCACGCAATCGATGTCCGCCTCAAGTGCCATCAGGGCCAGTTTGTAGTTAAAGTGTATGTCGGCGATGATCGGCATTTTGGTCTTCTGTTTGATGGGGACAAGGGCCTCGGCTGCTTCGTAATCCGGTACTGCCACACGCACCAGGTCGCAACCGGTCTTCTCGAGCTTCTTGATCTCCCTTACCGTTGCCCTTACATCACGGGTATCCGTCTTGGTCATCGATTCGATGGCAATAGGCGACCCGCCGCCAACAGGCACATCCCCCACATAGACCGTCCTTGTCGACTTTCTAACGTAGGATTCTCTGAGATGCAATTTGCTCCCTCCTTGCCTTACCTACACCGGCGGTTTGAAGTGGTCGAATCCGCCCTTCTCGATGCGGCTCTCCCCATCCCGACCGGCCATTCTGACACCGGCGCCTTTTCGAGTTATCTTCCCTATCATGGTAAGTTTAGTCCCCAGCTTTTCCGCGATACCGGCAAGTCTGGCTTCAGCCTTGCTCTCAACAGTAAAGAGCAACTCATAGTCTTCACCACCGGCGACCGCACATGACAGCGCTTCCTCTCTACCGCCACCGAAGAAATCAATCACGCCCTGTCCGACCGGAATCTCTTCGGCTTCAAGAACCGCACCCACATTGCTCGCATCGAGGATATGCCAGAGATCGGAGATGAGTCCGTCGCTTATGTCTATCATCGAAGAAGGCTGAAGGGCCTGAACGATGGCACGCGATTCATTGATCCTGGCGAGAGGCCGCCGGAACTTCCCGACACAGGCCTCTCCGGCGCTTCCCGTGTCCGGAACTCGTCCTTCCCTGAGATACTTAAGCCCCACCGATGCCTCCCCAAGTGAACCGGTCACGACTATGATATCACCATCCCGGGCACCCGACCTCAGTACCACTTCGTCCCGCTCGCAGGTGCCGGACAGCGTTATCGATACTGCAAATGGGCCTCTGGTTCTGACTATGTCGCCGCCGACAACGGAGACCCCCGTCACCTCACCACATGCGTCAAGACCGTCGTAGAGCTCATCGGCCTGCTTCGTAGTAAAATCGAGAGGGAGAAACAGCGTCACCACGGCATGCCTCGGTACTCCCCCCATGGCGGCAACATCACTCACATTAACCGCAAGGGCCTTCCAACCGACGTCCTCCATACTGAGCCAGCCGTCCTCGTAATGAGAGCCTTCGACAAGACAGTCGGTGGTAAGTACCTCGAGCACAGGGCCGCGTCTTATGACTGCGCAATCATCCCCTATGCCGACCACAACATCCTCGTTATGCGCGGCCTTCCGCGCCCTTATCCGTTCGATGAGACCGAATTCGCCTATGTCGGTGACCTTGGCCATGCTACACGTCCTTCTCCCGGCTCAAGTACCGGTAGGCCGAATATGCCAGAGCGGCAACACCCAGCTTCAGCACAGGTTCGTCGATGTCGAATCGTGAGCTGTGAAGTGATTCGCTGCTGTCCTTCTTCTTATTTCCCACACCCACGAACATGAATGTACCCGGTACCTGCCGGGCGTAGTATGCAAAGTCCTCACCACCCATCCTGAGCTCCTTGGTCTCAGTCACCCGGGACTTGCCGAGAATGTCGATACAGGCACGCCTCACAAGGCCCGAGAACTTCTCGTCACACACGATAGGCGGGTATCCGGCCATGAATTCAAACCTACCCTCCGCCCCAAAGCCGGAACATGTACCATGGAGCAACTTCTTGATCATCGCCGGCACCCGCCGCCTGAGGTCGGCCGTCTTCGTCCTTATGGTCCCCACCATCTCGACAGTCCCGGCGATTATGTTGTCGCGTTCACCACCGCTTATCTTGCCTATGGAGACAACCACGTTATCGAGACCGCTGACCCTTCTGGATACCACCGTCTGTAGCGCGGTGATAAACTGCGCGGCAACAACTATTGCATCCACGCACTCATGCGGGTTCGAGCCATGCCCGCCCCTTCCGACGATTGTCACCTTGAAATCATCCGCCGCGGCCGATATCGCACCTTCGTTGAATGCGATCTTGCCGCTGGGTACGGATGCTACCACATGGGCGCCGATTATGGCACCGACCTTCGGCGATCTCAAGGCCCCGTCTCTGATCATACTGAGGGCCCCCCCGGGAGGGGTCTCCTCACCGGGCTGAAAGATCAGTCTCACCCGTCCCGGCAAATCGCTTCCGAGCCGTTTAAGTACGAGCCCGGCGCCGAGGACCATTGCCATGTGGGCGTCGTGACCGCAGGCATGCATGAAACCTCTGTTGCGTGACGCGAAACTGAGCCCGGTGTCCTCGGCTATGTTGAGGGCATCCATATCCGATCTCAGGGCAATCGTCCTGCCCCTGGAGCCCTTGACGTCGGCGACGACACCGGTACCGCCTACGCCACGCTTGAAACCGATCTTTGCTCCTTTAAGGTACGAGCAGATCTTTGTCTGGGTTTGGTGCTCGGCAAAGGATGGTTCGGGGATGCGGTGAAACGCACGTCTCATCGAGATAAACCTGGCTTCCATTCCGTCACAGAGTGACAGGATGGTTTCCTTCAAGACGCACCCCACTTTCCCGCGAAGGGAGAGTTGCTTGAGCTACTCCAGGACCATGGTTGCGAGAGCCTCCGGTATCATGGCCGAGAGTTCACCGGCAAGGTACCCGAAATAGCCCCTTTCCTCAAGCAACATATCGCCCAGGAGGCCATGAATGAAGACACCCGAGCAGGCAGCCTCAACCGGGCTGACTTTCTGGGCCAGAAGGCCTGCGATTATACCTGTGAGCACATCTCCCGAGCCCGCGGTCGCAAGTCCCTGGTTACCCATGGGATTTATGAATACGTCTCCGTCCGGATCGGCAATCACGGTCGGAGCGCCCTTGAGCACCATCACCACACCGAGATCCCGTGCGACGCTCCGGGCAAAATCAATCGGCTGCGAGACTATATCACGCTTGTCAATCCCGAGGAGCCTCGATGCCTCACCCGCATGAGGTGTAATCACCAGTGGGAACTTCAAGCCCTTGAGCTTCCCGGCATCCCCCGCGAATGCGTTGATCCCGTCGGCGTCGAGCACACAGGGTCTGCCGACCCGCGGCAAGAGTTCTTGTATGAGACTCACGGTCTCATCATTTTGAGATAGTCCGGGACCGATTGCCACGGCATCAACTTTCTTGATAAGACTCATAAGCTGCTGCTTCGCCGTAAGAGCGAGGGTCCCTTCAGGTGTTTCATCGACAGGAAGGGTCATTACTTCCGTCAGCTTCATCTCCATTACCGCATTGAGGCTCCGCGGTATGGCAAGGGTCACCACGCCCGCCCCCACCCTGAGGGCTGACACGGATGTAAGTGCGGCCGCTCCGGTGAAACCCGTGGATCCGCAGATTGCCGCAACTGAGCCGCAGGTCCACTTGTGCGCCTGTGGCGACCGCTCGGGAAGCGCGGCCTGTATGTCGGGTTTCGTCAGTACAAACGTATCAGGATTGGATGTGACGATAACTTCCGGGGGGACCCCAATGTCGTGGACGATCAACTCGCCCGAGAGCGCCCTCCCGGGAAAGAGCAAGTGTCCCCGCTTGGGAAGCGCCATTGTCACGGTAATGTCCGCCTCGACTGCAAGCGTAGCCTCCCCGGTCGACGCGTTAACGCCGGAGGGGATATCTACGGCAACAGTCGGGGCAGGGCAGCCGTTTATTATTTCGATCACGTCCCGGCTAAGACCGCGCGGGCTGCCTGCAAACCCGGTCCCGAAGATCGCGTCCACAATTACATGGGCGCCTGCGAGTGTCTCCTCAAGAGCGGATAGCCCTCCCCTGTCCACTTCAGTGATCTTGATCCGGTTTCTGACACATCTTTTGAGGTTCGCTTCCGCATCGCCTTTGACCTGCGACGATTTCCCCAGAAGGTAGACACGCGGCCGGTAGCCTTTCTGCTTGAGAAGCCTGGCGACCACGAAGCCGTCACCGCCGTTATTGTCCTTTCCGCAGATGATGACAATAGCGGACGCCTTCCGAGGCTTGATGTTTTTGATGATCTCTTCTGCAACACCCTTTCCGGCGTTTTCCATCAGCTTGATACCCGGAACATGGTTACGGATGGTCTCCTTGTCTATGCTCCGCATCTCCTCGGCAGTCAGAACAGGTATCAAGCCTTCACCTCCGGGGAAGTAACCACGATGGCAACTGCAAGTTCTCGATCATGTGAAATGCTGAGGGCGGCTCTCTCAGCGGCCAGGGCCTGCCTGGCCGGGCCGTGGGCGACCAGTTCCGGGTTTCCATTCTCACCGATCACGACCTCTATGTGCTTGAATCCGATCCCGCCGATGTTCCTCGGCGACACGGCCTTGAAGAAGGCCTCCTTCGCGGCAAACCGCGCAGCCAGTGACAAACCGGGCCGCGCCTTGCTCGTAGAATAGGCGATCTCACCATCGGTGAAAACCCGCTTCAGGAACTTCGTCCCCCACCTGTCGACCATGCGCTCAATCCTGGCAACGGAAACGAGATCTATGCCTACACCGAGCTCCGGTCTATTTGTCACTCCGTTGTCCATCGTCGGTATCATATTGGAGCGGCACCTGCGTTTCAAGGATGATATGACCGCTTCCGTACAAATAAGGCGGGCAAAGGGCATCACCCTTACCCGCCGAAAAGAGATCAGAGAATGCTGCTATTCGCCTGAACCATCCGCAGCTTTCGTATGGGCTTTTAAAGACGTCTTTTTCAATAACACAGGACTAATTGGCGAAATGCTATTTCATGGACTGGCCTATCGTCCGCCCGACACTTATCTCTCCATTATCAATCCTGAGATTGAACCCGCACTCAGGATTGGAGCACACCCATGCTTTGTAGGTAATGGGTGCCCCTTCACGACCGTAATCGGATAGGGGTATAAGGACCCCGTCGTGACACTTCCTGCATTTGGGGAATGAACCGTCCATTACGCTGACCTCCCATCCCTTCTCATTCACAGTTGCATTGGTCTCCTGCATAAGTCCTCTCATACCACCTTGACCAGTCCTGACTTCATAGAATATAGCATTGCCGCCGCCCAATAGTCAAGCAGCCCGGCACTATCGGCGCCGCTTTCCTTCAAGATTGACCCGCCTCCATTCCCTCTCCCAGGCATGCACTCTCGAGCCCGCACAGCGGACCGGCTCGGGCATGCGTGTTTCCTTTGCGCATGCTTTGACAAGTGCGGATGCATCCTTGAAGGTCACCAGATGCCCCGCAATAACGCCGACCCGGGTCTTGTGTCCCCGTATCTTGATCGATCCGGCCCTCTTCACACCCTCCCATTTGGAGAGCGACTTCAAATTGCTTGACCTGTCGCTAACACCGATCGAGGGCCTCCCGGCGATCACGCCGACATAGCTTGCCAGTATCAACTCTTCCCTGAGCGAGAGTTCCTTTATCATGATCAAGTCGGTCTTCTGCTTGAGCATCTTGAGCACGCTGAGAACCAGCGGCACCAGGCTCACGTTTCCGAGCTCCGTCAGAACGGCGTCATCGAGCTCATCAGTTGCAATCGCCTCTTCAAGCACGACCAGCTTCGGGTAGGACAAGAGAGAAGCACAGACATGTATTTTCGCTGCCGCCGGTGTGAGCACTATATCGATCCCAGCGATCCTCCGAATGCTTTTCGGCGCGGCCTTGAACTTGATTCTCCGCTCAACGCGCTCCTTCAGTGTAAGCAGCTCCCTTGCCCTCAGATCCTTGAGTGCAGCTACCTCAGCCATCCCGTCCCTCCAGGTTCCGTGACCATCGTCTGTAATCCCGCAGGGTGAAGTCCGTCCTACCCCCGCCCTTGCCCATTGCAAGGTCGTCTATGCCGCATGAAGCTTCCATGCAGCCGAGACATGCACCGGCACACTCGGCGGCCGGCTCGAACCTTCCGGCCCGCTTCACATATACCGGGACATCAGTCCCTTCGCAGTTCGTTGAGCTCATGAACTCCCTGTTGAGACCGACGGGCCTGTCACCCGCAAGTTCATACTCCATGCACAGCGCAAATGTGATACCCCGCGCTTCGCAGAGATTGCGAAGTACATCGAAGATTCTCTTTCGATACTCGATACTCGCATGCAGATAACCATCTATCTGTTCGGTATAAACCCTTACGAGATCGTAACCGAATCCTACACCCAGCAGATTGAACTTTGCAAATACTTCTTTCGCGATCTTCGTTGGTATGTCCATCACGCTGGTGATTACGTGCCGCGCACCGGAGTCGATTCCCCTGTCAACAAGTTGCCTGAGGTCTGCTTTGGAGTCTGTGAGAAATGGGACCACCGGGTCTATCCTCAGAACAACCGGTAGTCCCGCTACCGCGCATTCGGTCATCGATGAGAAGATCTGTTCCACACTTGCACCCCGCTTCATAAGCTGCGATCGAACACCTTCATTCGGAGTGGAAAGTGAGAATTGGCCGAATGAGTGGGCTTGGGTTTTCATGAGATCGATCACGGACCGGGGTACAACACACTTTGTGATGAACTCGATCGGGATGTTCCGGCTCACGAACTCCCTGACGATCTTCTCCGATAACCGGTACCTGGAGTCCACCGCCTGAAACGGATCACAAACCGGCGAGAGATAACCGCAGGAGGCGACGCGCAGCGAGTCCAGCTGATCGGCGACGGCTCTGTCGAAGTCCTCAAACACGGTGACGATCCCCGTATCGTTGAACAACCGGAAGTAGGCCGCGGGCAGCGCCCGCGCATAGCAGAAGATGCAACCCACGGAGCACCCGTTATAGGGATTCGCGAGCATCCTCTCGCCGGTACACTCCCGCTTACCCTTCCACCAGCCGTGAAGCTCCTTCCGCGATGGGACGAGAATGTGAGGATACGGTTTCTCGATCACGGCGAACTGCCTGATGGTCCTCCCGATTTTGAGGCCGACCTTCTTTGCCAAAGTCTGTCCCCCGTATTGAGTGTCAGCCGTAACGGCGGGGTTTCATCCCGGACGAACCTCACGTCGAGCGCAGACGCCCGACATTACAATCTTCGCCAAGTGCTTCCCACCGTTAGTGGTGGCATCGGTTTTCCGCCCCGACGATCCAAGTTCCAGCAATTAAGTATGGTGTCACCGAAATTATCAATACGTATGCCGGACACGGTATATCGTGAGGACCTTCACGCCCCCAACCTCCACTGAGTAGAATTCGTCTCCGGCGGCTTGCTTCTTGTCCTGCCACCTGAAGTTCGTAAGATAGTAATTCGCTTCGACGGGCTTATCCACCAGGACGAGCCGTTTCCTGTCGTCCGCACGCAGCATCTGAATGTTGTCCAGCCCGACATCCCCCGCAACATAGACCTTAATCCTCTCATGCTCGTCATGTTCAAGAATGTGTTCGAGGCCCGCCCGATAAGACAGACCCCAGTAGTCGAGTTCGAACCTGCCTTCGGCCCCCCGGATTCCTCCGACGAGGCCGTTGAAGTAAAGATGCTGATATGGATGATGCTTCACCATGAAAAAAGCAGCGTACCCCAGGTCAACTGCTATAAGAAGCGTCACAATCGAGACTATCAGGTGACATGGAGTTCCCGCCAGCCTCTGACGCAGGTATCTGAACAACGAAACCAGGCCGGTGAGCGATGTCATCAGGAGCCCCGGATAAACGAAAAACGCCTGCCGCCACGAGTCGTAGAGCGTCGCACGCGACGCGAGCAAGTAGCCTACGGGCAGCAGGAACGACATCAGGACCAGCATGGTGTTACGCCTGGTCATAACACAGACCGCCTGTCCCCGAGCAAGACAGCGGACTGAGAACACAATGCCGCAGGCCAGAAGCGCCATCAGGCAGACAGGTGTCGATACGGCGATCCAGACGGGAAGGTAATGCCACGGCAGGTCTCTTGCCGGCATCTCGGTTCCGAGATAGAGAACAGACCCCGGCCAGGGGTAGTGGGCCATCTGCCGGTATGCTTCGAGGAAACCTGCAACCGGTGCCTTCCAGAGTGTCGGCCAGAGAAGGATAGTGAGACCGGTTGCAAGGATGGCATACATCCCCAGACTGAGAATGGTCCGGCGCGCAGTACGGCCTGTTCGCCGGTCTGCAAAAGCACTGTGGACAAGGAACCCGACGGTTACGGCGGGGACCAGCCCTCCGACAATCCGGATATCGATCAGGATTGCGCTGACAAGAGCGTGAACCGCGATCGCCCCGAAAGTCCTGCGATCGAGATACGTCACAAGTGTGTACATACTTATGATGAAAACCGACATAAACGGGATATCTTTGGGGTTATAGAACCCGTGGGCGAAGATGCGCGGACTCAGAACCAGCAAAGCGCTTGCCAAAAGACCGGTCTTCCAACTTCCGAACAGCCGACTGCACAGCAGATAGAAGAAAACCACCCCGGTCCAGAACACGATGAATGTAACCAGATGCCGCATCAGGTATATCGATCTTGTATCCTCAAGGCCCATGACACGCTCGACCGATAGAAGCAACATCTGATAGACCGGCCCATAGTGTCTGCGGTGATGTGACAGCAGCTCGTCGTCTTGCCCCGCGACGTATTTATGGACCATCTCACCATAGTCACGCTGGACGGTCTCGTCCCAGGATATGCCGTAATCGTCGAATATTGTGAGACCCACAACGAAGAAGGCTGCGAAGAAGAGGAAAACAACTGTGTTTCGATACTTCATCGATGTCTCGCTTGTGAGATTGCCGCGGCCCCTACGGAGCCTCGCAACACCATCTCCATGTGTCGGATCGCCGCGCTCCCTTCGGGAGCTCGCGATGACGAATTCTCCCGGTAGCGTCGGGGGTGGAACCCGGACGCTATGGTTTTTTACGAGCTAATCCGGTGCAACCTGTGTACAGCCATGATTCGAACGCCGTCTACCTTTATGGAAAAGACTTCCTCTCCCGGCGGGCTCGACCGCTCCCACCTAAAATTGGTCAGGTAGTATTGGGCCCTGTTGGGCTTGCCTGAAAAGACCAGCCGTTTCCGCTCTTCGGGTCTCAGAATATCGGCATTGTACCAGCCGGGCGGGTTCGGAGCGTATACCATGATTCTATCCTGCGGGTCGTTGGCAAGGACATGCTCAAGGGCCTGTCTGTACGATAAGCCCCAGTAATCCAGATCAAACCTGCCCTCGGCCCCACGTATCCCGCCCGTGAGTGCGCTGAAGTAGACGTTCTGGTGAGGGTGGTTCCGCACCATGAATACCGCGGCCGATCCGAGGTTGAGAGCTATCAGGATGACCAGCCCCCATGCAAGTACACGGCGCACCGTTCCACGGAACCGCGCACCTATTACGCCCCACAGCCACCCGGCGCCCACCGCTGCAAGCAGGAGCATCGCGGGATAGATGAAGAAGGTATGCCGCCACGCATCATAGAGAACCGCTCCCGAGAGAATCGAATAGACTAGAGGTAGAAAGAACCACGCAATGGCCAGCACCGCGATCCGAGACCGGGTACGTATTGAGACCGCGAGCCCGACTATGAAAAGCACCGTTACGGCTAACGGTGTCG
The DNA here is from genome assembly GCA_043810925.1 of Candidatus Eiseniibacteriota bacterium. Classification (GTDB taxonomy): domain Bacteria; phylum Arandabacterota; class Arandabacteria; order Arandabacterales; family Arandabacteraceae; genus Arandabacterum. The sequence continues at coordinate 38,269 of JBDRNT010000014.1, forward strand.
ATACGGCGATCCATACAGGGATATAATGCCATGGCAGCTGGGTCGACCACACGTCGGATCCCAGGTAGGTGACTGTCGCCTCCCAGGGGAAGTTACGCATACCTTCGAATACACGAATGAAGTTGCCCAGAGGATCTCGCCAGAGGGTGGGCCACAGGAGCACGGTGAGCGAAATCAGTATTACTATATAGAGACTGAAAGTCAGTCCGATGCGCCTGAGCTCGGACCTGGTCCCTTTCGACTTAAGCGCTTCCCGGAGTACAAAGCCGGCCGTCAGAACCGGTAGGAACACACCAACAATTCGGATGTCGATAAGGAGTGCGCAGATGACTCCGTGGGCCGCGGCCCTTATGAAGGACCGGACGTCAAGATACCTCACGAGCGTGAAGATCCCGATTATGAACATACACATGAAAGGAATGTCTTTCGAATTGTAGAAGGCATGGGCGAATATCCTCGGACTCAGGATCAGCAGACCGCTTCCGAGGAGGCCAAGCTTCCAGCTCTTGAGCTCACGCTTCGAGAGAAGATAGAAGAAGACAGCGCCAAGCCAGAACGTAAGGAAGACCACCAGGTGTCTCATCAGGTAGACCTGCCTGGTGTCATCAAGACCAAGTGCCTTTTCGAGCGAAAAAAGCGCGAACTCAATTACGGGGCCGTAGTACCTGTGACGGTCGGTGAAGAGCTCGCGATCTCCGGCCGTCACGTAGTTATAGACCTTCTCGCCGTACTCGCGTTGCACCCTCTCATCCCACGAAACACCATAGTCCCTGAAGACACCGATCCCGACGAAGAGCAGAACAGCGAAGAAGACGAACGGGACGACCCGGCGAGCATCTGCAAAGCCCAACTTCATACCGGCCACCTGCCACTTACCCGTATCACCGTGGATGCCGAATCTGCGAATAACATTGAATCTCCGATCCAGGACCGTGCGGAGTATCGTCCCTGAGTTGGATTTATTGTAGCATCGTCAGGGCCGTGCTTAAAGCCGTTTCGCATGCCGTCTGGGATTGAATCCGGCCTACCTGATAAGGAGGAGTTTGTGGCTGGCTGTAGTACCGGTGGCGGTCGTAAAACTGCAGAAGTAGATGCCGGTGGCGGCGCGGCGGCCGCTATCGTTCTCACCCATCCAGACAGATTCATAGCGGCCCGGCCCGCGACTGCCTTCATATAAGACCCTGACAAGCGCGCCTGCCGCATCGTAGACCCTCAAGCTGATGTTATCTCGTCGGGCCAAGTCATACCGGATGATGGTCGATACGCCGAAGGGGTTGGGATAGTTCTGATGAAGTGCCGTGCGTGCAGGCGGACCGGGCAGCTCGTCGTCGTGCCGGTTGATGAATTCCCTGCTACCCACAAGAAGCATGAACCGTGCTTCCTCTTCCGGGACGATGAGTCGCTCACCTGAATGGAATGAGTAACCTGCTTCATTCCGGAGATCCACTATGCGCTCCAGTTTCCGGTCGATGAGATATACGCGTGCTTCCTCCGGCAATGTCTCCAATCCATCGAACCCAAGCAATACGTTATCCGCCACACCGGCATCGGAGAAGGTCTTCGCCACATCAAATATCCATGCGTGGCCCCAGAGATCCTCTTCACTCAGCTGGACCTCTAGTTGCCCGGTGCCCAGCGCCTCATACACTCCCCTGATATCAGTTGTGTACCTTCCAGGATGGTCCATCCAGGATTGATGCGGGAAGTATAGCGACATGGATCTCCCCGGGCACATAGGCGGCTCCGACCGGTCATGCTTGTCCCACCCCGTGGCAGCCCCCAGCGCGGTCCCTGCTGAGTTTCCGGCATCAACAACGTCTCCGCATGATGATACAATCTCTATTCGCCACGTCTCGTCCCATCCGGAACCCCCACGGCTGAGAGCACCCGGCGCGCTTGCCGCAGTCATCCCCGGCCCAGCCTGCCGTGGTGGAACCGTAAGTGTAACCGGCCGGCTTTCGAGGTTTTTCACCCAATAGCCCCGGAACGGCTCCAGGATCTCAACACCATACGTGTAACCCTCGCCCGCATGCCAGGCGACCGCGGGTTCCACAAGAACCGACTCGACGTCCGCCATGGGTTGCCCACTGACGGCAAGTGAATCCCACGCAACGGGAAACACGAAGGGATTGCCGATCTGATTCCAGCCCGTCTCCAGGACTATAGAAAAGGCGCTGTCGGTCGCAGTGGAGTATCCTCTGACCGGTGCCGTGCTGATACGGCTTGCGCTTGAAGAGATCAGCCAGAAGGCCCTGCCCGGCACGGGCCGAAACCACGCGATGGTCTCGTCAGACAACTCTTCGTATTCATCCGGCCCAGGCCGGTAGCGGAAACAGCGCCACCGCATCGGATCGTACGGGCCGAAAGCGCCCTGATCCGACAGGAGTGCTTCGAGAGTACCTGTGAAGTCTTCACCGAAGTCCAGCGGGATGGTCACCATGCGGTACTCGCCGGCCGGTGAAACCTCTTCCTCTTGAAGATCCGGCACCGTAACCGTAATGGCGGCGGGGAAGGCGGCCGGATCGACAGCGGGATAGGTCAGGTCCGTTGTCAGCGTCAGGACACGCACCCAGTATTCCACGCCCCTTGCCCCCACAAGACTGTCGGGGATGATCCCGATCGGAAGCGGCGCCGGCTCTTCCAGCGCCAGGGCCCCGTAGGCGGACTCACCGCCCATACGCATGTACAGCGTACCTTCTATGAATTCAGTTCCATCCGGTAGCGACACAAGGACGGTTATGTCTCTGTTCTTCAGGAAATCCGAACCGGAGTTGGGACGAGGCGTCACGGATATCGCAGCGGGTGAGGCCACAGCCTGGTAGAAAAAACCTGAATGAGGTGCACCCACGGGGTCTGTGGCAAAGATGCCGCTGTTCTCAACCTTTATGTAGTACTCAAGTCCTGATTCCGTTACACCGCCGCCCGGGATCACCGCTATGAAGTCGCCGGCAGATGCAGCAAGAGGTATGCTGTCCGCAAAAGCCCCGGCACCCGACGGGCGATGGTAAAGAAAACCTCTTTCCACGTTGACCCCCGGACCCGGCGTCACGATTGCCGTCAGCGCTTCGCCCAGTGGCACCTCCGGCGCTGAGGCCAGGAGGCGGGTTTCGATTTCAAGAGCCCGAATATCCGTCTCTATTTCAATGGCGGTAAACGGCGTCACGGGATCGGTGCTCTCGATAAGCAACTCGCCGGAGATCGTCAGTTCCATCCGTGGCATTAGAAACACGCTGACGTTAATGCTGTCACCGGAATCGATAACATGTGGGAAGCAAAGGTCACATCTCATCTCGACCGACGGCAGTCCCGCGTCTGTGAGGATCAGGAGCTCATTACCGGTATTCGAGATCGTGAAGTGTGAAGAGGCGGTGTCGCCAACCGTTAATGTCGGAAACGAAAGCAGGGCCGTCGATGAGGCGATCTCCGGACGCACGGGTTCCACATGGCCGACATCCGTGGTGTGCGATGAGATACGCCGGATCGAACTTACCCTGAGAGGAGTGGAGATTGTCCGCAGGCGAAGAATCACGCCCCGGGTATCAAACGGGAGCCTTGATACGTCCCAGTACCAGATATGCTCTTCACCCTGTGGAGATGTCTTGAGCGGTCCGACGCTGCCTGAGTATCCGGTCATCTCTGCCGCATACCAGGTGGGAACTCCCCTGAACTGATACTCCGGCACAATCCAGACCGGATCCGATTCCACATCGAAGGCGCTTATCGAAATCTGATAGGTGTTGTCCGCTTTCTCATTAACACTTACCGAGCCTAAGAACGCGGTGTTATTCGGCAGATGGTTCGCAGGATCCGCCGGATCTCCTCTGAAAACAGGGTTCATGATACCTTTATACAGATTGTTACTCTGGCCGGAGTTTCCACAAATCAAGTCCTGATCCCCGTCATTATCCATGTCGCAGAGGGCGATGCTCTTGGTGGAATTCGTAAGATCGGACAACCAGTCGGGACCGGTTCGAAGGGCGTTGCCATCATTGACATACAGCGTATTGCTCTGACCGTCATTTCCGCAAATGAGATCGAGATCGCCATCGCCGTCGATGTCAGCAAGAGCCACGCTCTCGGTTACATTCGCTGGACCGCATGACCAAGCGGGACCCGAAGAGAAAATGCCTCCCTCGTTCTCGTAGAGCATATTACTCTGGCTGCTGTTTCCGCAGACGAGATCGAGATCGCCATCGCCATCCACATCCCCCAGCGCAACGCTCAGAGTGTGGTTCGGCGGGCCTGCAGTCCAGACAGGCGTTTCCTCGAATATACCTCCTTTGTTCAGATACAGGGTGTTGCCCTGTGCGAAGTTTCCGCAGACCAGGTCGAGATCGCCGTCGCCGTCCACATCACCAAGAGCCACACTCTCGGTAAGATTGGCCTCTCCTGACGACCACGCTGCATCCTCTGACAGACTGTCGCCGTCATTAAGATAGAGTCTATTGCTCTGGCCGTGATCCCCTGAATTGCCGCACACCAGATCAAGGGCACCATCCCCGTTGATGTCCCCCAGTGCGACGCTGGTCGTGAAATCCGCTGAATCCGACGTCCAACTCGGATCTGTCGAGAACACTCCACCGCCATTCAGGTACACAATGTTCGGCGTCCCCCAGTTTCCGCAGACGAGATCAAGGTCGCCGTCTCCATCGATATCACCGAGGCCCACACCCCTGGTGTCGCTTACGACACCCGAGAGCCACGTGGGGCTTGTTGCGAAGAGGTTCCCATCATTCAGGTAAAGCGCGCTGCTATAGGTGGCGTTGCCGCAGACGAGATCGCGATCTCCATCCTGATCGACATCCCCGAGGGCTACGCTGTGAGTCACCCTTCGCGGAGCCGATTGCCACGCCACACCTTTGTCCAGGGCCGGAGTCTCATTGCGGTACATGGTGTTACTCCGCGCGGGGTAGCCTCCGTTTCCACATACGAGATCCGGGTCGCCGTCGCCATCGACGTCACCTGGTACTATGCACAACGTCCGGTCCTCCGGGCCCGACAGCCAGTCCGGGTCCGACGGGAAAGTGCCGCCTGAATTGAGATAGAGCGTATTGCTCTCAGCGAAGTTCCCACAGACGAGATCAAGATCACCATCCCCGTCAACGTCACTGAGCTCCACGCCATGGGTATCGCTGGCGGGCCCGGATGACCAGACTGAATCAGGGGAGAACACTCCACCGAGATTCAGATACAGCATGTCGCTGTCTTCCGAGTTTCCGCACACAAGATCAAGATCCCCGTCGCCATCAATATCGCCCAGGGCCGTAGCCGTCGTATGATTCGTCTGGAGCGAAGACCAAACAGGACCAGTGGAAAATGTGCTGTCGCTGTTCAAGTAGAGATCGTTGCTCTGAGCGAAGTTACCGCATACCAGGTCGATATCCCCGTCACCATCGATATCGCCCAGTGTTACGCTCTCGGTGAACTTATAGGACTCCGACGACCAGTCCGGCTCTGACGAAAATGCCGCGCCGGCATTCAAGTACAAGGTGTTCTTCTCACCGTCATTGCCGCAGACCAGATCGAGGTGACCGTCACCATCGATGTCCCCCAGGGCAACGCTGGTGGTATGCAGGCTCTCAGACTCCCATACCGGAGAGGCCGAAAAGGTGCCGCCCTCGTTCAAATGCAATGAGGCACCTTTCTCCCAGTCTCCAAATACAACATCCAGGTCACCGTCACCATCCACGTCTCCGAGGGCCATCCCGCGCGTGGGGGTTTCGGACGCCGAAGACCATACCGGGTTAATCGCAAAACTCCCGTGTTCGTTCAGGTAGAGCGTGTTGCTCTGAGCATAGTTGCCGCATACAAGATCAAGATCGCCGTCACCATCAACATCCCCCAGCGCAATGCCGCTCGTGGAATTCGTATGTCCGGACGACCATACCGGATCAGGTGAGAAGACCTGCTCTCCGGCTTGTGCCGGCGGAGCCGGGACTATCACACACATGAGTATGAGGCAGACAATCACGCTGAGACCCGGCACCCGGCACCCGGCATCCTTATTCAAGCATGCTTCCCTTCTAAGGCGGATTCAGACCCACCTTCAGTTTGTGCGTTTCCCTTTCCTTCCCCAGAGGCCCGAGAAGAACGGTTTCTTCTTCTCCGCTATCCTCTGGCTTTGCTCAAGCACGAAATCTTTGAAGCTCGAGGCAAAGACGGCGAGGTCGCCGTCTTCTTCCCTTAAGAAACCCCTCCTGAGAAGGTCTTCGCTCACAAACTTGTGTTGCTTGCTTATGCTTCTTCCCGTGGCGACCCGGCAGAGGCTCTGCTTGGATACGTCATCCATCCTGCCCCAGATGAAGCTGTAGTGGGGATAGACCTCTTCCTTAAACGATCGCGAGACTTCCTCCCAGTCCGGTTCGGCCTCCGGGTTTTCGATGAAGAACTCAAAGAGATATGAACAGGCGACCTGAACGTAAAGCGGAAAGCATCCGGAAAGTTCCAGCACCTTGTCGGCGTACCGGCCAAGCGGGACACCCTCCCTCTCCGAAGGGACAGTGACCAGTTCGACAGCCTCATCCCGGTTGAAGGGACGCAGCGGCAGGTTTGAGAAAATGTTGAAAAACGGGGAGTCCGCTATGTCCTTGTTGTGGCACATCTGCTGGAGCTCCATGTATGACGACGTCACATACGCGACCATGAAGTTGTTGGCAAGAAACCGCAGGAATGAGAAGAACGGCATATCGAAGTTCTCGTTCTTCGTTATTGCTTCGAACTCATCCATCAAGACAATTATCCGCTTGCCCTGCTCGTTCAGTTTCTGGATTACGTCCTTAAGCTGATCCAGACTCTTATCGCCGTCGGTTCCGCTTATCTCCTTCGCCTCTTCGTACTTGAACATGCTGAACAGGATATCTATGAACTTCGGGATCGTCAGATCGGCGCTCCGCTGGAAATCCATGAATATGAATATTGAGCTGTCATGGTTTTGCATGAAGCGCTTGCGGTTCTTTCTTTGATATATGTAGTTGAGTAGCGATGACTTCCCGATTCGCCGCTCCCCCACCACCGATATCGACTGCGGATGCGGGGCGTCCAGGCGTGAGTAGATTCTCTTGACCTCGCGGTCCCGCCCGAAGAAATCCTCGGGGTTCTTGAGCATAACCCTGTTGAGATAAGGGTTTCTCTTGCCACGCTTTACACGCGTTACCACCTCCGACGGGATGGTCACGCTTGAGTCCAGCGAACGCTCTTCGAGCCTCTTGAAGGCCTCGCCAAGCTCGGTGAAATCCCTGTAGCGGTCGTCTGGATCCTTTTCCAGGCACCTCAGGATGATGTCCTTGAGTTCCGAGGGCATGTCTCCGGCGAACTTGATGTCACGTTCGTTCACAATCTGGTACAGCACCGAGGCGGGGTGCTCGGCTTCAAATGGGAAATGCCCCGTCAGCAGGCGAAACAGGCCCACTCCGAATGCAAAAATATCGACCCGTTCATCGATGTCCCCGCCGGTTATGCCCTCGGGCGAGAGGTAATAGGGCGTCCCCATAAGATCGGCACTCGTCTGTCCGGTGGCACTCATAAGTTTGGCGAGGCCGAAATCCAGTATCTTGACCTGGTCGCGGCCGCCGACCATGATGTTCCTCAAGGACAGGTCCCGGTGGATGATCCCCTGACCGTGTGCATATGACATTGCACCGCAGACCTGGCCCGCAAGCGTGATGACCTGCCCGGATGAGAGCGGCGTCTTCTGCGCCATCGCCATCAGCGAGGGCCCATCGACGAGTTCGAGCACCAGGTACGGGCGACCCTCAAACTCGCCGAAGTCGAAGACTGTTACGATGTTGGGGTGCATGAGTTTCGCCATCATCTCCGATTCACGAAGGAACCTTCGCTTGAAATCTTCCTCGTAACCGATATCAGTCAGGATCTTGATGGCTACGTCGCGCTTGAGATTGAGATCCGATCCGCGGTACACCTTGCCGAAGCCTCCCTGCCCGATCCTCTCATCTATGCGGTACTTATCAGCGATCACTTTGCCGATCATTCCATGCACCTCTCAATCAGCAAATCTGTGCCGTATGGTCACCGATTCACCTGACTCCAGCGTTACTTGCTCGCTATGTGAACCCAGTTGCGGATGCTCAAGGACAACCGTATATGTCCCGGGGCGAAGCTCGATCTCGTGGTAGGTCACATCGTCCCGGATGAGGCGGCCGTCTATCGAAAGGGCCGCATAAGGCTCGACATTGAAAATGATCGTACCCGGAGGCAGCTCTTCAAGCGTCGCCTCGATCTTCTCATTCGGCTTCGAAACGTCTATGTTCTTCGCGTACCCGGCATAGCCCGGCTTGGCTATCTTAAGTTCATGGCGCCCGTAAGTTACCCTGTCCACAATACACGGCGTCGAGCCGACGTATTCGCCATCAAGCTCGACCCTCGCATCCGGCGGCAGCGACGTTATGCTGAGGGCACCGCCCATCCTCACAAAACTGTGGCTGATTGTTATTGTCGAATCCTCGTGTATTCGAACCGCATCGAACGCCCCTGGCCGGTACCCCGGAAGCTCGAGCTGAACGCGGTGCGGAACATTGGCGGAGAGCCGACTGACCACAGCGGGAGTGGCTATCCCGGTGTTCTCACCATCGATGTGTACGATCGCCCCGGGAGGGTCTGACACGATTTCAAGGTCGCCTGCATACTCCGCGAGTCCGAAAAGCAGGTCTCTGGACTCGTTCTCCTCAAGGGCCAGTATCTCGATGACGGTCTTATAACCGGTGAGCTCCGCTCTCAGGACCTTGCTGTCAACAGGGACCCGGGCTTCACTGACGGGTGACATCCCGATCCAGGCGTCATCGACGAACACGTTGGCTTTGGGTGGATCGGTCTCGATGTTGAGGGTCGCGTACGCGACCGGCTCCCCGGGAGGCCCCCCCTCGCCTCGTGTCACAACCCGGACTAGAACTGCGGCGAAAACCACCGCGACCGTCACCACTGCAAGTATCACGTTTCTCTTTCCGCGACGCTCCGCCTGAACAGCGCGAATGCCCTTCCCCGGCGCACCTTCCTCGATGCGTTCCATCTCATCGATCACCTGCCAGATCGAGTGCATACGTGTCACCCAGAGACGCCACATATCCATCTTGAACTGGTAGGTGTCACCGTCGCCGTTTTTGATCAGCACATCGTGATGGAAGAGGTTTTCAAGACACTTGCTCAACTCATTTACGTCGATCCGGTAGCCGATATTCTCCCGTTTCGCATAGCCTATGATGTCCTTTGCAGAAACCGGCCCAGGTCGCTCTTTTCGCATCTCGGCAATGACGGAGAGACCCAACTTTTCCAGGTCCTCGAGTGCGTTCCAGCTGAAGATCATCTGGGGAAGCGGGTTCTCGATGATCTCATCAACCACCCGCCTGACATCGGCGGAATCCACATCGTTCTTACGGTTTTCGTTCAAGTGATCGACCAGAGATTGACAAAGCACCTGGGTGTAGAAAGGCTGACCGGCGGTCAGCTTGAATATGCTGTCGGGGATGTCATCCCCGTAGTGGACCCGTCCCTCAACCGGCTTGAGCACCAGCCGCAGAGTGTCACCATGGCTCAGGAAACTTATCCTCTGGTGAAGCGCCTTGCTTAAGAAGACGTCCCAATACGGCTTGTTGCGGGCCTCAAGGTTGTCCGATCCCGTCATTACGACAAAGACCTTCTTGTGTTCTACCAGATTCGCCAGCAGGTTGAGTATGTGAGTGCTTATGACCCCGGAGTCTATGTGGGTTTCGAAGAGCTCATACTCATCGAACATAAGGATCAGTTTCTTGCCGCCGACATGCCGGTTTATCTTCAGCACCAGGTTCTCGAACGCGGCAAAGGGATTGTCATCCCACTGCGGCTGTGTCGATTCGAGGGTGATGTCGCAGTGGCCGACCGCGGTAACGATCTCCCGGGCGACTTTGGTCAGGAAGTCCCGATCGTTGTTTATCATCATGGACTGCATATCCGTCAACACGGGCAGGAAATCACCACCGAGCCGTCCACCGAGAATCTGGAAGAGTATCGAGGTCTTCCCGCTGCGGCGCGCCCCGCACAGGACTATGATGCCCCCCTCTTTTCCGCCGAAGAACTTCCTCTTAACATAGGCGAAGTCATCTTCGCGCCCGAAGAACATCCCGGGGTCCCTGATCGGGTTTCCTACGATATAGGGATTGGCAATCGGCTGGAAGGCGTCCGGACCTGCACGCTCAGCGTTCACCCAAGAATCCTCCTACTGGCCCGGTGGCGGCGGCGGTCCGGGCAGGGGTTCCGCCCCGGCGGGCTCATCCCCACCCAGCCGGGTAGCGACCAGCACCCCCGTAAGCAATGCCGCGGGACCGATACGCATAAGCCACCATCCTCTTCCACGCTCCTTCTGGAGCGAGAGCGGAACACTCGTCTGGTATGAGGGCTCGATCCGAATTGGTGTCGATTCATCGTTGTATCCCGGTCTGGTCACATTCAGGATGTATTCACCGACGGGTACGTACTCGAGGTTCAGCGGAGAGAAGCCCACGAACTCATCGCCCAGGAAGATCCGGCAGGAGTCCGGCTTGGTCGCCACATTGAGTCCGCCGAACATCTCGTCCCTCAGCCGATCGTATGCCTGGTTGACACTGGGAGGGAAATAGACAGGATCGGCGGCAAGATCGGGAAAGCGGGTCAGTGCTTCCTTCGCACTCGCGGCGACGGCGGCCTCATCTCGTTTCGACAGCAATGTGAAGACAAGGTCATTGTATGCACGCCGCGCCACTTCTTCAGACACGGAATAGCCGCTGATGAGGGTCTCGAGCACACCGATCGCCTCATCATACCGGCCCTGGGAGCGCAGCGAACTCACTTCTTCGAACCAGTCATAGATCGTAACATCATCCGGTGCGTCCGCGGGCTGGGCGAGAATCGCGGAGGGACCGGAGGTCATCAGGATAAATGAGAGAATCAACCCCAGATTGACAGCTCGTGCAAGGACCGGGATTGTGCCCTGACCCGGCATCCCGCCCACTCCTTTCAATCTCGCGCTCCAGAACATCCGACAACACTGGAGTTCCGTTCGCGTGTGCAGCAGCCACGTTCTAAGGGATGTGAGGATGATGCTGTCTACGCTCGCGCTCTGAGACAGCGTTCCCCGTGCGCACCTGCCCGGCTATCTTACACCAGGACAGGCAGATTGATCAAGAAAATAAGCGCACCGCAAGGTCTTGAGTGATCTCGTTTGCAGGTCAACGTGCGGATCGGGGCGGGCTACTCCAGCAGCGGTTCAACGACTCCGGGGTCGAGCCGAATCATCCTGTAAACCTGTACGCGCCGCCCTTCTTCAGTGGCGGGATTCAACCACTCCCAGACTATCTCACCCGCCATCGTGACTTCGATGGCCCTGCCGTTGTCCCCGTCACATATCAGGGTATTGCCGTTGGGCAACCTCTGGGCCGATCCCTTCTGTTCCGAATAGAAGCTCCGGGGCGGATCACCGATATACTGCCACTTGACCGTCTCTGTGACGGGA
>JBDRNT010000015.1:0-38836 GCA_043810925.1 Candidatus Eiseniibacteriota bacterium
CAACCGATCCTCGATGTAGGGCGCGATGTCACGGTTGAGATCGATCCGGCAGGCATACCGCGATCTGTAGTCACCCAGGTCGACGTCATATGTCAGGTCAAAGAGAGTACTCTTGATGAGCAACGTATCAACCGAATCTGATAACGACCTCATGAAGCGCGTGCGTGCCCCGGTCAATGGGCGCTTCCTCAGCAATTGCTCGACAGCCTCGCTTCCGAAATGAGGTTGCTTGAGATCGGCAACGGGCCGGAACTTCGCCTTTACGACAAAGTATCCCCGCGAGCGAAGCCGATCGGCAGATGCCCGGTCGGCCTCAACCACCGTGGACGACTGAGTGGTGTAGCGTACGGCGACCCCGGTTTCACCGGCCACATCCTCCGGCACTTCGCCCGGTACTATCCATAACGGTACCCGGGGCTCAGAGCCGAGTATGGTCACTGCCCCGGCCGCCAGCAGGGTGCCGGCCCTGGGCTCGGGCAGGATGACGAGCAGAGCTTCCGGTGAGATCACGAGGCCCGGATATGAATCCAGGTCGCTGCTCGTAAGCATGAGATCAAACGGTGCCACAGCAATCACCGAATCGGATTCGGCACAGCCTGCACCGCCCGCCCAGATGAGAGTCAGAAGCAGGATAGTCGACGCTGATAGTATGACCTTTGCCATCCTCATTGCCCTTTCGGCTGAATTTCGATCATTGTTACCATCAAATCTTCAGACTGTAGTAGAACATAAACGCCGATCTGTCGTCATCACTGCTGTAGGCCGTCCGTCCATACTTGGCAGTCAGGCCACCGAACGCCTCTCCCCGAAGGGATACGATACTGTACCATCTTGTACCGTCACTTTTCAACATCTCCAGTGTGGGGTAGTAAGGGAGCCCCGGTTCATACTGGTATATTCTCGACGCATAGTCACCTATTGTAAAGACACTGACACCGGCCTTGACCTCCGCGATCTTGCCGATACCGATACCGCCGTCGAGTCTGAGCAAGTCTGACGAAGAGCGCTCACGTCCTGTGCCTGCATCTGTTTCCGCGCGGAGTAACTCATAGCGCGCCCTCAGCCACATCGACCTCGTGACCTCATACCGAGCATCCAGCCGGCTCCTCAATCTCATCTTTTTCTCGGTCAAGTCGCCCTCGCCTTCCGGAGGAGTCTCACTTCTTAGAAGCTTCTCGCCAAGTGACAGGGTCAGATCACCGGCGCTCCACTCGAGATTTAAGAAAGACTCCGAACCTGAAGGGTCCGAAACGGCTCCTTCCTTCCCGCGCTTGCGGTGGAGATCACTTCCGATGGCTACCCGGCCGGCGGGAATGGGCTTGAGTGTGAGCTGCGCAAAGAGACCACGTTCACCGGTACCTACACCCGAATAGAAAGCGAAGGGTCTGGCATGAAGACTAAGAAACCTGTCATCGTAGAGCCTCCCCAGCATCAACAGGCTCACCGGTGACCTGTCAAAGGCAAGCCCGCCGAGCATGGCTTCCCGGCCTTCCCGCGTCGTCGCCACTTCCGCAAAGAGCATGCTTTCGCTGCCGGAAAGTGACAGGTCCACGCTCCCGACGAGGTTACCGTGCCGTGAGAGCGCCTCCGGCGTACCGCGGCTGAACTCCGGGCTGAAGTCCCGGCTGAAGTCCGCGTACGACAGGTTGGCCCTGATACCGAGCACGCCGCCGTCATAGTCCGCCGCAAACGCAAGCAGGTCCTCCCGAAGCGCATCCTCTCCCTCAAGGTCACTTGTACTCACATGGTAGCCTGTCTGTTTGAGCGTCTTGACCCTGCCATCCTCATCAAGACCGGCATCGAAGTACGAGCGCGATACCGCAACACAGACTGCCAACCTCCGCCCTTCGAGCTTGAGTCCGGCTCCCTGCATCGTGAAGTTCTCATCAACCGAGGTGTAGGGCTTCAGCCGGAAATCACCCCGGCTGAATCGCCACGGGCTGACGGTGGATGGCGAATGCCCGTACGGGTTGGAAAAGACGAGACCGTGGCCGGAAGCAAGCGTGAAATTACCTGCGACTGCTTCCCCCCATCGCCATCGACCGGTAAGATAGTAAGATTGGAAATCATTGAGACTCGATTCATCCCTGTCCTTTTCAACGACGAAACCGCCCTCCTGGTCGTTCCACCCTAGGCCGAACCGCAGGTAGGTCTTGTGCTTCCTGTAGGAGCTGGAAACAGGTGACGATATGATTCTCATGCGGGCCAGACCGGTGACTGGTGACACCAGTTTTCTCGGCGACCGCACGGTCACGAAAGGCCGGAGGAGATCGACCATACGCTCGTCGATGCCGGCTATCTTTGTCAGGTCGTCCGGCGACCGCAACTCACCCGCCAAAGCGAGAGCCACTATGCGATCGGCAAGAAGCGGGCTTATCCACGGTAACCTGCTTATTTCTTCCCGGTCGGCATCGAGCAGATTGACGGGTTCCTTAACAGCTGCATCAAGCAGGTTGATCAGCTCAAGATAGTCTTCTTCATCTTCCACATCACCCAGCATATTCTCGAAAGGATCGACCGGCGTTGCCACCGCGACCGGTACGGCGGTCGCGACGGCACACACCACAACGCCGAGAGCCAGCGATTGAAGCCGCAATTTCAGCCGCCCCTGAGGTGAAAAACGACTATCTCCGGTCTGCACAGGAACCGGAACGGGAAGATGCCCGTGCCGACACCCCTGGTGACACTGAGGTACGTGTGATTCAGATTGAAGAGTCCGGCCATGTACTTGCTTCTGTTGGCATAGGGCACAAGACCGACGACGGCTGCAATCCCGATATGACCGCCGTGCGTATGCCCGGAAAAGACCATGTCCGCACCCAGATATTCAAGCTCCCGGAGGAGCCTGTCGGGATGAAAGTGGCTCATAACAAAAACAGGCTTGGTGTGTGTGATCCCCTCGAAGGCGTCTGCCGTGTTCTCACGGCCCGATACGGGGTCATCGATACCCACAAGCACGAACGGGCCGCAATCAACGTTCTCGTTCATGAGGATTCCGCAGTTGAGTGTGTCCCTCGTGATCCTTCCCCAACGCATCGCGCTCAGGATCTTCCCGTCGGCGTTACCGGGAACAAGATAGATACCATACCTCGCCCTCAGCTTTGCCAGGAAGGTCAAGCCACTCGACAACACGGCCCCTGAACTGAACAGATCACCCGTGATGAAGATGTAGTCGGGATCGATCTCCTCTATCCTCCTGATTGTCTCGCGTTCCCTCCAGCCGAACCTATGCGTGTGGATGTCGGCGATCTGTACGATCGTGAGTTCCCTCACACCGAGACCGTCGATCGTGAGATCGTGCGTGGTCTGCGATATCCAGTACGGTTCGATAAGACCTGAGTAACACAGCAAAACGCCGAAGAGGATCAGGATGTAGAATCTTTTCTTCATAGCACTCCTGTAGTAGATGAGATGCTAACACAGCCTTGAGTATCCGGTCAACACGGGGCAGAGTGGAGGAATGGGTGGAGGTTACGGCGCGGGAACCTTCCACCCTTGTCACCATCCCCCCAGTCTTATCATTACAAGTTCCGTGCCGGCCCGGTCTGCGGAGATAGACGACCGATTCCAAAATCTTCACAAACCTCATCAAACCGGTGTCGGTATCCTGACATGTGTGTCAGCGCCGGAACACTAATCCCACGTCCATGCGCCGCCAAACTCGTGTGTCGCTCCCAGATCCGGCACCACGCTCGCGGCAACATCGACCATCCCGTGTCCGAGACGCAGACCCACACCAAGGCAGAACTCCTGCGGGTAGGTCCTCAAGCCCGTTCTCAGGACGAGTCCGCCGGCGAATGACCATTCCACACCGGTGGCAATACATGTCTGGTGACCACTCTCCTTTTGCACCTCGATGCCCCACCCGAGGCACCCTGCAACAGGAAAGCCAAGACCAAGCGTGATCGATGTTGGAAACATGTCGCCGCTTTCGGAAAGACCCAGTGCAAGAGGGTTCTTAAGCCCCACAGAGATGGTCATATTGTCCCGGACATCGGTCGCAAGACCCAGATCGCAAAGCCAAACCATATCCATCTGCTCCCCGTCGAATTTGACCGTTCCCAGTCTTACGACCGGAAGACACCGAAGCCTGCCGAGTCTGAAGCCATGTGAAATCAGAAAGGTCTCCTCAACGTATGAGAGGACCTTGAGTCTCTGGTACGATGTCGACAGTTGGTGCGTCTCATCCCCCAGTTGGACAGATACCCAGATTGCCCCGAAATCAATCTCACTCATACCGAATGGTTTGAAACCGTAGCAACGGACCGAACCCGACCCGGCAGATCCCCAATCATCCCCATAGAGCACGCTGTGTGTTCCCTCTACCCGGCCGAGAGCCAGACGCGTAGCGGCACCTCTTTCCGCAGGTGACACCGGATCGATTTCAAACGAGGCAAGGCAGACAGTCATCGGCAGCAGACCGATGGCCAGGAACATGCCGGCCAGGGTGATGGCTCCTGTGACGCCCGCCCGCCCGGATAACGTGTTGGCCTTCGCGCATCGATTCATCATCGTCTTACCAGAACTGCGGGGGACCTGGCCCGGTAGGTCCTGTCCGAGGCTGTCGCCTTCGCTTCCAGGAGAACCAGGTAGGCCCCCATTGCCTGACGTGATTCGTTGTCGTCCCTTCCATCCCAGAAGGTGGTCCGCGACGTCTCGACGACCTCGCCATCAATCAGCCTCTTTACAAGCCTTCCGCTTAGATCGAATATGCTCAGCCGCACGAGGCACGGCTCGCAGAGTCTGGCGGCGATCGCAAGCAGATCGTCTTGCCCGTCTCCATCCGGACTGAACGCCGAGGGACTCAGGGTGAGTATGCTGCCGTCTCCGGGAAGATGGAATGAGACGCTGTTCGCCCGGCCGGGGCTACCGCTCGTATTGCCATAGTGCGGGGACCAGTTCGATGAACTCGATGACGGTCCGCGAGGATCGATACGCTCGAATGATATACCGGGTCTGCTCCATCGCGTACGATAGGCGACGGAATCGACCATCGTGCCCCGGGCATCCCTGACAATGATCATGTCGGCGAAGTCAAGAGGACCATCGACGTCATTGAGCGTCGGCCAACCACCACTGGGTCTTAAGAAACATCCGCGGTCCAGGTCAGGATGTGCCACCGCGAATACCTCCACGTCCTCGACCAAGACCAGCATGTCGCCCCGTGAGAGCATAAGGTCATCCCCAACCAGCTTTCTCTTGGTCCCCCGGTGGTCTTCAAGTGTCCAATCCCGGATACTGATGCCTGAAGTACCGTGAGCGAAGATTTCTATCCACTCGCACTCGGTGCCAGTCGGTTTGAACATCACCTCGTTTATCACCACGGGGGGCGGCGGAAGCACTATGCTGGTTGACACGCTGTCGTTCCAGTGCCATCTGTCGAGGGCTTGCCTGTGCCAGACACGGATCGTATGGAGTCCCTCTCCCGGATGGGGCAGTCGGACGACTACCTTGACTTGCTCTGAGGGCTCAAGGGCGTCCGGAACGTGGATACTGTCAAGGAGTGCCCCGAGTGCTGCGCTGACGGTCGCGTCGCCGCACACCTCGATCCCGCTGTTTACGAGCATGCAGGCGATATCGATATCCGCTCCGGAGGTTGAGGTGTACCGCGAGAGACCCGCCTTTTCGATCGCAAGGTCAAAGGGAGGATGATTGAAGTCGCCCGGTGACGGGACTTCGAGCAGGCGGAAGTCTTCGGAGTTAAGATCCCGATCCGACCCGTCCGGATCACGACCGATGCTCACACCCGAGTGTGCACACGTCGCGGGAGAACCTTCATAGTATTCCTCGTAGACGAGATCTCCCCACCCGACCACATCCGCACTCCCGTCGGGGGCGACAAGCCGGCACCCGTCCGGTCCGTTTTGAAGATCGAGTGCCGTCACAAAGTCCGGAGGAGGCAATACGAGGTCCTCGCCGATGACGAAGAAACCACGAGCCTCTACGGTATCGGTCCCCAAACCCGTCCACTCGTGTTTCCACCGGTTCTCGTAGGCACCGTTTCCCGTCTCGAACATCCAGCCTTGAAGACACACCGGCTCGAGTGCGCAGTTGAACAGCTCTGCGAATTCGTACCCCGTGTCCGAGCCATCCGGATCATAGAGCACTTCGTTTATCACAACACGCGGCTCAGCACCGATATCTGAAGACAAAGCCAGGAAAACAAGAGCGGCCAGTGAGGCCGCTACCAGCGGAACAACTTGTCCTCGTCCCATCCACCACCTCCACCATCTCAACATATGCCATAACCCGGCTCCGAAGTCAACCCCAAACCCACTGGGGTCAGAGCTAAAAAAGTGACTTCCCCTGGGGTCAGAGCTAAAAAGTTGCGCTGCCTGAGATCACAGAGGCATCCACATCTTCCAGAGACTGTCGATATTTCGGACGTGACTGGTATGAGTTATGCAATCGATCACACGCGGTATGGCTCGACCAATACGCATAGAGTTTCCCGGAGCTGTCTATCATGTAACGTCACGAGGCAACCAGAAGCAGCGGATCTTCCTGAATCGGAGGGACTTCAGTTCGTTCCAGTCAGTACTCGCGACTGTTGTCGAGACGCACAAGTGGGTAGTCCACTCACACTGCCTCATGCCAAATCACTACCACCTTCTACTCGAGACTCCGGAAGGAAAACTCTCAAAAGGAATGAAATATCTCAACGGCGTCTACGTTCAGGCCTTCAATAGAAGACATGAACGTGTTGGGCATGCACTTCAGGGCAGATTCACTGCAATCCTCGTTGAAAGAGAAAGCTACCTCCTTGAGTTGTGTAGGTATGTTGTACTTAATCCGGTAAGGGCAGGTCTCGTTTCAAAGCCCGAGAACTGGACGTGGTCAAGCTATGCCGCCACCATGGGTCTTGCGCCAAGACCCCGCTTTCTTGAAATCGACTGGGTGCTGAGCCAGTTCGGTCGGGATGCAGGCAGTTCCCGCAAGGCGTACCAGAGATTCGTGCTGGCGGGGCTTAAAGGCGGTTCTCCCTGGGATGATCTCATTGGCGGTGTGCTCATGGGCCGTGAGAAGTTCATCGAGGAAATGCGTCCGCATTTCAAAGAAAAGGAATCAGACCGGGGTATCTCTCGTTCCGAGAGATTTGCCGCGCGCCCCTCGCTAGAGCGAATATTCAGGAGAGCACGAGTGTGGCCGAAATGCGAACGAGCAATCCGTGTGGCCCGCGAGGGCCATGGATACACACTTAAAGAGATTGCAGCATTCCTCGGGGTTCATCGGTCCCTCTTGATACGGGAACTCCGAAAATCCCAACCCGGCAAGAAATCCTGAGCACGCACCAATCGAGCTCTGACCCCCAACTTGTCACTTTTTTAGCTCTGACCCCAAGGGGGTTAGAAGAAGCCGGTGACTTTTTGGCCGCAGTACTTGCACCTGTTGTCGGCGATGTTGTTGGCGATCACGCTGAAATGATAGCGGCCTATCACGACATTCGAGCACTTGGGACAATAGGTGTTCTCGCCGGGATGCCCCGTCACGTTGCCGATGTAGACATAGAGCAGGCCGACATCCAGACCGATCTTCCGAACCCGATCGAGGGTTTCCAGGGGTGTACACGGGATGTCGGAGAGTTCGAGATAGGGGAGGAACCGCGTAATGTGCCAGGGGGTCCTCTTGCCGAGTCGTGAGGCTATCCAGGTGGCGAGCCGTCCCAGCTCGATCTCGCCATCGTTGAGACCGGGTATCACATTGGTCACCACTTCCACGTGCATGTTCCACTTGCTCTTTGCCCTCAGCGTGTTCTCAAGAATGGGTTCGAAGTCGTCTACGCCGGCAACCTTCCGGTAAAAGTCCCGTGAGAAACCCTTGATATCGACCCTGAAGACATCAAGATAGGGCCCTACTAAATCAAGGGCCTCTTTGGTCATGTAGCCGTTTGTGACATAGTTGGTGTAGAGTCCAGCCTTTTTGGCCAGTTTGCCCACCTCGATCGTGTATTCAAGCCACATGGTAGGTTCGTTGTAAGTCCAGGATATGCCCTTACATCCTTCCTCCTTCGCGAGCGATATGACTCTCTCGGGCTCGACGTACTCGGTCTTCCCGCTCGGCACTTCGCATGGCTTGTCATGAGCGATCTCCCAGTTCTGACAACCGCTGCATCGCAGGTTGCAGCCGAGACTGCCGAGCGACAGCCATTTCGATCCCGGCAGGAAATGGAAGACCGGCTTGGCCTCAATCGGCGCGATCGTCTTTGTGGATACCTCGCCGTGTGTGACAGCGTATACCCTGCCCCCGCGGTTCTTCCTCACGGAGCAGTGACCACAACCACCGTCGGCAATCACGCATCTGCGTTGACAGATACCGCACCGTGCGCTTCCATCCTGCAGGGTGTCATACAACACGGCTTCAATTTCAGGCATTGGCAGCTCCATCCAGCATGATCATCCGGTAAAACCCTCCACATTTATCGGTGTTTCCCCAAACGGCCCGTGTCACGGCGACCTCGACGATGCTCCAGCACAACCTGACCCACGCTGTCCTTTCTCAAGAAACCGGCCTGGTCTATGAGCCCGGCAAATCCTCGTGCCGGAACTGCGGCGGAACAGAATTTCCCGCCGTGCTCTTTCGCAAGATAGATGCAGTTCCGGGCAAGCACCTTTATCGCCCCAGGATCGCCGTCGACGAAACCAAGCGTTGTCGATTCTTCATTCTCCTCATACGGATAGACGGCGACACCGCTAAGCCGGCCGGACCTTCTCATTACCATCACCCGACGTTGTCTGATGTATCCGGCCAGCAGATCCCTGCTCATCTCTCTGAAGATCCAGCCTTCGGCTATCTGACCCGACGAGAGCCTGAGGAATCGTGATTGCATGATGAAGTCATAGACACGATCGGCATCACGCCGTGCCGCCAGATCACCCCTGGGTGTTCCCTTTCTTGATTTCCGCCAGTAATACCGAAAGCAGGCGATCGCCTCAAATCCGTACTTCTTCCCGATGCGGCGGCTGGCCCGGTTGTCGGCACCGGTACAGAAACGCATGAACCTGGGTTTGAACTTCTTCACCGTACGCATGACTTCCTCGTGCATGGCATCAGCAATGCCGGCGCGCCGAAACCCGGGATCGACTCTGAGGCCCTCAAGCCAGATCTCACCACGACCGAAATCGGTCACCTTGCCCAGCGCGACGGGCGCGCCTTCGAACTCGGCGACGATGAGTCTCCCCTTCGGGTCCCGAAGCCACCTCGACCATACTCTCGGAATGTAGTCACCATATTCGGGCCAGGTCTTCTTACAGAATTCGAAGACCGGCTCTCTGTCGCCGGCACGCGCATCTCTCAGCCGGAGTCCTTTCACGAACGAGCTCCTTGTATCCGGACCGCCCCCATCACTCCTTGCCCAGCAACTCCCCCAGGCGCTCCTTGTCGAAACCGACAACTATCTGCCCGTCGATGTTGATCACGGGTACTCCCCTCTGCCCCGATATCTTGAACATCTCATCCCTCTTGGCAGGATCGCTGGATACATCCGCATCCTGGAATGAGACTCCCTTCTCGTCAAGATAGCTTTTGACCATCTTGCAGTAAGGGCAGGTAGGTGTGGAGTACACTATTACACTCACTTCGGACCCCCTCTTTCCTTTTTTTCGTCCCGTTCCTTCACAGACAATCACGAGTTCTCCTTTCGGAGGTCTGCCCGTGTACTTGTCTATGAAAGAGGATATGCTTGCTTTCTCTATGTCTTCGTGCAGTTTCGTCATCTCCCGGGCCACCACACAGCGTCTGTCACCCAGAATGTCTTTCATGTCACCGAGTGTCTTGAGCAACCTGTGGGGCGCCTCGAAGAACACCAATTGTCTCACATCATCGGCAAGATCCCTGAGCCGCCGCCGCCGCTTCGAGTTCTTACGGGGAAGGAAGCCTTCGAACACGTATCTTGGTTCATCCATACCCGAAACCGAAAGTGCGGCGACAACCGCGCTTGCACCCGGCACCGGCACGATCTTGTATCCGGCCTTCCACACGGCTTCGACGAGCTGTCGTCCCGGATCGGAAATTCCCGGCGTGCCTGCCTCCGTAACAAGTGCAACGCTTCTCCCCTGCCCCAGCGCATCAATGATGCGTGGAATCACCCGGCGGGAGTTCTCCTCCCTGTAGCTTATTACGGTGCTTTTGATGCCATGATGGGAAAGCAGGTTCCTGGTCTTCCTAACATTCTCAGAGGCTATGAGATCCGCCTTCGTAAGGGTTTCGAGCGCCCGGAAAGTGATATCCTTAAGGTTACCAATTGGGGTTGCTACTACAAACAGAACGATGTCTTGCTGGTGAGCCATCCTGTTACGGCGTGTCTACCCGATGTGCCCGCTGAGCATAAGATGCTCAAGAAGCCGCTCCTGCTCTTCCGCAAGCTCCTTGGCCTGCACGAAGTCACCCTTCTCCAGAGCAGCCTGCATCTTGGTATCTATCCTCTCAATCTTGCGGGCCAATGATCTGTCGGGTTTGCTGTTGGACTTCTTCTGTTTCGGTTTCTTCAGATCTCTAGCATTAGGCATGCCGATTCTTCAAAACCCCCCTTCCTACTTCGCTTTTTTCCAGTCCATGACCTCTAACACCCTGACACCTCCCTCACCGAGAAAACTCACGACCAAGTTCAGTTTTTCTCCCGCTTCCCAGTCGACCTGCGAGGCAAAGTCATTTCCCGACAGATTAACCTCGCCCAGCTTCAACGTCCCATCAATCGTTTTAAGCATACTCTTGTGTAATGATTCAAGCAGAAAAATCGGCCTGCCGTGTTCCTGGCCGAAAGGTTCAAGGCAAAGCAGCGATTTCAGGTTGTCCATATTGACGTCGTCGGGCTTCAGCCGATCGTCGATGACGATCTCTCGCTCGATCACCGATGGATCGATTTTGGCTTCAAGGTAGTCAATGAAACTCTTCCTGAAAGCCTCTACCTTTGACCGCTCTATCGAGAATCCGGCGGCCTGCTTGTGCCCTCCATACCCCATAAAGTACTGCTTGTTGGCCGCAAGTGCATCGACCAGATCCACTCCCTTGGGCGCCCTCGCCTCGCCCACTCCCGTATCACCTCTCATGGATATTATCACAACCGGTTTGTGAAGGTTGTCCGTCAGCCGCGACGCGCAGTAACCGACGGCCTTGCTTGGAAGCCGCTCTTCAAGGAGTACGATTACCTTTCCCGAGCTGACGTCCATGCCTGACATGTGGCTGACTACCTTATCCAGGGTTCGCCTCGCACGCTCCCGTTTTCGTTCACACTCCGTCACCAGAGATGTGAGAATGTCCTCGGCATCATCACCTTCACCCGAAAGCAGAAGCTCACATCCGAGATTGCCACCCTCATGCGAGCGGGAACCACCAACGATCGGCACCATCTTTCCCAGCACCTCTGTCATGGTGGGGTGATCGTCCAGCCATATGTGGGATCTAAGCGTCACAAAGGGAACCAGCCTTCTGGTCATGATCTCCTTGGTCCCGTTGTGGACCAGTATCCTGTTCTCGCCAAGAAGAGGCACTCGATCCGCAAAACTGCCGAGGGCAGCCATACCGAGCAGCCCCTCAAGCGACGGCGGATTCCCGATCTTGCGGTAGTGTTGCGCAAACGCCTCCATAAATCTGTATGCGACACCGCAACCGGCGAGCTCCCTGAAAGTGTATGCGGTATCATGGCGTTTGGCATTGACAACCGCTACGGCGGGCGGGAGTTCGTCCGGAGGTTCGTGGTGGTCTGTCACGATAGTGTCTATCCCGAGAGACTTCGCATACGCGATTTCGTTCTTGCAGCTCACGCAGCAATCCACTGTCACAATCAAGGAAACGCCGGACTTTTTGAACCTGTCTACAATCTCGTTCGAAAGGCCGATTCCCTCTGTGGGGGAGTCGGGTATGTAGTAAGAGACGTCCGCACCCATCTCCTTGAGCGGCCCGAAGATGATCGTGGTTGCCGTAATGCCGTCAACGTCGTCGTGGCCCAGCACCATTATGGCTTCATCATTGGATACTGCAGCGGTGAGTCTTTCGAGGGCGGGCTCTATGTCCGGCAGCAGCATCGGATCCTGTAGATCGGACATACTGGGGTTGAGGAACTTCCTGGCATCGGTCTCACTTGAGATTCCGCGTGCGACCAGAACCTTCGCGGTAATATTCGAGATCCCCAATCCATATTCAAGCCTCTTGGCGGATGCGGAATCTACAGGTCTTATCTTCCAGTGGGTCTTTGCCATATCTCAGTTCTTACCAGGTCGACGAAAACACCTTTTCAAAAACGGATATTGCCTTCGTTACATCCTCATCATCAATGTCAAGATGCGCGACTGCTCTTATCGTCGTTCGCCCGAACGGTACCACAAGGACACCGTTCTTCTCAAGCAGTAATATACTCTCATCAACACTCATACCGCTTTTTCCAAGATCGATGACTATGATGTTGGTCTGCACCGTGTCCAGGTCGATGTCGATCCTGTCTATCTGCGAAAGACTCTCAGCAAGTCGTCTCGCCCGACGATGATCCTCTCCAAGGCGTCCCACATTGTGCCGGATCCCATGGATGCCTGCGGCTGCAAGTATACCGACCTGTCTCATCCCACCACCGAGCAACTTGCGATTCCGCCTTGCGCGAGCGATGAATTCACGTCCGCCCACCAGCATCGAACCGATCGGCGCCCCCAGACCCTTTGAAAGACAGAACATCGTAGAATCACACAGCGAACAGTACTCTCTTACATCTATACCCGACGCGGCTGACGCATTGAAGATTCGAGCTCCATCAAGGTGAATCCTGAGTCCCCTGTCCGTCGCGAGATCCCGTATGCGCTGCATCTCCTCAATCGGATAGACCATCCCGCCCTTGCGGTTGTGCGTGTTCTCAAGACAGATCAACCTGGTTATCGGAAGATGTTCGTCGTCGGGCCTGATTGCTTCCTCTATCTCTACAGCCCGAAGCATACGGTTGTCGGTCCTAATCGGCGCCAGCTGCACGCCCGAAAGCACCGCCGGCCCGGCCGTTTCGTAGTTGTAGATGTGTGAATCATAATCTACGATCGCTTCGTCCCCCCGCCGTGTATGCGTGAGAATCGCGACCTCGTTTCCCATCGTCCCGCTTGGAACATAAAGACCCGCCTCGGTGCCGGTGATTTCAGCTGCAAGGCGTTCAAGCTCCTGGACCGTCGGGTCATCCTTGAAGACATCATCACCGACGACCGCTTCTGCGATTGCTCTTCGCATCTCGGGTGTCGGCCGTGTTACGGTATCGCTTCTCAGATCGACCGGATCGTGTGGCATTTTCACTCCCTGATCTCAACACTGACACCGGAAGTATAATGACCGGCTCTCATTATGTCAACGCGACGTGTCACAGCGGGGGTGGCCCCGAGACAATCTCAGCGGCTGCGAATCTCGTAGGTGTAACCGCCACTCACAGGCGAGCTCTCACCGAGGTGTCTCATGACGTACTGGCCGCAATTGCTTCCGATCAGGTTCTCTTCGAGCTCACCGATGCTCACGATCACCTCGAAGCCCGCCTCGCGGATATTCGTGACAACGTCGTAGCGCTTCTCTTCGTTGAGGGGCTCGATGTAACTGGCCAGCCCATTTGAGCGCGCCTGGTACGTAGGATTGACCGGTGTCAGCTTTATCAGGAACTTCTCCGGGTCGAAGTACCTGAGAAGGACGTCCGGATCAAGTGGCATTCCGTCGGCCAGGGCCGAATTCAGTGTTATCTTTCTGTCACCTTCCTCATGGAAAGCCAGCCCGTAAGCTGAGATCTTCTTAAGACTCCACTTGCGCACAGGGACCAGTCTGTCCCGGAGCCGGGTATCCGTGGTGTGAATCGACATCTGGAGTTGGAACCTCCCGCCCGAATAGAGGTTCGTCTTTATGTCCATCAACCTGTCGAAGAAACGCTCGCTTCCCGAGGGGGCGACCGAAGAGACGGAGGGCATGAGGCCGGGTGCGCGATAACGGTCCGGAAGTTCCTCGAGGACATCAAGCACCGCAGGGTTCAGTGAAGGCTCGCCCATCCGTGCGAATTGCACCTTGAATTTCTCTACATCCACTTTCCGGTCAGGATACCGGGCATCCACCAGGTAGTCGATCTGAGATGTGATTTCGCTTCTCGTCAGCCTGCCTGCGTAGTACCCGCCCGCATCACACATCAGACAACCGACGGGACAGCCGAACATGGTGGATACGATCAACACCCATTTCTTGGTTCGGGGAAGCGGCGGCTGCAGCGATTCGACAAACTCGATGTACCTGCCGTCCCTTATCTCCGCTATCGAAGCAACAGCTATGTCATCCTTGCCGGCCGATCCTACGATCCTCATCTACCGATCTCCCTGAGCTTCCCGGCGATCACCATGGCGGCGACCATTCCGTCGCCGACCGCTATGGCCGTCTGGCGCATGCTACCATGGCTGACATCTCCGATCAAATGCAGAAATCCCTCGCCTTGTCTGATCGCCCCCGTTCCCGCCGACTGTTGTGACATGAAGCCCAGGTCCGGGTACCTGCCGATAGCGATTACCAGATGGTCGGCGACGATCTCAAGAGCACCACCAGGGTTCCGGCAGCCAAGTGCGAGCCTGGGGCCATCGGCACCTTCAATCGCTGTGACCTCCGTCTCCGGGACAAATGATATCCGTGGCGACATCGCAGCCCGCTCACTGAGGAGTGGAAGACATCGAGGCTCATACCCTCTACTGAGAATGGTCACGTCGTTGTGTTTCCCCAGACTCAACGCATAGTCAAAGGCTGCGTCACCGGCCCCGACGATTGCGATAGCCTTACCGCGGACCGACCTGATTGGATCTATCTCATATGTAACTCGGTCACTGAGTCCACGCGGGATCGGCACCGACGCCAGCATGTTCGGCCTGGTGCCGGAAGCTATGATCAGACTCATCGACCGAGTGTCACTGCCTCCGGCTCTCACCAGAAACCGGTCGTGCTCGACATCAACCATTGTGACCTTCTCAAAGACGACTTCGATCCCGAGCACGGTCAAGTGCCTTCTCATCAACGCAACGAGATCGACTCCGGATATGCCCTCGGGAAACCCCGGGTAGTTCTCCACCAAGTGAGCGTTGACCAGGAGCCCGCCCACCTTTCCCTTCTCGAAGACCACCGGTTCCAGACCGGCACGCTTGAGTTGAATTGCAGCGGCCATTCCTGCAGGCCCACATCCCACGATCACAACATCCGTGACCTTGGGGTCAGGTCTTGAGATTAAGCGTTTTGGCACTGTCATTCGCGGACTTCGCCACCTCATCAGACTTCCGGGGTTATATCTTATCTCAAGACCTGACCCCAACTATATCAGGGTGCGGTTGGCGCCCTGTCTTCGTGTGATACCGAGCCGGTCGAGACGCTCAAGCAGCGGTACGGCGTACTTCCTCGAGGTGCCCAGCACACCCTTAAGATCACTCACGGTGGCCTCACCGTGCTCCCTGAGGTATTCCTCGATCCGGGACCTGGCTTCTTCGATCGCAGTGCTGTGCACGACAAGACCGGGTTCCAGCCGTGTGATCTCACCATCATTGATGAGAAGCGTGATCACTTTGCGTACCGTCTCCGCCGGGACCCCGCTGCCGGTCTCAAGGTCACGTTCGGACGGAGGCTGGAACAGCCTGGCCTTGAGCTGACCTACCACCACTGACCGCGCCCTGACTTCATCCTGACTCAACTTCACATCACCGCTACCCGCCCTCACCCTGCCCTTCTTGCTGAAGACACGGTTTCTGTCCTCAAGACGCCCGAGCACCCAGTTGAGGAAGGCCATCTCCACGGAACCGAGTTTCTCCCTTAACTCCTCCTTGGGCATTCCCCAGATCAGCCGTTGTTTGGCCTGGTAGGACTCAAGTGTTTCCTCGATCCTGCCCTCGAGTTCGGCCAGCACATCAGCGTGTATGTATAGCCCCGGCGAGGGTTCGAATATCTTCGCGCTATCTTTAAGATCATGAATGGCGGTCTCGATCTCGCTTGAGCCACGATTCAGTCTGAGCCGGAGCATGTCAAGTCTCGTCCCCAGCCCTGAGGCCTTGATGTGCCCCTCGACTATCTGCTTCATATCTGCGGTCGCAAGCAACGTCAGCCAATCCGAGATACCCTTATCACGCTTCCTTCGTCTTAGGGGCGAAGGGTCCAGCACGGTCCCGCCACCGATCGTCCTCATCGGCGAATAGGTGCGCAGTACGAACAGGTCGCCGAATCCGGCCACCAGCGGGTCCTCGAGTCTCACCTGAGCGAAGCACTTCTCTCCGGGCCGGAGAGCCTCACGCCCTATCAGGAAGATTCTTCCCATGACCTCACTGGCCCCGAGATGAAACCTGATCCTGGCCTTGTGCTTGAGTACCCTGGGAGATGTCGCAAGGATGCGGACCTCCGCATCCAGGACCCGCGTCGACGTGAAATCTCCCGGAGAGACAACGCAGTCGCCGCGCTCGATCTCATGTTTGTTGACACCGTGGACACCCAGCGCCGTCCGCTGACCGGCATACGCGCTGTCGACGTGCGATCCGTGGACCTCGACACTCCTGACACGTACAGGTTTCGGGCCCGGCAGGATTTCCAGCCGGTCCTCCTTGGAAACGGTCCCCGCCCAGAGAGTACCGGTAACCACCGTACCGCGTCCCGTCATGGTGAAGACCCGATCGACGGGCAGCCGGACCGCTGCCCCGATCTTGCGTTCCTCGATCCCGGCCACGGCCTCCTCAATCGCCTCGCGCACCGCCTTCACGCCATCACCGGTCCTGGTGGAGGTCGCGACGAGCGCTGCCCCCTCAAACCGTGTTTCCTTGATCAGGTCCTCGACTTCCTCCCTGACCATGTCGATCATCTCGGCGTCCACAAGATCGCTCTTCGTAAGCGCGAAGATCGCGGTGCTCACTCCCAGGAGTGATATGATGTCGAAGTGCTCCCTGGTTTGCGGCATGATGCCCTCATCGCAGGCCACGACAAAGAGCACCAGGTCGATCCCCCCGACCCCGGCCAGCATGTTCTTGATGAACTTCTCATGACCGGGCACATCAACGATCCCGACCTTGAGGTCGCCTGGAAGATCGATATGGGCGAAGCCGAGATCGATGGAGATGCCCCGGGCTTTTTCTTCACGAAGACGGTCGGTGTCGATACCGGTCAGGGCCTTTATCAGTGCGGTCTTACCGTGATCGATGTGACCGGCCGTTCCCAGAATCACTCGTCTCACTCGGGGACCCTCGAAATATCAGCCCGAAGACCGCTCAGTTTCTCTTCGATCGCTTCATAACCGCGGTCAATATGATAGACCCTCGAGATGTGGGTCTCACCGTCGGCCACCAATCCGGCAAGGACAAGGGCTGCGCTCGCCCTGAGATCGGTTGCCATCACGGGTGCGCCGCTCAGTTTTCTCGCGTAACCCACGTGCGCGGTATTGCCTTCTATCTTTATATCTGCGCCGAGCCGTCTGAGCTCGGGTACATGCGTGAACCTGTCCTTGAAGATGGTCTCGCTGATCACACAGCTTCCCCGTGCAACGGTCATCAAGGCCATGTACTGGGCCTGCATATCGGTCGGGAAACCGGGGAAGGGAGATGTCAGGACATCCACCGACTCGATTCTGCGCCGGCCTTTGACATGTATCCGGCTCCGCGTTTTCTCAATCGTCACGCCGCACTGGCGCAGCTTCCGGGTGATCGCATCCACATGCTCGGGAATGCAGTTTTCGATCACAATGTCTCCCGCCGTAATCGCGCCCGCGATCATGTAAGTACCTGCCTCGATCCGGTCGGGTATGACTTTGACCTCGGCCGGTGAGAGATTTTCGACACCTTCGATCTCGATGGTCTCCGTACCGGCACCCTTGACCTTTGCGCCCATGCGGTTCAGGAAGTCGGCCAGGGCCGTTATCTCCGGTTCTCTTGCGGCATTGGCTATCACGGTCTTACCCCGGGCCCGCGACGCCGCCATCATGGTATTGGCGGTCGCACCCACGCTCGGTATCGAAAACCTTATGGTATTGCCCTTGAGTTTCCCGGCAGTGGCCACTATGTAGCCATGGTCTATCTCGACCTTCGCCCCGAGCTCATGCATCGCCCTTATGTGAAGATCGACGGGTCTGGGACCCCAGGCGCATCCACCGGGCAGCGAGACCCTCGCCTTACCCGACGAAGCCAGTAACGGACCAAGGACATAGACGGAGGCACGCATCGTCCGCACCAGCTCGTACGGCGCCTCGTGACCTTTCACACTGCTCGTATCCACCCTGATCGTGCGACCGCGCTGACTGACTTTGGCCCCGAGCCCCTCAAGAACCGACTTCATCGTCATCACGTCCGCAAGATTCGGCACGTTTTTTATGACAGACACGCCGCGGGTCAGCAGGCATGCCGTCATGACCGGCAGCACAGCGTTCTTGGCTCCACCGATTCTTACATTTCCTTTGAGCTTTCGCCCGCCCTTGATGACTATCTTGTCCACCTAAGATTGCCTCCCGATAACGACTCTGTCCTTGCCGTTGAGATCCTTTATCACTTCAATCCCTTGAAGTCCCACACTCTCGAACGTCTCTGCTACGGCTCCGGCCTGTGTCTCGCCGATCTCGACGCCGACGATCCCACGTCTTGTTAGTATAGACGCAATACGGGGCAACATGCTTTCAATGAACTCAAGACCGGTGTCCCCGCCATCCAGTGCGATCCGCGGTTCGTGGTCCCGGATCTCGGGCTCGAGGTTTTCGATTTCGGCACGCCCCACATAAGGCGGGTTGCACGCGATCGCATCGAACCCGTCATCGCGGTCCCTCCCGGAAAAGCCCCCCAGGGGGCTCAGTCCACTGCCAACAACAAATCGGGTTATGTCATTCACACCGTTCAGTATAGCATTTTCTCTCGCGATTTCCACAGCAAGCGGTGATATGTCACTGGCGATGACGAGACCGGCCCTGAAGTGATGGGCAAGCGAAACGGCAATTGCCCCCGAACCCGTACCCAGGTCGAGCATCAAATGAGGCTCGAGTGAATCCATCTCTATCCGTTCTATCATCGTGTCGACCAGAACCTCGGTCTCGGGTCTGGGTATAAAGACCCCTTCCTTCATCTTAAATGTGAGGGACATGAATTCGCACTCACCGGTGATGTACTGGAGGGGGACCCGCGTCGCGCGCTTGCGGGCGAGATCAAGCACGATGGTCTCTTCAGTGGGTGAGAGCTCCCTCTGAGGCTCGAGGTAGATGCCGCTCCTTGGAATCTTGAGGACGTGTGACAAGAGGAGTTCCGCGTCGACCCCGGGAGACGGGACACCCGCAACCTCGAGCGACTGCCTGACTGACCTGAGGAGCGAGGAGAGATTCAACCTTTGAACTTCCTCAGAGTTATAGACCGGCGGTCTTGAGCCTGGTCTCGGTATCATGGGCGGCAAGGGCATCGATGATCTGGTCGATGTTTCCATCCAGGATCCCTTCAAGTTTGTGCACGGTCAATCCTATCCGGTGATCCGTCACCCTTGCCTGCGGGAAATTATAAGTACGTATCTTCTCGCTTCTGTCCCCGGTGCCGACCTGTTGTTTTCTGTTTTCGGCGCGCTCGTGTTCCTGGTCCTGTCTGGCTTTGTCGAACAGTCTCGATCTCAGGACCTTGAGCGCTTTCGCCCGGTTCTTATGCTGCGATTTCTCATCCTGGCACTGGACCACGATGCCCGTCGGCAGATGCGTTATCCTGACTGCAGAATCCGTAGTGTTAACGCTCTGGCCGCCGGGACCGGAAGACCTGTAGACATCCAGCCGGATCTCCTCAGGTTTTATGTCGATATCGACCTCACCCGCCTCGGGAAGTATGGCGACCGTCACCGCAGAGGTATGAATCCTGCCCGAGGATTCCGTGACCGGGATCCGCTGAACCCGGTGGACTCCGCTCTCATACTTGAGCCTGCTGTAGGCCCCCTTACCTTCGACGAGGAAGATCACTTCTTTGAATCCACCGACACCCGTGGGATTTGACCCTAAGACATCGGTTTTCCAACCGCGCTCTTCGGCGTACTTCGTATACATCCTGAAGAGATCGGCAGCAAAAAGCGCTGCCTCATCTCCACCGGTCCCCGCCCTTATCTCGACAATCGTGTTCTTCTCATCACTGGGATCTCTGGGGAGAAGCAGCCCCTTCAGTCCGGCCTCAACAGTCTCACACTTCTCACGAAGCGTCTCGAGCTCGGCCCTTGCCATGCTTATCAGTTCCTTGTCATCAGAGGAGTGGAGTATCTCTTTAGCTTCCTTTATACCTTTCGCTATCTGCTCGTATTCGTCCGCCTTCCGTATGATATCCTCAAGGCCGCTTCGCTCTCTGGAGTACTTGAGCAGGAGATTCCTGTCCTTGACGACTTTCTCATCCGCGAACAGCCCGCCCAGTTCCTCGAACCTCTCACGGGCCCTTTTGACCGCATCCCACATAATCAGGCACCCGCCTCCGGATCCAGAGCGTTCTTAAGCGCATCGAGGGCAACCTCGATCTGATCGTCACTCGGCTCTCTCGTTGTGAATCTCTGCAGCGCGAGTCCGGGGGCCATCAGGACTCTCATCAGAACCCCACCGGTCTGTTTTCCCGCCAGTCGTATCAGCTCATAGGATATGCCGCCTATCACCGGGACGGCGCACAGCCTCAGGAACCTTTGCCTCAGGTCATCCGGTCTACCCATGAATATGAATACGATCACACTTATCACCATGACGACGAGAAGAAAACTCGTTCCGCACCTGTTATGTCTCGTCGTGTGCTTCTTGACGTTCTCAACGGTGAGATTCTCTCCGGTCTCGAAGCAGTGGATGGACTTGTGTTCGGCCCCGTGATACTCGAAGACCCGGCGCATGTCTTTCCACAGGTTGAGCACCATGAGATAGGTGAAGAATATCGCCAGCCTGACCAGCCCGTCCACGATGTTAAAAGCAACGCTGCCCTTGGCCCCGACCAGATTGGCGATCACAAGCGGAAGATAGAAGAACAGAAGCAGTCCTGCGCCGAGGGCCACCACCACCGTGAGGCCCGCCGAGAGTGATGTCTTCCACCCCCGCTCCTCCTTTACCTCTCCTTCACCGGCGGAGACCACCTCTGCAGAGAACGTCAGACACTTGATACCGAGGTACAACTGTTCAAACAGGTTCACCGCGCCCCTTAAAACCGGAAGACCCAGCACCTTGTTCCTCTTCGAAAGCGCGACATAGGGTTCGACACGTGAGACGATCTCCCCGGTGGTTCTCCTCACACTTGTGGAGATACGACTGGGTGATTTCATCATCACCCCCTCGATAACTGCCTGTCCCCCTATCGTGGCCTTCTCAACTGGCAAAAGCGGTCACCTACTTGTCATCTTCTTTCTTTTCTTCTTCCTTGATTCCGTACTTCCGACGGAACCGCTCGACACGCCCTGCGGTATCGACCAGCTTCTGTTTGCCGGTGAAGTATGGATGGCAGCTTGAACAGATTTCGACCCGGATCTCCGGTGTCGTCGACCTGGTCTCGATCACACTGCCGCAGACACAGACGATCTTTGTCTTCACATACTTAGGATGGATTCCCTTCTTCAACTTTACCGACCTCCTTCTGCTTGCCATCTCGCCGTAGCGTGAGCGAAGGCGGATATCCGTCTTTGCCGGGGCTTCGGCGAGATATCGCGGATAAACGTCGGGGCGGCATAAGCCGCCCTTTCGCTTCACTGCGTCCGGCCTAATCTAAGTGTTCATGGCTTTCAGGAACAGCTTGTTGGTCTTGGTCTTCGAAATCCTCTGGACGAGGAATTCCATCGCTTCAACCGGGTTCTTGTCACTCAGGAACTTTCTCAGGATCCAGACCTTATTGAGTTCCTCCGGCGCCAACAGCAGCTCCTCCTTACGAGTACCCGACCTGTTGAGGTCGATGGCGGGGAATATCCGCCTGTCTGCTATCTTCCTGTCCAGGTCAATCTCCAGATTTCCGGTACCTTTGAACTCCTCGAAAATCACGTCGTCCATCCGGCTCCCGGTCTCAATCAGTGCAGTCGCCATAATCGTCAGGCTGCCACCCTCCTCGACGTTCCTCGCGGCCCCGAAAAAGCGTTTGGGCCACTGAAGCGCATTGGAGTCAATTCCACCGGAGAGGATCTTGCCGCTGTGAGGGATCACCGCGTTGTTTGCCCTCGCCAGCCTGGTGATGCTGTCCAGGAGAATCACGACCTCGCGCTTATGCTCGACAAGCCGTTTGGCCTTCTCCATGACCATATTGGCCACCTGTATGTGCCTCGTCGGCGGCTCATCGAAAGTCGAGCTTATCACCTCACCCTTGACATTCCTTTCCATATCGGTGACCTCTTCAGGCCGCTCGTCTATCAGGAGGACAATCAGCTCGATTTCAGGGTGATTGGTCGTTATTGCATTGGCCACGCTTTGAAGCAGCATGGTCTTACCTGCACGCGGGGGGGAGACGATCAGGCCTCTTTGTCCCATACCTATAGGTGTGAAAAGATTGCATATCCGGGTGGATATGTCCTTCGGGTCCCATTCAAGGTTGATTCGGTCAAGCGGATAAAGAGGTGTCAGGTTGTCGAAGAGAATCCGCTCTTTGGCAACCTCGGGGTTTTCGAAATTGACGGCCTCCACTCTCAACAGGGCGAAATACCTTTCGTTGTCTTTCGGCGGCCGGACCTGCCCTGATACTGTGTCCCCGGTGCGAAGAGCGAATTTCTTTATCTGTGAGGGGGAAACATAGATGTCGTCGGGTCCAGGCAGGTAGCTATAGTCCGCCGAACGCAGGAAGCCGTAGCCGTCATCAAGTATTTCAAGAACGCCCTGCGAGAAGATCAGTCCGTTCTTCTCGGTCTGGACCTCTAGAATCTTAAAGATCAGCTCCTGTTTCCTGAGACCACTCACTCCCTGAATATCAAGTTCCTTCGCAACTTTGAGCAGGTCGGAAATGGTCTTGGTTTTCATCTCGACAATATCCATGTTATCGACCTCTTGAGTCATTTCATCCACCTCTCCGGATATGTAGGATTTGAATCTCCATGTCATCGCCGGTACGCCGGCACACTTGGAATGGGTCTTGTGGTGAGCGTTTCATCTGGTAAACTCTGCCCTGTCTACTCCTGATAACGGCTGGATTTGCCGTCAACATGCTTCAGTCAGACTGAGGCTTTTCCTAAGGGTCGGGTTTCAATTAACAGAACGACTCAACAGGAATGTGTACTCCGAAACTCCATCTAATGCTAAACAACACAAATCACAATGTCAAGTCAATTAAGACGTTATTCTCCTGAGAGCTCCTTGGCGCGTTCGAACTCCGCCATCGCCTCCGTACTCCTACCCATCTTGCCGTATGTCGCTCCAAGCATCTCGTGAAGCTCGGCTGTCTCTTCGATCTCAAGCACTCTTTCGAAGATCGATACCGCGTCCTCGTATTGCTCTATCTTGATATAGGAAACACCGAGGTTGTACATGGCATCCCTGTAAAGTTCAGGATTGTCCTGCTGAGAAAGCCCTGCGGCCTTCTGAAAACCCTGGGCCGCATCAGCGAAATTCTCAAGGCTGAAGTACGACGCACCTATCTGATAGTGAAGCGCAGCATCATCAGTCCTGGTTTCGGCAGCTTTGTTATAGTACGTAAGCGCTTTTTCGAATTCCTTCTGGTTGAAATACATGTCCCCGAGCGAGAAGAGACCGTCGGTATCGTCCGGGTCAAGTTCTACCACCTTGGCAAAAGCCTCACCGGCCAGATCGTACTCGCGCCTCGACTGGTAAGTTATGCCCAGGTTCCGCCAGGCATCAACGGATTGCGGGTCGACCTCGACGGATCGTTTGAAAGCACCGAGCGCTTTGTCCTCCTGCTTGAGCATGGAGTAGGCAACCCCGAGGTTGATGTGTCCCTTGGCATAACCCGGCTCGACTGCCACGGCGTTTTCGAAGTACGCCACAGCTCCTTCATAGTTCATCGTGGCATTCTCCGTGATGCCCTTGTTGTAATTATCGACAAAGAAGGCATGCTGGTTGTTGTAGACATCTTCCTTCCTGTCCTCCGGGGCGGTGGCCTGAGCATCCGCGAAGGCCTTTTCCGCCTCCGCATACTTCTCCTGCATGGCCAGGGACATTGCCAGGATCAGATGGGCTTCCCAGTTGTCGGGCTCATCCATGACGGCCTTCTTCGCGAAAGCCTCCGCCCTCGCATAGTCCGCATTCTTGTAGTAGTACACCTTGGCGCTCGTGAAATTGGTCGATCCTCCGCACCCGATTACACAACAGGAGATAGCAGCCAGCAAAGCCGCAACCAGTATAATCTTAAGACCACGCATGTCATCCTCCTTAAGACAGAACTCAATCCAAGTGGACTATTATATACCTGAGACCGATTGTCAAGCTAAGATGAACACTAAGAGCTAATGTAGCCACAACCTCCCGCCGATCTCCCCTGATGGAGGTCGTCATGAGGAATGGGCAACGAACGAGTGCTCATATCCATGGTACACGCGTACCTTTCGAGCACGCATATACCGCTGTGATGCTTGCACCCTTTGACTTTTCCTCAAACGGGGGTCAACCGTCACAAGCGCCGCAAGCCCATCCAATATCGTGCGCTCCTCCAAAGAATCGGAATGAGGCCACGGGGATTCGCACACACTACGAAGGAGATCGTTTCCCCTACCGTGCACACCAGAGTTCCAACCTGAAACTCTGCAGGCCTGACAGGCCGCTCGCAACATTCTCAGGCAAGTGCACGGATGCCGTTGCCACTGCGGGAGCACTCCAGCCAGAGTTCCCGTTTGACGCAAGACGCCGCTCTCTATCTGCAAGCACCTCCAGCTTGGGCGAGCTTTATCCTGCACTGTGCAATCAGCAGGGTAAGGAAGGGTGTAGAAAAGAGTCGGCAGTCTCCTTCCCCCGTGGCCTTTCTTATGGGTGGGGTCTTTTGCAGATCACAAGCGTCCCAGCGAGTTTGCGTGCCGGGCTCGCAGGTAGAACATCTGACCCCACCCAACCCCCACCCCACCGAAAGCGGATCGGGGCGGGCCGGTTCGACACTGAACCGGATTGCCGGGTGTGCTGACAGCTGACACCAGAGGTCGTCGTGAGATACTTGTGCAAGAATATACCCGGTACCCTGGCTGCATTCGCGGTGGTTTCGGGGATCTATCTGACAACTGAACTGGCCCGGTCTCCACAGTTAAGTCATGGACCATCAACCCGCCTTGTAATCGCGGCCGCCGTGCAACTGGCGGTCCTCATTTTCTTGTGTATCACTGTTTGGATGACGCTGCGCAGGCACAGGCACCGTGAGATCGGCGTCAAGCGAGACCTCGATCGCGTGGGAAGTTACATCGAGACAGCAGGGGCGGCGATCGCCGTGATCGATGGCAACGAGCGAGTCACGTTCATGAATACCGAGGCCTGCGCAATCCTCGGTCGCGACAAGCACGAAGTCCTCGGCAGGAACTGGTTTGACGGTTTCCTTCCGGAAGAGACCAGAGAAGACCTGAGAACCGCTTTTCAGTTGATTATAGACGGCAGAACCGAGCTGGATAAGACCGTCGAGTACCCGGTGCTCACGCGAAACGGCGAGACAAGGCTGATGGCATGGCATCGCACTCTGCTGCGTGACGAGAGCGGCAAGATCGTATCAGTACTGAATCTGGGCGAGGACATCACCGAGCGGAAGCGGACCGATGACTTGAATGCCATCCTCCGTGAGCTGGGAATGGCGCTGAGCACCGTGTCCAACCTCGAGTATGGACTCAAGGTGTGTCTCGAAGCCGCTCTTGGGGCGTCGGGCATGGATTGTGGAGGCATCTGCCTCATCGATGAGACCTCGGGGGCCCTTGATCTGGTGTTTCATCAGGGCCTATCACCGGAATTCATCAACAGTGCCTCACATTTCGACGCTGATTCGAAAAACACCAGGATCGTGATGGCCGGAAAACCGGTCTATACAACGCACGGGGCGCTCCAGGACGTGTTCGGTGTGCATCTGGCCGAGGGTGAGAGGCACGAGAGGCTTAAGGCTCTGGCCGTGATTCCGATGAGCTGCGAGGGACGGGTGATCGGTTGCGTGAACGTCGCGTCACACAAATTCAGGGACGTTCCAGTGGGATCGCACGCGGCGCTCGAGACCATCTCTGCGGAGATCGGCAGTGCGATCGTGCGACTCAGAGCAGAGCGGGCACAGCAAGAGAGCGAGCAAAGGTTCCGGGATCTGGCTGAAAATGCAAGTGAATGGATCTGGGAGGTCGATGCGGAGGGCAGGTACACCTACTCGAGCCCGCTCGTTAAGAAGGTGCTGGGTTACGGGCCGGAGGAGGTACTCGGAAAGCACTTCTATGATTTCTTTGTCCCGGAAGAACGTGAGTTCTTAAAGCAAGCGGCGTTGGCCGTGTTCGCCAGCAAGGAGCCTTTTCGGGCGTTCGTCAACCGGAACATCCACAGGAACGGAGAGGTCCGGTGGCTTTCAACAAGCGGTGTGCCCATTCTCGACAGCGATGGCAACCTGCGTGGTTACAGGGGCATAGACACGGATATCAGCGAGCGCAAGTGGGTCGAAGACGAGTTGATTTGCCTTTCAAGCGCGGTCAGAGCATCGATCGATGCGATCGTGGTGAGCGATGTCCAGGGGAAGATAACCGAGGCCAACGACGCAGCTCTTTCTATGTTTGGCGCCGGTCACAGAAGCGACCTCATCGGTATGAACGCACTGGACCTGTTCGCTCCCGAAGATCGTAAGGAAGCCGCCGCCGGGCTGGATACGACCTTCAAGACCGGATACACAAGGGCCAAGGAGTATGAAATCATAACGCTCGCCGGGGCGCGGATCCCGGCCGAGATAACAACAAGTGTCATGAAAGATGTGAACGGGGAACCCACAGGTATTGTCGGCGTAGTCCGGGATATCACGGAACGCAGGCAGACCGAAAACGCGCTCAGGGAAAGCGAAGAGAGATATCGCGATCTCTTTGAGAACGCCAATGATCTAATTCAAAGTGTTGCACCCGACGGGCACTTCATATATGTCAACCGCGCATGGCGAGAGACGCTGGGCTACAGCGAGGAAGAGGTCGGGGGACTTAACTTGTTCGATATCATTGATCCGGACTGGCATGAGCACTGCAGACAAGTATTCGAACAGGTGATGTCCGGTGAGCCGGCCTGTTACATCGAGACGGTGTTCATTTCCAGGGACGGCCGGAAGATCATCGCGGAAGGTAGCGCAAGTTGCCGAACACAGGACGGCAAACCTGTCTCTACCAGAGCGATCTTCCGTGACGTCACCACGCGCAAGTACGCCGAAGAGGCATTGCGACATTCGGAGCGGGATCTCAGAATCAGGAACGCAATTGCGCACGTCTTCCTCACAGCCCCCGAGAATGAGGTATTCACGGAGGTCATGAAGATCGTCCTGAAGGCGGTCAACAGCACCCACGGGCTCTTCGGATACATCTGTCGGACCGGTGATCTCGTGTGCCTGTCAGTCACCAAGGGGATTGTGAAAGAGGACCTGACGCTCGATGTGGGTGCAATTCTGCCGCGCGAGAAGTGGTCCGGCATCTGGGGAAGGGCACTAACGGAGAAGAGACTGGTGTGCTCCGGCCCGGCCGCAGATATCACTGAGGACCGGGCCCCCGTCTGCAAGACTGTGGCCGCACCGATCATACACAATGACCGGGTGATCGGCTTGATAATGGTCGCCAACAAGCCGGACGACTACGACGACGATGACGTCAGACTGCTTGAGACGACCGCAGGCAACATCGCACCGATCTTACATGCAAGACTCGAAAGGGATGGCGAGGAAGACGCACGGAAACAGGCAGAGAAAGATAAGGCGGGAATACGCGCACAGCTGATCCATGCACAGAAGATGGACGCAATCGGCACTCTGGCCGGCGGCATCGCTCATGACTTCAACGACCTGCTGTCCACAATTCAGGGTTGCAGCGAGCTTGCGTTGCAGAAGACCTCGGAGGAAGATCCCGTCAGGAATGACCTGGACCAGATACGTGAAGCGACCCAGCGTGCCGCCGATCTCGCCAGGCAACTGTTGCTTTTCAGCCGTCAGCAGCCGATGGAGACGTCGCTTATTGATCTCAATAAGGTGACGACAAACATGCTGGAAATGCTTGGCCGTCTCATCAGCGAGAACATTGAGGTCGATTTCCATCTTGACCCCGACCTGCCTGTGGTGCGCGGCGACAGGTCCAACATGGAACAGGTGATAATGAATCTCGTGCTCAACGCCCGCGATGCGATGCCGGGAGGCGGCAAGATCATCATCACCACCGAGAGTGTGACCCTGGATGAAAATCAATGCGCTGTCCTCGCCCAGGCGACACCCGGCAAGTACGTTTGCATCACGGTCACCGATGAAGGGATCGGCATGGACAGCGACACCCTCGAGCACATATTTGAACCCTTCTTCAGCACCAATGTAGCCGGAGAAGGCGCAGGGTTGGGTCTTGCGGTTGTCCATAGTATAATCCAGCAGCACGAAGGCTGGATAGACGCTTACAGTGAGCCTGGCAACGGCGCGACATTCAAGGTCTACTTCAAAGCTTTCTCGGCAACCATAGAGGAGAAGCACCGGGAGAAGTCATCGTTGAAGAATTACCAGGGCAACGGCGAGACTATCCTATCGTCGAAGATGAGGAGAGCGTCCGCCGGTTGGCTGCGAAGATATTCAGCTCCAGCGGTTACGTGACGACGGATGTCCCCAGCGCGGAAGATGCGTTGGATCTCTTCGAGAAGCAAAGCGGAAACTTCGATCTTGTCTTCAGTGACGTTATGCTCCCGGGAAAGAACGGAGTCGAGCTCGCCGATGAGCTACTCACGCGTAAGCCGGACCTTAAGATTCTGCTCACAAGCGGACACCTTGATGATAGAGCTCAGTGGTCCATAGTCTGCGACAAAGGCCTCAAGTTCCTGCACAAGCCCTTCACCGTGCTCGACCTGCTTCAGGCGGCAAAAGAGGCACTTGTGCCGGCCGGTGTGGGCAGCGAGTAGCCATCAACGCAACACCCACCACAACTAAAGAACAAGGTACGCGCCGACGATAGCTATTATGAGGACCTGTGAAGCGGTCGGATCACAAAGATACGTTGAGGATCGGCGAGTGAGTATGACGCCGCCATCGCTGACGGATACGGCGCCGCAGCCTGGGGCTCGTGAATAACCCCGGCCGAGTGAGGATGGGAGGTTCTGGGCATGTGTGCGTTAGTGGCTGTGTCCAGGGCATTGCTGCACCAGGCACTAGTGATCTGCACAGGAGGTCGTCGGTGGTGTGCAGATCG
The DNA here is from genome assembly GCA_043810925.1 of Candidatus Eiseniibacteriota bacterium. Lineage (GTDB taxonomy): Bacteria > Arandabacterota > Arandabacteria > Arandabacterales > Arandabacteraceae > Arandabacterum. The sequence continues at coordinate 29,230 of JBDRNT010000015.1, forward strand.
TGGCCGGGGTGCAACTGCGTTATACCATGTCCCGCACAGGAGGTCGTCAGTGGTGTGCAGGACGGTATCAAAGACGTAGCCACTCTTGCCGTTCCCATACGGGAGGCGGCCACCCGGTATAGGAACATCTCTCTGTCGCCAGTGACAAGGTTGGGCACCTTATCGTTCCTGGCTCCTTCCCCTTTACCTATCAAACCCAGAACCTCCACAGTCTCTCCTTAAAACACCTGAAGGCACAATCGAAATCGCTTCCCCTTTGAGAAAGCCATCTCAACTGTGCCTTCGACTTGTAAGTCTAAAACCTACCCGGCAAGGCAAGTCAAGTTTGTATCATGAACCAATGTCAGTCAAGTTATCGGCGTCTGCTCTGACGACTTTAGCTAATTGTCTGATCTTCGTCAAGCGCTGAGTCCTCTTGCCTCTTTTGACACTGTCATGAGCCATCATCAATCAACTTATCGGCGCGCGCCGCCGTGACTTTAGCTGATTGTGCGATTTTCGTCAAGTAGAGACTATGCTTGCCGGCTTTGACAGGCGATTGCGGGTTATGGCAGTGTAGCCGGATCCGTCAAACCTGCTCTTCGAGTATGGCTTCGAGCCGCTGTCTGAGCTCCCCGAGTTCCTTTGACTTAAAGGAACTCTTGGTTTTCTTAAGGCCCTCGACGGTTTCCCTTAAGACCCCAATCAGGGTGTTCATCCTCGGACAGTCGAGCAGATGGCATACGTTCTGGTCATCCGTCAGTTTTGCAAGAGCCTCGGTGACATTCTTAAGACTGGTCAGGCTCAGGACAATGTTGTTGAGTGTCACGGTAACGAATGACTCGACAGGCACGAGACCGATACCGGCTGGGTTGTCCTTAAGCACCACTCTCATTCGCTCGAGCTTACCATGCCATTCCTGCAAGTGATTCTGAGTGCTCTCAAGCGCCTGGTAGACTCTGGCTCGCTCTACCGCCTCGTTCACATGAGAGATCAGCTCGCTGAAATCGATGGGCTTGACCAGGTAGGCCACGACCGGAAGACCGATCGCCTCGATTGCCGATCCCATCGACGGATATCCCGTCACCAGGATGACCTGAAGGCCGTGGCTTTTCTCCTTCACCTCTTTGACCAGCTCCAGTTCCGGATTCCCCGGCATCTTGATATCCGCAACAAGCAGGTCATACCGGTTCTCCCGAAGCTTCTGGGCGGCCGAAGGGCCGTCGGGTACACAATCACAGTAATAACCCTCCCTACGCAGGAGGTCGGCGGTCGAAGAGAGGAACACATCCTCGTCATCTGCAATAAGAATCCTCCCCAACTCCTCCATTTCAGACCTCCTCTGTTTGCTTCCCGATCGGGAGGGAGACGGTGAAAGTGGTTCCCGTATCCGACGCGCTGTCGAAGGCGATACTCCCACCCATCATCTCAGCCATACCCCTGGACACCGATAGACCCAACCCCAGACCGTTGACTCCGGTCCTGTCCTTGGTGGTAAAGAACGGCTCGAATACGCGATCCGCGATCTCTTCGGGTATGCCCGGACCCTCGTCACGCACACGTATGACAGCAGTGTCTCCCTCCACCGCAGCGCTCACCTCGACCGCATTCCCCGGCTGTGATGCTTCTATTGCGTTTCGTATAAGATTATACATTATCTGGTCAACATATCCACCCGGCAATGTTGCCGTGATCGGATCCTCCGGGGCGTCAAGACTCAGAGTCACCTCCGCCGCACGGCTGGTGCTCTCAAGTATCGCCACCACGTCGGTTATGGTCTTGGATATCGAGACTTCCGTGTCACCGGCCCTCCCCGGTTTGTAGAAGTCAAACATTCTGCGCACTATACCCGCTATCCGGTCTATCTCGCCCTCAACCCGTCCGGCGTATGCATAGTGCGGATGGTTCTTATCCATTATGTCCTTAAGCAAAAGAAATGAGTTCTTTATTCCGCCCAGGGGGTTGTTGATCTCGTGCGCTATCCGCGCGGCCATCCTGCCCGTAGCCGCCAGTTTCTCGCTCTCCGCACGCTGGTGCTCGAGCTCATGGATACGCGCCGTGCGCTCCCTGACCATGTCTTCCAGGTCCTCGCTGTAACGGCGTATCTGCTCCTCGCCCCGCCGGAGAGCTTCCTCGGCGCGCTTTCGCTCGGTAATATCAACCAGAATGCCCAGAATCGATTCAATCTCCCCACCGTTACTCCGAAGAGGTCTGACCGAGAGATCAACCCAGATAAGAGCGCCGTCCTTCCTGAGGTAACGCTTCTCCACACGATAGCCATCCAGCTTGCCTTCAATGAGCATTTTGAGATTGGCCCGGCTCATTTCCAGATCGTCGGGATGTGTGTGCTCCATAACAGCGTTACCGACAAGTTCGCCGGGTTCGTACCCGAGCATGGTGTGAGACCTGTCATTGGCAAGTATGAGTCTGCCGTCGCGACCCACGAGCACCATCCCGTGTGATGCATTGTCGAAGACCCCTCTGAAGCGCGCCTCTCTCTCCTGCAGGGCTTTCTCAGCCGTCCTTCTCTCCGTGAGATCTCTGATGACCAGTATGGCGCTGCCGGTAACCCCACTTTCGTCTGAAACCGGACCCATGTTGGCGGAATACCAGATCTTCCTGCCCTTCGGGTCCACTGCCGAGTAGTCGACAATCTGTGGCTTTCCCGTATCAAACGCCACTTCAAGCGCTTCCTCAAACCTCAGGTGGTATTCCGCCGGGATCCAGGCGAAAACCGAAGTACCGATTATGTCATCCATCGATACTCCATCGTAAAGGCGGTTGGTGAAGAGGATTCGGCCCTCCCGGTCGAGCTGGACTATATAGTCGGGGGCATGCTCGGTGAGGGACCTGAACCGGTTCTCACTCACCCCCAAAGCCGTCTCCGCCCGGAGTCGTGTGATCGCATTACCTATCGCGGTCGCGACAGTCTCAAGCGACTCGCGCGACCAGCCGGGAACCTGTTCAACGGTGTGCGAGGCAACGTTGATGCAACCGATGACCCTGCCTTCACGCGTTATTGGCAGCACGGCGATGGCACGCAGTCCCGCGGCGGCCTGGGCACGGCCGAGCGGCACCCCGAGTCTAGCATGTTCGGTGTACACCGGCTTCCCCGCCATCACCAACTTGAAGTTCGCGGCACCGGGTTTAAAGTGAGACACCGCCTGGATGAATTCAGGTGAAAGTCCCTGGTGGAAGGCCAGCTCCAGCGCGCCTGAGGCCTGATCAACCAGGTAGATCCCGCCACAATCCATATCCGATACCTTAAGCGCAGCATCGAGACATAGTCTGAGACCCTCCCTGAGGTCGGATATGGTGCTCAAGGCCAGGCCGAGATCCCGAAGAACCGTGCTCAGAATTCCGAGCCGTTTGCGCTCGGTGATATCGCGCGTGATTGCTTGAATGGCGTAGGTCTCATCATCCTTCTTAAGAGGTGATGCAAAAATCTCAATCCAGCGCATCTCACCATCCTTCCGGACGATCGTCCCCTCCACCGGGCCCAGTTTCTCACCACTTTTAAGACGCGCCAGCATAACACCGTCTTCTGCGAAGTCGTCTTCGAGCACCACTCCGAGTTCCCCGAACGTCTTCCCGATCAAGTCGCTACTGGGTAACCCCGAGATTTCTTCCGTTGCCTTGTTCCTGGCCAATATCGTCCCATCGAGACCGAGGATAGTGATGGATTCCGGAGACGACCCAAACAGGGCCCTCAGTCTGTCCTCGCTCTCACGGAGAGCCTCCTGCGTCCGTATGGATTCGGTCATGTCCTTGCCGATAAGAAGCACCTCGGCCGGCTCTCCATTCTCATCACACATCACGGTGGCACTGCCCATGAGATTGAGCAAGTTCCCATCCTTCGTAACAACATTCATCATCCGGCCGCTTATCGAGCCGTGCCGCATCACATCCTTGTGAAAGACTTCCCACGCGTCAGGGACATGGTCCGGTACGAGAATGTGAGCGAAGTCCTTGCCTATCAGCTCGTGAGCTGTATAGCCGGTGGCCTCGACATATGCCTGGTTGGCCATCTTCAGTTTCCCTTTGAGGTCAACGACTACAATCAAATCCGCGGAACACTCCAGCGCCCTCGCCAGCTTCGCCTGCTCTGCTGCGGCCCGCTCCTCTGCCCGCTTGCGGGCACTGACATCACGCATGATGCAGTGGGTGTGCCTGAACCTGCCGTTTTCATCATAGGCCAGCCTGCCATCAAAGCTGACACTCAAGTGGGAGCCGTCCTTGCACCTCACTTCGAATTCAACGTCGTGGACGGTTCCCTCGCGTTTGAATTGCTCGAACCTCTTCTTGAAGTGCCTCTGATCCTCCGGTCCCAGGAGATCGCCAAACCACTTGCCGATCACGTCCCCGCGGGCGTAACCCAGCACATCCATCCATGCGTGGTTCACCTTGAGAATGCGACCCTGGCTATCCAACGAGTGGTACGCAAGGGGAGCCTCATCAAAGAGCAGCCACGTCTCTTCCTCGCTCTCAACCAACGCCTTCGTGGTTCCCTTGAGGCCCTCGACCATTCTTTCAAGCTCGCTGATCCGGTCCCGTAACCGAGCCGGTTCATCTTTCGGTCGCTCCATAGGTTTCACTTCCTGTGCCGGAGGTAACCAAGCAAGTAACACAGACATCCTTGTTCTGTGCCGCAAAGTGGCTTGTCAGGGAGAGAATAGCAGCATCCGCAGCATTGTCAAGCTCACATCATGACCTGCGGATCCACATCTATTGCGAATCGGGCCCCTTCATCAAGGGCTTTCGATCTGAGCTCACTCAGACAGGATCTTGCGAACTGCGAGAGTCTGCTGGTCCTTTCACCTTTGAGGATGAGGTGCCATCTGTAGACATTCCTGATTCTGGATATGGGAGCTCTCGACGGGCCGATGACATCCAACGTTCCCTTCAGGTTCCCGCTGTGATGCATCGCCAGACCCGCAAACTGCTTCGCCGCCCCGCGCGCGGAGGCCTCCTGTCTGGCCTCCACCACGACCCGTACAAGGCCGGCAAACGGCGGATAGCGAAGCTCTTCCCTGAAAATGATCTCCTCCCCATAGAACCCTTTGAAATCATGGTTGGCCACATGGGACAGAGAATGATGGTCAGGGTTAAAGGTCTGTACTATGACCTTGCCGGGGATATCCCCGCGTCCGGCCCTGCCTGCAACCTGGGTGAGAATCTGAAACGTACGTTCTCCCGATCTGAAGTCCGGCAGGTTCATGGAAACGTCGGCGCATACCACAACGACCAGACCCACGCGCCTGAAGTCATGCCCCTTGGCAACCATCTGGGTTCCAACAAGAAATCTGACAAGCCCGCTTGAGAAATCCGTAAGGAGGTCTTCGGCGGAACCTTTCTTCCGTGTGGCATCCCTGTCAAACCGGGCACAGGAGGTGCCGGGGAATCTCTCTGCAATGTAATCTTCGATCTTCTGCGTACCCGACCCCACATACTCGACATGTGTTCCGCCGCACCCGGGGCACTGGTCCCAGCCTCGCTCCGTATATCCACAGTAGTGACACTTGAGTTGCTTTCCCCCGAGATGATAGGTCAGCGACACATGACAGTTTCTGCATCTGGGCACAAGTCCGCAGTCGCGGCACTGAACGTAGTTGGAGAAACCCCTCCGGTTCAGAAACAGGAGAACCTGTTCGCTGCGTTCAATTGAATCCGCTATCGCCGCCTCGGCTTCCTTTGAAATCGGAGCCGGATCTTCGCACAGACGCATGTCCACGACGCTTACCTCAGGCAACTCTCCCCCGGATATTCGCTCGGGCAACTCAAAAAAGCCGTACTTCCCGCTGAGTGCATTGTGATAAGTCTCCAGGGCCGGGGTCGCACTGCCCAGGATCACGACCGCACCGGCCCTCCGTGCGCGGACCATCGCAACATCGCGGGCATTGTAGCGCGGAGAGTCCTGCTGCTTGTAGGAGGTATCGTGCTCCTCATCAACTACGATCACACCAAGATCCTGAAAAGGCGCGAAAACCGCCGACCTTGCGCCTACGACCACGTCTATGCTGCCGGCCATTATGCTGCGCCAGGTGGCGAAACGCTGTGCGTTTGAAAGCCCGCTGTGAAGAAGGGCCGATCTCTCGCCGAAACGCGCTCTCACTCGTTCCATGATCTGGGGCGTCAGTGCTATTTCAGGCACAAGGTAGATCGCCTTTCTTCCACTCTTCAGAGCCTGATCGATACACCGCAGGTAAACCTCGGTCTTGCCGCTCCCGGTGACCCCCAGCAGGAGGAAGTTCCTGGATTGCTTCGCATCGATAGCAGATCGTATTCCATCGAACGCAGCCTGCTGGTCGGGCGTGAGCTCGAACCTGTCATCCGAAGCGTCCCGGCCGGCGTAAGTGCCGATGTCATCGGCAGACTGCCTGGGTATCCTTCGCTTCCGTGCCACCACCTCATGGACGACCTGACCGTCCTTCTCCAGGGCCTCGAGGTGCTCGGCAACGTGACCCGATCCGACCCTGCGCTTGATGGTATCTATGCCCAGCGGCTTACCGTCCTTTAAAATCTCTATGATCTCGGCCCGCTCGGGGTGTGTGGCCTTCATGATCTCCAGCTCGAGATCGCCCGGGTATCCACTTATCCGGTAAACGCGTTTGAGTTTGGGTTGTGGCGGCGACATGACGGCTGCGACCTCGCCGACCGGCGCAACATAGTAGTCGGATATCCATGCGGCAAGTTCCATGAGCTCCTGATTGAGCACGGGGGAATCATCCGTAATCTGCCTGATCGCCTTCAGCCCCCGCCGCGTGCCGGCGTCGCGGTAGAGTCGCCACACCATGCCGGTCACGACCTTGCGCCGTACCGGAATCGTCACCCGCATGCCGACCTGGATCGTGTCCTTAAACTCCTCGGGAACGAGGTAGGTTAGCGTTGTGTCTATTGGCAGGGGAACCGCGACCTCAGCCTTCAATACCTCTTTCAAGTGCACAGATCTCCGGAAGTTTACGGAAAACCGAAAAACCGCCGCTATTATAACCAAATGGGGTCAGGCTTGCAATCCTGCTATTCAGACCGCTGGTGCGTCTTTCGCTCCGCAAGCGAATGCCTTTCCTGAGCAAGGCGGACCAAGAGATGTGTCGGCGTTCGGAAGAGTGTTCAGATGTCGAGGACGGGGACGGGTGTTTCCTGGTATACCGCGGCCAGGACCGGTCCCATTGCCAGAAACTCTCTGGCCACAACCGGATCGAATTCCCGGCCGATGCTCTCCCTGACCATCAGGAGCGCCTGCTCGGACGAGTAGGCCCGGCGATAGGGTCTGTCGGAGGTCAGTGCGTCGAAGAAGTCAACCACAGCCGATATCCGGGCAAGAAAGGGTATCTCCTCATCCCTCAGGCCATCCGGGTAACCGGTCCCGTCGAAACGCTCGTGATGGCCTCTCACTATGGGTCGGGCGCCCTGAAGGAAGTCCACGCGCTCTATGATGCGCTCGCCGATCACCGGATGCTTCTTGATCACCTCGTACTCGGCTTCAGTCAAGCGACCGTTCTTGTTGAGGATTTTACCGCTGATTCCTATCTTACCGATGTCATGCAGTGTTGCACCGTACTGGAGATTTCGTATGTCTGTCTCCGATACTCCGAAGCGCTCTGCCAGTGTTATTGCGAATTGCGTTACCCGCTTCGAATGTCCTCTCGTATACGGGTCCTTTGCCTCGATGGCGGCGGTCAGCGCCTCAACAGTGGAGAAGTAATTCTTCTCGATGCGGCTCACGAGCTGCGTGTTCTCCACCGCGGTGGCGGTCACACTTGCAACAATCGAAACGATTGCCAGCACATCGGACGAAACATCGGCGAACTCCTTCAGGTATATCGTCAGTATCCCGGTCTGGCGGGTGCCTGATGTGAGCGGGAGCGCTATCAGGGACTGGAACTTCTCCTCGGCCACGTAGGACGGGAATGAGAACTGGGTGTTTTCACCGATGTCATGAAGAATACTTGGCTTGTTCGAAAGCATGGCTTCCGAAGCGAAACTCCCGGAGGCCATGATCCTGCTGCCGTAGATGATCTCCTGCTTGAACGTTTCGCCTCGCTTGAGCAACAGGAGCTCCTCTGTGAGGTTATTGAGTTTGAGCGACACGGCGTCGACCCGAATAAACGGGCCGAGTGCTTCTGCGAGTTTCATAAGCGGGGCACTGAGGTCAAGACTGGTGAGTATGTCCCTGGTGCTCGTCAGAAGACTCGCCGCACTCGAAGTATCATAATGGAAGACGCTCTTGTGGCCTGACCTGGAGTTGTCTTTCTCCTGCATGGGAGGGCCTTACCTCTTCATCATTCCTTCGACCCTCTCGATCAGCCTTCCGGGGCTGAAGGGCTTGACCACGTAGTCATCGGCCCCGGCTTCCGTACCCAGCTTCCTGTCGACATCCCTTCCCTTGGCGGTGAGGAGAATAACGGGAATGTCCTTGGTCTTGGGATCCGCTTTCAACTTTCTGCAAGCCTCATATCCGTCCATCTTGGGCATCATTATGTCCAGGACGATTATGTCCGGCTTCTCGTTCCGCGCTTTCGCAATGGCCTCTTCGCCGTCGGCCGCCGTAACAACCTCGTAGCCCTCGGCACCGAAACTGAAATTGAGAATATGCTGTATGTACTCCTCGTCATCAACTACGAGTACCTTGCCGCGCGACATAAGCTCACCTCCTGATGTCTTAATCCGCCACTGAAAGGGCTTCCTGTGTGCGCTCCTTCAGTATCTCCGTAAGGCTCTCGACGACCCTTGGGTCGAACTGAGTGCCGCTGCAATGCCTTAACTCTTCCAGAGCTCCGTGCACCGACATCGCAGACCTGTAAGGACGATCACTTGTCATCGAACTATAAGCGTCCACTACTGCGAGTATCCGTGCGCCGATGGGGATCGATTCTCCGGACAGACCTCCGGGATAACCTTCGCCGTCATAGCGCTCGTGATGGTGGAGGATCACCTCCTTGACCTGATCCAAGAACTCGATCGGCCCGACTATGTCGACTCCTTCTTCAGGATGCTTCTTAACACTCTCATACTCACCTGCTCCCAGCCCGCCGGGCTTCCTGAGGATCACCTCGCCCACCTTCACCATCCCGACGTCATAGATCCGGGACACATACTGAAGCAACCGCACTTCCTCATCACGAAGCCCCATCGAATGGCCCAACTCAACCACCAGCGCGGTCAACTCCTCACCTCTCTTGGTGTGAGGGAGCCTCCTCGCCTCGATGAGGCACTGGAGCGAATTGGCGATCGAGCCGAACTCACTTCTGATCCCCTCGTAATCTCTTACCTTGTCGAGTACCGCCGTCACCCGGTCGGCGAGGATCTGCAGAATCTCCGCGTCATCATCGCCAAACGGCATCAGGTCGATCCTGTTGGTGACATTGATCACCCCGATCACCTTGTCTCCATCCTTAAGCGGAACGCTGATGACCGACCTGGTCTCATACTGGGGCCGGTCCTTGCGCTCGAACCGCTCGTCAACGTCGATATCATGAATCAGTACGGGGGTACCGGTCTTTGCCACCCAGCCCGCGATACCCTCCCCCTTCTTGACGCGGGCGTCCTTCATTATTCTTTCATCGAGCCCCATCGCGGCACTGACATAGAGATCATCGCTCTCGCCGTCGACAAGCATCAACGAGGC
>JBDRNT010000016.1:0-3014 GCA_043810925.1 Candidatus Eiseniibacteriota bacterium
GTTGGAATTATATGTTGCAGTTGTACCTGATCTAGTCTGGAGTGTTAAGTTGGTTGAAGACTGTAAAGAAAAGTTCCATGAAATAGTATCGTAAGAAAGCACATTTCCTAAATCAAAAATTTCTGAAATAAAAGTTCCTTCAGACTGGTAATCTAAGACAGTATAGTTAATTTCGTACTGGTCAATCCTGCATTCAGGAGCCCAAACAGATGCGATTCTGATATAAAATTCTGTAACATTATTAAGATATATTGTTCCTCCAACTTTTGTGTAAAGTGAGGTTGTCCAGTTAATATTTGTCCAATTGCCATTTTCAAGTCTGTAATCAATAGATGCATTACCACCAGAAGATTCTTGAGTTGTTATGTATGCAGTTGCTGAGTATATTCCTAAAGAGTTATTATATCTATAGGTAATATTGCCAACTTCACTTGTCATTCCTAGACTTCTAAAAATATAACCTGGAGAATACCCTACACTTTCATTACTGTAACTATCCTGTATATGTTTATTTGTTGAAAAATCGTCAACATAACTAACATTAAAACCAATCTTCTTTTTCAGTCTTAAACTTCCGTTAAGCACAGTATTATTATAAGTTCCACTGAGTTCTGAATCAGTGTACGAGCTTGCAATTCTTAGGCTGTCAAGGTAATAAGATAAAGAATGGTTAATAATTGGTGATGAATTACTACTGTAAAAAACATCACCGTATGCCGGCTCATATGGCGGGATCCTGGCCTCGGCGGAGAGAAAACCGTAGACGAAGCCGGCAATGCCAAGAAGAACAACAAGGAGAACCGCACGGGAAACACCTGCGTTTCTCACTACGGCAAGACCTCCTCCTTAGTCCCTCGTCGTGCCCTGTGCATGCCGGCCATCGAGTTTGGGCCATTCAAGCTCAATATAATCCAGCTGCCTGGGGTTATCAAGCCTGACTGCTTGGAATGCGCACCTGTCAGAGGCTACACCACGACTTCAGGAATTTCCATCTCGTTTTCCCTGAAGGCCTGGATGAAGGCGTCAACCACGTCCGGGTCGAACTCGGTTCCGGACTCCCTGAAGATGGCTTCCTTGGCATCGAATGGCGACATGGCGCGCCTGTAGGGCCTGTCGCTCGTCAGCGAATCATACCAGTCGGCGACCGCGATGATACGGGCCTCAAGCGGTATGTCATTCCCGCTGGTCTCGTGATAGCCACTGCCGTCGAACTTGTCATGGTGTGCGAGAATAATGGGGATGATCCGGTGAAGCGGACCCCCGACAGGTTCCAGCATCGAAGCGCCACGGTCCACGTGTTTCCGGACCTCTTCGAACTCCTTGCTTGCAAGGCGCGAAGCCTTATAAAGCAGAGCACGGCTGGTCTTGAGTTTTCCGATATCGTGAATAAGTGAGGCCGCCCTGACGTCCTCGATCCTGTCGTCACCGAGCCCCATATAGGTCGCGATCTTGGCCGCATAAACCGAAACCCGGTAAGAATGGTTCTCGGTGTACTTGTCCTTGGATACGAAGTGGCGCAGGATGACCAGCAGGCCGCGATAGGTCTGCATCAGCTCCTGGATCCGCGCCTTGTGGTGCTCATGCAGGCTCCCCATGGCGTACGCCGTCACGACGAGAACGCCTCCCCAGGCCGCAATGTCATGCCACCGGTCGCGGAGGAAAGCGGTCTCCTGACCTCCCGAGAGTACGGCGGGATTGATCCTGGCAAGGAGCCCCACCAGAAAGACGCTCGCGACTGCGGTCAACGTCGCATGCTTCCTGCCATAGAAATAGGCTGCGAACAGGGTGGGGAAGGTATAGAAGCCCAGGAGCATGCGATGGCCGGTGACCAGGTAGTTAAGCGCGAAGGCCAGACCCAGCATTGAGAGAACCAGCCAGAGTTCCCGGTTGACTTTGTTGAGGGCCCGCCTGAAGTGCGCCCCGGGATGCCAGGGGCCATGGTTGGTTGAGCCGCTTCGTTGGGCAGGTGTTTCATTCTCCCGGTTCCGGCGTTCGAAGTCTGTCTGAGCTTCTGTCTCCCATTCGGTCCCGGACGATGCCGCTGTCTCGGGAAACTGCTCCGGTATGCCTTCCGGTGAGGCGTGCGGGTCCAACGTTGCCGACCGACCATCTCTGACTGTCATTCCATACCTCCGGCCTCTTTGCTGGGTGACAACAAACCGTATGGCTTCCCGCCGTGTTGCTTACCTTACCCGCCAACCTTGCGGGCAGGCTACTAATAAGTATCGGCAATCTGCTGCCGCGGCTGAAGCGAAGCGTCACGCCGTCTCCGGGCGGCGCTCGAGGGGACTTGCTCTGAGCGCTGTCCATCAACTGCTGGCCGGGCAGGTGATTTTCCTTTCCGAAGGCGCCGCCGATGCCCTATATTGACTGTGTACCGAGGAGGAAAGATGCTCGAGACCAGACGACTGGGCAGGACCGGCATGGAGGTCTCGCTCCTGGGATTTGGGGGCATCCCCATCATGCGGGTGGGTATGGATGAGGCCGGAGCGGCCATCGCAGAGGCTCTCAGCCTGGGAGTCAACTTCATAGATACGGCCAGAGGCTATGGTGACAGCGAGAAGAAGATCGGTCGAGCCCTTGAGTCTCTCGGGGCCAAGGCTATTCTGGCTTCGAAGTCCCCGAAGCGTGACGGTGATGGGATGCTGGAGGACTTCAGCTTAAGCCTTACGAACCTGGGTAGAGAATCGATCGATCTTTACCAGGTTCATTGCGTGAATACGGAAGATGATTACGCAAAGGTTCTAAGTCCGGGTGGTGCGCTCGAGGCCTTAGGTAAGCTCAAGGCCGAGGGGAAGCTGCGTCACATCGGGTTTACGACCCACAATCTTGCGATTGCCGGGAAGGCCGTCGAGTCCGGGAAGTTCGAGACCATCCAGGTGCTCTATAACTTTGTCGAACCCGAGGCGGGCGAAGAGGTGATCCCCATGGCTCTTGATAAGGACATCGGGGTGCTTGCCATGAAGCCCTTCGGCGGTGGCTGTATCGAACGATGCGACCTTGCCCTGAGATTC
>JBDRNT010000017.1:0-21996 GCA_043810925.1 Candidatus Eiseniibacteriota bacterium
CCATTGAGCTACCGAGGAACCAGTCTATATGAACCGCACTGCCAAGCGTCTGGTTTAAGGGCAACCGTCCGTGGTCGCCCGGTGCCGGGGCACTCTGGGCCTCCTGCGCACGTAAATGAATGATAGTGGATGATGCGAACACTGTCAAGGGTGCGCTTCTGAATGAGATCGCCGCGCTTCGCCCGCGATGACGTGGACTCCTTTGGAGGCTCGCAGTTACACCGGGCGGTCATCTCGCGCAGGGACCGGACGCTACACATAGAATAGGGCCGTCGCCAGTGGTCAGCCGGCGGCGGCCGTTCCCCGCTTTTATCAGGCTGGCGCCTAATCAAAGCATGGTTCGCACTCGTGCGCCTTCTAGTTACAGAACACGCAAGACTTGCGCACGATACCACAATTGACGCAGAAAGTCAATGAAAACAGCTAGTGCGACATCGTGTTGGCTACCGCGTCGCCTCCTTGAGCGGACTTCGCTCTGAGAGATGAAGGACCTCATCATAGCCGATCATGTCCATGAAACCGTGGCCGCTTATGTTGAACGCTATGACCTTCTTCTCTCCTGTCTTCTTGCACTTCAGGGCCTCGTCTATCGCACATGCGATACTGTAGGCAGACTCTGGTGCAGGCAGGAAGCCCTCGGCGCGACAGAATTTCTCAGCCATCTCGAAGACATACTTCTCATCCTGCGGATAGGCAACCGTGTCGATGTGCCCGGTCTTCCTCAGGAGGCTCAGGATCGGGGAGCAGCCGTGATACCGGAGCCCGTCTCCCATTATAGGCGGGAAATCCGTCTGATGTCCAAGCGTATACATCTTAAGCTGTGGAGTCAACTCCCCGTGATCTGCGTAATCGTACTTGTACTCGCCCTGAAGATTGGGAGCCGCCATACTCTGAGCCGCGATAAACTTGATCTTCTTGCCCTTTGTTAGAACATCACCAACAAAGGGAAGCGCGAATCCACCGAAGTTGCTTCCTCCACCGAGACATGAGATAACCAGATCCGGATACTCGCCGACCTTCTCAAATTGCTTCTGAGTTTCCAGACCTATTATGCTCTGATGTATCAAAACGTGATTCAAGACCGAACCGAGTCCATAGGCCGCCTTGGGATCCGCCGCTGCTTCGAGACCTTCGGATATGGCGATACTCAGCGAGCCGGGATGGTCGTTGTCTTTATCATATAGTCCCTTGCCGATCTTCGTGTTGGGACTTGGCGAGGCAAAGACCTCCGCCCCGAAGAGATTCATGAAGTTGCGCCGTGACTTCTTCCACCGGTATACCGCACGTACCCAGTAGACCGTGCACTTAAGACCGACCATCGAGCAGGCGTAAGAGAGCGCTGTCCCCCACTGGCCGGCACCCGTCTCGGTCGTGAGCCTCTCGATACCCTGCTCCTTCGCATAGTAAGCCTGAGCCAGCGCGGTGTTCACCTTATGGCTTCCGGTAGGACTGTAGAACTCACTCTTATAGTACATTCTGGCGGGAGTCCCAAGCGCCTGCTCAAGCGCCTTTGCGCGGAAGAGGGGTCTGGGCCGACCCGCCCTCGCATAAAGATCAAGTATCCCCTGCGGAATATCAATCCAGCTCTCCTGTGACATCTCCTGTTCAAGACACTTGTGGATCATCAGGTTGGGCAGGGACTGGAGCTGCTCATCACCAATCGGAGGCGGGAGAGGCTCCGGCAGGTCAGGTATGATGTTATACCACTGACGGGGCATCTCATCGAGTGTCAATCGCACTTGCAAAGTTTCAGCCATTATGACCTCCTCGGAAGGTGCTGATAGAAGCACATACCAATACGCAAGGTAAACCTCGTTCTCAAAGAGAAACCGTACCAGGGGTTGCGCACGCTGGTGCGCCCTTACCCTGAGCTTCACCCGAAGCTCAGCATGGAATCTACCATGAGGAACCGCAAGAGTCAAGCTTGGCCACGCCGGCCACGGGTGCGTATCGACCGCAGCTCACCTTTTTTTCATAAGTGTAATATTTGTTGTATTTTTAGCTTGCGCTCTTATTGGGGTATTGTTATCTTAATTGCGGGCGGGTCCTAAGGAGCGTGACGGGCGAGGAACTCGCAGCTCTGCTTCCACACCTTAATGCCCTACTTCCTTACGGACCTGCCCTTTGCTATATCCACTCCGTTTTACCGCACATGGTTAAACCCCCAAGTGTCGAAGTAGATAGAGAAAGGCTTTGGTTTCGATCCCACAACTCAACAACTGGAGGTGACGTGAATGAGACCGATCCACTTCCTCGTGGTCGCTCTTACGGTCGGCCTGCTGGCAGGGTGTGAGATGCTCAGGCCTGACAGCAGCTACATCGACCAGACACCCGATCTTGGTGAATACGGGGGCTACACACTTAACGATGAGGCCCCCGGATTCGGAGATCTCGATCTGGTTTCAGGTTATCCGGATGACCAGCCGTTTGATGATGATATGGAAGATCATCCGGAAGTCAGGAACACCACGAGAAACGAACGCGCGAAGCACTACTCTTTGAGGATCGTCTGGGGAAATCTCGGGAGACGGGATAGCACCGTGAGCGTGGGCGAGGATTGCCCGGTCACAGACTGGTCGGGCTCGCTGACGGTGGATGGCGGAGTGGTGACCGTAAGACGGCTCATCCGGTTCGACCACGGTGACTATATCGTGAGACCGCGACCCGGCCCGCGAGAGGTTCAGTGGGTATCTTACACACAACCGCATCTCGGCGGCATTGTCTTCCACATCAGACACATACCCAGGGCCACGACTGCAGACACAGAGGCCGCAGTTACAATCAGAACTCCCCTGTACACCGCGAGGATACCGCTTGAGGACCTTGAAGACTACAGGGAGTTTGTGATCTACAATGACTGTAACAAGGTCTCCGTCGTTGCCACCGAGACTACGCCTTCCCATTGTCCCCGAGGCTTCCTGGAAGGAGAATGGATCGCAGAGACAGACACCTCGGGTCACTTCAAAGGCGTTTGGATCGGCGATAAGGGCGGACTCACTGGCCATGTACGAGGAAAGTTCACGATTCGAGACGGCCGCAGGGTTCTTTTCGGCAAACTGATAGGCAGATCCGGCGCCTTCGAGGCCTTACTCAGAGGAACCTGGACTCCACTTCGCGTCGAGACCGGCCCTGACGGCTACTTCGAAGGCCGCTGGGTCAATGAAGATCTCGATGTGAAGGGTTTCTTCAGAAGCCACTACTGCTTATGCGAGGATGGTCAGGGGTTTTTCCATGGACGGTGGGTAGAAGCCTGCCGGTGATTCGCCCGGCGCTAAGGCCCGATCCAGCGGCCACAGCGACCCGACGCAACATGGGCATATAAAGACCGAGGCAGCGAGGGTAGCCTCCTTCGCTGCCTTCTTCTTGCCGCTTCGCTTCAGAGCGAACCCGCCACCTCGGCACCGAACTCTACTCACAAAGCCCCTAACCGACAAGTGGGGAAATCCTCGCAACTGTCAGCCGCCGGGCCGCCCGGGAAGTGCCTTCAAGCGAGCCTGATCGCGAGGAGAGAGACCCGACGCTACAGGGGTGGATAACACGGGGCGAGGAGTTCGACGACGTGCATTACCTTCTGGGGGAGCCCGCTTCGCGTCAGCACATCCTCGAGCTGCATGATACAGCTCGGGCATGATGTCGCAACAATGTCCGCGGCTGTCGCCGCGACGTAACTCGCTTTCCTTCTGCCGATCTCCTTTGAGATATCAGGATGAGTAAAACTGAACATACCGCTGCCGCCACAGCAGCGATCCGCTTCCTCCATCTCGATCAGATTAACATACGGGATCATCTGAAGCAGTTTGCGCGGTGCATCGGTTATCTCCTGACCCCGGCTAAGGTGACACGGATCGTGATAGGTGACATTCACTGTGCTGTGGCGTTCGTTATCGCACCTGGTCGTGACATGTTCCGCAAGGAACTCACAGATGTCATAGATCCTGACTCCAAACGGGTTCTTCTTGAAACCGAGGATCTTCTCGTAATCACTCTTCAGTGCCACCCCGCCTGATGCACACGCTATCACAATCCCATCCAGCGTATAGGGCTCGAACGCTTTTATATTGTTAAGAGCAAGCTCCCTCGCAGTATGCCGGTCACCAGCGGTGTAAACCGGCACACCGCAGCAGCCCTGGTTTTTGGGGAGCACCACCTCTATCCCCTCACCACCAAGTATCCTCAGGACGGCCTTTCCCACATTGGTGTAAATCAGGTTGGTCGCGCACCCCACGAAGAAACCTACACGCATTCGCGGCTTGCCCTTGGGACTTACGATCTCACCGTATTCATCCATCAGTGTGCGTTCGGCAAAGATCGGTAGGACCCTGTTCCTGTCGACCTTGACCATGGGCAGGAGTATGCGATACGGGCTTGATTGCGGAAGGCATCGGAGTATCTTTCTTTCAACAAATGCCAGTGCCTTACTCACGGGCGGAAGGAGTTTACCCCTCTTGAGCAGGTGCCTGAACACGAGTTTCTTGAGTAACGGGAACCGTCCCCGATTGAATATCTCCGCCCTCGCTGCAAGTATAAGCTCGTCAACCTTGATTCCGCTGGGACACGCCTCCATACACGACTTGCAGTTCAGGCACTTCGACAACCGATCGCTGAAGGTGCGGCTGAGCTGAAGATCACCCGCAACGAGTGCTTCAACCAGCGCAATCTTGCCCCGCGCACACCCTGACTCATCCACAACCTCCGCAAACACCGGGCAGACCGAACGGCAGAGACCGCACTTGAGACATCTCTCTATTTCGGGGGCTACGGTTTCGACCGTGTTGTACCTGGCCCCATCAGCCGTTGTTCCAAAGAGATCTAACTGGCTGGAATCAGTTGTCATAGAACATCTTCCCCGGATTCATGATGCTACCGGGATCGAGCGAACCCTTCAGTCTCTTCATAATCTCATAGCCGGCTTCCCCGACCTCCAACTTGAGAAACGGCATCTTGTCCACACCGATGCCATGCTCACCCGAGATCGTCCCCCCAAGATCTATTGAGGCGCCCATCATCTCGGCTATGGCTGCCTCCACCCGCTTAAGCTCACCCGGGTCCCTGCGGTCTGTAAGAAAAGTCGGGTGGATATTGCCATCACCAGCATGACCGAAGACTGCAACCCCAACGTCGTACTTGTCGGCAATCCTCGCTATCTTGTTGACCATGTCGGGCAGCATGCTCCGCGGCACCGTCACGTCCTCAAGGATCACGCTCGTACAGAGGCGCGTCAGTGCGGGCAGCGCGGCACGCCTCGCTTCCCACAGTTTTGCGCTCTTCTTGCCCTTCACGTCATCCTCGATAGCGCCACCTTGCCGGGCATTGAGTATTTCTATAGCCCTGGATGCTTCTTCTTCACACAGGGATTTCGCGCCGTCGAACTCCGCCAGGAGCAGAACTCCGTCACCAAGGCTCTCCTTGAGAAATGCTCCCACGGCCTCCACCGTCTTGTGGTCCATTATCTCAAGAATCGAGGGAACGAGACCGTTCGCTGTGATCTCGGCCACGGCTTCTGCGGCGCTTGTGATATCTTCAAACCTTCCAGCAATCATCCGTCTTGCCCGCGGAAGGGGTAGCAGCCTCAGGACGGCCGAGGTCACGATACCGAGCGTCCCTTCCGATCCGACCATCAGCCGGGTCACGTCATAACCTGCCACGCTCTTAACCGTCCTGGCACCAGTCCTCAGCAGTTTTCCCTCCGGGGTTACGATTTCCAGACCGAGCACATAGTTCTTGGTTGTCCCGTACTTAAGCCCCCTGAGGCCCCCTGCGCATTCCCCGATATTTCCCCCGATCGTACACGCCGCTTGACTTGCCGGGTCCGGCGGGTAGAAGAGTCTCTTGGCTTCAACGTCACGCCGGAAATGCTCAGTCACGACGCCGGCTTCAACAATTGCGTAGAGGTCTTCCTTATGGATGACGGCCGGCGAGTTCATTCTCTCCATGGAAACAACGATCCCGCCCTGGATCGGAACCGATCCACCCGATAGGCCTGTTCCGGCGCCTCGTGGTGTAACCGGTATCGTCTCCTCATAGGCAAGTGTAACAACTCCGGCAACCTCTTCGGATGATCTTGGCTTGACCACCGCGTGGGGCAATGACGTATAGCGCGTGGCATCGAAAGAGTAGCAAACAAGCGATTCCTGCTCTGTAAGGACATTCTCGGGGCCGACAATGCCCTTGAGGATTTCAACTACTCCGGGATCGATCATCAGGCACTCCCCTAAACCGCGACCATAGAAAAACGCAGCCTGGTTAAAACCTCAGGCTGCCGAATTACATGATGGGTTCCTCCTTGTGCCTATTTCCCCTCCATCGCTTTGTCCTTTTCCTCGGATTTTTTCTTGGCTTCCTTCTTGGCGTCTTTCTTTGCCTTCCGCGCGGCCTTCTCGTCCTCGACTTCCTTACCCTTCTCGGTCAGCTCGAGGATAACCATGGAGGCTGCATCGCCCCGCCGCTGACCGAGCTTGATGATCCGCGTGTAGCCGCCGTCTCTGCCCTGGAGCCTGGGGGCAATCGTGTCAAACACCTTCTTTACCACGGCCGCGCTGGGTACATGACGAAGCGCAAGTCTTCTTGAGTGGAGATCGCCCTTCTTTCCCCATGTGAGGATCTTCTCCGCCAGCTTTCTCGCCTCTTTCGCCCGCGCTTCGGTCGTCCTTATGCTCTCATTTTCGAACAGCGACGCTACCATATTACGAAGCATGAGCTCCCGGTGGCTCTTTGTACGCCCAAGCTTCCTGCCCTTCTGTCTGTGACGCATCTTGAATCCTTCCCTCGAAATAGCCTAACTGTATTGCGCTTTGAGTTTCGCTGCGGCGTCCGCTTTTCTCTCATCCAGGTAGTAGTCGACTTCCAGTCCGAAGTGGAGGCCCATGCTCGTCAGGATGTCTGATATCTCCTTGAGCGACTTCCGTCCGAAATTCCTGAACTTCAGCATGTCCGATTCCGTCTTTTTCACCAGATCGGCGATTGTCTTTATGTTCGCGTTCCTCAGACAATTGCTCGAGCGCACGGAGAGCTCCAGCTCGTCGACGCTCCTCTCGAGAAGATCGTGTATCCTTATCCACTCATCATCGATCTCTTCGACCTCTTCCTGGGCCGGTTCCTCCTCCTTCGTTATGAAGAGTTGGAGATGGCTCTTGATAATGCTGGCCGCATAGCTGACAGCATCCTGCGGTGAAACGCTACCGTCGGTGAAGACCTCAATTACTAACTTGTCATAGTCTGTACGCTGGCCTACTCGCGTGTTCTCGACACGGAAGTTCATACGCTTCACCGGAGAGAAATTCGAGTCCAGTGGAACCACACCGATAGGCTTGTCGCCCTCGCTCTGTGATTCGGAAAGGACAAAACCGCGGCCCGAGTCCACAGTTATCTCGACTCTCAGCTTGCCTCCCTTATCAAGAGTGGCAATCTGAACATCCGGATTGAGGATCTCGACTCCGGGTTCCCCAGTGAAACCTTCCGCAGTCACAGCCCCCGCCCCCTCGGCTTCAAGGGTCATGGTTCTGGGCTCATCAGCCTCAAATGCGAATATCAGTTTCTTGAGGTTAATGATGATCTCAGCAACATCTTCCCGAATATAGGGCAGTGTGGAGAACTCGTGCAGGGCGCCGTCTATCTTGACGCTCGTGATCGCCGCACCCTGGATCGATGAAAGCATGATCCGTCTCAGGGCATTCCCGAGCGTAGTTCCAAAACCTCGCTCAAGAGGCTCAACGATAAAGTACCCGTATGTATCCGTGGCAGATGCAGAATCGACTTCAACTGTCTTTGGCATCTGTAAGCTCTTGAATTTCATATTACAGCCACCTCGTCCTTAGGGACCAATCCGACACCCATCACTTGGAGTACAGCTCCACAATAAGCTGCTCCTGAATGGGAATGGCTATGCTTTCGCGAGTCGGAGCCTCGAGTAACGTCACCGACAGCTGCTCCGGGGAAACCTGCAGCCACGGCACGGAGTCCCCTCCACGCCTCTCAAGGCTTGCCTTGACAGCATCTTTTACGGAATCTCTTGCGGCAACAACATCTCCAACTCTGACCGAGTAAGACGGGATGTTCACAATTCTCCCGTTTACAGTGAAGTGCCTGTGACATATCAACTGCCTCGCGGTATTCCGCGATGCCGCGAAGCCTGCACGCTGAACGATGCTGTCGAGCCGGAGCTCGAGCAGCCTGAGAAGATTCTCTCCGGTCACACCCTTCTGCCGCGAGGCCCTATCGAAGTACCGGCGGAACTGCTTCTCCAGCACCCCGTAGATTCTCTTGACCTTCTGCTTTTCTCTCAGCTGCAGACCGTATTCTGTCGTCCGTCTCCTCATGCGCTGGCCGTGCTCGCCTGGAGGGTACTGTCTCCTCTCGACCCCGCACTTAGTAGACATACAGCGGTCGCCCTTGAGGAACAACTTCGTTACCTCCCTGCGACAAAGCCTGCACTTTGCACCAGTGTGTCTCGCCATCAAGCCCCTCCCTTTTATACCCTTCGTCTCTTGGGCGGCCGGCACCCGTTATGCGGTATGGGGGTGACATCACGTATGGCGGTGATGTCCAGCCCTGCAGCCTGAAGTGATCTTATTGCCGCCTCTCGCGCCGGACCCGGGCCCTTTACCCTGACTTCGACTTTCTTAACACCAAAACCCAGGGCCTCTTTCGCACAGGCATCGCCGGCAAGTGAAGCTGCAAAGGGCGTGCTCTTTCTTGAGCCCTTGAAGCCAACTCTCCCTGCACTGGACCAGGCCACAACGCCACCCTTGGAATCCGTTATGGTGATAATCGTGTTGTTGAATGTAGCCTGTATATGGGCAACCCCGTTCTCGTCGATCCGTCTGTCTTTGCGCTTGGTTCTTTTAGCCTTCGGCTTCGCCAAATTTCATACCTCCATCCCGCTATGGCCTGACGTCTTTCTTCTTCCTGGTCATTACGCCCTTCTTGGGCCCTTTCCGCGTCCTCGCGTTGGTGTGCGTGCGTTGACCCCTTACTGGGAGCCCCCTTCTGTGGCGGAGGCCGCGGTAGCATCCTATATCCATCAGCCGCTTGACATTGGTGGAAACCTCAGATCTCAGCGCTCCCTCAACCTTGACATCGCTCTCAATGACTCCTCGCAGTTTTGCGGTGTCTTCCTCACTGAGATTCTTGGTCCTTACGGTCGGATCGACCCCGGTCTTGTCCAGGATTTCCTTCGCAGTCGTTCTGCCGATACCGAAGATGTATGTAAGTGCGATCTCAATCTTCTTATCCGCCGGAAGATCTACTCCTGCAATTCTTGGCACTCTCCTCGCACCTCCTATCCCTGCTTCTGTTTATGCCTCGGGTTCTTGCATATAACGTAGACGATACCCTTGCGTTTGACGATCTTGCATTTATCACAGATCTTCTTTACCGATGCCCTCACCTTCATCTCATTCTCCTCGTGACCCTATTTATATCTATAGACTATACGGCCACGGTTGAGGTCATAGGGCGAAAGCTCGACCGTGACCTTGTCTCCGGGCAGTATCTTTATAAAGTGCATCCTCATCTTGCCGGACACATGTGCGAGCACCTTATGCCCACTCTCAAGCTCAACTCTGAACATGGCATTTGGGAGTGCTTCCACAACGGTACCTTCAACCTGTATATTCTCTTCTTTTGCCATATCCCTCAGACCTTTGTAAGGATCTCGGCTCCGGTCTCCCCTACGGCGACCGTATGCTCGAAATGCGCCGACAGTGCTTCATCCTTCGTCACCCAGGTCCATCCGTCTCCCCTGAGTTTGATCTCGCTCGTCCCTATGTTCACCATAGGTTCGATCGCGAGTGTCATGCCACTTACAAGCACCGGACTGCGACCCGGTGTCACAAAATTGGGAATATGCGGATCCTCGTGCATCTGCCGTCCGATACCGTGCCCGGCGAGATCTCTCACCACCGAGTAGCCCGCATCCTCAACAACCTCCTGAACAGCTCGCGAGATATCACGGATCCGATTCCCGTCCCTGGCCTGGTCTATACCCGCGACCAGGGCCTCTTGTGTCGTATCCAGCAACCGTATGGCGTCGTCACTTGCCGATCCCACCGGGAAAGTGGCCGCACCGTCACCATGGTATCCTTCCTTCAACACTCCGACGTCTATGCTCAGCAGGTCCCCATCCACCAACACCCTGCTACCGGGGATTCCGTGAACGACCTCGGAGTTTACCGAAGCACAAATGCTCGCCGGGAAACCCCTGTATCCCTTGAAAGACGGCACACCACCCTCCGACCTGATGAAGTCTTCAGCCGCCCGGTCGAGCTCTCCCGTCTTGACACCCGGCTTGGCCATCGATCCAAGAACGTCAAGCGTTCTGGCAACCAGCCTCGAGCTGTGTCTCATGAGCTCGATCTCTTCCCCTGTCTTGACCGTCTTCCAGTCTTTCGTCTTCACCGCTCCCCCGGGGATCAGTTCTTCCCCACCTTCGTGACTTCCTGCATCACGGCCGAAAATACGTCCTGGATCTCAGCGCTGCCATCCACTTTTCTCAGCAGACCCCTGGATTCATAGTACTCCACCAGAGGCAGCGTATCGTTGCGATAGACACCTAATCTTGTCCGAACCGTATCGTCTCTATCGTCGCTCCTTAAGATCAGATCTACACCACACCTGTCGCATTTCTCATTCTCACGCGGAGGGTCGGCCCCAAGGTTGTACAGGGCCTTGCACTGGGGGCAGATCCGTCTCCGGGACAGCCGTCCCAGCACGACCTCGTCGTCAACATCAATAAAGACAACAGCATCAATCGCCAGACCACGCTTGCCGAGTATTTCTTCAATCCCGAGCGCCTGCGCGAGCGTCCTCGGGAAACCATCCAGCACGAAACCACTCGCGCAATCCGCCTCACCGACTCTCTTATCGACAAGGGAAAGCACGATATCGTCCGGGACAAGCCTGCCGCTGTCCAGGTATGACTTGGCTTTCTCACCCAGATCGGTCTTGAGTGCTACCGCTTCCCGCAGTATGTCCCCTGTTGATATCTGCGGCACACCCAGTTTCTCGCCGACCATGGTGGCCTGCGTCCCCTTGCCGGAGCCGGGGGGCCCGAGAAACACCAGTCTCATCTGCTTATCTCCCCCTACCACGAAGCTTACCCTTCTTCAGGAAGCCTTCGTAGTGTC
The DNA here is from genome assembly GCA_043810925.1 of Candidatus Eiseniibacteriota bacterium. GTDB lineage: Bacteria > Arandabacterota > Arandabacteria > Arandabacterales > Arandabacteraceae > Arandabacterum. Next base: position 11,124 of record JBDRNT010000017.1, read on the forward strand.
TCATGATAAGGTGTGATTCAATCTGCTGCAGCGTATCAAGTGCTACACCCACAACGATCAGGAGCCCGGTTCCACCAAAGTAGAAGGGCGCCTGGAATTTATAGATAAATATCGACGGCAGGATGGCGATAAAGGCCAGGAATATCGCGCCGGGGAGAGTGACCCTGGTAAGAACCCGATCTATGTACTCCGCAGTCTTCCTGCCCGGCCGGATACCCGGAATGAAGCCGCCATACTTTTGCATGTTATCCGCCAGATCCTGCGGGTTGAACACAATTGCCGTATAGAAATAGGCGAAGAACACGATGATTATCCCATAGAGAATGTTATAGATCGCCGTACCCGGGCTCATCCACTGGGAAAACGTCTCCATAAAGCCTACCTTACCGAAGAAAGTGGCGATACTTGATGGAAACATCAGGATGGACTGGGCAAATATGATGGGGATCACGCCTGCGGTGTTGACCCGCAGGGGTATATGGGTACTCTGCCCCCCGTATATCCGTCTCCCGATGACCCGTTTAGCATATTGCACCGGTATCTTTCTCATCGCCTGGGTCATGACGATAACACCTGCGATGATCATCACCATGAGCGCCATCAGGAAGATCAACGTGAAGAGCTTGAGCGATCCGACCCGGAGAGACTCGAAAGTCCGCACAAAGTCATTCGGGTACCTGGCGATGATGCCTGTGAAAATGATCAGGGATATACCATTGCCGATGCCCTTATCGGAGATCTGCTCGCCAAGCCACATCAGGAACACCGTGCCGGACGTCAGCGTGACCATTGTCAGAAGTCTGAACGGCATGCCCCCCTGCGGAACGATCGGCGTTGAACTGGCGACCGGCATATTCTCAAGAAAGAGCGAGATCCCGTACGCCTGGACCATCGCAAGCACGACCGTTCCATAGCGCGTGAACTGCGTGATCTTCTTTCTGCCTTCATCTCCTTCTTTCTGTAGCTTCTCGAAATATGGAATAACAGCCGTCAAGAGCTGCATAATAATCGACGCAGAGATATACGGCATTATGCCCAGCGCAAAGATGGTCGCCCTTGAGAACGCGCCGCCCGCAAACATATCGTACAGGCCAAGAAGCGTCCCCTTCGTTCTGGAAAGCGCTTCTCCGAGCGCAGCACTGTCAATGCCGGGAACCGGAACATACGCCCCTATTCTGAAGACAATAAGAAGGGCTACAGTAAAGAGAATCTTTCTCCTAAGCTCCGGTATCTTGAAGATGTCATGGATTTTGCCAAGCACGCTCTATTTCCTCTCTATCAGGTTGACCGTTCCTCCGGACTTTTCCACCATCTCCCTTGCCTTTGCCGATATCGCATGGGCCGTAATCTTCACGCCGAAACTCAGGCCCTCCGAGGCAAGGATCTTTATCTTTGCATCCGACTTCTTGACCAGGTTCTTGGCCATAAGGGCTTCCGGATTCACCTCATCGCCTTCACCGAATCTCTCGCCGATGGCCTTGAGGCTGACGATTTCATATTCCTTCCGGTTGAGAGGTTTGAATCCGCGTTTGGGCAGCCGCCTCTGAAGGGGCATCTGCCCTCCCTCGAACCATCTGTGTACCTTGCTCCTGGCTCTCTGGCCCTTGTCGCCGCGGCAGGATCGTTTGCCGTGACCGCTGCCCGAACCACGCCCGACACGTTTTCTCTTCTTAACCGCCCCGGGAGCCGGTGCCAACTCATTCAGTTTCACTTGGTGCCTTCTCCTCCTCTATGACCTCGACGCTGATAAGATGCTTTACCTTTTCAATCATCCCGATGATGGTGGGACCATCTCCATGCTCAACCACACTGCCTGGATGCTTGAGCCCCAACGCTCTAAGCACCCTCTTGTGGTCGCCCAATCTGCCGATGCCGCTTCGAATCTGCTTAATTCTCAGTCTCGCCACTTTGCTCACTCTCCGTGAATCCGAGAACCTCGGGCACTGTCATGCCCCGTAACTTCGCAACGTCTGACGCCCGTCTGAGTCTCGCGAGTCCGTCCATCGTTGCCTTGACGACATTGTGAGGGTTCGCTGAACCCAGACACTTGGTCAGAATATCTTTGATTCCCGCAGGTTCGACCACGCCTCTGACAGGCCCACCGGCGATAACACCGGTTCCGGGAGAAGCGGGCTTTAGAAGTACTCTACCGGCACCGCTTCTGCCGATTATCTGATGCGGGATTGTTGTACCCAGAAGAGGGATGCTCACCATACTCTTCCTGGCGGCCTCGCTCCCTTTTCTGATTGAGTCAGCAACCTCATTGGCTTTACCGAGTCCAACGCCGACCTTACCCTTGCCGTCGCCGACCGCAACTATCGCATTGAAACTGAAGCGCCTGCCACCCTTGACAACCTTTGCAACACGGTTGATGTGGATCACGCGCTCTATCATCTCGGGCTCATCACTTCCCCGGGTATCTCGTCCCCTCGGCCCTCCGGATCTGCCCCTGCCGAAACCAGGTCTCTGCCCACCGAGCGGTCTCGCGCCCTGACGACTCGCTGGTGCGGACCCCTGTGTCGCTGCCGGCCTGGACCCCTGCGTCGCTGCCGGCCGGGGCTCTAGCTTCGCCGCTGGTTTGGACTTCTGCTTCGCTGCCGGCTTTACTGGCTGCTCGGCAGGCTTCTTTTCTTCTGCGGCCGCTTTCGGCTCTTCAGCCCCTCCAGCCTTGTCGCTAACCTCTTCTGGCAAAGTACAACCCCCTTCCGGCCTTAGAACTTGAGACCGGCTTTTCTCACAGCCTCGGCAAGGGCCTTAACCCGTCCGTGGTAGAGGTAACCGGCTCTGTCAAATACGATTTGTGCGATTCCCTTCTCAAGTGCCATTCTTGCGATCTCATCGCCCACGGCCCGGCTCTCCGCAAACCTCTCCTTATCACCCTTCACCTTCTCGGCTATGGTCTTGGACGATCCACACACGCCGACAACCGTCTTGCCGGCAACATCATCGACGATCTGGGCATATACATGCTTGTTGCTTCTGAACACCGCCAGTCTGGGGCGTTGTGAATCACCCCTGACCTTCTTTCTTATCCTGAGATGTCTTCGCTCTCTTCCGCCAAGTCTTTTTCCCGTCATGAAGATTACTCCGTTATGCTTGCGCTGCCCCCGTTTTCCCAGCTTTCCGTTTCACATATTCACCGACATACCTTATGCCCTTGCCCTTGTAAGGTTCGGGCGGGTCTATCCTCCGGATCTCGGCGGCCACCTGACCGACGAGTTCCTTATCGATGCCGCTGACGACGATCTTGGTCGGAATCGGTACCTCGACTTTGATACCTTCCCGGACCTCATAGATCACCGGGTGTGACATGGAGAGTATCAGGGTCAGTTTCTGTCCCTGTACCTCCGCTTTATAGCCTATACCCTGTATTTCCAGATCTTTCGAGAAGCCCTCGGTTACACCGCGGATCATGTTCGCAATCAGCATCCTCGTGGTCCCGTGGAGAGCTCTGTGGAAACCCTGGTCGGTCGGACGCTCTACCCTGAGAGTATCGTTTTCGGTAACCAGCTTCATCGCCGGATGAGCCGTACGCTCAAGGCTGCCCTTAGGGCCTTTCACCCTGACAAGATTCCCCTGAACCTTGACCTCCACCCCCGTGGGAATGGTTATCGGTTGTTTTCCTATCCTCGACATATCTTGGCCTCACTTACCAGACGCGGCATATCACCTCACCGCCGATACCTTTCCTCCGTGCTTCCTTACCCGTCATGATACCCTGGGAGGTAGTGATTATCGCTACACCCAGCCCGCCCTGCACGCGCGGAAGCCTCTTGGCACCTGCGTATGTTCGCAGGCCGGGAGTGGACACACGTTCCAATCCGCCGATCACACTCTGTTCTTCATCCGTGTACTTGAGGTAGATGCGCAGTCTCCCCTGTTTTCTGTCTTCGATATACTTGTAGTTACTTATGTACTTTTCTTCCAGAAGAACCCGCAGAATCTCCCTCTTGCGGCGGGAGGCCGGTACCTCCACTCTCTTGTGACCGGCCCTGCAGCCGTTTCTTATCACCGTCAGCATATCTGCTATCGGATCAGAGATTCCCATCAAACACGCTCCTCATCTCGAATGACTTACCAGCTTGCCTTGACAACGCCGGGGATCTGACCCATGAGTGCAAGCTCCCTGAAACAGATTCTGCATATTCCGAATTTTCTCAAGAATGCTCTCGGGCGACCACAGCGATGACACCTGTTCATCTTACGAACCTTAAACTTAGGTTCATTTCTCCACTTCTCCATCTTGGCCTTTGTTGCCACCGATCCTCCCTCTTTCGCTAGCCAGATCTGAAAGGCATTCCGAGGCTCTTGAGTAACTCAAAGGCCTCTTCATCGGTCCTGGCCGATGTTTGAATCGTTATATCCATACCGCGCACTTTCGCGACCTTGTCATAGTCGATCTCGGGAAAAACAATTTGCTCCTTGATGCCGAAGGTATAGTTCCCGTGCCCATCGAAGCTGTCCGAGGAAAGCCCTCTGAAATCCCTGATCCTCGGGATTGCAACGTTGACGAGCCTGTCAAAGAACTCATACATCCGGGCGCCTCTGAGCGTGACCCGGCAACCTACCGGCATCCCCTTTCGCAACTTGAAGCTGGCGACCGACTTCTTCGCCCTCGTAACCTGGGGACGCTGCCCCGCTATGGTCATCATATCCTCAAGTGCTGCATCCTGGAGCTTCTGATCTTTAACACCGTCGCCTGTACCCATATTCACGACGATCTTCTTGATCTTGGGTATCTGGTACAGGTTCCCGTACCCGAAGTGTTTCTGCATTGACGGCACGATTTCTTCCCTGTACCGGACGAGCAACCTGGGTACGTAGCCCTTTTCTACCCGAGTCGATGCATCAGGCTCGTCTTTGCCTTTTGCTTCTTTCTTGCCCTTTTTCTCCTCAGCCACTTTGCACCAATCCTCACTTATGCCTTGCCGACGATCTCATTACACTTGTTGCAGACTCTCACCCTGCGTCCCTCCACAAGCCTGGTTCGCTTGGGTCTCGTTCCTTCACCACATCGAGGACACTGAACCATCACATTTGATACATGAATGGGTGCTTCCTTCTCAATCAACCCCCCGGGCTGCATCCTCGACTTCGGTTTGGTATGACGCTTTATGAAGTTGATCCCTTCGACAATGACGCGGTGTTTACCCGGAAAAACCTTCAGAACCTTACCGGTCTTTCCCTTGTCATCCCCCGAGATAACAACCACGGTGTCATCTTTTGCCACCCGCATTTCTAAGTGTCCTCCATCAGACAACCTCAGGCGCAAGCGATATAATCTTCATGAACTGCTTGTCCCTGAGTTCCCTCGCCACTGGGCCGAAAATACGCGACGCTCTCGGTTCCTTATCGTCATTTATAAGGACGGCCGCATTCTGATCGAAGCGGATGTATGAACCATCCGGCCTCTTGAATTCCTTCTTGGTCCTCACGACCACAGCCTTTGCCACCGACCCCTTCTTGATCTCACTGTCGGGAATGGCATCTCTAATGCTGACGACGATGATGTCGCCTAAACGCGCGTACCTCCGGAACGAACCCCCGAGTACTCTTATACATCTCGCGGTTTTCGCACCTGAATTGTCCGCAATCGTTAGTATAGTCTCTACCTGTACCATTGCTTCCTCGCTCTATTCCGCTTTCTTCACTATCTGGACCACCCGCCACCTCTTCAACTTGCTCAAAGGCCGTGTTTCCATGATCCTGACGACATCACCTTCCTGGCACTCGTTCTTGTCGTCGTGTGCATAGAAATGCGGGGTCTTCCTCACAACTTTGCCGTAGATTGGATGTCTCAGACGCCTTTCAACCGCGACAACCACGGTATTCTGCATCTTGCTGCTGACTACAACACCCGTTCTAGTCTTTTTTGCTGTCCCCTTCATTTCGCATTTCCTCTTTCTCACGCCCAGGCTTGACGCTTCCGCCGGTATGGGCTTCCGCGGAGCCTGGTAACCTCGTCCTGCCGATCTCATCTTCCCTCAGGATCGTCAGTATTCTCGCAAGATCTCGCTTTACATGCCTGAGTCTCAGAGGGTCGTCGAGCTTCTGAGTGGATACCCTGAACCTCAGGTTGAACAACTCCTCACCGAGGTCTCGTGCCATTCGCTCAAGCTCTTCCCTGGTGAGTTCTCTGTACTTTTCGGGCTTCATTACTTCGCACCTTCCCTAACCATAAATCTAGTCTTGATGGGGAGCTTTCTTGCCGCCAGGGCCATCGACTCTTTTGCCAGAGCCTCATTCACCCCGGCGAGCTCGAAGAGGACTCTTCCGGGCTTCACCACCGCAACAAAGTACTCCGGGTTGCCCTTTCCCTTCCCCATCCTGGTCTCGGCGGGCTTGAATGTCACCGGTTTGTCGGGGAAAATCCTCACCCAGAGCTTTCCACCTCTCTTGACGTGCCTGGTTATGGCCACTCTTGCAGCCTCGATCTGCTTTGCAGTTATCCAGGCCGGTTCGAGGGCCTGCAGCGCATACTCACCGAAATCGATCGAGCTGCCCTTCCAGGCCGTTCCCCTCATTCGGCCCTTCTGCTGTTTTCTATATTTAACCCTCTTGGGACTTAGCATGCCCTAGCTCCTCTCAACTCTTTCCAGCTACGTCTTCCTTCTCGGGGAACACCTCTCCATGAAAGATCCACACCTTGACCCCAATACAACCGAAGGTCGTATGGGAGGTGGCTCTCGCGTAATCAACGTCGGCCCTGAGGGTGTGAAGGGGCACCCTGCCCTCCATATAGTGCTCGCACCTGGCTATTTCGGATCCGCCCAGCCTGCCCTTACACATTATCTTGATGCCCTCGGCCCCGGCCCGTCTCGATGACGCAAGTGCTTTCTTCATCGCCCTTCTGTGCGATACTCGCTGCGCAAGCTGGTGGGCGACGTGCTCTGCCACGAGCTGAGCATCGAGCTCCGGCTTTTCGACTTCCTGGATGTTGACGTGAATCTCCTTCTTGGTTATGTGCTGAAGCTCGTCCCTCAGCTGATCCACCTCCGTACCCTTTCTGCCGATGACGATGCCGGGCCTGGCGGTATGGATGGTTACAGTGATCTTCTTGGGGGCACGATCGATTATAACCTTGGAGATACCCGCTCTGTGCAGCCTGCTGGTTATGTACTTCCTTATGAATATGTCCTCGCGAAGCAGCTCAGCGTATTCCTTCTTCGCATACCATCGCGAGTCCCAGGTTCTTACTATGCCCAGTCTCAAACCAACAGGATTAGTCTTCTGCCCCAAGTTTTCGCCTCCTTACTTCTTGCCCCGTTTGACGGTCTTCTTTGGTTTTCCTACCTTGCGCCATCTCTTCGTTTTCTTAAACTCAGGCGGCACTTCGGTCGACACGATCACTTTTATGTGACTCATCCGCTTCCTTATCCTCGATGCTCTCCCGAAAGCCCGCGGCCGCCATCTCGGCATGATAGGCCCGGGATCGATGATCGCGTTCTTCACATACAGGTCATCCGCATCGAGCTTGCCGGTGCCTTCCTTGTCTATGGCATTGGCGATGGCTGACTTAAGAGCCTTCCCAAGGAGCGGCGCTGCTTTCTTCGGTGTATATCTCAGTATTGCTATCGCCTCGCTTACCGGCTTACCCTTTATGAGATCAGCCGTGAGCTTCGCTTTCCTTGGCGAGATGACGACAAATCTCGCGACAGCTCTTGCTTCCATCCGCTATACCTCACTTAACCTTTGTTGTCCGCTCTGACATCTTGCCCCCGTGGCCTCTGAACGTCCTCGTCGGGGCAAACTCTCCCAGCTTGTGACCCACCATGTTCTCAGTGATAAAGATCGGGATAAACTTGTTGCCATTATGCACGGCCAGAGTGTGCCCCACGAACTCAGGAGATATCGTAGAGGCCCTTGACCACGTCCTTATCACTCTCTTTTCCCTCGTCCTGTTGAGCTCATTGATCTTGTCAAGCAACTTCGGCCGTACAAAAGGACCCTTCTTAAGAGATCGAGGCATACTCGATTATCCCTCCCTATTTCTTCCTTTTCTTTCTTCTTCTCACGATAAGCCTGTCAGATGGTTTTGCCTTCCTCGTCTTATAACCCTTGGTGGGCCATCCCCAGGGTGAACAGGGATGACGACCACCCGAGCTCTTACCTTCACCACCACCCATGGGGTGGTCTATCGGGTTCATCGCGACACCCCGTACCTTCGGTCTTCTGCCCAACCAGCGCGTCCTGCCGGCCTTGCCGGAGGTCAGGCTTTCATGCTCCACGTTGCCGACCTGGCCGATGGTGGCAAGACACTCAAGCCTTGCACGTCTGACTTCGCCTGAAGGCAACCTGAGATGAGCATGTTTGCCCTCTTTCGCCACCACCTGGACAAATGTCCCCGCGCCCCTTGCCATCTGGCCTCCCTTGCCCGGGGTCAGCTCCACATTGTGGACTTCTGTTCCAAGGGGAACCTCCTTCAGCGGCATCGCATTGCCGACGCGTATGTCGCTTCCGGAACCTGCGACGATGGTATCCCCAACCGCCACACCCACCGCCCACAGTACATAACGTTTTTCTCCATCGGCGTAGTTTAAGAGCGCGATCCTTGCAGATCTGTTCGGATCATACTCTATGCTGGCGACCTTTGCAGGGATGCCGAACTTGTCCCTCTTGAAATCGATAATTCTGTAGCGCCGCTTGTGGCCGCCTCCCCTGTGGCGCATAGTGATCCGTCCCTTGTTGTTTCTGCCACCCGTGCGCCGGAGGCGGGACGCAAGCTTCTTCTCAGGTTTGGACTTTGTTATCTCATCAAATGAAGATGTGGTCCTGTACCTGAGTGTCGGAGTCGTTGGTTTGTATCTTTTTATTGCCATGGTTTACACCTGTTCGAACAGATCGATTGACTGGCCTTCCTCAAGCGTCACGATCGCCTTTTTCCAATCCGGCCTCTTGCCCTTGAACACACCCATTCTCTTGACCTTGCCGTGCACAACCATTGTCTTCACACTCTTTACCTTAACGTGGAATATCTCCTGAACCGCTTTCTTTATCTCAATCCTGTTGGCGCTGGAGACAACGCTGAAAACGTACTTGTTGCCTGCCTCTCTCAGCCTCGAGCCTTTCTCCGTCACCAGCGGCCGCAAGATAATCGATCTTGGATCTCTCACCTTCCTAACACCTCCACAATCATACCCACGGCTTCCTTATCAATCACAATGGCATCAGAGTTCATTATGTCGTAGACATTGACATCCTTTGCAACCGTGGTCTTGACTCCCTGGATGTTGCCGGTCGCCCTCATCATGTCTTCCCTCTTTTCCGGCAACACGAACAGACACTTCTTGTTACTGATGCCCAGGGTCTTCATCAGTTCCGCCGCCAGCCTGGTCCTCGGCTCACTGATTCCGAGACTCTCCACCACTTTAAGTCCGCCGTCTCTTGCCTTGGCCGAAAGCGCCGCCTTGATGGCGAGTCTTCTGGCCTTCCTGGGCAGCGAATAGGAATAGTCTCGCGGCCGGGGCCCGTGCGCCCTGCCACCGCCTACCCAGACCGGGGACCCGGCCGTACCTGCTCTGGCCCTTCCGAGTCCCTTCTGCTTCCAGGGCTTTTTCCCGCTCGCCTTGACCTCAGACCTGGTCTTGGTGGAACTGGTTCCCTGTCTCCTGTTCGCCAGGTATGACCGGACAGCCTGATGCAGAAGGTCCTTCTTGGCGCTGACATTGAAAACACTGTCGGGCAGATCGATCTTCCCCGAGCTCGTTCCCTCCCGTGTTACGACTTCGAACTCCATCGCTATCGATTCTCCTATGCCTTTTCGCTCACGATCACATAGCTCTTCGGGTGTCCTGGAACAGCACCCCTTATGGCTATCACGTTTTTGTCCACATCAACCTGCACAACCTCAAGGTTCTTGACTGTGACCCTTCGGTGTCCGGCATGGCCCGGCATTTTCCTGTTCTTCCATACTTTTGCCGGGGTCGCACACTGGCCGATCGAGCCGGGCTTCCTGTGAGAACGACTACCGTGGGAGTCACCACCGCCACCAAAGCCCCATCTCTTGACGACTCCCTGGAAGCCTTTTCCCTTGGACAGTCCCGTCACGCTCACCCTGTCTCCCACCTTGAAAAGATCGGCCTTGAGCGCTTTGCCGACTTCATACCCCGACAAATCATCCACCCTCAGCTCTCTTAAGATCATCTGCGGTTCAACACCGGCCTTCTCGAAGTGGCCCGCCATAGGCTTGTTCGTCGTCTTCTTCCTACGCATACCGAAACCTATCTGCACGGCCTCGTATCCGTGTTTAGCCCTTGTCCTGATCTCAACGACGGGGCAGGGACCGGCTTCGATCACCGTTACGGGGACCGACTCTCCCTTCTCGTCAAAGATCCTTGTCATCCCTATCTTTCTACCGATAATCCCTTTCATTCTGCCTCACCTTCCTCAAGCAGGTCGGGACCTACACCTTTATTTCTATGTCAACCCCTGCCGGTAGATCGAGCTTCATAAGGGCTTCCACGGTCTGAGGCGTTGAATCCCAGATATCGATCAGCCTCTTATGAGTTCGAATCTCGAACTGCTCCCTGGACTTCTTGTCGACGTGCGGTGAACGAAGCACCGTATAGACTGATCTTTTCGTCGGCAGCGGTACCGGTCCGGAGACTCTGGCTCCGGTATGCTTGGCAGTCCGAACTATCTCCCGGGCAGAGCGATCAACTGTAGCATGGTCATAACCTTTTAGTCTTATTCTGATCTTCTGTCCAGGCACCTAAGTTTACCTCCGTTCTTGCCCGATCTATGGCTATTCGAATATCTCTGCAACCACTCCCTGGCCTACCGTCCGGCCACCCTCTCGTATTGCAAAAGTCAAACCCTTCTCCATCGCTATCGGGGTTATCAACTCTATATCTACCGTCACATTGTCGCCAGG
>JBDRNT010000018.1:0-4869 GCA_043810925.1 Candidatus Eiseniibacteriota bacterium
TGAGATCGAGAAGATCACCTCCGAGTGCCCGAGCCGGCCTCATGGCAGCTGTTATGATGAACTCAGAAACGCCGTCTTCAAGATGACCGCCGGCGAGGAGGGCGTGGCGCTATTCCACGGCGAGTCGGCACGCCTCGGGCCATACAAAGTCACCTGTCTTACCTGCCAGGATGTGGTGTACAACGGCTCCTGCGCAGACGCGGGATTGATATCCATCTCCTACACCATAGCCCGGATTGCACCCGCCCTTTGACGAACAGCTGACTTCGTTGGATGCTCTTTGTCGAAGGTGAAGTATCGAAAACAATCCTTGATCAGACTCTTTGCCCCAACATGAAAGGAGGAACACCATGAGGAAACTCGCGATCGCACTGTTTGTGCTGGCATTGACCGGTACCGCCTTCGCACAGGATGAAACCCTGCTGGGTGACTATTGATGCACGCCGAGATAAGTTGTGAACTTGGGTATTGACCCAGGCGGTTATGGGTGCCCCCCAGAGTGATCTCCATCAGTTTTGGGTTGAGTTCCTAGGCTACTTGAGGTATAATGCGGCCGTCCGATGCGAGTGGAACTGCGAAAGGGGGATGTTCATGAGGTTCTTGGTATCATGAGGTTCTTGGTATTGATACTGTGTGTCCTATTCTTAGGTTTCTCATCTACTGCGCTCGCTGTTACTTGGCTCGTACCATCACAATGCCCGACCATCCAGGCGGGAATCGACACCGCCAGCGCGGGCGATACGGTGCTCGTGGCCTGTGGGATATACACATGGGCAAACCAAGGAACCGGTACCTCAAGCGGCTTGGTGCGAATGAAATCCGGTATTTGCCTGAGGAGTGAAACAGGCCAGCCAGAGTGTGTTGTCATCGATGCACAGGGTGGTCCTAGAGTGCTGTCCTGTAATTCCGCGAGTAGTGCAACGAGCATTGAAGGATTCACGATTACAGGTGCCCGGGGCACGGCGGGAATCCACGGGGCTGGTATCCGATGTGATTACTCGGACCTCACGATCCGTGACTGCATTATCGAGGATAACATCGCGGGCGGTAGCGGAGGAGGTATTCTTCTTGGGAACTTCTCAGATGCAACCTTGCTTGATTGTGTGATCAACAATAACGAGGCGGGTAAGAACGGAGGCGGCCTCCAATGCATAGTCTCCGATCCGATCATTACGGGGTGTACTTTCTCCAACAACCGCGGTTTCACCAGTGCGAATATATCGGGGAGTGGCGGTGGTGCTAACTTCGAGGACTCTGATTCTGAAATCAGTGATTGTGTTTTCTATGGGAATACGATCATCGGCAGTGGAGGAGGCCTCTCCTGCGGAGGCTATTCGGCAGGCCTAGTGCTTGTGAACTCGACGGTTTACGGGAATTCTTCTACCAAACTTGTTGGAGGGGTGGCATGTAGCGTACCGAGTCGGCCAGTTAGGGTCGAGAACGTCATAATAGCGTCCAGTGGTGCAGGTGTAGGGCTGTATGTTTATCCCAACCCGGACGTGAGCATAGCATGCTGCAACGTATGGGGTAACGCGGGCGGTGATTGGGTAGGTAACGTGGCAGACTTCCTTGGTGTGAACGGCAACTTCTCGGACTGCCCTGCGTTCTGTGATACCGCACTCGCTGATTTCAACCTATGCAATGAGTCACCTTGTCTACCGGGCAATCACCCCTACGGATATGACTGCGGCCTGATAGGCGCCTTCGGGCAGGGATGCATATGTGGGCCAAGTGCAACGAGAGCCTCAACTTGGGGTGGAATCAAAAGCATCTACAGGTAATCCGTGCCAATAGCGCTTACTTGAGGGATGCCATGAGGTGCCCCTCTTATTGTCACACCTTGGGGGGTACCATCCTCCCCCCCCCAGCGCGATCTACATTAGTTTTGGGTTTTGGCCACGGTGGTATTGTGATGCAATACATGCCCCCGCCAATGGGGAACAGAGCATCGAATCAGACAATTGAACCTACCCCGGGTTCTATATGCTCTCAGGCGGTGGGTTGAGACCCTCGTAGGAGAATCACTCTTTTGGTTTTCGCGCTCTCGGGTGGGTGGCCTTCATAGCAGCTGCCGGGGTGGGTGCGTTTGCCCGTTGGGGTTATTTGGGCAAATTAGTCTCGACGGGGGGGGTATGCTTTCATTTGAGGGTCGTCATCATCCCAAACTCAAGAGCACCTGTATTGCATCCCTATCATCAAGGTGATGGGAACTCAATCAGAAGTACAGATTCCTGGCTTTCGTTGGCCTCAAGAAAATCGGTAGATTATTGACGGAGTAAGGTTAATTGCCGACGGAAATGAATGGATTCTCGGCCACAGGCGCGCTGACCGTTTCCATGGTCCCCTTCAGTCCCTGTGAGATCAATATCTCTTCGTCCTTCATCACCATGATCGCTTCCACCCCGTCCATGTGCTCCACAAGTTCCATACCCCTTTCGGCACCCAGAACAAAGAGGGCGGTCGAGAGCCCGTCCCCCCGTACGGCGTCGTCACAGATAACGGTCACACTGATGAGCCCGTCGGAGGGAAAGCCGGAGGCCGGATCGAGAATGTGGTGATAGCGCACACCGTCCTTCTCGAAGAACCGCTCGTAGTCGCCGGACGTCACGATCGTGAGATCCGATACATCTAGCACCCCGATGACGCCCTCTCCCCTCGGGTTGCGAATACCCACCTTCCACGGCCTGCCACGCAGCTCGCCAATGGCGTAGATGTCCCCTCCGGCATCGATGAGGGCCGAGGTCACGCCCGCGCCTTTCAAGACCTTCACCGCCTCACCCACCGCATACCCCTTGGCGATAGCGCCGAGATCGATCTCTACGTCGCTATTCATCTTCGTTAAAGAGCCGCTCTCAATGCGGAGCTGCTGCCAGCCAACTTTCTTGACACACGCGGCGATATCAGCCGAGGCGGGTACTGCCGGAGCATCTCTGAAGAACCCCCACAGATCGACGAGCGGGTATACCGTGATGTCAAAAGCACCGCCGCTTTCCTTGCTTAGCTCGAGTGAGGTCTCGACGAGCGCGAGAACCTCAGGGTCGGTAATCGGAACATTCTCATGGTTGAAGTGATAGATCGGACTTTCGGAACTACGCACGTTGAACTTGCGATCGACCTCGTCCATTCGGTCGAACGCCTCCTCGATCGTCTTGACGGCACGCGCGTCGCCGGGCACCTGTATCGTCACGCAGGTGTTCATAAGGAACCGCGTTTGCTTCTGTACCGATTCGGGCTTGCCCCCATTCGGTCTCCCCCAGAAGACGACGGCGATTGCGACAGCGGCCATAACGACGATGAATAGTGCCTTTTTCACTCCATGGCCTCTTCATTGGAGACCTTGCTGCTTGTGGTCTCCGTAACGCCGCTGTTGAAGAACAGCTCTTCATAGAGGATGATCGCCTTCCTGACAGCGAAGCAGGTGCAGTCGGACGAGATCGTCGCACCGCTGATCGCCCTGATGTCCTTGCGCACCTGGATCGGATCCAGGCTCCCCTTGTCGACGAACTGCTTGAGGAAGTTGTTTCGGGCGATCGGGCGTCCCCGCTTCTCCTGGTACGACATGACCGCAAGGTTCTTGACCTTCGCTGTCTTCAGATCGAGGGCTATGCAGAACTCCACCGGGCCCCACTTCCCCGGCTGCGACTCGATGATCGCTACACCCGTCTTCTCTCCATTGACGATGGAGTAGTAGAAGTGGTACTCGAGATTCTCTTCCACCGTCTCCGACTCCGAGCCTTTCTGGAAGTGAACAAGTTGCCCGCCGAGCCTGGCCTTGACCCTTTCCACTTCGTCCATGGTCAGCAGGTGTGTATCGTTGACGATACTCTGCGCGTCGGGGAACATCTGTTTCAACGCTTGCTCCTGGGTGAGAAGCCGCATGGCTGAGCACTCTGCGGAGAATATCATGCCGATAGCCAGGATCGATACAGCTATAACAACGTGCTTTGCTTTCACGGTACGGCATCCTTTCTCTTTCAAGAATTCGTTCATTCCTGTACCCCGTACCTTTCCGCATCCAGGTAAAGGGCGATGATCACGTCCGAAAGGCTCGCAATAACCTCCGTCAGCTTTTTCCCTTCGGATCGCCTGTTCTTTACGTATCCATAAACCCGATCCCAGAAGGCCGGAATCGAAAGCCACGACATGGTGAGGATCTCCACGAGCCTGTCGGCAGGCAACCCCAACCTCTCGAGCGGCGAGAGGAGCTTCTTGAGAGCGGCAGCGAGATCGTCGGGGGAGGTGGTCGCTGTCAGGATCGATGCGCTAAGCATGAGGAGCATGAGACGGTACACGATCGCGCCTCCCATGACGAGCCCTGTCTCGGTCAACGTGAATGGGCCGTGCGAAAAGATCGCCCGGCCGTCCCGCATGAAAAGGAGCGGAATAACAAAAGAGAAGAGAAGAAACGGGGCGAGCCTCCGTAAATCGGACAAAAGCCGCAGGAGGTGCACTCTCGACAGAAAGCCGAAACTGAGTAGAACAAGGAGCACTACGCTGAGCCCGGCGAAGCCATGGAGAATAAGAACGGCAATCGTGATCGCGAGGCTCGCGAGAATCTTGACGGAAGCCGGCGCCGCATGGACAGGCGAGGCGATTCTTATGTACCGCCTCATCTGGAGCACCGACCCCGAAGCTTGCGAGAGCTCATCCACCGTCCCCTTAAGAATGCCGGCTGCTTCCGGCACGCCCGTGCTCGATGAGACGAGCTTCCTGCAGACCTGCGAGGCGACGAGTCCCGTTATCAAACCTGTGAGTACTGCGCTGATACCGAGGAGCGGGACCAGGTAGAATATGCTCCGGTGATGTATTATCAGAAAATAGGCGAGGCCGATTTGGGACACGTTGTGAACCATTGCGCCCATCATGCTG
>JBDRNT010000019.1:0-2924 GCA_043810925.1 Candidatus Eiseniibacteriota bacterium
TGCCGGAGGGGGTTGGGTTATTGACGGCACCGGGCCGGTCCTGGCTCGCTTCCTCTCCTTTCCCCTGTGGGCATTGGAGTAGAGGCCGTAGTAGCGTATAGGCGGGCGATGAAGTCCAGGTAATCCATCTCTTCACACTCACCGGCGCTCTTGCGGTACTGGTAGATTACCTTGCCACGCCCTGGGTATCTTGCCTGGTGGTGGTTCTCACCTTGCTGTGGACCCCGAAGCAGGTGTGAGGCCAGGAGAGGATCTTACCTGCCGTCTCGGCGCTTATTCATGGTAGGCTGCTTCCTGGTGCTCGCGATGCCGGTCGTGCTTGTCGCAGATAGGATAGTGTGCGCTCTGCCTTCTTCCCTTATCCACTACGTGCCATTCGCGAACAACTTCAGAGTCCCATACAGGTACACCATAATGATCATGCTGTTTCTTCCGATATTGGCTGCGCTTTTCATCAAGGAGTGGATCTGGAATGCGATCCCCAAAAAACTGCATCTCGTCTTCATATCAGCGCTTGTTGTTGTTCTATCCCTGGAATATATGCAGCAGCCATTCCCCATGGTATCGAGACATGAAGTGCCGGAGGTGTACGAGTATCTCGCCGCACAGCCGGATGGGGTACTGCTTGAAATTCCCTTCGGACTGAGGGGTGGATTCCGTGAGATCGGGGACGAGAGATCGATTCAGATATACTACCAGACCATCCACCACAAGAGGATCTTGGGCGGAGTACTGTCCCGGCCGAAGGCTAAGGCTAATCTCCTGAGGCTCGCAGATGCGGTACCAACTGTTGTCGTCGATCACCATCTCTTAAGGACAACAGCTTATGAGGAATTCCTGGCCGAGCCGCGTGAGCACGCAGCCGGCAAGAGTCACCGCATCCTGACCGCAGCTGAATTCATAGCGCGCCCCAACACGCTCCTCGAAGCCCGCCGCAAGGAACTCTGGGAAGGCCAGTAACGTTCCCGGCTAGAAAAGCCCGAAGACCGTCGTCCCGGTCCGCATGATTCCTATAGTAAACACCAGGGCCTGGTCATCGTAGCCATTGAAGGTGAAGCAGTAGTCGAGATTGATCAGGACCCGGAAGTTGTAGGTCCGGAAAACCATCAGGCCGCAGCGCGCCAGTGCCTCAAAGCCGTCCTCCTGGTTGTTAAGGCCATCATCATGGGCAACCCAATGGAACCCGAACCCTCCACCCAGGTAGGGGCATAAGTCCGTGCGCGTGAAGAGATAGGACATCCCGATGTTAAGAGCTATCCCTTTTCTGATACCGAAGAGGGCAGTGACATTGAAGTCCTTGTCTTCGTAGTGACTCAGGAAATCCAGAGCGAATGTCTCTTCACCCTCATACCCGTTCTGAGGATACAGATAGCCGAAACCGATCCCACTCGTCATAAGAGCCATGCGGCGCCTAGGGGTCAGGGACTCCTGAGCCGTAATGGTTCCGACCTCCGCAGCCTTTTCTGCAGGCTTCTGGTTCACTATGCTCGATGCAACCCGTTTCATCACCGTATCGAGGTCTTCGACGGTGCGCGAAGTCATGACATCGGCAACAACCGTCTTATCCTCAGTCACATTCAGAAGATTGTAATTGATGATGATCTTGCTCCCCAGCCTGTTGAGGCTACCGTAGACGACAAACTGGGATTCCAGCTTCTTCCCGATCGCTACGGCGCAGACGGGATCCTGACACTCCTCAAAATCCATCGTGCTCCTGACGAGATCTTCAGGGATGACCTCGTATTTGCCCGATTTTCTTATTTCCTGACAGAGCAGCATGTAGGCTGTCTCCGCAGATTCCATATCCACCCCGACGGCCTCAAGGGGCAGCACCACGATTGCGTCCATCGCAGAAAGCAGAGACGGCAGCAAGACAGAGACCAGTACCACTAACAGCAAGCAACGTCTTATCATCGTCGTCCTCCTCAGGATTTCGTATCGGTTTTGACGGCGTCCCCTCGATGCCACCCCGAAAGATATCACAACCTGCAGGATGTTCCAATTAGAACTTTGAGGAGAAGGGTGTGGAATGCATTGACCTACAAGTTCTTTGGCTTCGATCCCGAAAGAGGCCTGCTCGGTCTTCTCCTCAATGGCCTCTTCTTCCTCATCTGCTGGAGGCGGTTCCCCGGGAAAGGGGCAGGACCCTCACCCGGAACAGCCTGAGTGGAGCCTCGGGTAAGCCCTGCCCATACCCCACCGGCGGAGAAAAACTTGCATCACCGGTGCACCACGGCTATGCGCGGTGGACCTAACGTCTTGATGATAGGGACGCAATACGACATGAATTCTGCCCCATCTTCCGGGCATCCTGTTGCCAGGTAGCGGCAATAAAGCCTCTGATTCGCACTGTCCTGCCCTCCAGCACGATGTTATTCACCAGTAGGCCAAGTGCCTTTTACCCTCGAAATCCCCTGACAGGCCCTTTAGGCGCTTCGTTATGAGCTCGCAGTATTGAACTATGTGGTCCATGTTCAGATCCGGCTCCGGATTCTTAGCAGGCGCTGTCACGAGTGATTGCCTCTCCTCACCCATCTGCTCCCTCACTTTCTCCACCGGTATGACCTTCTCACGATAGAGATCGAGCACCCTGTTCTCCTCGTCATCCATACCGGCAATATCCCTCTTAAGGGACTCAATATGATGGGATGAATCTGCTCTGGGTTGATGCTGGTGGGGCCGGTTGGAGTTATTGGGGAGAGGTTGATTCCGGTCAGAGGCGCCTCCGTAGAGACTTCTCCCTGTGATTGGGTGAAGGGAAAGCCTTGGCGATCTCGGTCAGTGTGGATGATGCGATCTGGTAGACCCTCTTTATGAGTTCTCTCCAGCCTGATGAGGCCGTTCTTGCCGGAGGGGGTTGGGTTATTGACGGCACCGGGCCGGTCCTGGCTCGCTTCCTCTCCTTTCCCCTGTGGGCATTGGAG
>JBDRNT010000020.1:0-3196 GCA_043810925.1 Candidatus Eiseniibacteriota bacterium
GTCATTGAGCTCGACCGGGGAGGGACGTTTGCAGCAAAGGCAGGAGTGATGCTTGATGAGATCGGGAATAAGTAGATCTGTTCGTGCGCTGATACCGGTGGTGCTCATGGCGGTGATCGTCTGGGCCGGGACAGCCTCGCCTGCGCCTCTTGAGGACTATGAAATCGTGTCGCAGGATGAGAGCCACATAACCTTCACGGTTCGTCTGCCCCGTTATGATCTTCAGGAAGTTACGACAGAGGGTAAGACCTACTCGACGATCTTTGCGGACGGGCTTACCCCGATTGCCGATGCTGGTCAGCCTCATATCCCGGTTTTTGCCGTCATGCTGGCGGTGCCCGAGGGGGCGACCGTGAGTCTTGAGTCTTTCACAAGATCGGGCGTGACCGCGCTTGAAGGGGTCCGGGTGATCCCCGTGGCGCGGTTGGAAGCACGGGGTGAGGGTGCCAACAGGTTTGCTGACAATATCTATGACGAGGATGAGTCGATCTATGGTGGCGTTTCCCCATTCCCTGCGGATCAGGTGTGGGTCACCGACAGGGGCAGGATGCGACACCAGGATGTGGTGAGGGTGTTTGTCTCGCCGTTCGTCTATGAGCCCGCGAGAGAACGGCTTACGGTGGCACGCGAGATCACGGTCACCGTCGGCTTCGAAGGCCGGGTGCGCCTGGGAGGGGCCCCGCCGGTGGAAGACCGGTGGGAACATGTATATGAGGATGTTCTCTTAAACTACGATCAAGGCAAGCGCTGGAGGGCGCGAAGGGCGGCTCCCCTCATGAAGAGCACTGTCGCCAACGATCGTCTCAAGATCCTCATAGAGCGAACCGGCATGCACAAGCTGGAGTTTGACAGCCTGAGTGCCGTGGGCTTTCCGGAGGGGATAGCGGTCGATGAGATTTTCCTTTACCGCGACGAGTTTTACGAAGGCAGTCCGGATTCCATGGCAGTCGTGGAAAGCGCCATTGATCTTTCCGACAACGACCAGAACGGTTTCTTCTCTTCCGGGGACGAGGTCCTCTTTTACGGAAAGGACCTGCGTGAGCAGTTCGGGTATCGAGGCAACGAGGACCTGTTCTTTGACTACAATGTCTACTGGCTGTCCTGGGGCCAGGGTGAGCACGAGCGGATCGGTTCGCGGTCCGGATGGCGGGAGGATGCGGCCCCATCCATGCCCGGGCATTTCAGTGACTTCCTTCACATGGAAGAGGACATCGTCTTTTCGAATTTCCCGCCGCTTAACCCGGTGTACGAGGAATACGATCTTTTCTACTGGGCACGGTACCTGGCATCGTTCCCGTTTGATCTTCCCGGTGTCCATCCCGATTACCCGTGCTCGCTGGTCATAAACTTCATCAGCTACTATAACGATCCATCCGGCAAAACCAAGATCCACAATGTCGACATACTGGCGTCGGGCTGCGCGGGTGTGATGGAGGACATCGCGACGCGCTCGCTTTATGTTCCCGGTCATGTCAGGGCGTTCTACGAGGTTGATGCCGGCTTCTTCTGTGACACTGGCAATATCTTCAAGATCGATAGTTCCGTGAGCTCGAACTGGACTCCGGGGCATACTGTAGACTGGTTCGAGATCATCTATGAACGCGAGTTTGAAGCCCATGAAGACAACGTTGCCTTCACAAACGGCGGTATGACCGGCGAGTTGGAATTTGAGATAGCTGGTTTTTCAACCTCCGACATAGTGCTTTATGACATAAGCGATCCGGTGGCGCCGGTCAAACTCGATGTCCCGCTGGAGAATATCGTCGTGGATGGCGGGGGGTTCAGCGTCACGTTCCGGGATAGTCTCGGCGGAGACGCCGCGTACTTTTCACTCTGTGACCCGGGCCTTGTCGAGATCGGGATGCATCAGCTCAGCCTCGTCGACCCGCCGTCTCTCAGGAATATCGCAGCCAGTTACGTTGTGATAAGTCACCCCGACTTTGTGGCGGAGCTCGACCCACTCCTGGCGAAGCGTGAGGAGCAGGGCCACACGACCTTCCTTGCAACCACCGAAGAGGTCTATGACGACTTCGGCAACGGCATGAAGTCCGATGTGGCCATCCAGCGGTTCATAGAGCACTGTTTCTTTGGCGGCGGCACCGAATTTGCGCTCCTCGTGGGCGACGCCAACGTTGACCGTAAGGGCAAACTCAACGTGCAGCAGCCCGGGCAGGCCCGAAGCGACGTCGATTACCTCCCTTCACACAACATGATATTCGTCGACCTCTTGACGCCGGGCAACACGGAGATACGACCCAATGACAACTGGTTCGCACAGACTGACGGTCCGGGTGATTCCTATCCCGATCTTTACATTGGAAGACTGTCGGTAGGAAGCGCAAGTGAGGCCGCCGGGGTCGTGACCAAGATACTCAACTTCGAAAACGATCCGGGTGGTGACTCCTGGAAAAAACGTATGGTGCTCATTGCAGACGACGAATTCGGCACGAACTCTTCGAGCCCATCCCAGTTCCTCTGCTACACCGGCCAGAACCAGTTTAAGGCCGCCTGTGAGAGTTCAGCAGTGATCGCAAGGGATTTCAGCGCAGTCCCGGTTGATACGGTGAAGCACTATCTCGAACGGTGTCTTGTTGACGATCAGTCAAGTGTGCGGGATGCGCACGGCTGTCCTGATTACTATACGACACTTTCCTACACCAGCGCCAACTGTACGCCGGGGATCGTGCAGGACCTCAATGCCGGAGCGTTCATGGTGAACTTCCAGGGCCACGCCAACCGGTGGCAATTCACCCATGAGCAGGTCCTCTACGACTTCAATCCTCGGAAGGATATTCTCGGTCTCACCAATCGTACCAGGCCATTCATATTCATCGGGTTCGGCTGCTGGATCAGCGACTTCCAGTGGTTGGCCGAGCCTATACTTACCGACGCGATCGGCGAGAAATTCCTGCTCAATCCCAACGGTGCCGCGTGCGCATCTTTTGCAAGCGGATGCTCAGATCCCATCATCTACAACCAGGCCTTCAACGGCTACGTTACCCGGGCTTTCCTCACTCACCTTCAGGGCAAGGACGCCCACGGTGCCGACATCCCTGCGAGGGGGCAAGAATTACAAATATTTCCGCTAACCCTGCGACCATAGCGTATTCTTCCGGGGTGTTCGAAGCAAATGGGGGCGCAACGGCCACCTATACAATAAACACAAGAGGATCTATTGAAGTAACTTATTCAAGCA
>JBDRNT010000021.1:0-20385 GCA_043810925.1 Candidatus Eiseniibacteriota bacterium
GCAGATGGATCACATCGCCAGGGCCGTCGAGACGGTCGTGGCCTCCATAAAGGGCGGAGGCCGGGTCTTCTACGTGGGAGCCGGGACCAGCGGACGCCTGGGAGTCATGGACGCGGCGGAGTGCCCGCCCACCTTCGGCACGCCTCCTCATCTTTTCCAGGGCATAATCGCGGGCGGATACGGAGCGATCGTCAAGGCCAGGGAGGGCTCCGAGGACAGGGAGGACCTCGCCAGGCGGGCGCTTGCCAGGCGGGGTGTAACGAGCAAGGATATTGTCGTGGGCCTGGCGGCCTGCCGCCGGACACCCTATGTAGTCGCCGCGCTTGAGCGCGCGCGCGAGATCGGGGCTTCCACCGTCTACATCACCTGTAACGGCGAGGTCGCGGGTGACGAGGCCGATGTGGTAGTGGCCGTCGATGTGGGCCCGGAGGCCGTGATGGGATCGACCAGGATGAAATGCGGTACCGCCGAGAAGATGGTACTCAACATGATCTCGACCGCTTCGATGGTGAGGCTGGGCAAGGTCTATGGAAACATGATGGTTGACTTAATGGCCAATAGCGAGAAACTACGCCAGAGGTCGGTCAGGATCATCATGCTCACGACCGGCTGCTCCTATGATGAGGCGGTCGATGTCTTAAGGCGCGCCAGGGGCAGTGTCAAGATCGCCATCGTGATGCAGATTAAGAGCCTTGGCCGCAACGACGCAAGTGCCCTGCTTGCCAAGTCGGATGGCTTCGTGAAGAAAGCCCTTAAACGAGAATGAAAGTCATGGGGACCACGGTGAGAATCAAGACAGGCCCGTACGCAATCTTCTGTAGCCTTCGCGCTCCTCTGTGTAGCGTCCTGGCTCCTGCCAGGACGAGTGCGCGTGTGATGGTCACCGGAGCAGCAGTCCTGCTCCTCTGCATCACCTTTCTTTCCTGCTCCAGGGACGATGAGGCCCAACTCGTCTTCTGGCAGTTTCAGCGCCAGGACCTGATGAATGAACTGATTGCCGACTTCGAGGCTGCGAACCCATCGATCAAGATCAAGCTCGAGACTCTTACCTGGCAGAGCGGCTATGAGAAGATCATCATGGCCTATGCATCAGGCCAGCTCCCCGACCTGCTGGAGGTGGGCTCGACCTGGATGCCCAAACTCCAGGCCGAGGGGGCGGTGAGTGACATAACCGCTCTTACCGCCGACTTGGAACCCCGGCTCATGATGTGGGATCTCTCCACCTTCGCCGGCCGGCGATATGGCATACCCTGGCTCATAGGAAGCCGGGTGCTCTTCTATAACAGGGACCTCTTCGCGGCGAGCGGACTCTCGCCGGATGAGCCCCCGATTACATGGAGCGAGCTCCTGGATGCTGCCCGAAGGGTACACGACCCGGAAGAGGGACGCTATGGCTTCGGCATGAATGCCGGAGAGCGCTATGTGCTCTATAAGAAGTTCATGCCCTTCGCCTGGGGAAACGGCGGGAAGATCTTGAGTGATGACCTGGCCCGCTCCGAGCTCGACTCGCCCCGGATGCTGGAAGCCCTGGAGTTTTACCTGTCGCTTAAGCCCTATTCGGTGCTGGAGCGCCAGGACATGCTTGATGACCTCTTCAAGCAAGGCCGTGTGGGCATGATGATCTCGGGCGGCTGGAACCTTGAGCGCATCCCTGAGGATGCTCCCGATCTTGACTTCGGAGTGGCATTGATGCCCCGTCCCGGCCGGGCGGACCGCTCCGGCACCTCCGATCATCCCGAGGAGGAGGGTTTCCATGCCTCCTTCGCGGGTGCCGAGATCCTGGTTTTGCCAAAGGGCTCGAGGTCGGAGCCCGCCATGAAACTCGCCCGGTTTCTCATTGAGGCCGATCAGGCCTTGAGGATCTCTTCGACCGTTAAGGGCGTGCAGCCCGCATCCCGGGAGGCCCTGGGCCATCCCTATTACGATGACCATCCCATGGAGCGGCTCCTCCTTGAGCAGGGCAAGACCTCGCTTTCGCCTCCCTTATCACCCCACTGGGTAGAGATAGAGGAAGTCATCAACACGCGGCTCGAGGAATGTATCTACGGCAATCTTTCGCCAGTGGAAGCATTGAGGTTGATGCACGAGGAAGTAAGCGCAATAATCGAGGAATGAAACCCTCCACTCAGCGCACTCTTTTTATTGTCCCCTGGGTGATCTCCTTTCTTCTCTTTTCCGCCTACCCCATAGTGTTCTCTCTTGGAGTGAGTTTCGCCGATTACAATCCCTTTAAGGGCGGCCTGATGGGTTGGGCGGGCCTCGCCAACTACAGGGCCGTCTTCTCAGACGGCCTCTTCTGGCGCTCGGCGGCAAACACCATTTTCTTTGTCTTAGGAACCGTGCCACCCACGGCGGCCCTGTCTCTGCTCCTGGCGCTCCTCATAGAGCGCGCGGGAAGGGCGCGGGGCTTCCTCAGGACCGGCTATTTCCTGCCTTCTGTTGTCTCCCTTGCGGTGATATCGCTTGTGTTCAAATACGTATATTCCAAGCAGGGCATGCTCAACCTCATTCTGGGTCTCTTCGGAGCAAGCGGCCAGGAGTGGCTCTTGAATCCCCGGCTTGCGCTTCCCTCCATAATGGTGATGGACGTCTGGGCAAGTATAGGCTACTACGCCATCTTTTACCTTGCAGCGCTTCAGACGGTTCCCCGGGAACTCTACGATGCAGCCAGGGTGGACGGCGCGGGCTGGTGGAGCACCTTCCGATCGGTCACGCTTCCCTGGATCCGCCCCGTCATAGTCTTTGTGGTGGTAGTAAACACCATCCGGGCCTTCCAGGTCTTTGTGGAGGTCGTGATAATGACCCGCGGCGGCCCGATGGGGAGCACCATGACCCTGGTCTACTATATGTATGAGAAAGCTTTTCACCGCGTGGACATCGGAGCCGCAAGCGCGGTGGCCTTTGTCGTGTTCGTGCTGATTACGATCTTCGCGCTCCTTCAAGTGAAACTCATTGGGCGGATGAAGGCATCTGTGGGGTAGAGGTATCGTGAGAACTGGAAGCAATATCAAGGACCGGGACATCCGGGAGGCAGGACGGTCGTGAGATCACGCAATACCAGGCTCGTGGCGGCTGCGCTCCTTGTCCTGCTCGCCGTCAATCTCTTCCCGCTCTATGTCATGGTATCGGTATCGGTAAAGGGGGAGGGGACGGTCTTATCACGCCTCTATGATCTTATCCCCTCAGAGCCCACCCTTGAGAACTACCGCGAGATCCTCAGCCACGGCCCCTTCGCCCGCTACTTCTTTAACAGCACCGTGGTGGTGGCCTTCGTGGTCTTAGGAAACCTCGCATTCGCCTCGACGGCGGCATATGCCATAGCACGGAGCAGGCGAAAGTACGCGAACCTGATGCTGGCGGTCCTGGTCTCCACCATGATGATTCCCAAGCACATCATGATGATTCCGCTCTTTACCCTGCTCTTAAGGATGAACCTCATAGACACCTACTATGCGCTCGTACTTCCATTCCTGGTGGATGCCTTCAATGTGTTTTTCATCCACCAGTATGTTAAGTCGGTGCCGAGGGAAATTGAGGAGGCCGCCTTCGTGGATGGCGCCGGCCTCTTCACCACGTTTACGCGCATCGTGTTCCCTGCGCTTAAACCCGCCCTGGTTGTGGTCGCCATCAACACCTTCCTGCTTAACTGGAACTCATTTCTCCTCCCATTCATCCTCACCAACTCGGATAAGGTGAGGACTTTGCCCGTGGGTCTTGCTATCTTCTCCCAGGGAGAGCACAGCGTCGACTGGGGCCTTTTGATGGCCGGAGCCACCCTGGCGGCCATCCCGACCATAGTCGCTTTTGCCTTCTTCCAGAAACACATTGTCCGCGGGATCACCGAGGGAGCCGTGAGAGGTTAGCGATGGCCAGGAACTATACAATATGCGGCATCATGTCGGGCACCTCGCGCGACGGGGTGGATGTGGCCGTGGTCAAGATCTCGGGCAACTTCCCGTCCAACAAAATCAGGCCGCTCTACGCCGAAACCTACACTTACCCGCCCTGGCTAAAGACCCTGCTGCTCACTCCCTTGAAAAACCTTGAGGTGGAAGACGTATCGGGGCTGGATTTCCTGCTTGGAGAGATCTATGCCGAGTATGCCCTCCGGGCGATCCAGAGCGCCGGACTTGAGCCCCAGGATGTTGATGCCATCGGCTCCCACGGGCAGACCCTGCTTCACCTGCCCAGGGGAAGAAAACTCGGTGAGCGCACCGTGAGGTCGACCCTGCAGGTAGGCTCGGGTGCAATGATCGCCCAGAAGGCGGGAATCACGACCGTATCGGACTTCAGGAGCGCGGACATCGCGTCGGGAGGGGAGGGAGCCCCACTGGTTCCGGTCTTTGACTATGTGGTGCTCCGCTCGCCGAAGAAGTCACGCCTTGCCCTTAATATCGGAGGCATAGCCAATCTCACCGCGATCCCTAAGAAGGCCAAGTTGGGGGACATGATCGCCTTCGACACCGGGCCGGGAAACTGCATGATCGATACCGCGCTCCGGCTACGCTCGGGGGAGGCTTCGGCGTTTGACCGGGACGGGGCGCTCGCCCGCGTCGGAAAGCTTGACGAGGAGTGCGTCGAAGAGGTTCTTTCGCATCCCTACTTCGCCCGGAAGCCCCCCAAGACGACCGGGTGGGAGGAGTTCGGCGAGGACTATACCCGCGGGCTCGTGGAGGCAATGGCCGGACGGGGCAGATCGACCAGGGACATGGTGAGGACCTTCACCGAGATCACCGGCGCCACCATTGCCAATTCCATCGAGGACTTCGTGCTGCCCTTAATGAGCGTGGATGAGGTCATAGTGACGGGCGGGGGGAGCCGAAATTCCATGCTTATGGGCCTCATAAAGAAGCGGCTGCCCGAGATCCCGGTGGATACAGGAGAGGCCCACGGCATCGACTCCGATGCCAAGGAGGCCTGCGCCTTTGCTTATCTGGCTTATCTTCGCCTGGAGGGGGTTTCCGCCAACATAGTCTCCCAGGCTGCGGGCCTTGAGCCCGCCCTCCTGGGCTCCGTTTCTGAATCTGGGGTCACCCGGTGAGGGATTACGTTTGCTGTTGACAGCAACCTCCGGCTGATGTATCTTGATTCCTGCATGAGCGGGGTCGTGGTGCAGCTTGGTTAGCACACTGGCCTGTCAAGCCAGAGGTCGCGGGTTCGAGTCCCGTCGGCCCCGCCAGTCCAATTCCTTCCCAGTCGAGTCTACATCGGTTTTGAGCTCAGACTTTCACTCATGAAACAGAACCAGCCCTATACTGCTTGGCATATACTGGGGACGCCCCTACCCAGAAGTTCTAATCCCGTATGGGGATCCAGTCTGCATCAAAGGCAGAACCTCGTAGTGCGCTTTCGGACCAACCACATGGCGAGCGGAGGTCGTATGGTTTTTGAGATATGCCCCGGGTGGTGGATGATGCGGTTCACCACCTCGAAGCGAACTATGAGACGGAGAGGGACATGTCACCGGATCGCAAAGAAAGTTGCTACAGCAGGGCGCTTTCTATGGTATAATCCGTGCGAGGCGATAGAGTGTTTCTTAGAAGCTGCTCAAGAAAGTCCACTCTCAGTTGCCGATGTACACCCTAAGAACAAGCAGAGCGATTCTGAGACCGGACCTTGACAGTGATATGGCGCGCCGAAACGCGTACTCGACGTGGGGAAGGTGAGGTTCCGGGCCAAGGGAGGTGTGCGGTCATGAGAAGGTTCATATGGTTGTTAATTGCAGTATGTCTCCTCGTCGGTTTGTCGGGAGTGGCGGCGGCACGAATCAATGAGTCAGAGCAGAATCAGCCAGTGGCCGTCATGGATGAGCGCCTCGATCTCGGCGATGCGGCCGCCGTGCGCGATTCGTTCTTCAATGATCTACACATTGGAGCCCTCTGGTTTCCCAGCATCTCGAACAAGGGATATATAGGGTACTACGATCTCTCAGCCTATTATCCCGGAGGCGCTGACCAGTCCACGGTGTGGCAGGCTGGTATGTGGGCCGGAGGATACGTCTGGGATGAGGGAGAGGAGGAGTTCTATCCCCTCCCCTGGCATTGGCTCGGGTCGGATGCAAGCCACTGTGACCCTGACTTGTATGATAGTCTCGGCCTGCAAGCAGTTGTCGACACCGAGACAGATCTTGGCCTGCCTTACCCTTACAGGCGTCTCACAATACGCGTGAACACCGCCTCCAAGCCGCTTGAGGTAAGCGAGAGAGGCATAATAGACGGGGACATGGGCATGACCGTAACCTTCCAGTGGCACCAGTGGGGTGTTCCCGATTACGACCACTGGGTCTTTGTCCATGTCAGGATCGAGTTCACCAAGGCTATCGACGACTTCTACTGGGCTTGGATGAGCGACTGCGACGTAGGTGACGTTTTCTACCACTATGATTACTATCTCGATGATTACGCAGGCTGGGATGACAGTCTCAAGTTCTGTTACATGAGAGACTGGGATTATGATCCTCTCATCGGTCAGCCACCCGCAGGATCGACAGAGGATAGCCTCTTTCTCTCACCAGGTGCCGTCGGGCAGTACCTGCTTGCCGCCCCGCCGGTAGGCGGTCCGGTAACTGCCGATCCTGATGGGGCGCAGAAGTGGGTAACGAAGAACTACTGGGATTGGAACAATGACTATTCGACCAGACAGGATGCATACGACCGTATTGCCGGTATCTGGGAGAACCCGTTCCCGTCACCAACGGCCTTCGATTACCGGATTCTGAACGGTGTTGGTCCATACGACGTATCGGCGGGTGATACGGCTCATTTCTGGATGGCTTACGTGGTTGGCGAAGGCTATGACGAGGCTTCACACGCAACGTATGACCTGGGTGCTCTGGTCAATCATGTCCAGGATGCGCAGGCGTTTTTCGATGGTGGGATGGTGATACCTGCGCCGGACATCCCGCCGCAAGCGCCCGATTTGAATCCCGACCTGGACTTTGACGTTACCGGCGATACGATAAGGATCGACTGGGCGCCCTACAGCAACATCGCCGGCGGCGTCACAGCAGACAGTTTCTTCGTTTACCAGAGCGCGGTGAGCAAGCTGGGTCCTTGGGAAAGGGTTGCTGCATTCGATGCTTCTGTGACGGAAACGGAGATTGGATTAGTGTCTGCCTGCACCTATTTCTGGGTACAGGCATACGATACAGGCAACCAGGTGGGCAGCGATCCCTATGCCGTTTCGAGTCGCCTGTATGAAAGGGACGAAGATGGCATCATCCGGGCGGATTGGAGTACCATCGTGTGTGCGGAATCTCCGTTCACCGGGGTTCCACCACAGCCACAGCTGGCAAACAGCCTGTCCCAGAACTACCCGAACCCGTTCAATCCTACGACAACTATCGCATATTCCATTTCCTCTCCAGGAGAGGTGAATCTTCGAGTATATGATGTATCTGGTAGCCTGGTGCAAGTCCTCGTGAACGAGCCAAAGGCAGTGGGTGAGTATAGAGCATCCTGGGATGGGCGCGATATAAGAGGAATGAAAGCTGCCCCCGGTGTCTACTTCATCAGGCTTGAAGCGGACTGGCAGGTGAAGACGAGAACGATTATCTTGCTGGAATAACAACTCCGCTACGGGCTCACCTTTTCACCGGATCTATCCCGTGGCGCAAAGATCATAAGCCATCCGTGCCATCTTGGCGCATTCCTGGCTGAAGAGGAAGTTCCGATAGTCGTCCCGTATGGCCCGCCATTGACCTTCCCGCTGTGGGTCCTGGTTTTCTACCTTCACGGACAGCCACAACTGTGCTACAATAACTCCCGAGGAGTTACGAGATATGGGACGCATGGTATTGGTATATGTTTTGACTGTTCTCGTCTTCACGTCGGTATCTTTGGCCCGTGCTTGGTACATCCAACCGGATAGCACGGGTGACGCCCCGACGATCCGGGCCGGCGCGGACCTGGCGGCGAATGGAGATACGTTGCTACTCGCCGACGGTGTCTATGCAGGAGCAGATAACAAGAATGTGACTGTGGTCAACAGCCGACTCACGATTATGTCCGAGAGTGGAGACCCCGAGCTTTGTGTGATTGACTGCGAGGGCTCTGGTAGATTTGCCATCTATGCCGGTGTGTCTGATAGTTCTGCCTCTGGCCTTGTACAGGGCCTGAAGATCACAGGTGCATCGACAGCCATCGAAGCCAGTGAGGATGTCTCTCTGAGTATCAACAATTGTATTCTCACGGGAAACAGTGGCCCAGCCGTCAGAGCTTCAGGGATGCCGGCTCAAGACTATGCCAGAATCAATGTTAGCCGGAGCACCTTTTCATCAAATCCTGCTGGTGCAATGTCCTGCGGCTATAAGTGCGGGCTCACAGCTGGATCATGCACGTTCTTCAATAACGGGCGTATACTGTTTGTTGATGAGCAAGGCTATGGTTCACTATTGAGATGCACAGTCGCGTTCAACTCGGTCAGCTCCGGAGGGCTAATAGTGAGCTCCTACTCAGGTGTCATAATCAATAAATCGATAATCGCATTCAACAGTGGAAACATAATCGAATACGTAGGTTGGTGTGACGTCGCCTTGGAGTGCTCTGATGTTTATGGTAACACTGCTGGCGATTACGTCGGATGTCTTGCCGGCAGAAATGGTATTGATGGGAATATCTCTTCTGATCCCCTGTTCTGCGATGTGGCGACTGGGACCTTCACAGTTGAAGAGTGTTCCCCTTGCCTTCCCGGTAACCACCCGGACAGTGTTGACTGTGATCTGATAGGTGCATGGGATGTTGGATGTGTTTGTGGGCCGTCAGCCACTGAGTCCTCAACGTGGGGTGGAATCAAGAGCCTCTACAGGTAGGAAGCCAAGCTATGCCAGATTAGCCACCATCTGTGCCATCTTGGCACATTCCTGACTCATAAGAAAGTTGCGAAAGTCGTCCCGTCGGCCCCGCCACTGACTTTCCCGTCCAAGCTCTCGTGAATCCACGCTTTAATCCCGGACACATCTGTGCCATAATGACCCCACAGGAGGTGCAAGCATGGGACGCATGGTATTGGTATCTGCATTAGCGATTGTTCTCCTCGCATCGGTATGTATGGCCAGAACCTGGTACATCACACCCGACGGCTTTGGAGACCTTCCCACGATTCAGGCGGCGGTGGATTCCGCGGCGGAGGGGGACACGCTACTCCTTGCTGACGGCACCTACCGAGGGCCGGGGAACCGCGATGTGACCGTAGACAAGCGCCTGATAATAAGATCGGAAAGCGATGACCCCGAAGCCTGCATAATCAACTGTGAGGGGAGTTCGGCCTCTCCCCACCGGGCATTCTACATCCCGTTCGGAACCGGCCTCCACAGCGAGTTATCGGGTGTATCGGTAGTGAACGGTTGGGATCCCTCATGGGGCGGGGCGGTCCATATTCATGGCCCCGGTGCGGATATTAGAAACTGCATTTTCCGCGACAATTACGCTGATATGGGTGGGGCGGTCTGGGTCGAGGACTATCGTGGAGGTCCGAGCCTCATCTCAGAGTGCGCCTTTATAGGCAATTCTGCGGGTTCGGGAGGCGCAGTCTTCGCGAACTACTGGCCAACGCACCTTATAATAGAACGCTCCCTGTTCGCGCGGAACTCGGCCTTTACTGGCACCATTGTGATAGAGGCCGAGAGATTTCCGGAAATCGTCGTGGAGATAAACAACTGCACCATGGTTGATAACTCTGGCTGGTACTCGGCTGTGTGGAACAAGACCTTCGACACATATTGCTGTGTTATCAGGAATTCCATCATCGCCTACGGTACCGGAGAATACCAACCGGTCCTGGACTGCCGTGTACAGTGCTCGGCTTTCTATGAGAACCAGCCCTACCCCGATTGGCTGCCGGCTGGTGATGGGAACTTCTCGGCTGACCCCCTCTTCTGTGATACTCTGAGTGGTGACTTCCATCTTGATTGCAGATCACCCTGTGCGCCTGCTCAACAACCTGAATGTGGCTTGATAGGTGCCTGGGACGTAGGTTGTGGCCCATCTCAGACTGAGCCCACAAGCTGGGGCAGAATCAAGTCGATGTACAGGTAAAAAGCCGAGTCATGCCAGATTAGTCACCATCTGTGCCATCCTGGCGCATTCCTGACTCATCAGAAAGTTGCGATACTCGTCCCGTATGGCCCGCCATTGAATCTTGGCGAGCCCGATATCCCTGTATAACCTCAGACTCCCGAAGCAGCATATAGCACATAACGGCTCTCACTAGGGTGAGGACCTCATCATGATGAGGATGTCATTCGGGCTTTGGTATAAGTAGAAGCGTGGTCTCCATGTCAGCCCTCAGCGAAGTAGCCTGGATTAAGGACTCTGCCCACGAAAAGAATCGTATTCGTGTAGCGTTCGCGAATCACGAACATGAAAGGATGGTCGACCTTGATCGTGAAAGATGAACACTCCGGCGGAACGCTTGTCGGTCCACATTCAACTTCCGTTACTGCAGCAGCCTCGGTGCCGACCTCATTAACCCTGACATAGGTCTTATGACGAACGGCCGTGATCTGGAGTGCCATGCTGCGACACATCTCTGAGAAGTCAGCATCCCCGAAGGCCTCTCCCATGCCAAGAGCAGTCAGCACATCATTCATCACCAAATTGTATTTCAGCTCGAATCTCGGCATGAGGAGTACTCCCCTGCAGGTATGAAAGCTGCTTGTCAGGCTGTCCCAGCGGTCGGGATTGAGCCACGATATTATCTCATCAACATCCTGCCCATGACGCGGCAAGAGCAGCGTCATGGTGAACAGACTATCACCGTAGGGCAGATCAACGGCCTGGAAGTGATCGTTAAGCACCACACTGTAATCAGCGAGGAGTTCCGTGACATCGGATGGTGGAGGAAACTGTGGTCTGGACATCATCCTGCAAGGTGTTTTCGGTTCATTCGGTGGATGAAACCAATCGTCCTTGGTATCCGCGGGATCAAACTGATACTGCCAGTTACCGAGGAAGTAGATCGCATTGACAAGGATTATCATTGTCGCAGGGTCAATGGGCTTCGGGACAATCTCTGTGATCTTGCCATGAGTCTTCTCATCAACCCATCCATTGATGATGTCTGATGCGTCAGGCTGGTCGAAGTCAAGGCTGCTTACCTCGGCATCGAAACACGTCCGGCAGGCTTCGAGAAACGGCGCTTCGAATATCACTCCGCTCCTGCCCCAGATGGAATTCGCGATCTCGAATAGCACTTCGGGATCCAGGCCTGTCAGAAGATCGATCAGGTCCCTGTAACATTGATCTGCACTCTCCGTGCTATACCCCGGAAATCCAAGTGTCATAAGCATGGAATCAAGGGTTGATCCGCCAGCCCCATTCATGGTCATACCAAGTGCCATGGAAACGCTTAAGGGGGATATGAAGATGTTACTATCGGATTGCGCCTTCACAATCTCCTTGAAAAGCCTGAAGGCGAAGTCATTATTAGCGGAGACCAGTATCTCCTGAGAGAGAGGATCACCACTGTGCTCTTCGTCACTCTGTGGACACAGAGAGTCCCGCCCGCAGCCCGCAAGGGCGATCAACATGAATACCGAGAAAAACAGACCGAAGGTCCTAATTCCTCTTCCCATACCGCAGCCCCCAATGCCTGCAGCCGAGGATCCAAGCGTTCCTCTGACTCCGAGCTGAGCTTACCATGCTAACGTGAGTACTGCAAGGGAAGAATCACGTAGCGACGGCGACCATGCGGGCCGTCTCCAGACACTCCTCAGACCTCAGAAAGTTCCGATACTCGTCCCGTATGGCCCGCCACTGACTTTCCCGTCTGTTTTCGACATTACTTATCGATGCTTCTCCGCATGTGACGATTATCTCGCTTGGAAGTCCCGCCGAACCAGTAAGGAGGTCCCCGCTGAAGGCTGGAAATTAAACCATGTTGACATACAGGACAGAATGGAGGAGCATACAGCCTGTGCGAAAGCGGAAGCCGTGCTTAATGTGGTTAACCGGATCAACATAAGTACCAGTTAGCTGCTTGAGGAAAAGGAGTCCGTGAATGAGGACGCACGTCAAAGCTAATCAATTCAGCGTGGCAATGCGGATCGCGTTGCCCCTTCTAATCTCATCGGCCATGGCTTGCGCGGCATCGTCCTCTATGTCGAGCCGTCCGACGGGGCGCGCGTTCACGGAAGCCGATGCGCTCTTCCGCCGGGACCCGAGCTGGCTCGGTGCCGATGCCGCACTTTCGGTTCCACTCGGCAACGGTCGCACACTCTGGCTCTTTGGTGACACATTCGTCGCCAAGTCGAATGCCCATGTGCGCTCAGAGTCCCCAATGGTAAGGAACACGGTCGCGATCCAGACGGGGGAGGATCTGCGCACTGCCTCGATCACGTTCCACTGGGGGCGGAAGAGTGATGGCTCGCCGGCATCGTTTTTTCCAAAGCGCGGGCAGTACTGGTATTGGCCTGGGCACGGGATTCGGCTCGATGAAGGGCCGCTGGTCATCTTTCTATACGCGATGGTCGAGACACCAGGCCAGGGTCTTGGCTTTGCGAGCGCGGGCTACGCCATCGCCGTGATCAACGATCCAGATGCATCGGTGGAAACATGGAACCCGCGCATTGTCGATGTCGCTCCGAGCAGCTTCGATGCCATTCCTGCGACGGCGGTGATCCAGGACGGCGCGTACATCGTTGCTGTTGGCATCCGCCAAGAAGGAACGCACGCTGGCGCGCTCGTTCGCTACCCGACGCACCTGCTGGCACAGGGTGATGTCGACAGCGCTGAATGGTGGGCGGGTGATGAGCGCGGGTGGGTCCCGGAATCCTCACTCGGCGAAGGTGGTCCGGCGTTCGTTATGGACGACGCGGGAAGCGAATGCTCGCTCCACTGGGATGAGCGCTCGGGATCATTCATCCACGTTGCGAGCTACGGCTTTGGCGCGTCGACGATCGGGCTGCGTACTGCACCTGCGCTCACAGGCCCCTGGAGTCACCCGGTCGTCGTCTACCGTCCGCCCGAGTCGGATGGTCCGCAACCATTCGTGTACGCGGCGAAGGCTCACCCGGAGCTGGTCGGCCCAGACGCCGCCGACCTCGTCGTGACGTACGCCACGAACAGTTTCGAGTTCGGGGATCTGTTTACGGAAGAAGGCGCGCGTTCTCTATACTGGCCGCGAGTCGTCCTCGTGCGGGTAGGAAAGGGAGGTGTGTGGTAGGTGGAAGCAGCTATCAAGGGCACGCGGTGGACACGCTGACGATCGCCGATGATGCACAACGTTAGCCTCAGCAGGTCAACAAGGCCAAGTCTGTATTCTCAAGTTAGATTAGCCACCAAATGTGTCACTTTGACACACTCCTGGCTTAATAGAAAGTTCCGATACTCGTCCCGTATGGCCCGCCATTGAATCTCAGCGAGCTCAATGCATAGGTCATAGATCCAATCCTCTTCAGCTGCGCCAAGACCAGCATCCCAATGCGGGAAGTCTCCCAGCCTTGAACATGCACTCATATTTGGTGTAGTCCCATACAGTGGACGCGAGAACATGCAATGACGTACGCGAATAGCTGCAGGCCATAGTACGAGGGACTGACAGTGATGAAGGCGGGGCCCATTGATGTCCTCCGACGGACGGTGGATTGCTTTCGCTCGGAGTAATGAACTTCTGCTCCTGGACATATCCTTCTATCAAGAGACCCCCATAACGTGCATGAACAGTGCGTGTTCTGACTCACTCGCGTGGATCGTCTGGATTAGCCAATGGATCTCCTTGTCTTCCCAGAGAAGATCCTACTGACCCTGAGTGCAGTCTCATCGGCGCGTGGGGAAAAGCGTGTGGTTCCAGGCAAGATACCGAGTAGAGACGCGCGAAACGGCCAGAACAGGCTTTGAGGCCCGTACAGAACTCAAGCGCTTCGCTGTGCGTGATTGATGTGAAATTGCACACTTGGGTGAACCGGAGATTTCAATAATTCCCGGCGTGGCGCTGAGGGCAGACGAGCAGTACTGGTACAATATGCTTGACACTCAGGCGTGTCTGGACCATGATCGCATCCTGCAATGCTAAGCCTGTTGACAGCATCAGGCAATAGGAGGAGGACAAGATGAAGAGTACTCGATTGATTCTGATTGGAGCTGCAATGGCGATAGCCCTGGGTCCCGTTCTTGCTCTGGCCGGTCCAGACACCGACATCGGCTTCCGCGGCTGGGGCCCGCGGGTAGGATTGTCGCTCGACCCCGACCAGGTCCACTTCGGCGCTCACCTCGATTTCGGCAACTTCGCCCGGCACGTCCGCTTTCAACCCAACGTGGAGTTGGGCTTCGGGGATGACATGAAGATCTTTACTGTCAACGCTGAGGCAGCGTATCGCTTCCGCTCACAATGGGACGTCTGGACTCCGTACCTCGGCGGTGGTCTTGGCGCGAACATCAAGAGCTTCGACAACGTGGGAAACAACAACTCGCAGACCGACCTAGGCGTCAACCTGCTCGGCGGGATCGAGAGAGGGCTCTCAAACGGTGACCGTTTCTTCATCGAGGGCAAGTTCAGCCTGAACGACGTGCCAGACGCCAAGGTCACGGTCGGCTGGACGTTCTAACACTAGCCATGGGGCAAAGAGGGGCGCCGTCGGTTGGCACCGCCCCTCTCGTTTCCCGGTAGTACAAGAGGAGGTTTCATATGTTGTGGGCGATCGCAGTCGTATTCATCGTTCTATGGCTGCTCGGCCTTGTTACGTCCTTCACGATGCACGGCTTCATCCATATTCTGCTTGTGATCGCCGTGATTGCTGTGCTGGTCCGCATCATTCAAGGGCGAAGGGTGCTGTAGACGGGGCTTCGGCCAGAAGAAGCCTGGGACATAAACTTTATGGAGGAGTGTTTGACATGTGGATCATTCGAGGCATTCTTGTTGCAGTTCTAAGTCTGTGCTTTGTGCTGCCGGCTGCAGCTCAGTACATCGGCGTCATGCAGTCCGCCGAGACGGTGGACAAGGGCACGTTCAAACTCATGGTTGGCCCGGTCCTGGCATTCGGCGAGAACGGAGCAGATAACGAGTTCGGGATCGCGGCCCGTGGCGGGTACGGATTCACCGACCGCTTCGACGCCGAAGCCAATCTGGGCTTCTTTGAGAATAGCACCTTTGTCGGCGCGGATGGCGAGTTGTGGATTCTGAAGGGTCAGGAAAAGTATACCGGCCTGGATTTCTCGTTGGCGGGAGGCGTCCACTGGATGCTCGGTAAAGACAATCATTTCGACACCATGGGATTCGAGCTCACACCGCTGTTCAGCGGGCATGTGAACAAGAGCCTGGAGCTGTACGGCGCTCTGGATGTCTCGTTCGAGTCGATCAAGGATACCCCGCCGGGGTTCGACGACACGTTCACGAGATTGCACCTCGTGCCCGGAATCGAGTACCGCCTGTCTGACAAAGCGGACCTGGTTGGCGAGATCGGTATCGGGCTCAACGACGACTCGTTTTCCTATGTGGGGGGTGGCATCGCTTTCTACCTGCGCTGACGGGGAGTGGTCTGGTCATCGCCCTTGCTGTCTGGTGGCTCCGGCCGACTCCGGCCGGGGTACCGGCAGGCGGGCATAGATTAGGAAAGGGCAAGTGAAATGAGAATCTTTGGAATCGTACTCGTGGTCCTAGGAGTTATCGCGCTGGTCTACGGCGGAATCAGCTACAACAAGAACCGGACGGTCCTCCAGATGGGTGATATGACCGTTACCGCCACGGAGCATAAGAGCATTACGGTCCCGGCAGTCGTCGGTGTGGTTATGCTGATCGGCGGCGGCGCACTTCTGGTGGTCGGCAAGCGCCGTTCCTAGCCCGATTCGCGGACTTGGAGATGTCTCGCT
Organism: Candidatus Eiseniibacteriota bacterium; assembly: GCA_043810925.1. Lineage (GTDB taxonomy): Bacteria > Arandabacterota > Arandabacteria > Arandabacterales > Arandabacteraceae > Arandabacterum. Next base: position 15,804 of record JBDRNT010000021.1, read on the forward strand.
GGCAATTGCATTCGTTCAAGACGGGTGGACACGGTATGGCCAGTCGCAGATCTGTTTTCGCCGTTGTGGCGGTTCTCATGTTGCTTTTGATCCCCCTAGCTTGCGCCATCAATCCCGTCACGGGCAAGAAGGAATTCATGCTGGTCACGGAAGGCGACGAAATCGCCCTTGGAAAGCAGGCCGATCAGGAAATCGGTCAGACCTACGGCATCTACGACAATTCAGGGTTGTCGAATTGCGCCAACCGGATCGGTCAAGATATGTCCAAGGTGACACAGCGGCCGAATCTCGAATACCATTTCCAGGTGTTGGACACGCCAGTCATCAATGCGTTTGCCGGGCCCGGCGGATACGTCTACGTAACACGTGGCATTATGGCTTACTTTAACGACGAGGCCGAGCTGGCCGGCGTGATCGGACACGAACTCGGCCATGTGAGCGCCAGACATGTAGCCCAGCAGATTAGCCGCCAGCAGGTTGCCCAGCTCGGGCTCGGGGTCGGCATGATCTTTTCGGAAGATTTCAGAAAGTACTCCGGTCTGGCCCAGTTCGGCGCGAGCATGCTGTTTCTTAAATTCAGCCGTGACGACGAGCGTCAGGCAGACGACCTCGGAGTCGAATACGCGAGCAAGGCGGGTTACGACACCAATCGGATGGCTTCGTTTTTTCAGACCTTGGAAAGAGTCAATCCGGGAGGCAACGGGGCCTTGCCGGATTGGTTCTCAACGCATCCCAATCCGGAGAACCGGATTGCGGCGGTAAACAATGCGACCGAGGAATGGCGCCGGAGACTTGATCGTACCCAGTACGCGGTCAATCGTAACGATTATCTGAAAGTGGTTGACGGAATCATATACGGTGACGACCCGCGGCAGGGATACGTGGAGGGCGATGCGTTTTACCATCCGACTATGGAATTCACCCTTCCGGTTCCAAGCGGCTGGCGGGTTACCAACACGCCTGCACAGGTCCAAGTCCTTTCGGATAAACAGGACGCCGTGATTCTGCTTATGCTGGACGGTTCCGGGTCTGTCTCTCAGGCGGCAGATCGGTTTGTGCAGGACGCCCATGCCGCCGTGCAGTCGAGGGAACACCTGGTTGTCAACGGACTTCAAGCTGAAAAGGTCGTTTCGCGGCTGGTGTCCGAGCAAGACACACTTCGGGCCATGTCCTACTTCATTGCCAAAGGCGGAGCCATTTACGCTCTCCATGGGCTGACCGGACAGACTGCATTCTCACAGTACTCGCCGACGTTTTCCAGAACATTCGGCGGGTTCAAGAATCTGGACGATCCGTCCAAGATCAACGTGCAACCCGAGAGGCTCGCTGTCAAAACCGTCACCAAGGCCGGCAGTTTGAGAACGCTCTTGAAGCAATTCGGTACGCCGGAGAGCGAACTCGAGAATATAGCCGTCTTGAATGGTATGCAGCTGGAAGACAATGTGAGCGCGGGTACGCTGATAAAGATCGTGGCAAAATGATCTCACTTGCTCTCCGTGATGGTGCGGGCGCATTGGTTGGCAGTGGGCTACTGAGCATAGGATTGGGATCGGTCGCGAGGTCACGAAAGGAGGAAGCGGAGAAGACATGAATCCACTCATCGGTCTTGCCGTTCTGGTGCTGGATGTCGTCGCGATCGTGGATTGCCTCAAGAGGCCCATGGCGACAGGCAAAAAAGCTCTGTGGATCATCTTAATCCTGGTGCTGCCAGTGGTCGGGATGATTCTGTATTTCCTGTTAGGCAGAAGAAAATAGAGAGACGAGTTATCACCTGGCCCGGAATCCAATCGGGCAGGCAGGAAGTGGGCGAGGTCCCAACGAATGTAAGGAGGTCAATGTGAAGACGCTTATCGTATTGAGTTTGGCAGGTTTGTTGATGCTTGGAAATCTCAGCTGCGGCTGGACTCGAGCAGAAAAAGGGACAGTCATAGGTGCCGGTGCGGGAGGCGCGATCGGCGGTGCCATCGGAAATAAGGCTGGTAACACTGCAGTAGGCGCGATCCTGGGCGCCGCGGTTGGTGGCGTCGCCGGTGCATACATCGGCGATTACATGGACAAGCAGGCGGCCGAACTGCAAGAGGAACTCGAGAACGCGAGAATCGAGCGCATTGGTGAAGGCATCAAGGTCACCTTCGATTCAGGGATTCTGTTTGATTTTGACAAATCCACTTTGAGGCCTGCAAGCCAGGAACAGATCACGAATTTTGCTCAGGCTCTCACGAAGTACGAGGACACGGACATTTTCATCGCGGGACATACCGATGCTACCGGCTCGGAGGATTACAACATGACATTGTCCCGCCAGCGGGCGGAGTCGGTCGCGAACTACATGGAGAAGCTGGGCGTGAGCCGGACGCGCTTCACGATAACGGGATTCGGTGAGACCCAGCCCATTGCGAGCAACGAGAGCAATGAAGGCCAGCAGCTCAATCGCCGTGTCGAAGTTGCAATCTATGCAAACGCCAAGCTGAAGGAAATCGCCGAGGAACAGACCCAGGGCTAGAGCGATCGGAATCGAGCCTTACAGTCTGAACGAGGGTATTGGCGATCTTGGCCAATGGATTCTCCGGGGCATAGGTTAGGGAAATGGAGTTCTTATGGGCACCCAAGCCTGACAATACTCTAAAAGGAGGGCAGAGCGTTGTTACGGTGTAGGGGACTGATTGACTCTGCATCACGCTGTGCATTACACCACGAAAGGGGCGCAGTAGATATGTTAACACGAACAGCTTTACTCGCTATTGTCATGATGTGTGTCCTGGCTTATGCGGGAGTTGCGGTAGGACAAGACAATCTTCAAACCTACTTCAACGGCACCGCATGCAAAGTGAAGGCAACGGCCGACCCGTCGCAGAAGCGCGCAATCCTCAGCGAGGGACTTCAGAAGATGTCCAAGGCGTTGGACATGGTTGAAAGCTCAACGCTGGTCTCGGAAGGCGACCGCGCAGGGATTGATCGCTTCAAAGCCACCCTCCAGGAGAGACAGAATGAGCTCGCCGGTACGAATGGCTTCGATCGTGTGCCCGATGAGCAACTGAATGCCTTCGCTGATTTCGTCGTCCAGGACATGGAGCAGGCGGACCGGACGGTAAACATCAGTTTGGTCACACTGCTCTTGATCATAATCATTGTGATCCTGGTCGTGTAGTCTCGGCATAGAGTGAGCATTGTCGGCTTTAGGTATGCGAAGCAGGCACAACCGATTCTTGACGAGCGCCACCCATGCGTGCTCGATGCCCATAGTGGGCGCCGCTTGCGTGGCGCTCGCGTTGTTGCTGTCTTCGTGCAGCTCAACCCGCCCCGCCCGCCGTGCAACCCCACTTGTCGAGGAGAGTGCGCCCCCGCCACGCTACTCAATCGTAATTATCATCCACGGCGATGGGGCCTACCTCTATCATGATACTGATGGCAATGCGCACAGAGCAGATGAGGAGACTCTCAAGAGAGCCAAAACGGTTGCGGAGCGGAACGCGGAAGCAGAGGTGTTCATCTTTCACGAGAGACGCCGGAGGCACTTCCTGCTCTTTTTCCCTGTCCGTGACGGAACCTTCTATTACTACCGGCACGGACGGCTCCTCGCCGAAGAATCATACTGGCGCGATCAGGGACAATTGCGTTTCGATCCCGAAATGGAGCTCTATAACCGCTTCCGCGTGGAAGAATCACCTGAGCTGGTGAGATTGTTCTTGTACTTCGGCCACGAAATCCCCGAATTCGGCGGGGCGGGCTACGATGCGTCGTACAAAAATCGGACGTTCGCAATGGATGACCTCGCGGCCGTATTGAGGCACATCACACGTGATTCCACGAAGGTTGATCTCGTGGTGCTCTCCACGTGTTTTGGCGGCACCCCCCGCAGCATCGCTGCGCTTGCTCCGTACGCACGATACATCATCGCTTCTCCCGGCAATCTTCACCTCTCATACTTCGACCTCAGCCCATTTGAGCGATTGGATATCGGTTTGCGAGCCGAGGATGTGTCCAGGTTTGCAGATACATTCGCTCAGCATGCGTTCAACAGGCTGACAGAAGACACACAGACGGCGGTCACTGTCGTCGTGTACGATGTGGATCGCGTCCAGGGATTCTTGAACTCCGTCGGCAGCATCTACGACGAGGCTTTGACCGCATTGAAGGGGAAAACGCCGGCATCCATTGAGCACTGCGATTGCGCCGAAGATCCTGCGTACGCGTTGCCGGGGATGAACGAGGGAATAGCGGTACTCTATCGCCCGCCGCGCTTCGGACGCTTAAAGCACAAAGAGAGCCATTCCGGATGGGAATGCTGGAGGCTCTTGAAATAATCCAGCCTTGTGCGAAATGCTCGCATAGGGTCATGCAACCGCACAGCACTTGTTTTCTGTACGGTTTTCTTTTCTTAGAATTGCCCACTTTGGCTGAAGTGTGAAGTTTCATACTCGTCCCGTCGGCCCCGCCACGGATGCCATGCTGCTATCTGTCTCGAGTTTTCTTCGGTGAACCCATACCGATGCACTTTGACCGGCGAATCGGCCAGCAGTGGTGGAGGGTCACCTTATCGTTCGGAAGCGGTTAGCAGGCGCGTGAAGCGGATACTGGCTTC
>JBDRNT010000022.1:0-18551 GCA_043810925.1 Candidatus Eiseniibacteriota bacterium
TCAGAGATCCTCTGGACCACGGCGTTGCGTGCATTCTTTGATTGAAGTCTCTTGATTCCGTAGGTATCCTTGTCCTTGACTTTCATTACGACCTCCATGAGAGAGACAGGTAAGTCCCAAAACTATGCTTCTGTGACTAACTCCTCAGGAGTGTAGTCCTCCTCTCTCATGGGGTCAAATGATACGAACTAACGGTAAGACGTAAGCGGGCCGCTGGAGAGAGTTTCTTCAGCGGCCCTTTAACATCAGTTTCTTTTCAACACGATGAGAGTCATGTCATCTGAGTACGGGCGGTCCTGCCTGAACTGATCGACCGCGGAGAAGATGGCACCCCTTATGCCCTGGGCATCCTCCGACGAGGTGGTCGCCAGTACTTCCTCCAGTCTCTCTTCGCCGAACATGTCTCCATCCCCGTTCATGCATTCTGTTATGCCGTCGCTGTAAAGGACGAGCACGTCACCGGGGCCGAGTTGGGTTTCGGAAGTCTGATAGGTAATCTCCGGCAGAATGCCGAGTGGCATTCCGCTGACCTCCAGGCAGGAAATGTCACCCGAGGACCTGCGCAACATCGGAGGATTGTGCCCGGCATTTGAATACCGTATCCTGTGCGTCGCCGGGTCGAGGATGAGATAGAACAGCGTTATGAATCGTCCTTCGCCGACGCGGCTGATCAGGTCGGAATTCAGTTTGCCGACCAACTCGGACGGATTGATGTCCTCAGCCGCCCGGAGCCTGAGCAGGGCCTGGAGACTCGACATCAGCATCGCTGCCCCGATGCCCTTACCGGAAACATCCGCTATTGCTATGCCTGTGGTGTTACCCGTGGGCACTACGTCGTAGTAGTCACCGCCGACTTCCGTGCACGGCCGGTTGAAAGCCGAGAGATCATATCCCGGGATGTCGGGAATATCCGACGGGAACAGGCCGGTCTGGATCTCGATTGCGATCTCCAGTTCTGCATCGAGTCTTCGCTTGTCGCGGGCAATGTCGGCAAGGAGCACGTTCTCGATTTTTTCGGCTATCATCCCCGAAAGCGTCGAGAAGAACAAGAGATCGATATCGGTGAACTGCCGGTCGGGCTCGGTCGTATCGACATACAAGACTCCAACAGTCTTCTCGCCGTTCCATAGTGGTGTGCAGATTGCCGACCTTATCCTCAGACTGGCAATGCTCTCGCTCATCTTGAGGCTGTCATCGCCGGCGACATCTTTTATAAGAATAGCCTGGTTTTCCGCGATGGCCTTTGTTGCTATGGATTTACTTATGGCAAATGTGGTTTGCGTTCTTGTTCTTGAAATGTATGCCCGGGGGACAAGTTCACCCTCGTCGTCCCGGAGCAATATGGCCGCCCTTTCCGCACTGGTCCTCTTAACGCACAGGCTCAAGACGGAATCCAGCAGACTCTCCAGTGGCTTGTCCTGGACTATCTGCCGCGCGATGTCGGCTACCGTCTCGAGAAGTACTATCGGCGCCATCATCTTCTTGGGCGGGGAGGGTGCTGATAGACTCATGGTTGAAGATGGGGAGGCATCGCCGGTCTTGTCCTTGAGGAACGAGAACTTCTCAGACGGCTCGTATATGATTCTCGAATTCCCTATACCGATCGTATCCCCGGGGGAGAGCTCCTTGAGCCCGGATATCTTCTCGCCGTTTACGAGCGTTCCGTTCCTGCTTCCGGTGTCCTGGACGCTATAGGAGCCGTTGGTCCGCAAGATCTCTGCATGCCTGCGCGAGGCCACGGGTTCATCGATACATATCTCACTCTCGGGGAGCCGCCCGATCCTGAGCGATTTCTTCTCGGTGGATACGAGCTTCTGCTCGCCCGTGCCGAGTATCACCAGAAATGATGCCAACAGTCACACCTCTCGCTGAGTGTTCCTGAACAGATTATTCGCTCAGGCCTCAGCCGTCAAGCTCTGGGGTCAGGCTTTGAATTCTGGAATCAGATGTCCTCTCAAGCAACGCAGGGAACCTTTGAGTTTGAGACCCGGGTCAGATATTGAAACCTTCTCTGAAATGCCTGATTCCAGAATTCAAAGCCTGACCCCAGGTGTGACCCCGGGATGCTAGCGGATCATGACGAACTTGGATGTGACGGCTTTGCTTCCATGCGAAAGCTTGATGAAATAGATGCCTGAAGGTGCGGCCGCGCCACTTGCCAGCCGGCCGTCCCAGGTCAGGGTGGTGCCCGAAAGGAAAGCCTCTGTAACCGGGAGGCTCCTGACCAGTCTTCCGGAAGCATCATAGATCTTAAGAGCTACGTCGGCATTGTCCCTACTGTCGGCGGGCAAGGAATACCGTATGACCGCGCTTCCGGTGACCGGGTTCGGTGTGACCCCGACCATCAGTTTTGACGCGGGGCTACGCCCGTCGGCAATACCTGAAAGATCACCGTCTACGTTGATTGATCCAAGATAGGGCAGGTAGCCGTTCTTGGTCGCGGTTACCTTGATCTCGCCGCTTATAGTCGGTGCGATAGTAAACTGCGCGTCGCCACTGCCGTCAGTCTCTTCGACATGATAGAGATCATCACCCATCCACAGACAGACGCGGGCACCCTCCAGCGGGGAGCCTTCCGCACTTACTGTGACGGGGAAACTGTGATTGCCGACGGCAATCTCCACCGGATGCGTCGCAGACGTCGCTATCGGCGTATCAAGCCAGACCGGTGTTTCGGGATCACCGAAGAGATTGCACGTGAACTGGGTCCACCTGTCGGCGTCGTTGCTTCCCGAATAGGGTATTCTCTGGATCTTGGCATCGGCGTGAATGACGCCGAGATGGCTGTAATTCCTTACGAACATCGACTCAAAGAATTCGCGGTCGAACCTCTCGCCGGTCCCGTAACCGGGATTCCCCGGCCAGTACCAACCGTACCTCGAATTGCCTACGAAGAAACCGCCACCCTGAGGGGACTGGATAAAGCCCCGCCCAAAGCACCCAAAGGGGTTCTCGAAGTTCCCCGGTATGCACGCGACAGTGTAGAAGACGGAATAGCGAGGTCCATTGGTGAGCGCCAGCATGTCATCCGTGTCAATGGCACCGGATCCGATCGAGAGCAACTGGGCGTTACCATGGCCGTCATGGTTGATTATGCCGATGCCGGAGTTGAGGGCGTTCATCGTGGCACTCCAGTTGAGGTTGCCGCTCGACTGGTAAAGCTTGGTTATGGGGTCAAACCGTGAGGGCACGGATTCATTGTCTATCATGTTCTTCGAAACGGCACCGTCGGTACTCGCATCAGCGTACTCGGCAAGAAAGAGCATCTCGAGCTGGTAATCGGTAGGTAGGGCGTAAAGGCCTTCGTAAGTGAGGATCTTGCGCACAACCGTCGTGCACTCCACTCCCAGGTTCACAGGCAACCGGCCCGCATACACATCAGGGTAAAGATCGACATCATCCCCGGTCTCTCCCCAGTATGAATCACCGTCCTGATTCCAGTCGCCGTCCAGATCTGCGTAGTAAAGATCGCAGGGAATCCCGGTGTCCACCGTGCCGCCGACACTGCAGTAGCAGCCTCTGATCTTGGCTTTGGGGGCCGATGTAGTAAGTACGACCCACACGGTGCTCTCGTTAAGGTAGAAGTCCTTTACGCAATTTCTGATCTGCTCCTGTTCATCTCTTCCGGAGTAAGTTGCCAGGACGTCGGTCATGGTTATGATCGCCGCCGGGACTCCCTTTCTCGTCTTCCAGTCCTTGAGGACCGCATACTCGTCCGCGTGGTTGTCGATACAGATTATCAGGTACTCGGTAGCGACAGATGGGTCAAGCAGACCGGCGTTTTCAGGAAAGTCGTTATCGAGGTCGCCTGGATTCTCAACCAAGTTCCGGACTATCCTGTTTCTGAGATTCCTGACGTTTCGTGTCTCCATCGGAACGGCCGGTTCGACATCTGCGTCCTCGAATTCGACCGCCACTGTTATCTCTTCGTTAAACATGATCTTGCGCTCTGCCGGCACGTACTGGATCGGGTAGATCTGAACAGCGGTCATCTTCCTGCCCGCGATGCTTCCGGAAGATACCGTGTGGACGGGTGATGCCGGGTAGGGTTCAGCCAGGGAGTAGATACTCTCATCCGGGAGAACGGGTTCGGCCACGAAGCCTTCCAATAGCGGAATCTCCTGCTGGGCCGGCAAAATGAGGTACTCTCCGGGCAGCTCACGACCGCTCACCGACTCCACGGTGATCCGGCTGATCCGGCTCCCTCGCGGCACGTACACGTTCATTGCCTTTACGGGCAGGCACGGGTGACCGGGCAGCTTCATCAGGTCAAGATCACCCATCTTGAGGAGGTCATATGTGTCCTCCGCAAGCAGGTGCCGCTCGGCCTGGACTGCGTGCCGGGAGAATTCGAACGAGAAGGTCATGACGCTCTGCCCTGCATAGAGGGTAGACGAGGCTATGAGGCACAAAAAAAGAAAGAACCCACAGGTTCTACGGAGATTCATGGTCTACCTTCCTTTGGTGTCTATGATTAGACTGCTGAGTAGCTGCATCACCAGTTTATATCATATCTCAAATTGTGTCCTTAGTCAAGCATGTTGAACCGCGGGGTCCGCACCGGACTTGACACCCGTTCTCGGACATGGTATCCAATGGTCAGAACACCTTGACCTCGCCGTCGGACATCTGCTGCTGGAGGGACGAGCCGTGTCGATACTTCACGCAAAAGTAGTTGTTTCATTGTTTTTTCTTGCAGCGGGCATCGTGACGTTTTTGTCCATGCTTGCACTGATGGGCAAAGCCGAGCGGAAGGCGAGCCCGAAGACCCTGAGGGCGACCCACCTTGCCGCCGGTGTGCTGTTCACCGTATTGCTTGCCGTGCAGGCCTACCTGGGCGCCAAGTATGTTGCGGGTGTGGGCGACCAGCTCTCCTTGAGGGCCGTGTTCCATGCCGTGCTCGCGCTCGGGCTTGTGGCGGTACTTGTTGTCAAGATCCTCATTGTCCAGTATTACAGGAAGCTGATGACATACGTGCCCGCGCTAGGCATGATCGTGTTTGTACTTGCACTGGTGGTCTTCCTGACGTCTGCGGGATACGATTTTGTAAGGGAAGCGGGGGCTAAGGTCAGAGCCGGTGATGCCACAGATACCACCCAGCTTGCTGCGCAAACCGGTGAGAAGGTGGCAGAAGAGCAGCCCGCGGATACCAAAGGAGATACGCAAGGAAATGTTGAAGGCGGCCGAGTGCTGTTTGAGGGCAAGTGCAGTTTCTGTCACTTCGCCGATAGCGAAGAGTCAAGTCTGGGGCCGGGTCTTAAGAGCATTCTCACGAAAGCCAAACTTCCTTCGAGTGGTAAGCCGGCCACAGCCTCAAACATCCTGGAGCAGCTCAAAGCGCCTGTAGGTACGATGCCGGCATTCACCACGCTTACGAATCAGGAGCTGGGTGATCTCCTGGCCTTCATGCGGACTTTGTGACTGCGTTTGAGGGGCGCTTGACAGGAGGAGTCATGGGAAAGTGGAAGTGCTCGGTTTGCGGTTACATTTACGATGAAGCCCGGGAAAGGGTTCCGTTCAGCGATCTTCCATCCGACTGGACGTGTCCCCAGTGTGGAGCCCCGAAGTCGGCGTTCGTCCAGATTGCCGGTGATGAAAAGGCCAGGGGCGTGGAGACAACGGTCGCCGATAAGATCGTGGAACAGCTGGTTGCCTACGGCGTCGATCGCGTGTACGGCATTCCCGGTAATTCGAATCTCCCGCTTACAGATGCTCTCAGGCGCCACCCCGGCGCCGAACTCGTCCTCGTTCGCCACGAGGAATCAGCGGCATTCATGGCTTCCGCTCACGCCAAGCTGACAGGCCGGCTCGGAGTCTGCATGTCGATTGCCGGGCCCGGTGCCACAAACATGATAACCGGCATTGTCGATGCAGCGACAGACCGTGCCCCTGTTCTCGCATTGCTCGGACAGGTGCCTCAACCGTTTCTCGGAAGCGAGAGCCTCCAGGAGATCCCGGAGGTCAGCATATTCGGCACGTTTTGTGGCTACGCCGAGATGATCGTGCGGCCGTCTCAGGCTCTCGGTGCCCTGAATCTTGCCGTCAAGAAGGCGTATGCGGTTCCGGGCCCATCGGCTCTAAGCCTGCCGACCGATGTGCTTGGGGAGCCCCTGGATCAACCGATCTGGGATCCCGCTAAGCACCTCTTTGAGCCTCACCCGGTGGCCGGTGATGATGAGATCAAGCGAATAGTAGATCTCATAGGCAAGGCAAAGCGCCCCCTGCTTTTCGCGGGATGGGGAGCAAGGCACTGCGGTCCGGCGCTGCTCGATCTCGCCCGTCATATAGGAGCTCCGATAGCGACAACGTCGCGGGCCAAGGGCGTGGTGCCCGAATCGGATGAACTTGTACTGGGTGTCCTGGGGTCGATAGGCAATCGCTTCGCCCCTGCGATCGTCACCCAGTCGGATCTGATCGTAATCTTCGGAAGCGGGTTTCGGCAGCGAAACCTGGTGCCGGATGTGAAAAAGATACAGGTCGATATCGATGCCACGCGGGTCGGCAAGACCTTCGCGGTCGAGATTGGTATCGTCGGTGACGCCGCCAGTGTGATCGACCGCGTCAGGAAGGCAGCTTCTCCAGGTAAGATCGACCCGGATTTCATGGAGATCATCCGGTCGGCGGCATCCAAGTATGAAAGCCTGCTGGCGGCCGACGCGGCCGATACGCGGCACCCGATCAACCCCGGGTCGGTCATCCAGGCCTTGAAGCGGCAGGTCCGCAGTGATGCGATTATATGCTCTGATGTCGGTGACCACACCTACTGGTTCTACAAGCGTTTTGTCTGTGAGAACCAGAAGACATTGCTCCGTGCCAACATGGCGGGAATGGGTTTCGGGATTCCGGCGGCGATTGCATGCCAGTTTGCCGAGCCCGACCGGCAGGTGGTTGCCATAACCGGTGACGGCGGATTCGGTATGCTTGGGATGGAGTTTACGACTGCCGTCCATAACAAGCTTCCCATAACGGTGATTGCCTTTAACGACGGGAAATTGAAGAACATAGGCAAGGAACAGGACGAATACGGCTTTCCCCAGTACCGGATCAGCTTCCCGAACCCCAACTTCGCTGACATGGCTACATCTGCGGGCGGCCTCGGTATAAGGGTGAGCGAGGCCGGGAAACTTGACGGTGCGCTCAAGAGCGCCCTGGATTCACCACTGCCGGCACTGGTTGAGGTGCTGGTGGATTCGGACCTCTATATAAAGGCGGTACGGCGCACCTGAAACCAACTTGACCAGAATCAGTCAGTAGGTTATAAGAGCAGTGACCTTTGATGGTCAGAGGAGGTGATGGAGCATGAGGAAACTGATTCTTCTTGCAGTCGTCGTCCTGGTCGCATCCATGGTGTTCGTGGTGTGCGCCCAGGAGGAGAAGAAGCCTGAAGTGAAGGCAGCCGATCCTGTTGCCGAGTTCAAGGGTTCAATCGAGCGTGGCAAGGCGCTGTTCATGGATCCCAAGCTCGGCACAAACGGCCAGACCTGCACCACCTGTCATATGAAGGGCGGTACGGTCGCCAGTAAGATGGGTGATATGGATCTCAAAGCTTTCGATGCCCTCAACGCCGCGTACCCCAAGTACTGGATGACGGCAAAGAAAGTGATGACACTGGACCAGGTGGTAAACTGGTGCATAGTCACACCCCTTAAGGGTGAGGCACTCGCCTGGGACGACATGAGACTGACGGATCTCGTCGCGTACTGCGCGTCGGTCAAGCCCGCAAAGCCGGAGATGAAGAAAGAGGAGCCGAAGGGCGAGTAGCACACCGCGGGTCGATGTAACGACCCCTGGAAACGAAACAGGCGGGACCGGGCCTGACCCGGTCCCGCATCCGGTCTTCGCGAGCGAGTGTGTCCCAAAGGTGTCCCGCCGAATCTCGCTATAGGCAGCGCACGCAGGCGACTCACAGAGATCGGCCGTGTCCCGCCCGAATCCGACAAGGCGAAGTAAGAGCGATGTCCGTTAGCGGTCTCGCCGTCGAGAAGGGTCTCATAACGCCGGGTGAGGCGTGGGACTTGTTCGACCCTGACAGGACGGTCTGGAGCCATCAGGACTGAGCCTGCCCCCCTTACAATACGGCGTGAAACCCACGCTTTCCTGGTAACCAGTTATGTAACTTTTGTGTAGCATGTCAACCGGCCTTGTGTTATAATGCCGCATACGCATCAGGGCTCTGGTGCCACTGAGCGCGGCACGGTCCGTGGTGTGTGATGAGGATGCTAAGGAGGCATAAATGTTGAAGAAACTCTTGCTCATTGCATTTGTGATTGCGGCCATAGCCGGATGTGCCAGGGAAGAGCAGCAGGCGGAGATGGATACCCCGGCAGCGACTACCGTCGGGGTGGAGGCCGTCCAGCTCTGTAAGCACCAAGAAGGTACGTGTACTTGCAAGGGACATGAAGGTGAACCGTGTCCTCGCCGCGGTGAGGAGATGATGTGTACGTGTGCGTCCTGCGGCCACGAATGGAAGTGTGACGGACACGAGGGTGAGGCCTGCCACAAGACTGAAGACGGATGCGTCTGCAAGTGTCCGGAGTGTGGGGCTGAGTGTAAGTGCGAGGGCGGTCGACGCTGTGCAACGGGTGAGGGCTGCAAGGGTGAATGTGGAGCGGGGTGTACTTGTGAGGGCCATGAAGGCGAGGCCTGTCCGGGTGGGGACGCATGCACATGCAAGCATCACTCGCATGGTGACGAGCATTCGGCAGCAGATAAACCGGGCTGTGGTGAGAAGGTGGGCTGTCCTTACGCAACAACCGGTAACCCGGGATGCGGCCGCAGCGGTTCATGCAAGGCCAATAGCGGTTCATAACAACTGACCCTTGGGGTCAGGTTTTGAAATTAAGCGTCGGGTCTCCGTACCCGACGCGTTTGTTTCTGGGTGCGGCATTCCCTTCCCGAAAAACCTAATGTCTTCAAGTTCCCGCCCGATACTCGTAGTAACACCGCATCGGGCCTTAGGTCGGCACTCGTGCCGGCCTAGCCCGTTGCATGGACTCACACGAATCCGGCTGGAGGTACGTGTGGCCCAGGGGCGTTAGGCGAAGCAACTCGTTCACGGATGATGGTGTTGTCATCGGCATGAAGGGAGCGGTGATACAATGAGCGGCCTTTACTTCTTCATTTTCCTCGCGATGTATGCCTACATGGGACTTACGTTGCAGACCATCGCAAGCAAGACCGGCACGACGGACCCGTGGCTTGCGTGGATCCCGGTTGCCAATGTTTACCTGATGTGCAAGATCGCCAAGAGACCCACGTGGTGGGTGGTACTCTGCTTTATTCCGTTCGTGAACGTCATTATCAGCGTAATTCTCTGGATGGGGATCGCCGAAGCCAGGCAGAAACCGGCCTGGTTGGGCGTACTGATGCTGGTTCCAATAGCGAATATCATTGTCCCGGGACATCTCGCGTTCTCAGAGTGATTCCCGGTGATCTGCAGGAAGTCGAGTTGCTTCGCCTAACACAACTCGCATCTGCCGGAACCGGCATCGAACAGGAATCGGTCTCAATGAAGGATCCCGGTCTTGCTTGGCGCACTTCTGATAAGTAACGTCTGGTTCGCCATATGCCTGTGGGCGGCCATCTATATCTCCGATTACTGCCTGACCATCTGGGCGGCGCGGCTCTACAGGGCAGGTGCCAGGGACCACCTGGCATTCAAGGGAAGTCTTGAGATCACTCCATATTTCCAGGAAGACGTCGACGCTCTTACACCCATAAGCACTCGCTTCGTCCGCGCGCTGATATTCTCCGTGCTCTCGATTGCCCTTGCCTGGATACTCTCGGTCAGATGGGCCGACCTGCCGCAGGCCTTCGCCGTCCTCATGGGCTCTTTGATATTCCTCGAGGCGACGGCGCACATCAGGCATATCCGCAATATCACCTTCTTCCGGAGCCTGATGCGGTCTGAGGATCTTACCGGGAGGATAGAATACCCGCGGTGGCTTTCCCTCAGGCTGTCTTCCGTTGAGGTCTTAGGCTTCGCGGTTCTGTTTCTGTTTGCCTTTCTCGTATCAGGCAGCTGGTTCTTTGTCGGCGGGGTCGCATCCTGTCTGGTTACCGGGCTTAAGCACATGGACTGGGCAAACAAGGCACTTGCCGAACCGGGGCGATCCGACACTCCCTGACTTATCATCCCGCGCCACCCCCATATTCTGAGTGCGATCCTGATTCCTCTTTGAGTATAATCACCTGATGACTTCGCATCTGATAGGTGAAACAGCCGCAGTCTGTACGGCGGCCCTGTGGACCACATGTTCGATCCTCTTCGCGGCTGCCGGAAGGAGGATCGGTGCTCTCAGTGTCAATGCCTACCGCATTGCGATGGCCGTCGGACTGCTGGGCATCGCTCATGTGATCCTGCATGGTTCCATACTGCCGTCCGCCAACTCCGCGCAGTGGTTTTACCTGGGACTTAGCGGCGTCGCCGGTCTGGCACTCGGGGATTTCGGTTATTTCGGTGCGCTTGTCTTCCTCGGTCCCAGAAGAGGCGTGCTCCTGATGGCGATGTCACCGATCTTTGCCACGGTTGCAGCCTACTTTGTGCTGGGTGAGGTGCTCGCGCCATGGGATATGATCGGGATCGCCGTAACGCTCTGCGGTGTTACCTGGGTGGTGATCGAGAAAGAAGTGCACTCCAGTGAGAGCCCCGTAGCCCCGAGGCAGAAACTCTACGGTATTCTCTGCGGCTTGGGCGGAGCGATCGGGCAGGGTCTCGGTCTCGTTTTATCCAAGTACGGGATGCTCGCTGCCGGTGGTGATGCCTCTCAGCCGCTTAATCCACTCTCGGCTACGCTGCTCCGGATGATCGTGGCCGCCGCCTTTGTGTGGCTTGCCGTGACGGTCTCAGGCCGGTTGCCACGTGTTATCGGTGCGCACAAGAATACCGCGGCGATCTCAAGAACGTTTGCGGGAGCGCTGACCGGTCCCTTCGCGGGGGTCTGGCTCTCGATGGTAGCGGTGACCTACGCGGTGGCCGGA
Source organism: Candidatus Eiseniibacteriota bacterium (assembly GCA_043810925.1). Lineage (GTDB taxonomy): Bacteria > Arandabacterota > Arandabacteria > Arandabacterales > Arandabacteraceae > Arandabacterum. The sequence goes on from JBDRNT010000022.1 coordinate 10,981, forward strand.
GTTGCGGCCACATTGATGTCACTCATGCCCGTAATGGTAATTCCGGTTCTGTGGATGCTCTACAGGCAACGGACAAGCCGGAGGGGTATCACGGGCGCCGCGATAGCAGTGGCAGGGGTGGCCATCCTCTTTCTGATCTAGCCGGGGCTGGTGAAAGACATCCATCTGCTGCGTTACGCTCGCCCCACCTCACTGCACGTACCTTCAAAGTACGCCTCGTTCTCCGGGGCTTCGCGTGCTATGCATCTGAATGTCTTTGACCAGCCGTATTATTCGGTCTTAGGCTACCGCATCGGCTCCAGCTTTGCGTGCTTGCGTCATGACATCGGTGTTCGCGCGGACATCACCCTTATCGTAAGCGCCCGGGGCCAGTACCGAGGCGAAGAGCTCGGCCCCGACATAAGCGAGCGAGTCCTTGAACATCCCCACCACATGACGACCGGTTTCAGGATCTGTGTCTCCCATGGGTACTGCAAGTATCACACGCCGGTTCTTGAAAACCTGCATATGTTCATCATCGCCGGCCTGTGAGAACCATCTGTCCACAAAGGCCTTGAGCTGCGCGCTCGGTCCCCACCAGTAGACCGGGGTTCCGAATACCCATACGTCGCTTGTCTTCATCTTCTCAAACAGGCCTTGCATATCATCAGATAAAACACACACACCGCCCGGACGACACGCATAGCAGGCCTTACAGGGGCCGATGTCAAGATCGCCGAGCATCACCTTCTCCGTATCTGCTCCGGCCTCTTCAGCACCCTTCAGAATCTCATCCACGAGGATATCGGTGTTGCCGTTGCGACGTGGACTCCCCATGATGGCGAGCACCCGTTTGCGATCTGACGGTTTCATTCAGGCCTCCTGATTGTACGAGATGGCTGCCGGTTGCCGGTAGTGGATGATAGACCTGTTCCAAGGGTGAACAGGTGTTGCGTAAGGAACCAGGTGGGTTCCCCGCTCATAAGAACGTGCTCATTCAGTTTTGAACCCGGCGGCGTAACCATCCATGCAAGTGGGTCGGTCCAAAATCATGGGAGTTCACGTCCCACGCAGGGAACCCACTGGCACCCATTGTACACTATATGACTCCCAGGGTCAAGAACAATCCTACGAAGGCAGGTGATGGCAAGGATACGCAAAGGATAGTCAAGATCCGCAAAACCTTCGGCCTTTTGTGCCTCGGCCGGTGCGGGACACGGTGTACTTAGCCACCCATCGTGTAGTATAATGATAGAAACGTCACAGGGAGGCTGTCATGGTGAGATGGCTGTGTGCAGTGATCGTACTGATCTTAGGCGGTCCCGTCCTCGCGGTTGCCGCTGACGAGTATTCCCGGGACTGCGCTATCAAGGAGGTCTTCGATGATCTCGACCGAACCCGGATTACGACCGGGATACTCTATGACAGAGTGATTCCGCTTTCGCATGTCACAGACTACGATGGCAGCCAAACATCGAGACCTATCAGGCCTAAGCACTGGAAGCAGATCTACTTTGAGATGTACCGGGCCTCTCTGGAGACACCCGCGTGGCCCGATCTGCGGACACTTCTCAAGCAGATGGAGCGTGCAACAGCCGGTGGGATTGTGCCCGTCGCATTCATTGATCTCGAGTACACCAGCATCTGGTCCGATGCGCTTGAGGATGGATCGCTTACGATAGAAGCAGGCCGTCTGCGTGATGGGCCGGGCGATCCCTATATCGAGAATAGAGTCTTTGCCGTCACCGCCCTCAAGGACTATACCCATTGCGGCAATTCGATCACGTTCGCACTCGATCCGGCCTGGTATGTCACCGACTCAGGCATCCTGCCGGACAGGCTCGAGATGGATTTCGATGACGGTCTCGGTTTCCGGTCCGTGGAATTAGGTGCCAACTACCGAATTTCGTATCCGGCTGCCGGCCGGAAGCAGGTGCGGGTGAAAGCACATGCCGGTGACAGGACGGTCCTCTATGCCGCATTCAGTTTCAATGTTAAGACACTTCAGGCGCCGGTCCCCGATGACACCCTCGCGGTTACCGCGACCATACCCTATAACGGCGGTTTCGGGAGCGGGGAAGCATACCTCTATTACTCTGATTCACATGTTGTTCTCACTGACCCCGTGATCGTGGTCGAGGGGTTCGACATAGATAACAACATGAACTGGGAAGAGCTCCATGAGTACCTCAACCAGGAGGGTATGGTAGAGAGTCTGCGCACCGAGGGCTATGATGTCGTTGCCCTCAACTTTACGGATGCCACGGATTTCATCCAGCGGAATTCCTTTGTGCTGGTAGAGTTGATCCAGCAGGTCAACGCCATGATCGATCCCGGTACGGATATCGCCATGGTGGGGGCCAGCATGGGTGGTCTGGTCGGCCGGTGTGCCCTTGCGTACATGGAGACCAATGCGCTCGACCATAATACGAGGACGTTCATCTCTTTCGATTCACCCCAGAACGGGGCAAACATACCGCTCGGACTACAGTACTGGGTCGACTTTTTCTCTGGAGACTCCGAGGATGCCGCTTATATGCTAGAAAGGCTGAACACGCCGGCCGCAAGGCAGCTGCTCGCATACCACCTGACCGATCCGCCCGGGACGACCGGTGAGAGCGACCCCCTGCGGACTGGCCTGCTTGCTGATCTTGCAGCGGTGGGGAATTACCCCCAGATTCCGCGGAAGGTGGCTGTCGCCAACGGCAGCGGCTCACGCGCAGATCAGGGTTTTGCCGCCGGGGACCAGGTGGTTTTCTATGAATACTACAGCCTGCTTGTCGACATCATCGGCAATGTGTGGGCGGTGCCCGACAGTGCCAACCAGACCGTCTTCCGCGGTGTCATGGATCTCATATGGCCGTTGCCGGATAGGCGGATGACTGTCGATGTTTCGGGAACACGCCCCTATGACAACGCCCCGGGAGGTTACCGGAATTCAATGGCGCAGTTGGACTCGGCCGCGGCGCCGTACGGGGACATCGTCGCGCTTTATGACAACCACTGCTTTATCCCCACAATCAGCGCGCTGGCCCTCGATACCGAAGATCTCTTCTACGATATCGCCGGGGATGCCGATCTTATGACACATACCCCGTTCGACACCGTCTATTATCCTGTTGTCAATGAAGGGCACATGGAAATCACGGCCGAGAGCGCAACCTGGTTCCTGACCGAGCTCAGGCGGGACGACGCGGCCGTACCCGGGCAACATATGCCGGTGCCGGAGGCGGCGGTCCTGTACCGGAATTCCCCGAATCCCTTCAGCCGGACAACCACGATCCGCTACTCGGTCGCTCGTCCGGAGAGGATACACCTTGATATCTACGATATCGAAGGCCGGAGGGTGGTAAGCCTTCTGGACCGGTCCGTGTCGGCCGGGTTGGGGCAGGTTGTCTGGGAGGGCACCGACGGGCACGGCAGAGACGTCGCCTCCGGGATCTACTTCTGCCAGCTTTCGACCGCTGACGCGTGCCGCATGCAGCGTCTCGTCCTCCTCCACTAACCCACAACTACCTGGGGTCAGAGCTAAAAAGCTGACAACCCCCGGGGTCAGAGCTAAAAATGTGCGTGTCCGTATCCAGTGGGATTTGAGTCCCGGCCTCGCCTGCGGACACTTCCCAGATCGGGGTTTTGTGCCTATAGTAAAATTGAAGGGCAGAGTGTCGGGTCACTGATGCGGGACGCGGCTCCCCCGTAGGGAGCCATGGACTTCAGGAGGTGAGGACAGTGACCGCGCGTGCTGAGGTAAGAGAGAAGCACACGGCATTCTTGCGCACCGCATTCGTTCTGGCCGGTCTTATCCATGTTGTGATATTCGCATTCTGGCCGGAGTACGTTCCATCCGTCTATCAGCTTCCGGAGATTGTCATACCTGAGTGGCTGGAGATTGAGCCTGAGAGGGTGATCCCGCCGATTCCGAAGGAGACGGAACCACCTGACATACCCGTGCGGATCGCCGCCAGCGATGACGTGGATGATGATGAGACGATACCCCACACTCTTGTGGATTCTAAGGACTTCATTCACAGGCCGGTCGTTGCTCCTCCACAGCCGGACAGTTTCATCCCGTTTGATACGCCTCCCGAGCTTATGACGAGTGCAGAGCCGGTCTATCCGGAGCTGGCAAGACGGGCCGAGGTCGAGGGCATGGTGGTTGTTCTCGTGACGATAGATGAAAGCGGCCGAGTTATTGGCGCCGAGGTGGCCACATCAGACTCGTCGGTTTTTGACGAAGCCGCGCTTGCGGCGGCATACAAGTTCGCATTCAGACCGGCGCTTCAGCGTGATATCCCGGTCAAAGCCAGGATAGCAATCAGGTTCCGGTTCTCGCTCACAGACTGACACCTCAGGGGGCTGCACATTTCTAGCTCTGACCCCAGGGATTGTCACACTTCTAGCTCTGACCCCTGTTACCTGTTACATCTGGCTCTGAGTCCGTGTCAAAACACACCAGCAGAGACGGCGCCGGGCCACACGGAGCGGCGCAACACCGCATCAATGCACACCTTGACGTACAACCCCAAAGTCAGCATTGTATGGTATGATTATTGCAGTTATACCGAAATTGACGTTGTCTGTCTTGAAACATCCGGGACGCATGGGTCGTCATCCTAGTTGAGCGTCATACGTCACAGTTGGAGACCGTAAGTCTGAACGGAGAGCATGCCGATGAGAAAGCTACTTCCTTTTATCTGCCTGGTGGCGGCCGCCGTCTTGATTTTCACACAGCCTGGATGCGGCAGGCGATCGCATTCCGATGATGAGGACGATGGCGAAGCCGTGGTAGTACCGGTCGAGATTGAAACGGTCACATCGGGTGAGATAGCCACCTATTTTACCGGTACCGCCACTCTTGAGGCAGAGGAGGAAACGGATGTCGTCGCGAAGGTGGGCGGAGTCGTCGAGACCATCCTCGTTGAGGAGGGCGATTTTGTGGGAGCCGGGCAGGTCCTGGCCAGGCTCGATGATGAGAAGCTCGCCGTCCAGATGGAACAGGCAACCGCGAATCTCCGAAGGCTCGAGCATGAGTACAACCGGAACAAGGAACTCTTCGAAGGCAAGTTGATAAGCGACCAGGAGTTCCAGGGTGCCAAGTACGAATACGAACACCAGAAGGCCGCGTACGATCTGTCGAAGCTCGATCTGGAGTATGCCGCGATTCGTACCCCCATAAGCGGTCTGGTTGCCGAACGCATGATTAAGGTCGGTAACATGGTGATTACCAATCAGCCGGTTTTCAGGGTGACAGGTTGGAACCCGCTCCTGGGAGTGCTTTATGTACCCGAACGCCAGATAGGTAAGCTCCGTGTCGGTCAGGTAGCAAGTCTCCGTGTCGATGCCATCGAGGGCGAGGAGTTCCCGGGCCGCGTTGAACGTATCAGCCCCGTGGTCGATCCTTCGACGGGCACCGTAAAGGTCACGGTCGAGGTGCGTGACAAATCGAAGACACTTAAACCCGGTATGTTTGCGCGCATCAACATAATACATGATGTTCACCGCAATACCATGCTCGTGTCCAAAGATGCAATCATCACCGAGGACAGGGAATCATCGGTCTTTGTCGTAAGAGACTCCACCGCCTATAAGCAGATCGTTGAGACGGGCTATGTCAATTCCAGCCATATCGAGATCCTTGACGGCTTGACGGAAGGAGACACCGTCGTCACGACGGGCAAGGGAAGCCTCAAGGACAGCACGAAGGTGGAGATGGTTTCACAGGGGACGGGGGACGTGGTGGCAGGCGACAGCTCGGGTGTTGTTGCCGGGCCGAACGATTAATTTCCGATCTGTGATCAGGCTATGAACATAATAGACATATCGACTCGCCGGCGCGTGACGATCGCCATGTTCACACTCGCCGTCATCCTCTTCGGGGTGGTCTCACTTCTTCGTCTCAAGATCAATCTGCTTCCGGAGTTGACTTATCCGACACTGACCGTCCGAACGGAATATCCAGGTGCTGCACCATCCGAGATCGAAAACCTGATTTCCAAGCCTGTCGAGGAAACCCTCGGTATCGTCAAGAATGTCAATCGTGTGAGTTCGATATCACGTTCAGGCCAGAGCGATGTGGTTCTTGAATTCGCCTGGGGCACCAACATGGATTATGCCGGGCTCGACGTGCGCGAGAAGCTGGATGCCCTCGAGCTTCCACTTGAGGTCAGCCGGCCTTCCGTGCTCCGGTTCGACCCATCACTCGATCCCATAATGCGCCTGGGTCTCTTCCGGGAAGAGGATGACTCCGGGGGGGAGGATGCCGGGAAGGCAGCGCCCGCTGGGCCGGAACATGCCGTCCGCACTCCTGAGGACAAGCTCGACACAGAAAACCTCAAGATACTGCGCCGCTTTGCAGAAGAACAGATCAAGAAGGAGCTCGAGGTAGCCACCGGTGTGGCCGCGGTCAAGGTGAGCGGCGGGCTCGAGGATGAAATCCAGGTGCTGATCGACCAGGCGCGAATGGCGCAGATTGGTCTCCCCCTAGAGGCGCTCGCCCGCCAGCTGGGCGCGGAAAATGTCAATCTCTCGGGAGGACGTCTCGAAGAGGGGACACGACAGTATCTCGTCCGGACGATCAACCAGTTCCAGTCGGTGGGTGAGATCAGTGACGTGATAGTCTCCAATCAGGATGGCAAACCCATCTACCTCAGGGACATCGCGGTGGTCCGGCAGGGCTACAAGGAACGTGAGGCGATCTCGCGGTTGGGCGGGATTGAGGCCGTTGAGGTGGCGATCTACAAGGAGGGAGATGCCAATACGGTGACAGTGGCCCGGCAGGTCGAGAGCCGGCTGCGTCATGTGAGGGATATGCTCCCCGCCGGTGTCCGGCTTGTGAAGGTTTATGACCAATCCACCTTCATCAGACAGTCGGTAAACGAGGTCATCCGGGCAGCAGTGATCGGTGGGATTCTGGCCGTCGTGATTCTCTATTTCTTCCTCAGAAGCTTCTGGACTACCGTGATCATCTCCTTCTCGATACCGGTGTCCGTGATTGCCACGTTCAACCTCATGTATGGTGCCGACCTCACGCTCAACATCATGTCGCTCGGTGGGATAGCCCTTGGAATCGGCATGCTGCTTGACAATTCGATTGTGGTCCTGGAGAACATCGCACGACACCGGCAAATGGGTAAGGATACCCTCACGGCTGCCCGGGAGGGGGCAAGCGAGGTGGGGATGGCTGTGACCGCATCCACCCTGACTACGATTGCCGTCTTCTTTCCGCTGGTCTTCGTCAAGGGCATCGCCGGCCAACTCTTCCGCGATCAGGCTCTCACAGTGACGTTCGCGCTGCTTGCATCGCTGGTGGTTGCACTTACATTGATCCCCATGCTGGCTTCGCAGCAGAGTCGCAAAGACGCCGCAGTCGACCCGCCGCCGGCCAAAACCGGGGTGGAGCCGACGGGGAAGTTCCGGCGCATGGCCGGACGGATCCGGGGCCTTGTCTTCATGGCTGTTCCTGTTTTCCTGGCGAGGCGGATCTTGAGGCTCACGCGTGGGATCGCACGGCTCTTGCTTCTGATCATGACTCCGGGTCTCAACGCGTTTCAGCGCGTCTACGGGACGCTTGAGGAGCGCTACCCGGTACTGCT
>JBDRNT010000023.1:0-19982 GCA_043810925.1 Candidatus Eiseniibacteriota bacterium
ATCTTCGAAACCGGGTGCAGTGCATTCCAGATCCCAACTTCCCACAGGAATCAGGGTCTTGACGAAAATGCCTTCACGATTTGAATAACAATGGTTGAGAGTATCACTTGAATCACTTGAAGAGCGCAAAAGCAGTCTTGCACCCTCTATGGGACTTCCACTACTGTCGGCAATTTCACCAGTTAGGATCCCCTTATCGGAGAATGTCGAATCGTCGCTCCCCACGATCGTGATCTTTAACGGCAGGCTGAAATCAAAAGGACTCGTCAATTCTTCGATATACCATTTCTCGATGTTCTCAATCAGAGCATCTGCGAATTCTCTGTTGCCCGTCTCGTTAATCGCCACTGAAGACGAGGTCATTCGACCATTGTCCCAGTGCATGTCGATTTGTATTATTCCATTAAGACGATGATCCAGATGATGAAAGCGCATTGATACATCATGAATGTCATCGAAGTTGTCCCGAAGATGTTTGATCAGTAATGCCGTGTAAACCGAGTCATTCGCGGATGCATTGTGGCTCGACTCCTGCCTTTCTGAAGTGCCACAGGAAGTCAAGACGATAGACAGTATGGCTACCAGAACCGTCAGTAATCGGAGTCTCATTCTCTGGTTCTCTCTGAAGTTGAATGCGTCCGCCTTTCACTCTCTGACTTCAGTGCGTCCAAGCCGCGTTCCAAAGACCCCGTCAGCATCCTGCTTATCGGACCGCGCAACAGCCATGGCAGGAAGCCATCGAAGGACTCCTCCGTGACAGCAGTCGTCCCCCCGGCCTTCGCGGTGAAATGAGACACATGTACTGCTCGGGCCCCGAAGGTCGAGCCTGACCAGGCGAGTAGCGTCGGCTTCGATACGTTGAGGATCTCAGACTCGATTGACATACCTCCGGCCTTCCAACTGAACCGGGTACCATTGGCCAGCGGGCCGTGCAAGCTCGCGCGGGCGATGCCGGAGTTCCAGTCAACCCAGGATTCGATGTCCGCCAGAGTCGACCATACAACTTCAGGTGCAGCATCGATGAAGACCTCCGCTTGAGCCTGAACCGGTGCCCGCCGGTTGATCTCGGTGTCGCTCTTATCGCCCTCCTCCCGCGTCCGGCAATTCTCGAAGAGTTGCATATAGAGATACGGGCCCACCTCCACTGTCTCGAGTGGTAACAGGCCGACCTCGCGTCTAAGCTCTTCGGGGGAGAACCTGAGGTGTAAAGGCGGTCCGAAGGGGGTTTCCGACTTCTTTATCTCCACGATGGCCAGGCGGCCATGAGGTTTGAGCAGGCGTGTCGTTTCAGCCAGGAATCCGGGGATCTCATCCCTTGAGAAGCCATGAAAGACCGTTGAAAGGTAGATCAAGTCTATCGAGGATGGCTTCAGCGGGGTTCGCCTGGTCACATCGCCTTCGAGCGCCTCGATGAGAGTCCCTTCGGTCTCTGTGCGAAGCTCTGCGATTGCCTCGCTGTCTGTATCCAGCGCGTACACTCTCCCGCTGCCTTTCAACGCACGCGCGAACTCCTTGGCGATGTAGCCATAACCACAGCCAGCGTCAAGAATGGTCTGCCCGGGGACGATCCCCAGAGCACTAAGAACCGCGGCCCTTTCAAGGTGGTCCTCAGAGGATTTGCCCTTGTGGGAATGTGCCACGATCACGCCACCTCAAAGCCTGAGCATCCAACACCCTTGCCTATAACCTGCCTGACAGACTGACAACACTGAATTCAAGATTACAGTATAACTCTCTAAGAAGCACGGACAATTCGCGGAAACACAGTGCGCTGTTTGAGGACTGGTCAATACGCCGGTCATACTCCATCAGCCGCTCAGGGAGAACTCCCGGACTTCAATGATCTCTGAATCCTCCGGAATTCTCGCTCTCTTTCCCGTCGCCCATTCAAGAATCTCGTCGGAGATCCTCATCAATTGTAGTCTCTCCACCCTGAACCTCACTTTCAGCGGAAGTGCCCTCGCCTGCAGCAGGGCCTCCTCATACCGATCTTTGTCAAACTCATCTTCTTGCGGGTTGTCCCAATTGTAGTTGGCACCCTCCTTTAGGAACAAGCCAAGTCCAACATGAGACACAAACTCGACATCATCCCTTCGGTGTTCCGCCAGGAGTCCCGTGTAGAGCAATTGATACAGATTCTTGACCTGCTCTTCACCCTCGACCAGCGTCAAGAAAAGCCAATGATCGTGGGACTTATGAAGACCGCCCAATCGGATCTCGAAGGGACTCCTGTTACTCAGCACACTCTGAATGTGACCGATCAGATGTGGCTCTCCTACGGTATCCGGTACGGGGAACATCACCGTGATGTGCGGCTTAGCGAAACCACACGTGGGATCGTGTCTTCGCCTTATCGCGTCGATCGCATCGCCCAACTCCCCGCTGAGCCGCGGATAGAAACTCAAAGTGTAGTACATGCTGTTTCTCTTCGCACAGGGTGCATTGCATGCATGACAGCAGAGTACAACGCTGTGAAGACTCACCAAACCTTAATTGAGGTTAAGCCCTTCAAGGCCGCTGCACCTATCGCAGCCAGGCACAGCGTCATTGTCAGCCAGGAGTATCATTGCTTCGCCTGTATCTCATTTGCCCGCTCCATCATCCGCTGTGCCTCATCTTCTTTGCCGGCGGTTTCATATAGCGACGCCATGTTTAAAAGTGTTGGCACCAGAAATGGACTGTCTTGACCAAACTCGTTCTCCAAGATTTCCAGCGAGCGCTTGTAAAGTGGTTCTGCTTTAGCATATTCCTTCTGGGCCTCATAGAGCTCGGCGAGGTTGCCAAGACTTAGGGCCACATTGGGATGGTTGGGGCCATCGGTTTGTTGAGCGACTTCCAATGCGCGCTTGGCAACTTCCACCCCTTGAGAATAATCTCCAGAGCTATAGAGCTTCATCACTTCACTGGTCAAGGCCTCCCACTCGGTACCCGGACCTTGCCCGACACCGCTGCCTGAAGCAGTCCCTTTGTCTCCTCCACCGCTTCCACCATTGCCCTTGCCTCCCTGGCTTCCACCCTCACATGCTGTTAAAGATATTGCAAGCAACGCAATCAGTATTGAGACTCTCATGACTCTTAGACTCCTTCCCATCATGTCGTTTTTCCCTCCCTGCCCTCAATGGCGGGCTGATGGCCCTCCAATCACTCGCGGGCCGCGCGACGAGTTGTCCAGTGCATTAGCTCCTCATGCGATCATCCGTCTAATCAGGCATCGACTCAACGGCGCTCTCATTAGAATAGTGCGCAGCGAGTTCGTCCAGCTTCGACTTCAACTCACTCTCGGCGTACCACTTGCCGCGGACCATAACACCGACGCGGATGCCGATGTTCTTCACATCATCAAGGGGGTTGCCTTCCAGGAGAATCAGATCCGCTCGACTGCCAACCGTTACGGTTCCAAATTCATCAACCGCGTCGAAAAACTCTGCGGCATCATGCGTGCCCGCCTTGATCGCTTCGTAGGGTGTCAGGCCAGCGTCGACGAAGTTCTGCAATTCCTCCTGAATTGAGAAGCCCGGCACGACGAGTGGGTTGCCGCAATCGGTCCCGAGCAGAATTCGGACACCGCCATCATGCAACAATCTGGTCAGTTCCTTGCGAACCGGATTGCCCAAAGCGACGGCGTTGAATATCTCGGGGGTAAAAGAGTTGGTGTAGCTATTCTGGGGCAGATGGAATTCGCGTTCAGACGGAGACAAGTATCTGAATTCATCTCGCTCCAGCAGAGCATTCACTTCAGCCAGCGGCACCCATTTCTCATATACAATCAGCGTCGGGCAGACCCAGGTTCCTGCCTCGCACGTCTGGCGCACGATGTTGGGGATCTTGTTCCTATCAAGCTCAGTCCAGGTCAGGATCAAAGCAGCAAGACCACTCTTTTCGACGTGCGCGCACTCGTCGGATGCCAGGGCAACTTCATAGCCATCGAGGTGCTCTATACACCGCTGACGAGCTGCCAATACATGGTCGAGCCCGACATTGGCCGGGACATGACCAGCGATCGGGATAGCATCCTCTCTCGCAGCCGTGATCAACGCATCGTAAACCTCAACCGACAGATTGTTGTAGACCTTGAGAAAGTCGTAGCCGGCTTCCCTCTGTTTAGAGACCACTATCCGCGCCTGTTCAGGGGAGGTGACGACCTCACTTTCCGGAAAGACCGGTGGATCACCATCGATGATCGCTCCTGCGGTGTAGATTGTCGGACCCAATAGGTCGCCATCGTTGATACGTTGCCGCCATTCGAGATGCTTGGGTTCACCCCACATGTTGCGGACAGTTGTCACGCCGTTAGCTATAAGCACAGACAACTGATCCACCTCGATCACATGGGCGTGCATGTCCGCAAGGCCGGGCATGAGATACTTGTCTCTGCCATCGATCACAGTGGCTCGATCAGGGACCTTTACAGTCTCTGCAGGTCCGATCTTGTGCACACGGCCATCTTGAATGATGATCGTCTGATTCTGGATTATCCTCTCACGATCCATTGGGACAAGATTCACGTTGACGAATGCAAAAGCCTCCGTGAGGTTCCCCTCACCATGCTCGGCGGTGCACGCAGCCAATAGCAGACATGCAAGGAGACTTACCATGAATACTCTATGCTTCACGATCATCATAGGTTCACATCCGATTCCTATAACTACAGCACAATCTGATCAACACAGTGGCGTCTTATCCGGCTACTGCTCCCGTATGACACTCAGCAACCCACACTTTCCAATTAGCGCAGATTCAGGTGGTTGTCAACATGATTGCCAGTCTGTCCTATACCGAAGCCACCGGGCTCTTCACGTCTCGGACATGTCGCCTTTGTGGGTTGGTCTGGTCTTGCGGGTCCGACCACATCATGGCAGTGTTGACAAGTGATTGGGACTAGAGCAATAATGAGACGTAAGGTGCTGCGTGTTATAAGGACTGGCCGCCGCATAAACAGCGGCTGGCACGATCAACTTATGCAATAGCCGGGCAGCCTTCATGCGTGAGGGGTTATGGGTGCTCCAAGGCTCGAGACTGAGCGACTGATCCTAAGAGCAATCACATGCGATGACAGATTCGCTATCTTCGAGAACTACTCCGATCCAAACGTGGCGAAATGGTTCTTCGATCAACCCTATACACAGATCGAGCAGGCGGATCAAGTCATCCATGAGTTCATTAAGAAGACCGCGGAAGGCACAGGCCTGGCCTGGGCAATTCTCTTAAAGGACAGTGGCGAGTTCCTCGGCACCTGCAGCTATGAGAGTCTCGATGCCAATCGGCACGGGGAAATAGGATTCGACCTGGCAAAGAAACACTGGGGACACGGCTACATGGCAGAAGCCCTTGGCGCAATCATCACTCATGGCTTTGCCATTCTCGATCTCGCCAGGATAGAAGCGCATACCTATTCGCGCAACTCAAGGGCGAGACGTGTTCTTGAAAGAGTGGGTTTTAAGGTCGGTTCTGTCACGGAAGACTCTCATTGCTACACGCTTGCCAGGCCGGACGGGACACGAATGCGCGCTTGAGTGAGACGAGATATCACGTTGCCATAGGTTCAAAGAGATGCACCCGCGGCACCGATGGGCAGCGAAAGGAGAAGGAATGAGAACTCTACTGGTAGCTGCCGCAGTTCTAATCGCTCTGGGACTTCCCGCAGCTGGGGCGACTCAAACCGGCTACATTCAAGTCAAGGCCCCGGAAGGAGTCCAAATCCTGCTCGATGACACGCTCAAGGGAGTCACATCTGAAGATCTTGGCGGGCTCATCCTTCAGGAGGTTTCCATCGGACGCCATGAGATCAAGGCGCTCAGAGATGGCTTTTGTCCGAAGTCCTTCCAGATCAATGTTCAACCAGGGAAGGTCAGTGTCTGCGAAATCAGTACCTTAGCTCCCCAGATACAAATTGCTCAGACAGGCGCGTCTTCGGAGATTGACATCCAGCAGCATGTAGGCAGCCTCAAGATCCAATCATTGCCCATCGACTGCGCAATACGGATCCCGGCACTTGACATTGCGTGGAGGAAGACCAAGGACGAATGGGTTGCCTCCGGGATACCCGTGGGAGAGTATCGCACCATCTTCTCCGCTCTGGGCAGGGAACTGAACCATGCCGTTGTCATAGAGGATGGTGTGCGGCGCCACCTTATGGTCAATTTCATTCACTCTACAGTCACCGATATAACGCTACCTCCAGAGCCGGAGCCCTCAACTGAGACCTTGAGTTCTCCGTCCGCGAAGAGGAGCGAGCCACCTCTGGCTGTTTCTCAGAATTGGCGATACTTCCTAACCGTGGAGACATACAGAGGATTGGATGACTACAAAGCCCAGATCAATGCGAGGTATGGCCCATCTGCAGAAGTGGCAGACTGGACTGAGATCAAGCGACACTTTGGTGACAACATCTCCCGTTTTCTCGATGATGTAGGTCTTGAGGTATCACGTGATGGAGGAGCGCTCATCACACGTGACGGAGATCCTAAGTACTCCTCCTCTCGGGCCTACTTCCTGACCCGGCATGGGGGTAATAAGCCGGGATACTACCTGGCCCATGATCAGATCGGGGGCCATGAAGCCAGCCTCGGGTCATGGGACACGTCTCAGCGTGTGCTTGTTAGAACCCCCGAGAGAGAATAGGCCGAACCGGCGTGGAGCGGGCTGAGGTGGAAATGGCATGAATCTAGAAACGGACTCGCGAGAACCGTACGATCGGTACAAGGCAAGCAGCTTCGAGGCATACAATGTCAAGCTGCCTGAGCGGTACGACACATCCCTGGCCGTCAGGTTTCTTCGCGTTTCCGTCATGGACGACTTCGTGCTCGACGAGCTCGACTCGGAGGTCGCCTCTCTCGGTATTCTGGATGTGGGATGCGCGACCGGCCGGCTTCTCAATCGCCTGGCGGCTGCAGGAGCACGCACACTTGCGGGCTCTGACCTGGCTCCACGAATCCTTGAGGTCGCACGCGCGAAGATGATGGATCGGGGAGTCGAGGCTGACCTCCGGTCTGCTGACGCCGAGGGCTCGCTCCCATGGTCCACGGACAGCTTCGACGTGGTCACGTTGACGGGGGTACTGCACCACTTCTTCAGGCCACGCAGGGCCCTGGCAGAGATCAGACGGGTCCTTCGCCCAGGAGGACGGCTTATAGTCTGCGACGCGTGCTTCTTCTCGCCGGTACGGGAGATCTTCAACCTCTGCTTAAGGGTGCAGCCGCATGAAGGTGACTACCACTTTTACGCCGTGCAACAGGCCGGCGACCTGCTGACCGAGTGCCGGTGGGATGTCGTTAGCTGCCAAAGGCTTGGCTGGTGGTCGTACGGCGTGGTAGGAGTCAATGCCCGCGAAGGTGGCGCGGCCGGTAAGGGCGCAAACACAGTGATGACCAGGAATGGCCGCAATCTTTCCCATTGAAGGTTCCCGGTCTCGTCGGCTATGCTGTGTTTCTGGAGCTACGAAACGATCGCCTGGCGCTCTCGGTTGGCAGCCGTAATCGCGGTTGCGCGAGGCCCTAGGGAAAGGAGAGACCGGCATGAATAGACCGGCAGTGGTCATACCGGTGATCATCATAGTCAATGCCTGCATATGGGGCTTCGCTATGATCATGTCGTCACACACGCTGAGCGGCACCGGTGCCTACCAGCAGATTCAGCTTATTCTCGGCGGGAGCGCGGCTGCTTCTTTGGTGGTTGTGGGAGGCGGCCTTGGCGCGTTGGCCAAGAAGCTGAAGTCGAAGGAGTAGGCACTGGTCGTTGGAGAGGTCTGAAAGGAGGAGGAAGATGAGTATCATCCTGTTTTTGGCTATCGGTGCTGTGGCCGGCTGGCTTGCCGGCCTGATCATGAAGGGGCGTGGATTCGGCCTGTTCGGCAACATCATCGTCGGCATCATCGGAGGCTTCTTAGGTGGCTTCCTGTTCGGCCTGATCGGCCTGTCTGGCGGCGGCCTGATCGGCTCGCTCATTGTGGCCCTGATCGGTGCCGTGGTACTTCTCTTCATCGTCGGTCTGATCAAGAAGTCGTAGACAGTTCTGAGCGAGGTACTGCCCGACAACGTGCTGGAGAGGAACCTGGGCGGCGAACTCTGAAAGTCCGTCGCCCAGGTCTGGTTTGATGCTACTAGGGGCATTCCGCGTTGAACTGAAGCGTATCCCAGCAATACTGCTCCCCATCCTTGTAGTCGGGCCACTGTATGCTTCCCGACCCGTCGGGATACCAGGTGATGATCCCGTCGTTGCCCGTCTTCGAATCGTGGAACTCGACGGATGACATGGTTGGTATCTCCAGATAGGTCAGGTACGACCCTTCCTCGGGTGCGCCGGGCTTGTTCACCAGGAACACCAGCTCATGTTCGTCATCGGCAGTGTTCATCCAGTCGATCCTTATGCTTTCGACTCCGGGTGTGGAGAAAGCCTCGCCTGCGCCGGCGCTCAATGCGACCGGCTCCTCCTCAGGCTCATAGAACTGCCAGTAGCCGGAGTTTTCATGGGACTGCACCTCGCCCTCGAACCAGAGGAAATGGTCAAATGGAATCGAAGGATCGGTGCTCGAGACCTCCATCCTCCATGCCGTGTAACTCCCCATGTTCTTGCCATTCAGGAAGATGCTGTATTCGGCGTCCTCACTGACGAAGATATAGGTCCAGAGCCACGAGCCGTCACTCTGAGGCTGGGGGATCGACCGCCCGGCCAACGCGAAGGCTGCAACAGGCTCAACCAGGGCCACGCATACGACCAGGTTGAGGAAATGCACGCGCAGGGCGGCATTGATGAAATTGAGTTTGGACTCGAGACCCGATTCCAATGGTTGGGTCTCATAACCATTTGCCACCAGGGCTTCCAGGTTGACCTGGGCCGATTCAAACATCGATAAGCTCATCGCCATGGTCGATGCCGGAGGAAGCACGGGGGGTGAAGTGTTCTCAGGTGACATGACGGTGCCATCCTGCGAGCAGCCGCCGAGTGACATGAGAACGAGAACAATCACGAGAAGCGCTGCGGTGAGACGTCGCATCATGGTCGAACCTCCTTTGGTTTTGCGGTGACAGTCTCTTCAACCACTTTCACCAATTAGGTATATGCAGATGTCGTGCCACATGCTGATCGCGTAAGTAGTTGATGCTGCGGGAGATAATCTCCGACCGATATCTCGGGAGGTGTGGTTTAGAGGCACAGGTGTGGTTTCACATCGACACTTCGAGAGAAACGGCGCTCAGGAGAAAACACCGCGTGCCCTTAGACTCACGGACACGCGGCGATGGTTGCCGGATTAGGACGGGCCGGCCGCTTAGAATGAATAGCCGAACTGCAAGGCCAGCGCGGTTGCGGCTCCTTGCTCTTCGATCTCCCATTCATAGGTGAAGCCCTCAATGGCGATCTCCGCATTATCGTACTGGATGATACTGTGAGTGAGATCGACGCCAAGGGAGAAATGGGGAGAGAAGAAGTACTTGAAACCTCCACCAAGCGCTATTCCTCCTCCCTTCACCCTCCAGCTGGCCGAGTCCACATCGATATGCAGACTATTGCCTGAGAAACCACCCTTAAGATATGGCCGGAAGGCACGCTGGGGTGAGAACCGGTAGTACCCCAGGATCTGGACTATCTCGAACCGGGCGTCGATGGCCTGGTCCGAGGTTTCGTGGTTTGCTCCACCGACACTCAGTTCAAGCATAAAGGTGGGATTGAACCTGTAACCAAAGTCTAGCAGTACGCCGCCGCCGTCTTCCTTTACGAAGAACTCGGCGTCGGGGTCGTTCTCTATATGCAGAGAAGACCCGGCGAATTTAAGCCCCAGGTAGAAGCCCTCGTCATCTTCGACGGTCTCAGCCGACGCTGCCGTCGTCAAGACTGCACATAGAAGGATAATCGCCGCGGATGAGATCAGGATTGCCTTGCAGTTCATTGTTCACGCCCTTTCGTTACGGTTCCAGTGTCTGACCCGTGCTTGCAGCTATTCTATAGTTACAAGAACAGTGCCAAAGCCGGCGTCTGATTTGCCGGTCCGTCCCGCTGGCGTAACCGCTTGTCTTTGCTCTAATTACGTGCTCGGCCAATCCTTGGGCGTAGCGGCCCGCAGCACCCACACTCATGTATGTGTAGTTCACAGGGTGTGGCAAGGATTCACACTCCTCCCTTTTCGAGGCCGAGAGTCTTGATCTTCTTATGAAGGGCAGTTCTCTCCAGCCCCAGCTCCCCTGCAGCGCGCGTGACATTCCAGTCGTTTCGCTCAAGCGAGTTCAGAATCATCCTTCGTTCGAACTCTCTCCTTGCCTCTTGCAGAGGAAGAGAGCCGTTGCCGATCTCGCTCTCATGGGAGGGCATCTGCCGGGTTTCGGGGCCCTGCCCCTCTTCCGTCCGTGCCGGTCCCTCTCCTGGGGTCGCCGCGACCCCGGATCGGATCTCACGGCTGAGATCCTCGACATGGACGGTCCTTCCCGGCGACATGATGATGAGGCGTTCGACCTGGTTCCTCAACTCACGGACATTTCCGGGCCACCGGTATCTCTTAAGCAGGTCCAGAACTCTATCATCCAGCCTCTTCTCCGGCAGGCCGTTTTCAGTACAGTATGATTTCATGAAAGCACCGGCAAGAAAACCGACGTCCTCCGGATGCTCTCTAAGTGGCTTGGCCGCGATCGGAACCACGTTCAGCCTGAAGTAGAGATCCTCCCGGAAGCGGCCGGCCGCTATCTCCTCCTCGAGGTTCTTATTGGTGGCAGCCAGGACACGGACATCGACGGTGATGGTCCCGTCGCTTCCCACGCGCTCGATCTCGCCCTCCTGGATGGCCCGGAGCACCTTGGTCTGAACACGAAGGCTCATGTCGCCGACCTCATCCAGGAGTATGGTCCCGCCGTCGGCCGCCTGAAACTTGCCCTCGCGAGATGCGACCGAGCCTGTGAAGGCTCCCTTGACGCTTCCGAAGAGCTCCGCTTCGATAAGCTCTTCCGGGATGGCCGCGCAGTTCACCTTGATGAAGGGCTTCCCCGCCCTTTTGCTGCGTTTGTGAATCTCCTGGGCGATCAGTTCCTTGCCCGTACCGGACTCTCCCACGATCAAAACGCGGGCATCTGTCGGGGCGACCTTGTCAATCTGGCGCAGTGTCTCTTCGTGATCCTTGCTCTTGCCCAGAAACTCCTGCCTCCCGGCCACCTTGCCGCGGAGCAGCCGGTTTTCCCGGTCGAGCGCACCGTGTTCGAGGGCGTTCTTTGAGGTCAGAAGGATCCTCTCCTTGCTGCAGTCCTTCTCGAGGAAGTCGAATGCACCCAGCTTGGTCGCCTCCACCGCCTTCTCGACCGAGGCCTGGCCGGTGAGAATAACCACTGTCTGGTCCGGCAGGCGCAGCTTGATGTCCTTTAGAACATCGATGCCGCCGCGGTCCGGCATGGCGAGGTCCAGATAGACAAGATCGAAGGACTCCTGCCCGAGAATCTCAATGGCCTCTGCTCCGCTCTCGGCGGAGGCGGTCCTCCATCCGGCATTCCTGTGGATCATCTCCATGGTTTTGCGGACATTGGGTTCGTCGTCTATTATCAGTACTCTTCCTGCCATGCCGAGATACTCCTCCTTATGCCGTTCAGTCTATGCTTGAGATGGATCTTGGTCTCCCGGAACTCCGTGGTCTGATATGTCCCCCTCGCTCCCAGACCCTTGAGCCGGGCCCGCAGCCGGAAGTGTGATGATAAACGTGGCGCCCTCACCTTCGGGGCTCACTGTCTCGATGGTCCCCCCATGAAGAAGGATGATGCTTTTCACCATCGAGAGGCCGAGACCGGTCCCGGCGGTCTTCGTGGTGAAGTATGGATCGAAAATTCTGGATATGTTCTCGGCCTGGATGCCCGGCCCATTGTCGATGAACTTAAGAACGATGTTGTCACCCTCCGTCCCCATCCGGACCCGTATCTTCCCCTGTTCCCCGGGCGGCATTACGGAAAGCGAGTTATCGAACAAGTTAATGAGGACACGCCTCATCTGATCCGGATCGAAGATGGACTCCTGCGGATCCGCTCCAGCATCTATGGCGATCTCGGCCTGTGGATAGAGCCTGGCCACATCCCGCACCAGGCGCTCCATCGATCCGGAGACCGGGGACAAGCCGGGCATTCTTGCGAATGCGGAGAACTCCTTCACGAGCCTCTGAAGGTGGGCAAGTTCATCCTCAACGACGCGCACTGAGTCCGACAGCATCTCCCGATAGGACTTATCCTCGCCCTTGTACTGGTCCCTCATCTCCTGCACGGTAAGCCTGATGGGAAGGATCGGGTTCTTGATCTCATGCGCCAGGTGCCGGCCCATCTCCCTCCAGGCCGCCATTTTCTCAAGATCAATGAGGCGGCGCCTTTGTGTGTCCAGGCGGCCGACCATGCGGTTAAAGCTGTCCACCAGGAGTCCGATCTCTCCACCGGACTTCTCCTTGAGCCGTATGCGCCAGTCACCGTCGGCCACAGCGGATGTTGCACCCGCAAGTCTTCTTAAGGGCCCCGCGAGGCGTTCGGACATGTAGAAGGCCAGCAAGAGTGAGATTACAAGCATCACCGCGTAAATGATGACAAAGGGATAAAAGAAGCTTCTATTTAGACGCCGCTGGGCAAGGCGGAGTTGCGCGAAGAGCTGGCGCCCCTCGAGCAGGTTCTCGGCCTGAGCCAAAAACTCCGGATCGGTCTTCTTATAGAGCAACCATGAGACATTCCCACCTTGCGGAGTCCAGAGCGCCAACTGGGCTGACCTGTCTTTGGTCTCAAAGTATGTAAGGCTGGGATCAGTGTTCAGAGGTCTTGTCCGCTCGACCACGGCCGCATCCTCGATGAGACCGGCTGAAAGCAAGCGTACCGAATGGCAGGCAAGCTCCGCAGGCAGGGGTGGATCGGTGTTCTTAAAGACCTTCAGGTGACCGGTATCGGTGACGAAGAAGCCGTCGATTACCTGCGGCGTTGCGGGATCGGAGATGTAGGCCGCGACGCGGGATGAGTCGCCAATGTCTCCTGAGAACATCGCGGCCACCCGGCCGGTTTCTCTCTCGAAGGCGGCGTGCAATAACTCAAGGTGCTTTCTTGAGACGGTGATCCCGCTGTTTAAGGCATCCTCCATGGTCTCGCTAAGCCCCACATTGAAGCTCTTCTCCAGAAGATTGCTGACTAAGATCGACAGGGGAATTGCCGGCAGGAGCGCCACCACGATGCACATCCCGGCAAGACGATACCGGATCGACATCACTCTTCCTCCTTGCCGCCGGCAGAAAGAAGTTGGGGCCTGAAACCCGCCGACTTGAACCATTCGCTCCTCATCATCGAATCATCGTCGCCCGAGAAGAACCGCTCGATCAGTTCATTTATGTTAAGCACCTGCTCATGCCACGAACTCCCCTGGCTTTCCACGTTCTGCTTGACCCAGCCTTCCATCTCTTCCCTGTCGGTGCCCTTTATCGGGCTGACGGCAATGCTCATCTGAACGAAGTAAGTCCGCTCAGGGACCATCCTCTCCACGGGCACAAGCGAGATGCTCTTCATGTGCTCAATAATAGACCGCATCGCCTCCAGAGAAGGCAGAAGCAAGGTCGAGTCCGGTCCGGATATCGAATACACGTCGTCCCATACATCATACTTAAGCGAGTAGGAGCGCACACCACCCTCGACGGAGCTCCCACCCGGCTCCACCAGGTGATAGAAAAACTCCACCACGGCGGGTAGCCCGCTCTGTACCGTCCCCGTGATCCGCTCCGAGAAGAGGCCTCTCGCCGTGATATCAGCCGTCAGATAACCGCCATCGACACATAACTCTACCCCGACAATGGTGGGACGCTCTTGGTCTCCGGCATAAGCCGCAACCGCGCTCACAAGACACACGGCAAACGCTAAGAGCATCATGCTTTTGACTGTCGCCACAAGTCCCACCTGTTTAACTTCCAAACACCTGTTCAGCCGCTAGAACGAGAACCCCAATGAACCGTGAACCCGGAAATTCTCACCGGTCCTTCCTTCGCTGAGCGGTAGACCTACGTCGAATCCCAGCATTCCCAACCACGGCAATCTCAACCTGACCCCATAGCCTATCGCCGCCTCCAGATTGTCGGGGCATGGATCATCGCGCTGCCACCCCATTCCGGTGTCGAGAAAGACCAGCCCTGCGAGACGGGGAGGATCCTCTATCGACGGGATCAGGGGAAAACGCAACTCGCAGCCCGCGAGCCAGTAGCCGTCATAGCCGGTGGCCGGCGAGAGGCTCAACTCCCTGAAGCCGCGAATGGAATATATGCCTCCAAGCGTGAATCGCTCATAATACGGAGTGCCTGATGATGCGACACCGGCGCTCAGCCTGCCTGAGAGCACACGGTCGCCGCCCAGGTCCAGGAGCTTTCGAGAATCGAAAACCATTTTCGTGAAGACCTGGTCACCGCCCAGGATTGTATTGTTGGCTTCAAGCGAGAAAAGCGCTGACGAACCCGAGCGGGGATAGATAACGTGGTCGCGGGTATCGCGTGTGACCCGCAGGAAGAGTCCCGTAATCACGGAGTTTTCGATATCACCGGCCAAGGCTTCGGGAAAGTCCTCAAACTCCAGATCCATATCCCTTTCCACGTCAAGGAATGTGCTCTCGGGCTTCACCGATTCCGCCTGCACCCCGAATGAGAAGAGCATGCCACGATACCAGTGGAGAGCGGAAACCTCTCCCCCAACCCGCATGATCGTCTGCCTGAACTCATTCCATTCAGACCCGTCCCGGGAACACGACCCCGTGGCTCCGCAGCCGGCGTTCTCTGCGCAGGAACCTCCGAAGAAGCTGCGGTCCTCACTCTGGACATGGAATCTTGCATTGGCGCCCAGGCCCCCATCAAGGGGAGCCGGCTTCACCCATTCCGCGTCAAAGGAAGTCAGGTTTAAGCCCAGCCGGAAGCCTATTCTCAGCACGGAGTCGGTCTTGAAAAGTTGGTCGAAGCGCACGCCGGCAAGGGTCAAGAACCAGCCGTTCACGTCGTGATAGCCATAGCCGGTCTCGAATGAGATGGTCTTCTTCTCGACAATATCGATCTCGAGGATGACGCTTCCGCGCTCCGAGCCGGGCCTGGTGAAGAGGCTCGCGCTTGAGAGGACGCTGTACGTATCGAGGAGCCTTAGGCGTTCACGCTCGAGCACTTCGACATTGATCGTGTCACCCGGGGCCAGTTGAATCGTGCTGAGGACGGCCTCGTTTTTAAGGCGCTTGTTCCCCGAGATGAGGATCTTCTCAAGAAGGAGAGCTCGCTGAGAGAATGTCTCAGAGGATGCCGCGGCGTTTGCCGCAGAGGTACCCGCAAGCCCCAGCCCTGGCAGAACGAGGTCCACAGGCCCGGCAGAGAGAATGGCGGGCAGGAGGATAATGGCCGCCACCAGAACAGGGCCATTTCGCAACAGTCGCATCATGATAGTCCTAGAATTTGCAATTGCCGTGCCACCCTCCCGGAACCGCATAGCCATCCTAATCTATTGCCAGCAAAGAGAATAGACATATATGCCTCGCTCCATCAGGTCCCCATTATAGATCCAAGTGTGAAAAAAGTATACACCTTGATATCGGCATTCAGACAAGGGGATTGAAGCAGCAAAATCGGGGATCCGCACTGCTATCAGGAGCCTCTTCTGGCTACATGATACGAGGTGACTTCGAAGCCAGGCGCTGACTGCTGATACTGCTGGGTACCACGATCGTCATCGAAGGAAGGAAGGTGAGGATTAGGGTCGCCCCACCTCCCTCCTGTCCTTCTGGCGATGCTTCGAGCTGTCACGTTGTGTCCCAATCATCAAGATGTTATGGACGCAATACAGCTTTCCTGGAGTTTGAGCTGGTGACCACCCTGCCCTAAGTGGGATATCTACACCGAGGATGGTTGGCAGGAGTAAACCCCAACCCCACAAGACGCCCCAACCCCATCGCTGCGCCAGGGGTCTACCTATTGACGGGCGAGAGCCCAGTACTATTGGATCCTGTTGAAGAGTCACCAAGTCTGTGGTATCCTTCGGTCCAGAAGCAGGGTGGTACTTGGCTTGCTGCTCAATTGGGTTTCATTATCAGCCGGGAGAAGCGAACAATGAGGATAATCCTGATTGGGGTCTTTGTGGCGGTAATCGCATTGCAGGTAGCAGCGTTTAGCCAAACAATCGACTTTGAGACTCTGCCAGATGGCTCTCCTGTGACAGACGGAATGCTGATAACTGACCAATATAGTGACACACCATATGGCGTAACGTCCGAGATGATAGGGGGAGATGGACGCCCAAATATAATATACATACTTCTTGATGATTGGCGGTGGGACATGTATAAGCATCCTACCTTAGAAACACCAACCATAAATGAATTAGTTGAAGAAGGAGTATCTTTCAGAAATTCTTTTGTAACCACCCCCATATGCGCTGCCAGCAGGGCTTCTATCTTTACTGGATTGTATGAACGCACGCATGAGCATAATTTCGAATTAACCCCAATTGTAGATGAGTATGTACATAATAGTTATCCAGTAAAGCTAAGAAAAAGCGGATACTACACCGGGTTTATCGGAAAGTATGGAGTTTTATGGAATTTTGAACCAAGGGATTTATTCGATGAATGGTATCCTGAGGATATGACGCCAGATTACAAGAAGGATACAGATGGAGACCGCATTAGAGATACACACTTAACTGAAGTAATGACTAAACAAGCAACAGAGTTTATTGAACAAAATTCCAACAAAACCTTTTCCTTATCAATTAGTTATTGGGCCCCCCATACTGCCCCCGCTACTCAACAATTCTTCTGGCCTAGTACAGTTAACGATACTCTTTATGCAGACAGTATTATTCCAAATCCAAGATTATCAAGCAGTGAATTCTTTATGACAATGCCTGATTTTTTTCAGAGAAACAACATAATGAGGGAAAGGTGGTATTCGAGATTTAATGATTGGGAAGATGATGAATGTGAGACTGAGACTTTATATGATTGTGCTGAATCAAAGTATCAATCAATGATAAAGGGCTATTATCGTATGATTACTGGTGTAGACAATAGTATCAAAGAAATACTAGATGAATTAAAGAACCAAGGAATTGAGAATAATACTGTGATTATTATTGAAGGAGATAATGGTTTTTTCTTAGGTGAAAGAAGGTTTGCCGGCAAATGGCTTCCACATGAGGAATCGCTTAGAGTGCCATTTATTGTGTATGACCCAAGAAATACTGATATGAAAGGGATCGTGAGGGACGAGATTGTGCTAAATGTTGATGTTGCGCCAACGTTGTTAGACCTAGCAGGTATTCCTATTCCTCCATCTTACCAAGGGAGAAGTGTTGTGCCACTTTTTTATGGCAACCAAATATCAGACTGGAGGACAGATTTCTTTACAGAACATTTGATACCCTGTGAGGGTGACTTTAATTCATTAATAATCTATGAAGGAGTAAGATCAGAGGATTGGATGTATGCCAAGTATCCGGATTATAGATCAGATGGAAGTTTTCCACGACGGCAACAATGGGATGTTGATAATGAAGATTACTATGAAGAGTTATATGATATTAGTAATTGTGATAAAAATGACAATTCATATGTTGTTAATCTTGAAGATGACTGCGAGGAGGTCAATCTTGCATATAATGATGATTATTCAAGTATCCTAAACCAATACAGACAACGAACAGACGAACTGAAATATCAATACCTTCCTCAAAAAGTAGATAACAGATATCGTGAAGCTTTAATATCGTACTCTTGGATACCAGATGAAGATGATATGGACACGTGGCATCTTGAAGGGTGGGCTTTTCGGACAGATTCGAAAGATTATCTTGGATCTACGTCCCGGTCTGATAATCCTGGTGCTAAGGCAAGTTTCAAATTTAAGGGGTCTTCGATTAAAGTAGTTGTTAGAAAGGTACCCTACGGAGGAAAGGCCAATGTATATATTGATGATCATTTGGTAGCAGAGAATTTAGATACTTATTCTCCAACTCAAATCTTTCAATCTGAAATTTATGAAGAACGTCTCCCTTGGGGAGAACACAAAGTTGCAATAGAAGTAACCGGTAAGAAAGATCCAAATTCATTAGGTGAATACATTCTGTTTGATTATTTTGAGATTGGATCAAGAAGGCCCTTCAAAGTGAGCCAGGCTCTCTCACCACCTGAGAACCCACAAGGCTATGCCTTGATGCAGAATCGTCCCAATCCGTTCGATATGACCTCGCTCGTAAGGTTTGACCTGCCGGAGCTTTGTGTGGTACGCCTCTTGGTCTACGACGTCAGTGGCAGGCTCATGAGAGTCCTAACTGACGAGAGATGGCCTGCGGGACGGCACTCGGTAACTTGGATGGGGGACGATGAGTGGGGCAACACGGTAGGCCCGGGCGTTTACTTCCTGCGTATGGAGGCAGGTGACTACACTGATACAAAGAAGATGGTTCTGGTTGAGTAGATTGCTGAGCAGGTGTCTTAGCTCAGGGGCGGGTAGGAAGCAGAGCAAGTTGACACGATACTTATTATGAACAGATGAAGCACTTCCCGATTCGAACCAAACGGAGTTACGGACGAGAGTGTAAGATATCTTGTGTAAATGGCTATAGTGTATACTCAGACAAAGGAGAGACTCTATGGCCAAGCAAGATCCCACCGACAATCTGCTGGATGAGCTTTTGGCTGGCAAGAATCCCGAGGAGATCCTCGGCAAGGATGGGCTTCTCGATGATCTGACCCGCCGCCTGGTTAATCGTGCGCTCGAGGGCGAGATGACTCACCACCTGGGCTATCCGCCTCACTCCCCTGCCGGCCAACACAGTGGCAACTCCCGGAACGGCAAGACAACGAAGATCGTTAAGGGTACGACGGACGAGATGGAGATCGTGGTCCCTCGGGATCGCAACGGCGCCTTCGAGCCTGAGTTGGTGAAGAAGCACCAGCGGCGGTTGCCGGGTTTCGATGACAAGGTGGTCGCGCTTTATGCGCGCGGGATGACGACTCGGGAAATCACCGGGCACTTGAAGGAGCTCTACGGCGTGGACGTATCACCGTCTTTGATCTCAGCGGTCACGGATACGGTGATCGAGGACGTGAAGGCGTGGCAGGGCCGTCCCTTAGATGCGGTCTATCCTATAGTCTATCTGGATGCGATTCACCTTAAGATGCGCTGTGAGGGCCAGGTGCACAACCAGGCGGTCTATCTGGCTTTGGGTATCAATCTGGACGGCTACAAGGAACTCCTCGGGCTGTGGATCGGCGAGAGCGAGGGCTCGAAATTCTGGCTTGGGGTGTTGACTGAGATTAAGAACCGGGGAGTAGAGGACATCTTGATCGCCTGTGTGGATGGCCTGAAGGGCGTTCCCGAGGCGATCGAGACGGTCTATCCCAGGACCGAGGTCCAGCTGTGTATCATTCACCTGGTACGTCACTCACTTCGCTTCGTGAGTTGGAAGGAGCGAAAGAGAGTGGCGGCCGACCTTCGGACGATCTACACGGCGGCTACGGCGGAGGCCGCCGAGCAGGCGCTCGAGGCTTTCGAGAAGAAGTGGCAGGGGCGCTTCCCATCGATCGCCAGGTCATGGCGGTCCAACTGGGTGCATATCATTCCGTTCTTCTCCTATCCGCCGGCGATCCGCAGGGTGATCTACACCACCAATGCGATCGAATCGATACAGGCGCAGCTTCGAAAGGTCACCTCGAACCGGGGTGCCTTCCCGAGCCCGGAGGCGGTACGCAAGATCCTATATCTTGCAATCGAGCGGATATCGAAGAGATGGAAACGGCCGATCAGGGACTGGGTGGCAGCCCTCAACCATTTCTCGGTCGTGTTTGAAGGAAGGATCCCGGAGTAGGCAATGAGTCATTTACACAAAAAACTGGACAGTCTTCGGGATCAATGGATAGCCATAGAACTCCCCAAGTCACTCAGAATCATAGATGAGAAGACCTTCCGCCTGGCCCAGAAGCAAATGGAGAGCAACGCGGTACAGTCGCCCAGGAATGTGAAGCATCAGTATCTCCTGAGGGGCATG
>JBDRNT010000024.1:0-8069 GCA_043810925.1 Candidatus Eiseniibacteriota bacterium
GGCGTCGACTAAACAGTCATCAACTGATCTTCAAGGTGATCGAAGGCGTCCGGTTCGTCGATGGCATCATGCAGAAGGCAGCGTGAAGGTATGGAAGGATGCGTCCCGAAATGAGTCATCCACAACATTTGACAATATCTCTTATGCTACGCCTTGTAGTCTCTCAAATACTCACGCCATGCTTCTGAGTTGGTTGGTCTACAGTTTCTCGAGGGCTCTCCGGAGGGCCTTATCCTCCACTCGGGCATAGATCTCTGTGGTGCTGACGTGCTTGTGGCCGAGCGCGGTCTGGACCAGCCGCAAGTCCCCTGTGTTCCGGTAGAGGTTCATGGCAAAGGTGTGGCGGAGCGAGTGGACCGTGAGGTGACGCTTGATGCCAGCCTCGCCGAGCCAGTGCTTGAAGCGGAGCTGGACCTGGCGATGGGATAGGTGGTCACCGTTCCGAGAGGGGAAGAGGGGACTCTCCGGAGAGAGCCCTGATCGCTTGATGTACGATCTGAGAAGCCTGCGGAGGTCCGAGTTCACGTAAACTGACTGCTCGGTACCACCCTTGGCCTTGATGGTTATCGCTCCCCGACTCAAGTTCGCATCGACAACCCTCAATTGCACCAGGGACCCGAGCCGTATGCCCGTCTGCAGCAGGAGGGTGAACATGACGCGGTCTCTCCTGGCAACGGGGCCATCTTTCGGCGGGATGGTAGCGAGCAGATTTCTGATCTCTTGCTTGGTGAAATGCTCCGGGGTCTTCTGACCACACCGACCATTCTTGATGAGCCTCGCCGGGTTGATCTCAATGTGTCCAGCATCGGTTAGAAAACTAAAGAACATCCTTAGGGCCGACTTGGTATGGTTGATGGAGATCGTTCGCCTGCCGGTAAATTGCCCGGAGGCGCAGTACTGGGCCAGAGTGTCTGGGGTGATAGCTGCAACATCCTTATCGGTGCGCAGCCATCCCTTGAACCGCTGCAGGTTCCTCAAGTACGAACCCCGAGTGTGGTCGCTCTTCCCGTCCGCCCGAAGTTGAGTATCGAAGCGTCTGATCGCCGTGGATAACCTCATCTGGCACCTCCTTCGTCGTCGTTTACATGAACGCTCTGGCCCGGGAGGCAGTCAAGCGATTACAGGCGAAGTGGCCTCGTGACGGGTATAGGGCCCGCCTCCCAGTGAGGAGGACCATTCCGGCTGCCGGAGGGCGTGCTTGATGGGGCAAAGAGTGTGGTTTAGAATTGTCTGCCGTCAGCGAAATCTGGACACGTAGGGGTCATTCTCTAGTTTGCAGCTCGAGGGCCGCGGAGTGTCGGTTTTGATTGAGTTTGATCCAAATACCAGACAGGGCGATGGTCTTGATATCGTCGGGGATCAAGTGTACTCTCCCCCGAGGGATGGGGTTTCCGCGCAATGCCGCTTAGGCTTTCTATTGACACTGGGTAAGTTGTACAGGGAGGTGCCAGAATGAGCAGGGAAAAGTCTGGTTCCTGGGTCGGTCAATTCGGGAAAAGTCTGCAAGATTGGTCAGCGAAGAAGTATCCTCGGAAGGACAGACTCCATCCTACTGCGCTGACCGAGCCAATCGACATCGGGAATCTCACAGACTATTCAGGTGCGGGCGAGGAAGGACGAGTTGTGGCAGCGGCAATGTTGGCGATGCTGCACCAGATAGCCCCAAGAGTCTTTGAGGACATCGAGCAGATGATGATGAAATGCACGTCGCCGATTGAGCTTCCAATGCTTCTCTCCATGGCTATCGTTGGTCGAGGGCTTGGCAACGCGATCTACTATTCTTGCGAAGGCTACAGCTATGGTGACCGTGAGGATATCAGTCCTGACTTCCTGTATATAGAACCACAGGCGACGATAGGCAAGTACCATGTGGACTTCCTTCTCACGCATCAGTCTGTCCTGCCGGACAGAGTAGTCGAGACCAAGCTGGTAGTAGAGTGTGACGGACACGATTTTCACGACAGAACCAAGGAGCAAGCTAGAAAGGATAGGTCGCGCGATAGAGCGCTTCAATCATTCGGATACAAGGTGTTCCGATATACCGGCTCTGAAATCTGGGCTGATGTGTTTGCCTGTGCCCAAGAAGCAGTCGGCACCCTTATGGCAGATGCCGAGAGCCAATGGAGGAAATCGCGAGGAAAGAAAGGCACACGCGGGCTCAATTAGAATTGTCATGCTCAGCGTGCTGTTGATGGCCTCCGATGGCAAGCTCGCATGCTACAATACCTGGCATTCGTCTACGCCGCTCGATACCCAACCCTTGGACTTAATCCAACTCGCTCCCTGCCCGGGTGTCGGAACCGGCCTCGTGATAGGGCCTAATTCCCGCGGGGCGCCTTTCACAGCAAGCGTTTTCGAGCGAACTCCCGAAATAGGTATCAGGGATCGGGTTTCCGGAGATCGGCGAGAAGACCGCACGTATGTGGGCGTCTTGGCTCTCAGATTGCGACATCGAAAGACCTTAGCAGAAGCCCTGATCGTTGTACTCCAAAACCCACGGTAGGGGTTCCCCGCTTGCCTCTGCCACACTGAATCTCGTTGGACGGTCTGGGTTTCGCCGCTCGGCCGGTACTTCCACAATAACTACCCCATCCGGCAGCTTGGTGCCCAAGCTGTAGACGACGAGGTCCTCCACAAAACCGATGACCCTGGCCGCCGTCAGTCGAACATATTCAGAAGTGTCAAGCCCCTCAATCTTTGGCTCCACTAAGGAAATGCCTTGGTCTGGAGGGGTGTAGTGGAACTTCCCAAGCGACCAGGAGCGGTGCTGCATTGCCGCCCGCAGCTCCAAGAACGACTCCGACCAGCCCGCTCTCACCGAATCAAGATACTCGGCGAGATCCCTTCTCCCTGCCTTTCTCAGACGAGTTGTTCCTAAGTCATAGTTGCCACTCTTCTGAAAAAGATGACGGATCGACAGTCCAGACCAACCCAATAGCGGCTGCATGTACTTCATCGCTCGTACCCCGGCGTTGAGCAAGGCCGCGACGCTATCCCGAGTATCAGGCGTAATGGTCTCATGAATCGTCACGCAGTTGTGCTGCAGGGAGACAATCTTCCCTGAATTGACTTTCATGACATGCTCAGAAATCAGAGTCCGTATCTTCTTGGCCGCCGTTCTGGTCGTCTCGAGATTGTCAAGCACCGGGGAGTAAAGATTGTCGAACTCGGTGGCGCGGTGCTCAGGGTCTTCTTCGGAGAGCGACAAGACCTGATTCCTCAGCTCAAGTACGCCAAGCCACATCCTTGCTACGAAAGGCTCCGACGTTCCCTCGTTTCTGAGCAACTCAAGCCTGAACATATCTGCCCATCCTCCCTGCTACTCCCGGAACTGGGCCTTGATCTGGCTCTATGTTGGAGGGGCTCGACCGGCCCACACCGCGCGCTAATCGTATACCTCGCATTTCGAGCAAGCCTGTGCCCCACACTTCTCTTGAGCCAACCGAGGATCACTTGTCCAGAAATAACGGCCGTTCTTGCACTTGTTCGTAATGACCTTCTCGCGGAAGTTAGTCAGTTGCAGGTATGGACAAGACAGTCTATGCATCTTGTTGGGATTCGCTTTGTCAGTGATTACAACGTATCCCGCTCTCCCTACTCTTATGGTATTGAATTCCTCTTCGCTCTTGATCTCCACCCAGTCAGGGTGCGCCACGTCATCCCGCGTGCTATGAGTTGGGTTCTTAGGCAGATATGGGGCATCTGCAGAAGAAGTCCGGACCACGGACGTTTCAGGCTTGCCATAAGGAGCTGTCAACGTGCCGCGCACGTCCCACTTCTCGGTTGACCACACAAGAATGTCATAAAGCCTGACTTTCCCGAGATGGATGGGGAGATCGGACAGACTCTGTTGCAGCAGCACGAAGGTCTTCCAGTTGCCCCTTATGTCTTCCCGTACTGCGTCTATGGCGGCGGCTCCGATTTTCACCAGACGGGCCTTATTTGAGACCGCACCCGTGTCGATCCCAAGCAAGAACCTGACGACAAATGAGTCCAGGATGGGAATCAGTTCAGGACGCTTGAGGTGCGAAATCTTGGTGGCAACGGCGAGGCCTACCCCTTTGATAGAGCAAAATATCAACAGAAGATCATGGATTCTCTTCCGGTAATCGTCCCATTCATCATCACCCATCTCTCCGAGCTCCCTATTATCAATCCCTGCCAGACAGGTCTTGATGCTCTCAGAGAGCTGTATTCTCCGTCCGACGTCTCCGCCAATCCGGGCGATTATCCTGTTCGCAGCGGTGATGCTCTGGGCCGAGACGACGTTGTTAACCTCGTGGCAATCATCATATCCTGAGTATACTTCGACTCTGCAGTACTCCCTTATCCTCTGTTCCGGATTCGTTATCACATGATCATTGGATAGCCTGAGCCGGCTCACTTCTTCTTCTCCCTAGTACATTGCCGATGGCTGGCGCCGGAGGCTTCTCTTCCGTGCCCACACCTCTCTTTATTTCATGGCCTTGGCATCAATCCCCGAGACCACGAATCACTCCCCGAACTCGGCCTTGATCTGGCCCTGCAACCGGGGTGTTTCAACAGTGTGCACGGGTTAAAGGACCCCACCTATTCGCATGTACCAGCTCAACAGCCGCTTCGCCGCTACCATACCATGCTCAGCTCTGGTTGCCTGTTTATCAAAATCGACAGTGGTGTCAAGAACTGGGACCTTTAGCCGAACAGCACCCGACTCAGTGGCCCGCTCGATAGTCATACCTGGCTCCAGATGGCGTTCCAGCTTAGTACGAAGCTGCGCAAGGCTACGCCCCTTACCAGCGAATTGGAGATCCACATTGCCGCGAGCCAGCTTGTGCACTACAGTGATGCCACTCGGCAGGACGCCAGGCGTGAACCATATAAAACCCGCTGCTGCTGGCTTCGAGATCGGCTCGGTCATCTCAAGCTCAGGTGCCACCTTTGACACAAGTCGCCAATAGGAGTGCCAGAACTCGGTGACTGGCCGATCTTCCTCCCCTTGGCAGCCGAGTCTGCATTTCTCAATCGCAGAAGTCAAGATACGCTGTTTGATCTCTGAACGGTCTCCCATCTCAGCGCAGTTGGCAAACCAATTACGGATCTCTTCATAGGCCACAGCCGAATCGAATCCAGCGATCCGCTCCCGACCGCCGATGTACTTCTCAGGTGCTGCAAGCACGACTGTGTAACCGGAACATTCTCCGTGCCTGACATACATCTCACCTCGTTCCCGGTAGCGCTCGGCTTGCCGAGGCTGAAAGCCCGACGATACCTTGTTCTCTATCAGTAAGTAGTGGATCGCCCCATCCCGACGAACTAAAGCAACTTCGATGTCAGACTCCCCGATGGAGGTTGTGACCGAGCGCTGTACGCTCAAGACAGGTACGTCGGAGAGATCGAGTTCAGCTGCGAGTCGTGCAAACCACCGAGCGAAGTCAGCAGAAGCAGCGAATTCTTCGAGCAAGAGCAGATCGATGTCACGTTCTCTCACACTTGCGATTGTGAAGTCCATCCTACACCCCGTTTCCTGCCTATGGAACCCCCGTTGCGTATCGCCAAAGAAGACAAGCCGGGACGTGACTGCACCTTAGACTCCACCTCTCGCACTTCCTTTGACACATACTGCCTCCCGGGAGCGCACATCGTGATTGATCACTCAGATCCCGTCATTCCCCGAACTCGGCCTTGATCTGGCTCCAGGTTGTGGATTGAGCTGCAAAAGGGTCTGGCCAGCCTCAACGGGCTTTTGAGCGGACGTCCCTAAACTTACCTGGTTCTGAGTACCATTTTACACACGGGCCCATGAATCAGTTACCGGCGGCCAAATATGTCTTCGATTTCGCGCACCCGTTCTGACGGCAGCGGGCCAGCGGCGTTTGCTTCATTCTCTCCTTATGCACGAGGAATTCCTTAAAGACAACGTGGATCGCAAACTCTCGGTCCCCTCAGATATATGTGCTTCAAGTCACCCACACTTTATGTATTATTGGGATACATAGCTTCAGGTGCTCGTCGTAGATCCTAAGATACTGATCCAGTCTCGACTCGGGATCATAGCCACCACTTTCGACCTTCCTTCGAGCCGTCACTTTGCAGAAGGCCTCCCCAACCAATTCTGACAGCAACATGCCACCTCGTTCCGTCTCCGAGCCATCACCTTTTGCCTTGAGAAAGGGGCTTATGCCCGGGTAGTTCAGGTAGATTGTGATGCTGCCTGCCTTCCTGTCATAGTACACTCGCTGCCGAGGAGCTTCGTCTGTGCCATCGAACTTAATCTCCTTAAAGAGCCCCCCCCTCCGCTCTCCCGGCGGCTTCTTGCCATCCTGTCTTGTACTCTTTGTCTGAGGTCTAACCACGAACTCCGCGTAGTCTTCATCTGCGCCCTGCTTGGCGATGATTCCGGTCTTGTCGCCGCTACGGTATCCCTTGATTGTGAAATAGCCAATTGCCAGATCCCTCTGCCTCTTATGTCGCTTCAGGGCAACGGGGCTTCCCGCAAGCTTGAACTTCCCCCGAGGATCGTCCAACAACACGTGTACCTGCGAGCTCTCTTTGACCGAATCATACAGATTGTAGACGGTATATGAACGGCTCTCGCCCGGGGGAGCCCCTCCCTCCACGGGGAAAACCATCAAGTGCGACACATCGCGTTTACCTGACTCGATGTCCACGGCGGGACCCGTCTCGGCAATCAACTCTCTGCTTAGCTCGTTCAGCTTTCTAAACAGGCGTCTGAATCTATCCTCCCGCTCTTTGGGCATGGCCTCATGTTTTCGCTGTGACCGCGCCTGTTGCTTCTTGCGTTCGATGTGGTGCTCCAAGTACTTTCGAACTGCCTTTTCCAGCTCCTTGCAGTGTTCGTTTCTCCAGTCCATACCCGTGCGGTCTGATTTGACAATCCCGTCTTCCCCGGCCCCGATTCTCTCGGAGATGTTCGGGCACCTGACCTCCCCAAAGAAGTAATGTGCATCTGGATCGCGGTCGTTGCCAAACAGCTGGTTATCAAGAATGGCATTCTGAGTCCTGATTAATATGCCGGCTTGCGAGCCCGGATCATTCCGAACGTATTCGAGCCGTTCGGGCGCCTCGTAGAGAGTAAGGTGCGCCACACCAAAGCCTTTGAGATAGAGCTTCTCGTTCACTATCTGCTGGCCACTTGGGGGTTCGTATTTAACCGGTGTTGGCCCGTCTGTTTTGGGATTCCTCTGCCCGACCCTCTCTACTGAAAGGCGCACTTGCCGCTTTGGATTCGACACGATGTCCCTCAAAGCAAAGTGGTTCTGAATCCTCTTCTCAAGGGTCTCAAAGGTCTGACAGTCCACCAGTCGTCCCGAAAGGGGAGCGATTGTAACGCTCCGGAACCTGTCAATAGAAATGAGACACTTTTACGTCGGAGTTTAGTGAGCAACACCGGCGATTTCCTCCCTTGCTCCTGAGACGATCTCCATGGATGGCCCGGGACAAACGATCTCGATCCCGCGAGTGATATCGGTCAGGCCATCTTCGGCCTTCACGACCGGTTTGTTGATCCAGACCTCCCCGGGTATCTCCGCCGGCCTCGGCAGACCCCGCACGAACCGCTCGGGGTGAGCCGCATAGGCTCGGGCCAGGACCTCTGCCCTACGAGCCCGCCTCTCCTCGGCCAGCCCGTAGTGGACATCATGGGGCGTCATCAGGGCCAACCCACTGTGGTAATGCTCCATGTTGTACCACCGGAAGAATTCTCCGCAGAATGCCCGGGCATCCTCAAGACGCCCGAACCGACCGGGAAACTCTGGCCGGTACTTCATGGTCTTGAACTGCGCTTCGCTGTATGGATTGTCGTTCGATACATAGGGCCGCGAATGGCTCTTGGTGACCCCGAGGTCGCTCAACAGAAGCGCCACCGGCTTGGACCTCATCGAACTGCCTCTATCGGCATGCAGATTCAACTGGTCCCGCTCTATACCCTGACGCTGACAACTCGCCTCGATCAGCCGACTGGCCAAGGCCGCCGCCTCCCGGTAGGCCACCATCCAACCCACTGCATACCGACTGAATACATCCAGAATCACGTAGAGGTAGTAATACGTCCACTTCGCCGGGCCCAG
>JBDRNT010000025.1:0-2396 GCA_043810925.1 Candidatus Eiseniibacteriota bacterium
GAAGGTCGTCCAGCAGTACCTCGACCTCATGCCAAAGGAGCAATTGCGTTGCCAAAAGGAGTGCGTATGAATAAAATCCCAGAAGGCCCCCGATCCCCACCAGGGGGATCAGAAGCCTCATGGGGTCATATGATACTATCTAAAGAGTACTATCGCTTTGACAGCGCTCGCCTGGCCGCTTCTTATCCTGACAAAGTAGATACCTGGTCCTACCTGCCTCCCGGCTCTGTCGTGGCCATTCCAGCCCAACTGATACTCACCCGCAGATTCGCTCCGATCTACCAGGGTCGTGACCTCTCTTCCTGAGACATCATAGACAGCGACAGACGTGTGCGATGCCGTTGGAAGCTGGTATGAGATCTTCGTTTCACTCCGGAAGGGATTGGGTCCAGCAGTCAGGATCAACTGTCCTGATTCACGCTTCGGCTCTGCTCCGGAGAGCGACTCGCTCCGGCGATAGATGCCGTCGTCGTAGGTTCCCAGCAGGAGCGTGGTTCCGTACTCACCATCAGCCACTATGGAAGTGACATAAGCGTCACCCGGCAGTCCCGCACTGAAATCAGTCCAGGTCGTGCCACCATCAATACTCCTGTAGACACCCTGGCCTCCTGCATAAACAACGGTCGGGTTGACAGGATTCACCGTCACTACGTTTGCGAAGATACCCAACCCGGCTTCACTGCCAAAGGCTGTCCAGGTGTCTCCACCATCGAGTGAGCGATATACGGCAGGATCTCCGCTTAGGGTTGCATAGACTACGTCCGGGTTCTGCGGATTGATGGCTAAGTCGTCGACCACCTCCGACATGAGACCTTCCCAATTGCTGCCACCGTCGAGGCTTCTACCAAGTGGTCCGCTCCAACGTTCAGCAACAAAGATTCTGGCAGTATTGAGCGGGTTTATCCCAATCACACCCTTCTGATTGATCCAAGGCGTTTCGATTTGGTACCAATTATTGCCCTGATCCGGGCTACAGTAGAATCCGCCCCCACCGACGAAATTGCTGGTCGTCACATACACGCTCTCAGGATGCGCCGGATTAACTGCAATATCTGATGGGCTATAATCGGCGTTGAAGTTGAACCCGGAGTCTTTCCGTTGCCAGGTCGTACCGCCGTCCAAGGTCCTGAAAATCGCGTCCGAGAAAATCGCATACACGACGTCTGTATTAACCGGATCAACGGCCAACCTGTAAGCCCACTCGAAGTCTTTTACCAAGGACCAAGTGAGACCACCATCGATCGACTTGTATACTCCTTCTGTGTTGTAATAGCGGGCAGCGTATGCTGTGCCACTATCTCCAGCTCGGAAGGCCACATCCATAACCTGGGATCCGGCGAGGCCGGATTGTGCCCACTGGCAAACCGCAGATGAAGCAAAGGTGAGAACAAGGACTGCGACAGCCATAACCAAGACCAAACACCGTGCTGTTCTCAAGGCTTACCACCTCCTTGTTGTGACTGAAAAGAGCGAATTCACCGTTGGCTACACGACTGCGGAGAAATAGACAAAACACCCCAACAGCCCCATAACCAAGGTCTTGACCTGTGACGATATCAGTATAGACGGAAATAGCCTCCCTGTCTACCCTCTTTCGCAGCATCCGGATGTGTACCTGTTGTCAACGACAATTCCAAATCCCTACTGGCGACAGTGAGACTTCCCTAGTTCGGGGTTTGAGAAGACCTGCTGTTATCGGTAGTTGTCGTCAGCAGGAGTGGTTCTCATCCCCTTGCCGCCATTCCAAGCAGCAGCGCGCCCCTTGTAGCCTCGCTACGGCTTCGTAAGCAAGCATCACCTCCTCAGGTTTCGTCGCAGACGGCCGACTTCGGTCTCACCTGGGACGAGCGACGGAAAAGCGAGCTTCCAGGATCGCCGAGGAGCGCCGATCTCGCGGCGAGCCCTATCCCAGATACCCCATCTCAGCCGGCCTTCTGACGTTTCAGCGCCTGCTTGGCCCGGTAACTCTCATTGTCCAACTCCAGGATCACCGAGTGATGCACCAGCCGATCTATGGCCGCCGCGGTGGTCATGGGGTCTTTGAAGATCTTGTCCCACTGGCTGAAGACCAGGTTGGACGTGATCATAAGACTCCTACGCTCGTAGCGCTCAGAGAGGAAGGTGAATAGCACTTCCATCTCGTCGCGATCCTGCTGGACATAGCCTATATCATCGAGCACGACCACCTCGAAGCGATCCATCTTCTTAAGCAGCCCCTCAAGGGCCAGGTCCCTCTTGGCGGCAAGCATCTGCTGAACCAGGTGGAAGGCGGTGGTAAAAAGTACCCGGCAATTGTGGTTGACGATCAACTCCCGGGCGATGGCACTCACCACATGGGTCTTCCCCCGGCCCGGAAGCCCGAAAGCCAGCACGTTCTCGGCACGTTGGACGAAGGT
>JBDRNT010000026.1:0-17063 GCA_043810925.1 Candidatus Eiseniibacteriota bacterium
TATAATGTCGACTGGTGGGTTCCCTGTGTGGGACGTGAACTCCCCTGTGTTTGGACCACCCACCAGACAATGCTAGGGCAAGCGCCACTGGGTTCGACTATGACGGAGCACGTTCCAGTGGCGGGGAACCCATCCCCGCAGAAGAATATCATCCGGAGAGGCTTCCCCGGACTTGATGCCATTCACCACCCCAACCCTTGACGAACCCCGGACTTCGCGGGATACTATCTGTCGAATGTGAAACATTGAGAACAATCCCTGATCGGGCTTATTGCTCCGGCACGAAGGGAGGGACACGCTATGAGGGAATTCGCGGTCCTGCTGGCTATCCTGATAATGGGGGCGCAATACCACATAGAGTAGTCTCTCTGGGGGGGAAGGTGCTCGGGATTGCGCCCCTGATTTTCACTTTCCTCCCCTCGATGACAATCTCAGTAACGAGGAGGTTGACTAACTCTCGTCTAGCTTCAAAATCGTCCTGGATGGCTTTCAGCCCTTTAGCGACCTTGCTACAAACCTGCTTGACTGAATCGGGGTGGGGATCGCCCGTCTTCTGGTTTTCCAGCTGGCCTAACAGGTCACTCCGTCGGTTCTCAAGGTGCTGCGTTTTCGCTCTGATCTTGTTGTTCTTAGCCTTTAGCTGGTCAAGCGTTATGACCTTGGCGGTATATGCATCAAGCAACCTGTCTTCCTCTTCGCCAACCTTAGCTATGGCTTTGTCAGTTGACTTGATCTCTTGAAGAAGCCCGTCCGCAGTCGATCTGGTTCTTTCCCTCAGCGAGTCGACGTGCTTGGCAATGAGATTTGGGTTCCTGATTGCCTCAGTCAGCTTATCCCAGACAGCGGACTCCAGCTGGTCTGCCCGGGCACAACTGGCATGGCAGTTCTTGGGGAGGGGGTATCTTCGGAGCCGGTTGCTGCATCGGTAAACCGACCTTGACATTAGGCTGAGCTGCCTCACACTTGGGGAAAGTACCCCACTCACCTCCCCCCCCCCAGTGCGATCTACATTAGTTTTGGGTTCCTCGGACTCCGGGGGTTACGCCTGCTATGAGGGCGGGAATTGCAGACTGTCCTTGGGACTTGAAGAGCCTTATGAGCCGAGCATTATGATGTTCGTGAAGTAGCTGTCTGTCGGCTTGGCAACACACTTAACAGACTTCTTGCAACGACTTGTGTAAACGGTGATCTTGCCCGGAAGAGAACCGTCGTCTTGGAACTTGTATTGAGACCTATCGAGGCACCAGTATCCATATATCTTGCTTATTGCCCCATCCCCGAGCTTCATAGGGTATGTGTTCTCTGTCGCGTCTTTCATTGGGTGGAGACTATCGGCCTCTGCCTTGCCCCAGAAAACCTTATCGATCTCAACCCCCTGCCCCCGGATATGGCTGACGGTCAACCACGCTTCAATATGGAATTCGGTGCCCTGATCACTCGCGTAGCTAATCTCGCATTCATCCACCACTAGCGCCAGCTTGGGCCGCCTAGTAATTACCATATCAACAAGTCTCCATACAGCAGCCAGACCACCACCCGCCGCTACAATCAATAAGGCCCACCGCACGTTCTCCCAATCAAAACCCATTTTGGTCCTCCTCGATGTAGGATACGGACAATCGCAACAGAAACACCGTGACTGTAGCATCGAAAAGGAGCCACATCAAACCTATTTGCGGGTCTCAAGGTCACGCAGTCTCCTAGATAGCCAACCTAAAGCTATAAAGCTGGCCCATTGGCCTATGATTACTAACGCCAAACAGATTGTTTCAAACATCCTACTTTCTCCTTTTCAGATTAGGACACTACCCAGCGGTGTCGAGGTCTGCCAATGGTAGGCCTTGCTCTTCCGATGTAGCTCTTCAACCTCTCCGCTGTGACTGGCAGAAAGGGAGGCAACGGATTCTTGACCAGGTACCAAGTGTCACTTTTCTTACTCCGTCGAGCACCACGCTTCTTAGCAGCCACCCAATCGCCACCGTCAGAAATCTGACAGTGTCCATTAACCGACTGTTTCTCGAAAGAAAACCTCCAACCCGACCTCTGATACCTAATCCCTGCGTTTGTCAATAAACCACGGCAAATCCCTTGATCGATTACCTCAGAATCGATTCTGGTAAGGGGGTGATACCCCTAATGGTGTTCGCGGGCACGGCTGGGTAGCTTCAAATACTGCTATGGGGGTGGCAGGACTTTCCCCTTG
The DNA here is from genome assembly GCA_043810925.1 of Candidatus Eiseniibacteriota bacterium. Taxonomy (GTDB): domain Bacteria; phylum Arandabacterota; class Arandabacteria; order Arandabacterales; family Arandabacteraceae; genus Arandabacterum. The sequence goes on from JBDRNT010000026.1 coordinate 2,204, forward strand.
GCGTTCCAGGAATAGTGTGAGCAACACTTGTAGGGGTACCGCTCAGCCCCAGCCGTGTTGAAAATATGGTTATTTGCTTGACTTTTTTGTGTTCTTTGCTCTATAATACCGATTGGTCTTTATGAAAAGACCTGCGAGAAAGGAGGTGTGCGAATGTCTTATCGTTATAGTCTGGCTGCTGTCGTATTAACTCTTTCGCTGTGCTTCTTCAGCATGCCAGCAGAAGCTGCCGAGTGGGAGTTCCACGATGGCCTGAACGCCTTCGCGAACAACCCCGATAGGGTTACGGTATACGGTACCATCGACTGCGTAATCCAAGAGCCACCGCTCTATCAAGGCTGGATCGAGTATTGCGAGACTGTGACCGGTTGTGTGCCCCCGTGGTGCAACGACTACATTGTCATCTTTCAATGGGCCCCCAACGATCCTGAGACCTGCGGAAATGTGGATACGTGGAAGGTTGCGGTTCCTGGGGGTATTCCAGGTGACTGGCTGCTAGAACCTCTGGCCCAGTGGGTGGATTCCTATGTTCCAGCTGAGGGTGTGCAGCTGCCGACCATCGGTGATGCAACGGGCGCCTACCAGTATATATATGTGATCGTTGATCTGGAGGAGTACCTGGCGTCCTATCCGGTGACCTTGCTGGAGGTGTATTCAATAAGCAATGGGGAAAGTCCGGACCTGCCGGGATACTTGATCGGAACCACACCGATTGTGTTTGATCCAGCAGGCGTGGAACCCTTCTCCACAACGCCGTTCACCGGAGACCTTTGGATTGATGGGGATGTGTGGTTCTGGCCGGGTGGCGCATCGGCGACTGAGCCTTCAACCTGGGGCAGAGTCAAGAATATGTATCGGTAGTGTATGTCAGCAGGTGTATTCTGAGGGGTGCCGCCTGGCACCCCTCTCTTCTTATCTCCACCGGCTCCCATGCAGGTACTGCCACCCATTCTCGGGACTGACCGACAAGAACGGTGGAAGTGGGTTCTTGACGAGGTACCACTTGTCATCTTTCCTCCTCCGTCGAGCCTTCTTAGACCAAACCTCGTAACTTATTACCGTACAATGACTTAGAGCAACAACCCCATTTGCTCTAAGTTCTTCAATATCAACGAGTTCCAAACAATAACCCTCTGGGACAGGTGTTCGGCTATTAGCCGTCGGTTTCCGCAGGTGGTCGTATGCCTTTTCTCTCCGCTCTCGGCGTACTTTCCGGCGACGTTCTCTCAGGCTGGTCAGACGATCAGATATGTCTTGCACAGTGGAATCACTCCTTTGGTGCTCGCGCACGCGGTAGGGTAGCTAGTAAAGCAGCTACGGGGGGGGCTGGGACTTGCCCTTGGGGTTTCCAAAGTAATGTAGATCGCACTAGGGGGGGTACATTCTCATGGGAGGGTAGTCACCAGTTCAAACTCAAATGAGGGTGTATTGTGCTCCAATTGTCCTGGTATTGACCACTCCGGCACTGGCACAGGATAAGACCCTGTTGGGAGAAGAGATCGAGAGTGGGGGCTACGGCGCGCCGGTAGTCAAGTTTGGACGGATCCTTGGCGGAGACGGCGTCTTCGTGGGCGGACAGGGCGGGTGGATCATCAATCATGCCTTTGTGTTGGGAGGCGGTGGTTACGGCCTTGCTAACAGGATCTCAGTGAATGGCAGTGATTGTCCATATCTCGGATTCGGCTATGGCGGCCTGCTGTTGGAGTACATTATCTCGCCCAGGGAACTGGTGCATGGCAGCGTCCAGCGCCTGATAGGCGCGGGCGGCGTCAGCTATTCGGAAGAATGGCGGTGCAATGACGCCTATTCCTATGAAAGCGATGCGTTCTTCGCTCTCGAGCCGGCGGCGCATCTGATGCTTAACCTCCACAAGAAAGTGAGAGCGGGAATCGGTGCATCCTATAGATACGTGAACGGAGTGCAATTCGAGGAACTGAGCGATTCCGACTTGAGCGGCGCCACGGCTCAGATCATCGTCAAGTTCGGGGTTTTCTATACTGTCCTCCGGCCTGAGGGCATTCGACCAAGACGTGATGAATGTCACTCGGGCCACCTCTGTTAACCTGCCCCCATTCCTACCCGCTCCACTCCTTGACGGGACTTGCCATGATCTGGCACAATGAGATCGCTATCCGCAAGGAAGCACCTTGAGCAGCGTCAAGCGCCAGGCTTGTTCATCTGGAGGCAGAGATGAGACGCACCCATATTGCCTTGACCGCGGTCGTTTGTCTGTTAATCACGTGTTCCCCGAGAAGGCAGGCCCCAGTAGGGTATCCTGACTTCGTCACTCCGAATGAGGAGTACTACATCACCCGAATCGGGGATGTGCCTCAACTGGATGAGGAGAATTATGAGCTCGCCGCCAAAGGTGCCATCGGCATGCCGCGTTCATTCACACTTGACGAACTGAGATCACTTGAAATGGTTGAGATTCCTCTCACTGTTGAGTGTATCGGAAATTCTCCCAAAGGCCCCCTGCTTTCTACGGCCGTCTGGAAGGGATTCAGACTGAGTGACCTCCTGGATTCACTCGGCTTGGACGAAGGCGCTACCGGGGTAGTCTACAGATCTGCAGACGGGTATTACGCTTCTCATACCCTCCAACAAATAAGAGACAATGGGGTAATTGGAGCGCTGTACATGAACGGGGAGAACATTCCCCTCAAGCATGGCTTTCCCCTTCGTTTCCTGAACCCCGGATACTATGGGGTGAAACAGCCTGGATGGGTGACCGAGCTGGAGATTATTGACAGGCCCATCAAGGATTATTGGGAAGACAGGGGCTGGGATTGTTCTCCTCCGATGGCAGTTGATGCCACCGCATTCTTTCCAGAGGATGGTGCTGACTTGAAGGTCAGCGATTCCCTCGAAGTAGGAGGGACTGCTTTCGGCGGTACCAGAATCGTTAAGGTTGAGGCTACCATTGACGGAGGCTTGACCTGGCAAGATGCGGAGATCACCAGAAATATGGATGCAGACAATGTCTGGGTCTTCTGGAGTGCCCGCATTAAGTTCCCCGGACCGGGGAAGTTCAAAGTGAACATAAGGGCCACCGATATCCACGGCAACCAGCAGCAGGAGGATGATCCTGATAAATATGATGGTACAAATGACTGGCCGGTTCTATCGCTGGACATCACGGAGTAGACAGAGAACACCGCGTGAGATGAGTATTCGCTGACATAGTGACCAGCTCCATCTGTGACGCGAGGGGGGAAACCTGTGAGAGTATACGTTAGTCATCGGCTCGACACGCTGATCGTTTTGCTGGCGGTATCGCTCCTCCTGGGTGGCGCCGTCCCTTGTGGAGGGTCTGAGTCAGTACCTGACGGTACCGATGAAACATTGACAAGAGAGGCCAGGACATTTGTCGAGCTGTTTCTCGAGGGCGACATTGCGCAGCTTCATGGCAGGATGACCGCCAGGATGCAATCAGGCTTCCCACCTGATGTGGCCGCTCAGATCCGTCAGGACCTGTTCGCCAGGATGGGTAGCGTCACCAGCATAGGTGAAGCCTGGATGGAAGACGTCGTAGAAAACTACACGCGATTCCGGGTTCCGACTGAATTCGACAAGGACACCATCGACTTTCGGGTGGTCTTCGATGCCGAAGGTAAAGTCGCAGGCTTCTTCCATGTACCGCATGTGCCCGCCCCTGCGGAACGGGCGGCCGACGAGTCATTACAGAGCGAGCCGAGACCAGAGTTCGAAGGGCACTGGCAAGGCAGCATCGAGATTCCCGGAGCATCTCTGGGCGTACTGGTAGAGCTGCTTCACAAGGAAGGTTACTGGGTCGGGACAATCGACATACCCGCCCAGGGTGCCCAGGGGCTACCCCTGTCGGGCATCCGGATCACCGAGATGGAGGTCGAGTTCGTGATCGATGGCGTTCCCGGCGAACCTGCCTTCGTGGGGGCACTTGCGGACGGCAAGATAACGGGCACATTCACCCAGCGGGGACAGGGCTTCCCATTTCACCTTGGGAGGGAGATCGTCGATGAGCCTCGACGGCCGCAGGAGCCGGATCAGCCGTACCCATACAGTGAAGAAGAGGTTGCCTTTGGCGGTGGGGAGGTCACACTGGCCGGGACATTGACACTGCCGGCTGGAGACGGACCCTACCCTGCAGTTCTTCTGATCTCCGGCAGCGGCCCACAAAACCGCGATGAAGAGATCTTCGGACATAAGCCGTTTCTCGTCCTGTCCGATCACCTTACTCGTGTGGGAATTGCAGTCCTGCGTGTGGACGACCGGGGTGTCGGTGAGTCAACGGGAGATTTCGTCCACGCAACATCGGAGGACTTCGCTGAAGACGCGCTGGCCGGAGTCGAGTTCCTGCTTGCGCGGCCTGAGATCGATCCGGAGAGAATCGGGCTGATCGGGCATAGCGAGGGCGGTGTGATCGCGCCTATGGTAGCCTCGCGCTCCAGGGCCGTATCCTTCCTCGTTTTGCTCGCAGGTCCAGGCGTCCCGGGTGATGAGATCCTGATACGCCAGATGGAGCTCATATCCCGGGCAGCCGGCATGGAGGAGGAACAGGTGGCCCGGGTGATATCGGCTCAACGAACGCTGCTTGATCTGGTCAAGGGAGGAGCCGTTCAGGAGGAGGTGGAAGCCCAGATTCACAGACTCATCCAGGCCCAGACGGGGGCGGACTCCACGGCGGAGGAGATACAGCAGGAGGCTGCCGCCCAGGCACGGAGGGTTACTAGCCCCTGGTTCCGTTTCTTCCTCCGACATGATCCTCTTCATCTGCTCGAAAGGACCCGGGTGCCGGTGCTGGCATTGTGCGGAGAACTCGATCTTCAGGTCGATCCCAGGCAGAACTTGCCCGCAATCCGCGAAGCATTGATGAGAGGTGGCAACCCTGACTACACCGCTATGGAGCTGCCCGGGCTGAACCACCTGTTCCAGGAGGCCGGGACTGGGAGCCCGACCGAGTACTATTCAATCGAGGAGACCTTTAACCCGGCGGCGCTCGATGCGATTTCAGACTGGATTCTTGAGCGCTTCGCCAACTAGCCAGATCCCTCCTTCCGGGACCGGGCGGCTCCTCGAAGTGCAGCTCAGAGCATAACCCCTGCGTGTCCAAATTGCGCTGACGGCAAACACTGGTCACGCTTTCTTAACCCGACCCTCACTCCACCCGCACCTTGAATTTGATCTCGAAGGTTGGGAAATTCCCTCCACTTGCCGCGTCAAATGTTCCTTTGGGATTAATCCGTATGTGCGTCACATTGGTGTCGCACCCTTCCGCGTCGGGTTCGGGAACATAGGTATAAGTGCCGCCCCCATCGTTGGAAAACGCCACATCGTCCGCCGGGCTGTCGAGGCTGATGAAGGTGTAGGTGAGCCCGCTCGGGATGGCGCCGTCGATGAATTGAACAGGGCCGGTAGCAGGTCCGGGGCCGTCGATGTCGCCCACGAAGAGGGCCGTGTTTGCCGGGATCTGGTCAGTTATAACGACGGTGTCGGCATCGGTGGCGCCGTAACCCTGGTTGGTAGCGGCCACGGTATAGATCATCACGGCGCCGGGAATCGCCTTGGGGTTGGTCTCGTCATTATAGGGATCTGAGAAGGTCTGGACCGACTTGAGCAAGATGATGTCCGGCAAGAGCTCGAACCAGTCGATGGTGTTGCCGCTGTCAATAGAATAGCTCGGGTTGATCGGTTTCCGCGAGGCATCGGAGCCGGAGGCATCGGAGTCCTTCACATCCACGTATGAGATATCCTTTATTGCCCCTGCGTTCACCGTGAAATTCCATCGAGTACCTTCACTCGAAGAACGGAGGTTCAGGAGGTTTCCGTCGGTGCCCTCAAGCGTGACTGTGCCCGCGATGCTCTGCGTGGAGCCGGCTTCAAAGGTGAGGGTGTCGGCAGCGGTGACCGTCTTGGTCAGATGGTTGAAGTCCGTCGTACCGGAGACTCCCTGACCGGTCCCATCCAGGATAACGGTTCCGGAGTTGTGGCTGAAGGTTCCGCCGGAGTGGGTAAAATCCCCCGCCACGCTCATGGCCCCGCTGGTGGCCGTGAAGCTGCCGCCGCTCAGGGTGAGGGTGCCGTTGATATCGATCACCCCCGCGCCACCGGTAAAGGTGCCGAGATTTTTCATGTTCGGGGTAGTCACATCCCCGCCGGGAGCAAAGCTGTAGCCGATGGGAACAAATAGTTCGGTACCCGGCCCGGTGACGTTCAGATTCGTTCCGCCGGACACCGAATAGAGAATATCGCTGTCCGCTGAGCCCCCCTTTGCACTCGCCATGTTTGCAGTGGAAAGCGTTCCACCGTTATCGTGACGGGTGATGCAATGAGCAGCATAGATATCCATGTCGTTAATGACGGTGCCGTTAGAGACGGTGACGGTAGCTCCCCGGTAGGTGGCGTCACCGTCGATATATGCCAGGAGATTGTCTCCTGCGGCGGTCGGGACGACCATGAACCAATAGCCATCCTGATCCGTGATATCCGTGTCTGCAAGCGACCCGTTGACCAGGAGCGCGACGGTCTTCCCGATACCGGCGGAGGTTGCGCCTTCATCAAGAAACACGGTTCCCCCGATCGTGAACGTGCCGACAGTGTCGATTGTCTCGCCCTCGCCGGTGTCGGCGTCATAGAGGGTCCGGTCGTAGTAGTCGAGGTATATTGTATCCTTGGGTTTTGCCAGGTCGCCTCTATCATAAGAGGTCAGCGACGTCAGGATGGAAGTGCCGCCCGTAAAGGAGCCCAGGTCGCTGTAGGGTAGTTGAACCTCGACGAAGGTGTCCGTATTCCACGGCCCGGTGCCTGTGCCGACACAGTAGTCCTCGGGAGTTGTGTAGATCTCGCTCGAGGTCTGATTGCCGCATCCGTATGGAAGAGTGTTGTCACAGGTGAACAGTTCCACCTCGGAGCCGTCGTTCTTTAAGAGTGTCGTCGTGAGGGCGAAGTTGATGTTGCCGTCGAGGTCCGTGTCGATGAGCACCGCGGCGCTGGACTTGTCCGGTGATATGTCATCGAAACCGAAGAGGAGGTAGAAGGTGTCACTCAGGTTGCTCGCGACACCGAAGCGTGTAATGTCGTATTTCGGTGGGCTGGTCCAGTCATCCGGCCCCCCGTTGTCATCGATGACGAACTCGGTGCCGTCCCCGTCGGTCCAGTCGGAAAAGTCACAGTCGGCCCCGATGTCATTCCCTTCAATAACAGGCCTGGCTCCGGAGAACTCGGACGTATTGTCATTCGGATCAGTCGCCGTGGTCGTGATGACCTGGCCCACCGGCACTGACGTCAGGAACGTGAAACTCTGATCCCCGCTACCGTCAGTTATGATGGTAGTCGATCCCAGGTATGTTTGCCCCTCACCGTAGCCCGAGGGATCTTCCGCAGGGCTGGCGAAGAATTCGATGCGGAAGGTGGTGGCGGCGGCGCTGTTGAGGCCGCCCTCGACGGTCGTCACCCCTTCCAAGGTGGTCGCCGAGGTCAGAACCGGAAAGTTCTGGAGGTTGTTGGGCCCAGTGTCGGCGTCGCCGGTGTCGTTTGCGGTGACGCCGTCATCATCCAGGTCGATGCCAAGTTCGGTGTTAGCACTGATTGAATTCCGGAGGATCTTATTCCCGGTGCCGGCCGTTGAGACCAGGGATACACCATCCCGAAGATTGTTTGCGATAAGGTTTCCGACCCCGCCTGCCGTTCCGCCGATGCTATTGTTCGCAGCTGAGAGAGATATAAACACTCCGTTATGACCATTGCCGAGTGCTCCGCTTCCGGTCATGTCTGTGCCAAGATAATTCCCTTCTATCACGTTGCTATCAGTCCCGGGATCCTTAATCACCACACCATCCCAGCCGTTCCCGGAGATCACGTTCCGGTCTGCAGCGGTTGTCCCCCCAATCAGATTATTGCTGGAGCCATTCCGCATGATTATGCCTGCCAGGCTGTTCCCCTGATCAATCAAACCGGTGACATCGGTGCCGATGTAGTTGCCGGCAACGGTGTTGCCTCCACCGATACTGATGTCAATGCCGTCCTTGCTGAAGCGGTTAATTACGAGCCCGCGGATGGTGGAAGCTCCCGCCTTTATTGTCAGGCCGTCAGCGCCGGCGCCGGCACTGGCGCCGTCCAGTTCGATCTCCGGGCCGTTGGAATTGGTATCTCCGTTATTGACCGTCTGGGTGGTGCCGTCAATGATCGTTCCGCCGGTCGCATCGCTAATGGCGGGTAGCGCTGCAACAGGCGCGATGGAGGCAACTGCGTTAAAACCGGGCAGAGGAGTGGGGACTCTGATGCGGAATTGACTGGAGTTCGCCGTGGTTCCGCCGGCCGTACCGATGGCGTTGGCGTTCTTAATGAACTGCCGGAGACTCCCCTGCTTGCTGCGCACATTATCGGCGTTGATGTCGTCATCAGTATTAACGATCAGGTTGTAGGCAAAGCCCAGATTGACATCGCTCACGTCGGCACCGCTCACCGTGACGCTGACATAGGTATCCCCCGGCCCGAGGTTGTCTCCGGTAGCGGTATCATCCACCGTGGCGCTCTGGCCGCCATACAGGGCAGACCCGTTCCCCCAGGTCATCTCCGGCAGGGGATAAGGCCACGTCCCCGGTACACTGGCGTTCAGGCCGCCCCTGGGCAGGGTGCCGGCATCGCCTATAGTGGATGAACGCACGCGCACTTTATACGTCAGGTTGGGAAGACCGGTGAATGTGAAGATGCCATTCGCGGCAGTGTTCACCGAAGTGATGTATCCATTGCTATTATTGTAAAGTTCCACATCGACATTGGCCAGGCCGATGTCGCTGGTGCCACCGTCATAGTCGGAAGCCGTTCCGGCGAAGTTGGCGTCCTCAAAGATCCGGCCGGAGATGCTCGACCCTGCTGCACCGCTACCACCATCACTGGTTTTGATAATCGTCCCAGCACCGCCAACCGCATACTCGTTCCACGGATCCAGAAAGGACACGCCGTTAAGGTCTTTTATCGTTCCAGGGGACTGCGGATTCCACGTAGAGCCGCCATCGGTTGTTTTCAAAATCGTGCCATTCCTTCCAACGGCATACCCCGTCGACGCATCCAAGAAGTACGTCCCTCTCAAGTCTTGGAACGTTCCGGAGAACCGCGGATTCCAGGTAGACCCGCCATCGGTTGTCTTTACAATAGTGCCAATCCCTCCAACAGCGTACCCCGTCGACATATCCACGAAGTACGTCCCTCTCAATTCTTGGAATGTTCCGGAGAACTGCGGATTCCAGGTAGACCCGCCATTGATTGTTTTCAAAATGATGCCATTCCTTCCAACGGCATACCCGGTCGACGCATCCAAGAAGTAGACGCTGAGCAATTCTAGGAACGTTCCGGAAGTCTGCGGATTCCAGGTAGACCCGCCATCGGTTGTCTTTACAATGGTGCCAATCCCTCCAACAGCATACCCCGTCGACATATCCACGAAGAATGTCCCACTCAAGTCTGGGAACGTTCCGGAGGTCTGCAGATTCCAGGTAGACCCGCCATCGGTTGTCTTTAGAATGGTCCCAGACTGGCCAACAGCATACCCCGTCGATATATCCACGAAGCACGTCCCTCTCAAGTCTACTAACGTGCCGGAGGTCTGCTGGGTCCAGCCGGCCCACGCCCTTGACACCGAGACAGCGCTTGCCAGGAAAAGTGACAAGAGAAGACAGACAACGACGGTCAACTGAGACTGAGCCCTCAGGATAGAACCGCTGCTTTGCTTTCCTGATTCATCCATTCGTGCCACACCAATCTCCCGTTAACCATCAGATCGGTCCACAGGAGGTTTCACGATTTCTCCTCCTTTGATCCGGGATACTTGGCCTTATTTGCGTCCATACTCGCGATCGTTTTACTCAACACGTCCTTAATATCTTCAAGCCTGCTGTCAGCATAGGCCGAATGGCGCGACCTCCGGGTCATTACTACATTTAGGACAATGCCAGTCTATATATCCCATAATATGGTTCGCAACGCGAAGATGGTACCATACAAACCTATAAGACAACACGCAATATCGGCACTTTATCCTGAAAAGGCAGCGGTTCCTTGAGTGCCAGTTGTCCAAAGATGGGGGCAAGCCAGGATCCTAATCGCCCACTCCATGCATAGGCAGAAAGGATGACGCATGTTCACCAGAGAGGAAGCGGGCGGTTGTTGCCGGCCCGGCAGGATTCAGACGAAACTCTTGAGTAAGTCCTCGACAGGGGTGGGCCTGCCGCCGGTATCGGACTCGGCCTTACGGATGTCCGCCTGCAGACGCTCTTCAAGCGTGGGCTTGTCCACCTGGTAGAAGACTCCCGTATAAATAGGATCCGTGGAATATGCAAGCTCCAGCGCCCCCAGCTTGCCCCGCCTGTCATGGTCAGGTGCCAGGGGAGTGAACGTCGCCTGGTCCCATAGCGAACCCCGCAGTCTGAATGTCCTGCACATTGTCAGGATATACACGATCGACATGCCCCGGTGTCGGATGGCCCTTGTGATAATGTCCTGAAGCTCCGCGATGTCGGCGGTGTTAGCGCGCGCTACGAAAGAGACATCGTATGCAAGGAAGACGGGTACCGCCGACAGGGCATCCTCGTAGACACCATAGGGAGATGTCTTCGTTGTCTCTCCCGGCGGTGTCGTCGGCGACGCCTGTCCCTTGGTCAGACCATATACCCGGTTGTCGATCAAGAGGTAGGTGATATCGGCGTTCTTCCGGGCTGCGTGCGGGATATGGCCTCCGCCGATGCCCAGCCCGTCGCCGTCTCCTCCCACTGCGAGCACCGTAAGGTCCGGCCGCGCCGCTTTGACGCCCACCGATGTAGGAACCGCCCGCCCGTGGGTCCCGTGGAGGGAGTACGTATTCAAGTAATGTGAAAGGCGACCCGAACAGCCTATGCCGGACACAGTTACGATACTCTCGGGAGGTATATCCAGATCGGCAAGCGAGCGCTGTACGGCCGTCAGTACGGCGTAGTCGCCGCAGCCTGCGCACCATACCGGCTTTATGGCACTCTTATAGTCCTGTGACTGTCTCTTCATCCAGAATCCCCGCCACCTTCTCGATTGATGTGAGAATCTCCTCCGGGGTTATCGGCTCGCCCTGGAACTTGTGCATCTCTATTGGCCTGACGCCGAACCGGCCTTTGACGAAGTGCGCGAACTGACCGGTGTAGTTCTCCTCCACAACGATCACCTGCTCGACCTCGGAGAGGAAGTGCTCGATCTGACGGTCGGGAAGCGGCGATACCATCTTCGGATGAAGATGCCGGACCGGGATTCCCTTGGCCTCGGCAAGGTAGCGCGCCTCGCGGATAGCCCCCTCGGTCGACCCCCAGCCTATGATTCCGATTTGTGCATCCTCCGGCCCGTAATACTCCGGCGGGTTCTTCTCAAGCGCTCTCGACAGGGACTTGAGCTTCCTGAAACGCTTGCGAGTCATCATAACATGGTTGAGCGGACTGTAATCGGCCCTGCCCGTCTCGGTATGCTCAAGCCCCGTCGCCAGGTACTGGCCGCCCTGGGTCCCCGGTCTGGAAATCGGGGATACACCGTCGGCGGTGTCCCGGAACCGCTTGTATTCCCTCAGATCATCAGGCTTCGGCTCTACTCTGCCCGCTATCTGAATTCGTTCGGGGCTCGGCACCACGATATCCTCGCACGGAACGGACTCATCGACGACCCGTATGCCTGCAAAATCGGGAATGCGAACCGTCGCCTTGCGGTAGCCGATGGACTGATCCGTGAGTATGATCACGGGCATTTGATACCGTTCGGCTATGTTGAAGGCGCGGAAGGTCTGGTAGAAGCAATCCTCCACGCCGCTCGGTGCGATTATGGCCCGCGGCGATTCTCCCGATGTGCCGTAGATGGCGAACTTTAGATCGGACTGCTCGGTCTTGGTGGGCAGGCCGGTGCTCGGACCGCCGCGCTGGACGTTCACAATCACCAGAGGTAACTCGAGCATGGATGCCAGGTTCAGCTGCTCTCCCATGAGCTGCAGCCCCGGCCCCGACGTCGGTGTCATTGCCTTGGCACCCCCGAAGGACGCTCCGATGCATGCCGAGATGGATGCGATCTCGTCCTCCATCTGAATAGCCTTCCCGCCAACCTTGGGCATGAGCCGGGTCAGGGTCTCGAAGATCGGAGTTGCCGGCGTTATGGGATAACCCGCCACAAAGCGGCAGCCGGCTGCGATTGCCGCAAGCGCTATGGCCTCGTTTCCCGACAGCATCATGTAGCGAACCTTCCGATCGGAACCCGTCTGAAGCCGGAGCCTGCTCTTGGGGCCTGAAGCCTCAGCTGCCTCGTAGCCTGCTCTGAAGGCCTTCATGTTGGCCTCGACGACGGCTTCGCCCTTGGCGCCGAACCGGTCCTTAAGGAGTCTCTCAAGCACGTGGGGCTCCATGTCGAAGAGGCGGGCGAGTACTCCCAGGGCGACCACATTCTTGCCTTGTTTGCCGCCGACGGATTCAGCAAGGATCCTCTTGAGCGGTACAGCGAAGAAGTGAGCGCCGGGCACATCGCGGACCTGGACGGTGTCTGGATCGTAGATCACAGTGCCGCCGGCACGAAGATCCTGGACGGTTCTCTCGTAGGCCTCCTGATTGAAAACGACCAGATAATCGACGGTGCCGCCCATGGAGTAGATGGTCCAGTCGCGGATCCGGATCTGGATCATCGAAAAACCACCTCGAACTTCGGCGGGATACGTAATATATGTGAACACGTGATACTCGGTGCGGGCAGCCGCCTGGGCGAAGAGCTCGCCGCAGCTTATCACACCCTCACCACCCTCGCCGCCGATCCTCACGACAAAATCCACGTCGGACCTGAATATCTCGCTTGACTCCACGGATCCCTACCTCGAGTGCCGCGTTCACACCAGGAGTAGCTAACAGATTGCAGGTGATTTCACAAGGAATGTCTTACGCCTTGCGAGCCCTGGCCGGGTCCGGTATTGCCCGTCACCAGCCGGCGATCGTGGACCTCTTCCAGAGGTGAGCCTGGCTTACTCATTCGCAGTGCTGCCAGGTACAGATAGCGGCGCAGCAGTGGCCGCCCACGCTTGGTTATCCGTGTCTTGCCCTTGAAAGTGCCGGAAGACTTAGTGTGCAGGTTAAGTCCTGCCAACTTGATCACAGCATCTGCGTTCCGGTACTGGGGCAGGTGACCTGTCTATCCCAGGATCGTCGCCACTGTCACCACACCCATCTGCGGTATGCTCAAGATATGCTCAGCATAAGGAATCCGTAGCAAGACTTGCTCTTGGGCTGCCTCAACCTCTCTAATACGACCTTCCACCACCTCCCCCGCCGAGGGATATTTGGCCATCAGCCGGCGGATTGAAGCACAGCCCACATCATATAGGATGATATTCAACTCAGGAAACACCAGATCAACCAGGCCCTTGTAGCGGTTCATGATTCTGGTTCGCTCCACTGATAACCGCTCCCTAAGCTTGCCCAGGCGTCTCAGATCAGCATACACCCCGCGCGGGATCATCACCTCTCTACCCCTGCCCTGGGCAGCAAGGTCCGAGATAATCCTCGAGTCCTTACTGTCATTCTTCTCTGGAGAATTGTCCTCGAGTTCCTTTGCTCTCTTGGTATGGGCAGGATTCATGCCGACCACTGAATAGCTACCTCGGGTAAGAAAGTGCATCGATGCATGCCCATAATGACCGGATGACTCTATGGCAAAGAGCATCGACCCTAAGCCCGAACTCGCTCTCACGGATTCGGCTCTGGCCAGGAGCTTCTCGAACCCGCGGCGATCGTTGGAAAAGCTGAAGGCCTTTGTCTTGGTGCCGTCGGGCCGGCGAATAGTGGCCACATGACGCCGTTTTGCCACATCAATCCCGACCACCAAAATCTCCGGCTTGATTACCTGTCCCAGGTCTGCTCTACTATACATAGGTTGCCTCCTTGCTAATTGAGCCAAAGAATTGCACTTCTTAGACTCAACAGCTTGGGGCAACCTCCTCGCTTTTTCAAGGCTGCCTTTGTGTGTCTATTGGGTTATAGCACTCTCCCCGGACAAATGTCTGAAAGCGTGATTCTGTGGGACCGTCTTGCCCTCGGGATCAAGCGAATCGCGAGAGGCCAGACAAAGATCACTGTATCTCCGTAGATGGCTCCTTGGACTGTAACATAGGTAGAACCTTCATAGCGGAGTTCAGATGGCCGAAGGCAGGAAGGTGGCCTCGGGGGAGCAAACCCAAGAAGGTCCATTGGAACCCGGTTGCCATTGTGTTTGAGTGGCGGCATGCCTTTGATATACTGCCCACCTTCTCAGCGTATCGAAAGACCCTGAGTTTCCGCTTTATGTCTCTTTCTGCCTTTGACATCGTGAACATCTCCTTCGGTTGAAGGCTCCAGCCTAACTAACACACCAAATGTGTCGACCGGAGTGTGAAGTTTCATAACCTCCGCTTGGAATGCTCGGGAGGTGCCTCTTGATGATTATCAGGTCAGTTGATCTCGTAAGAAGTGACCCGGCCACTATAGCGACGACTGGCTTCCAATCCAAGCAGTTGACACCATTATTGAATTTAGTTACCATCGTGGAATGAAAAGAGGCCCGTTTACATTATTGGATCTTCTAAGATTATGCCGAAAAAGAAGATAACTCGCGAACCCTTTGAGATCAAGGACTGCGCCCTTGCGGCAGTCGCGACCGGGCACAAGGCTCAGAACCTCAAGGAGCTGCGTGATGGCATCGAGACTGTCATGCCCGGCAGCATCGCCTATCATTTCTGGGCCGGGAAACTGAGGCCCCGTTTCGACGACCCGGAGTTTAACAACGACTTTGCGGCCTGGTCGAGACACGCTCTCCACGACAAGGTCCTTGCCGAGCGGCTCGGGATGATCGATCCCACCTCGTTCGA
>JBDRNT010000027.1:0-6958 GCA_043810925.1 Candidatus Eiseniibacteriota bacterium
TAGTCCAAGAAGCAGGACGCCATTATACGTCAATCCCCAGTACCGGTTATATGGCATACCCACAATCAGGAATGCCAGTATGTAAACTCCGACTGTCAAGCCAACCCTGGACCCTAACTGGCCCCGCCAACCTGCAAGACCCAGAAGAGCCAAGGGTAGAATGATGGCAGTGGCCCACGGCGGCGCAAGGAATAGGTATGGATGCGTCTTGGCCGTGCTCAGGACAAATGGCCATCCACCAAAGACCATCCACCCGCCTTGCAGGCCCACTGACTGCCCGCCGGGGGTCGCGCTCTTCACCATTGACCAATGCAATAACAGGGCAGCGCAGAAGGCGATGATACCGATGGACCAGACCAGCGCTTCACGGCGCCGGCCCTGAAGATACGATAGGACCAACATGACACATACAAAAGGAAGCGCTAATTCCCTTAAGAAAAGCGCGAAAAGGCCTGAGGCTACAGACAGGGGTCGCCAGCCCTTCGCATGAGCAGCCAAGGATAGGCTTATCAAGGTCCCGGCCCATATATCATGAAGCAGGAAGAGGTCGGGTAAAAAGGCATAGATCACAGGGCCCAGCAGAGCCAGACTGCCAAACACCAGTTGAGCGAAGGAGTGCTGGTTTTGCCCCAACACGCGGGTCCACATCAACACAGTTAGAGATGAAAGCACTATGAGCAGCACTCGCCCCACACCGGTCCGTGGGAGACCAGCCAACAGCCAGGCAAGCGAAGGTAAGCGCCAGTTGAATACGCTGTGGGTATCATAACCCCTGGTGCGCAATTCATCCCCCGCGGCCTCGTAGTATCCCTCGCCCGCCCGGATTCGCTCCACGATGCTACGGTAGCACCTGAGATCCTCACCCCCGGCTTTCTCCTCATCGACGGTGGGAGGGGTGGGATGATAGACGATGAGTCCATAGATCACTATGGCCATGACGACGAGGACTATAAGGAGTGCGTTGCGTGGCGCCAGGCCGGCAAAACGAGTGGACTTCCCGAAAAGCATATCTCATCCCTCTGGCCGTGAATGAACCACGCCCATTCCTTTCGAACCAAGGTATAGTGGATTTGGTGACAATTGTCCAAGACAGTCTGTGCCGGTTGGTGGTATCATCACCGGGAGCATTTGAGACAGCCAACCGCAGGGGGCGTATTCGGTTGAGGTGCGAAGTATGTTGAGTTCACTCCGCAAGCATCCCGCGTATCGAGTTGTCTTATGGGCATTGATAATACTCTGCATGATCCTGCTCTGGCGCCTGAATAAGTCGGTCTTGAACGAATCCTCCCGGATCAGCGGACAGGATTATTCCCAATTCTGGGCCGCGGGACGCCTGAATCGCTCGGGCGAGAATCCCTACGACCCGGTCAAGATAAACGCGATCAAGAGCCATCTGTCCGGCCTGGAAGAGGCCCCGCGGGTAGTGGCCATCGCGTATAATCCTCCCTGGACACTTCCCATCTTCATGCTGTTTTCCCTGGTGGAATATACGTTGAGCCGGCTGCTCTGGTTGATGCTGAGCATTGTCATCATGATCTACTGCGCAAACCGGACCTGGCGCGCCTATGGCGGTTCTGAGAGATTGCGCTGGGTCCCCCTCCTGGTGGCCTTCACCCTGGGCCCGACATATCTTCTGCTGCGGCAGGGGCAGTTGACCCCACTCGTGCTCCTCGGAATTGTGGGTTTCTTATACCAAATCGAGTTCAAGTCGAATGACTGGCTGGCAGGCGCCTTTGCCGCATTGGTCAGCATCAAACCCCAGTTGTTCTTCCTGTTCTGGATCGCCCTGGTGTTCTGGGTGGTCCACCGGAAACGGTGGAGGGTGCTCCTGGGCCTGGGTCTGACCCTGGGGATCTCCACGCTGATCGCAGCGGCGTTCGATAAGTCACTGCTCTCTCAGTACCTCCCCACGGTCCTGAACTACTCGCCCACGGTGTGGTTCACGCCGACGATCGGGAGCTATTTGAGAATGCTGTTCGGCCTGGAAAACCTGTGGTTGCAGTTCATACCTCCAGTGGCGGGGATACTGTGGTTTGGTGTTCGCTGGAAGAACCACCACGCCCATTGGCGATGGTCAGCCGAGATGCCATCATTGCTGTTTATCTCGCTCTTGACGATGTCATACGGCTGGACGTATGACTATGTACTGCTATACGCCGCCATAATCCCTATGGCGAGCGTGATGATCCGGGCTCGCTCCAGGCGACGCATCGCACTTGTCGCATCGGCCTATTTCACGGTCAATCTGGTCTACCTGGGCTCTCAAGTACACCTCGAGGATGGGTATCTGGGGTGGTTTCTCCCTGCTCTGGGGGTCGTTTACCTCCTGGCCACAAGAACCATAAGAACAGGTGAGCCTGGCCGGTTGGTCGGGCAGGTATAGTCGCTCGCGGTGGGTGGCCCTGGAATCTCAAGCCAATGTTTCGACGGAATCGGATTCTTGAGTCTTGTGCAGTTTTTCGCTATTTGGGCGTATTTGCAGAGCTGCTAACAATTTAGCTTGACTTTCTTCAAGCATCTGTTGAAGTGTGTTGACAAGATATCCCCATCTAGTGTATCCTAGAAACTGACAGCTGCGAATCCTGTCGAGATTCGCGTGGGGGAAATGAGCATGGTGAACTATAATCTGAATCCTGCCGAGCCAAGTGTGCCTTTCTGCTCGAGCCAGGGTTCCGGGGCGGCTTGCCCGGCCCCGGCCTATGCTTCTGCCCCCACGATCGCCTTGCCTGCTGGCAGGCGAGGTGATCGTATGGTTGGACGTCTAAACAGAAGCGCCGGGATAAAGGACAATCTGTCCGCTTCGGTGTCAGATTATGGCACCTCGCGCAAATCGGTCAGTCCGGCGTGCCAAAGCAGTAAGGCCTTTGGCAAAAATCTCAGGCCTGGAGGGCTGGTGGTGAAGGGGGTGATATTGAGGCGGTATCAGCCGATGTCGTCAGATGTGAAGCAAGGATGGGAGGGTTTGCGCGCCCTAACCCATGTGAGGTTGTTTGCTCTTGTTCTTATTTGTTCTTATTTTACTCGCTCTTATACTTAAAGGAGGGTTCCCGTGAACGCAGTAGCCAGACTTATAAGCAGAATTACCGGCCGGGAAGAGGGTCAGACCCTGACTGAATACGGCCTGCTCCTCTTTTTCATTGCTGTCGTTGCGATCGTAGCAATAGTGTTCCTGGGTGAGCAGATCAGCACGCTCTTCAGCAATATTGCCACCAGTCTCAGCTAGTTACTTGTGGGGTTCGCAATGAGAACAAGGAAGGTCTCGCAATGAGAACGCTGGTTCGGATCATGCGTAACCTGTTTAGTCGGGAAGCAGGCCAGACTCTAACCGAGTACGGCCTGCTCCTCTTTTTCATTGCTGTCGTTGCGATAATAGCAATAACGGTCCTGGGTGAGCAGATCAGCTCGATCTTCAGCAATGTTGCAAACAGCTTATCTGGCGGTTAAGGACCTGGCAATGAGGGGTTGAACGGGAGAGGCCGGGGACTACCCGGCCTTATCCCTTATTCCCGAAAGGCATTTGAGGTAAAGCCAGGTATCTGGAAGCCCCGGAGGACTGGGATTAATGTGGGTTCTTTTCGATTCTGGATCCTTTTGTTGATGGTGTGTGTGGCAGCGACCGCGGCCATATTTGATCTGAGGCAGCGGCGAATTCCGAACGCCCTGACCGTACCTGCGATGCTGGCGGGTATAGTGATCCATACTGCCAGGTCAGGCTGGGGTGGATTCACGTTTTCGCTGCTGGGATTGGCCATCGGTGGGGGCGCGCTGCTCCTTTTCTTTGTGTTTGGGGGAATGGGTGCGGGGGACGTGAAGCTCCTGGCCGGGATCGGTGCCCTTGGGGGTCTCAGTTTTACACTTTCGGTGCTTGTGCTCACCGGGGTAGCCGGTGGTATAATGGCCATAGGAAAACTTATTGTCTGGCACAGGAGGCCGTCTACGGCGGTGAAGGATGTCAAGCCGTCTGAGTTTCCTGCCGATTCGAAGATAGGGGACAGTCCTTTGAAAGAGACGATGCCATATGGGGTGGCCATAGCTATTGGCACCCTCGCATCGGTTATTATGGTGATCGTCAATGGAGGTTCTTCTTGAGGGTTCTTCAATGAGACTACTAGGAAGGAAGGGCAGGCGTTCCGATGGACAGGCGCTCGTGGAATTTGCGCTGTTGGTACCCCTTCTGGCAATACTCGTTCTGGGAATCGTTGAGTTCGGGCGAATATGGATGACGATGAACGTGCTGGCCAGTGCGGCCCGTGAAGGCGCAAGGATTGCGGCTGTCACTTCCCCGGATCAGGCGCGGGTACAGACTGCTGTCGAGAACTTATTGAATGCCGCTGATATCACCGGGGCAACAGTCACCACTACCGGACCGAATGCCGACAATGAGGTTACAGTGAGGGTTCAGATCGACTACACTGTCGTAACCGGGTCATTTGTTCCTGGTCTCAGTGGCACCATGCAATTATCGCGCAGTGTCGTCATACATTGGGAAGGCTGATTAACGGGAATTTGCTTACAGGAGGTTTGCATGTTCTTGCTCAAACCGAAATTCGTCATCACGCTTGCGATTCTTACGGGCCTGCTGGCGGCATACGGTGTGTACCATTTTCTTAAGCAGCAGGAAGCGCGGACGACCGACTCTGCCCTGCCCACATTCGTGAGCCAGCGAGTGGTTGTTTCGGTCACCGACCTCCCGGTAGGCTCTCAGCTTACGCCCCTCGATATGCAAATCCGGATGTGGCCTGAAAACCTGATTCCCGCCGGGAGCTGCGACAGCCTGGAGAAGCTGGTAGGCCGTGTTCTGAAGATTGAGATCGCGGCAGGGGAACCTGTCCTCGAATCAAAGCTGGCGCCCGACGGATCGACAGGCGGATTCTCGAGCCTCATACCGCCCGGCATGCGGGCCGTCACGGTGGGCGTCAACGTGGTGAGCGGAGTGGGTGGTTTTATTCTTCCCAGAACCCGGGTCGATGTTCTGGTGACCGTCACGGGTGTGGGCTCCAGCGGGGACCGCTCGACAAAGACCATTCTACAAAACGTCGAGGTACTGGCGGTGGACCAGACCTATGACCAGGACAGCGACGATCCCGTTACGGTGAAGTCTGTCACGCTTCTTGTTACGCCCGAAGAAGCCGAGCAAGTGGCCCTCGCCGCCAATGAGGGCGTGCTTCAGCTGGCTATCCGGAGCGGGGCGGATGATGAGTTGTTTATCGGAAGAGGTATAGAGCTTAAGCAGCTGATGAAGAGCTACACGCCTCCGCAGCCGAGGGTGGTCTCCTCGTCGAGGCCGAAGCCGGAGCCGCCACCGCCTCCGCCACCGGAACCGGGAACCAAAGTGGTTGAGATCATACGCGCAAACAGGCTTTCGGAGGTTGAGTTTGAGGAAATGCCCGCTGAATCTTCGAATGCCTCTAAATAGGATGGGTAGATGGAACTGGCCAGGAATTCTTCGGAGGAGGCAGAGAGAGTATGAACTGTAGCAGCCGGACTTCAGGCGTCTGGAGAAGGAATCTCGCAGTCTGGGTTTTGTTTTCACTCGCGGTACTGGCCTTTTTCACAGGGTCCCTGTACGCAGCAAAGAATGTCCGGGATCTGATGGTCCCCTTGGGCCATACGGAGATTCTGGATTTTCCTTCCCCCATTAACAGGATTTCCATCGCGAATCCCGAGATAGCCGACGCGACCGTGACCTCTCCCAGGCAGCTTATCGTAAACGGCCTGATGATCGGCACCACATCGCTGATTGTCTGGGATGAGGACGAAGACTACACCTACTATGAGCTGATAGTCCACAGCGACAATATCTATAACCAGGTGATGCTCCAGGTCCGCTTTGTTGAAGTCGACCGCACCGCCTTTCTGGAATTCGGCACGGACTTCTTCATAGAGAACATCAATGTGGACGGCGACCGGATGGATATAGGCAGCTACGGGGGCAAGGCGGTCAGGCCGTGGCATCCGGACAAGGATATTGAACCCTCCCTTGGACTCAGCGATAATGTCGATTTCTTCCTGGCCATTCCCACGCGGGACTTTACGGCCGTCATCTCCGCGCTCGAGCAGGAGGGGATGCTCAGCACGCTTGCCAGGCCCAACCTCATCGCCCTCAGCGGCGCAGATGCCAGTTTCCTGGCCGGGGGTGAGATCCCGGTGCCTATCATATCGGGGACGTCAAACCAGGTAACGATCGCTTATAAGGAGTATGGAATTAAGCTGAACTTCACCCCGACCGTGCTTGACTCGGAGCTGGTCAATATCAAGGTTAAAACCGAGGTCAGCACTCTGGATTATGAAAACGGGGTCGTCCTGAGCGGATTCGCGATCCCGGCGCTCATATCCAACAAGGCTCACACCACCGTCGAGATGAGGGACGGAGAGACCTTCATCATCGGCGGGATGATTCTTAACGAGGTGGCCCGCGGAGTCTCAAGGATTCCGATACTGGGTCATATCCCGGTGCTTGGGTATCTATTCAGCAGCCACCGGTACCAGAACAAGGAAACCGAGCTCATGATCCTGATATCTCCGCATATCGTGCAGGCCATGAGACCGGAAGAAGTGCCTGAGATCGACATGAACATGGAGGATTGAGCATAAGAAACTATCTATCAGGAGGCGGTAAGATGTCACCGACCAGAGAGGGAGAACGAGGAAGTACGCTGCTGTTCACCGCGTTAGTGATGATGGTAATCCTGCTGGCCTCGGCGATTGCCATCGACGTCGGAGTGATCGGGGCCGCGCGAAGCCAGCTTCAGAATGCCATGGATGCGTCTGCCCTTGCCGGCGCGTCGGGGCTATTCGACGATGAGGCTGAGGCGACCCAGCGGGCAATCACATTCGCGGGACTCAATGAGTGCATGAATGAGGCCGTGATTATCACGGGCGCAAACGTGAGTTTTCCGGAAGCCGATCAGGTGCGGGTGGAAGATACCCACGAGATCGATCTTTACTTCGCCAGGGT
>JBDRNT010000028.1:0-50652 GCA_043810925.1 Candidatus Eiseniibacteriota bacterium
CCTCATGTCCATCCCCATCTGCACTACCTCCTGAGATCCGATCACACCGATTCCCGGAGGTTATCGCAGGCATATTTCGAATACTTTTTATTTTTGAGGCAACGAACCCCGTTCGAATACATTTATTATGAGGCAATTCGATCTGTTGACCCAGTGTAATACATTTGTTATAATATCCCATGAAAGGAGAGACTCCTATGCGCAAGACTACTCTTCGCCGTGTTGGCAATAGCCTTGGTATAACTCTGCCCAAGACCGTCGTCGAGAACTACCACCTGGCTGAGGGTGACCAACTGAACCTGTTGGAAACTGACGAGGGACTTGTCCTGACCCCGTTCAATCCAGAGTTCACTGCCTGGGCTAAGGCTTACGAGAGAACCAACCGCAGGTACCGCAATACCCTCAAGGCCTTGGCACGCTGATGGCGACCCGGTTCGTGCCTGAGGAGATCGTCCCTCGACTTCAGGCCGACCTGATCCAAAGGTATGGCGGCCGCCGCGGCCTCCGTGACCCGGGTCTTCTTTCCTCCGCTCTGGCCCAGCCGAAAGCGACCGCTGGCCGTAAGTACGTTCACCGAACCATTTTCGACAAGGCTGCCGCATATGGCTACCATCTGGCACGGAATCACCCGTTCGTTGACGGCAACAAGAGAGTCGCTTTTGTGGTGATGGACGTCTTCCTCCAGATGAATGGCTGGCAGATTGATGCCCCTGAGAAAGAAGTATATAAGGTGGTTGCCGCCCTGGCTGCCGGCGAGACATCAAAGGCTGCCCTGGCCAAGTGGCTGAAAGCCAACTGTTCTCGTCTCTCACCATAACCCTTCCCGCAGCGTAACGAATAGGATTGTATCCGTAATGCTCGCCAAAACAACTCTGCGAGACAACCTGTACCTGACACCACGAGCACTACGGATACAATCCTATTCGTTGGACGGACTGAAATGGATGGAGAGAGTGGTAGTTAAATGAATGGCAGCGCAGAAGGTCAGGCACGCTTGAGCCTGAAGTGGCTTCCCGTCGCTTGGGTCGGCCTAGGATTTACGGCGCTTGTTTTCGTCGTATTCGGAATGATCGAACGGGGTGACCCGACGCGAATTATCGAGGCGCGCTTTGGCGATGTCCCGCTGTTCGCATTTGCCGTGTACACGATTGGACTACTGGTCGCACTCCTCGTATTGCGTTATCTACTAAGTCGGCGGCAGCTCGGGTGGCGAAATGTGGGTGTAACGGGAGGGCTGTCTAGTAAGTCGGTACTCTATGCGTTCATTGGATGGCTTGTCGGGTTCTTCTTGTACTATATCGTGGAGATATCGCTTACTCGTATCGGCATCAGGATGTTCTGGAACGAAGGTGACTTCTTCGGGCTCGACACGCCCTGGCGGGTAATCGGTATCTGCTTCGCAACCCTGGTCATTGCCCCAATCGCGGAGGAGATCCTCTACCGTGGTTACGTACTTCAGGCATTGCTTGCCAAATTCTCTACTACACTCGCCGTACTCCTGTCCGCTCTGATCTTCGCGAGCATTCATATTGGTATTGGTCCCTGGATGGTCGTCTACCTGTTCTTGGGGGCTCTCATTCCTGCATATCTGTTTATCAGGTTCAGGAGTATATATCCGTGCGTGCTTATGCATTTCTTGAACAACATTGTCGCTTATGTCGTCATTCCTATGGTTGTTGGAAAGGGGTGAGCGTGGCCGTCCAACAAGCGCTTGCACCTGACAATCGCGTCTGTCACGCTTCGTGCTGGCGCACGAACCGCGCCAGCCACGCTTGCAGGTGAAGCCAACGTTCGGCAGGAGAAAATGGACTTGACAAACTGTCAAGCGATATGTACAGTGTACATATGAATGATATTCGATTTGAGTGGGACGAAAGGAAGAACCGGGAGAACCGGCGAAAACATGGGATCTCATTCGAGGAAGCCCAGACAGTTTTCGTGGACGAGAATGCTATTCGCTATTTCGACCCGGATCATTCTGAGGATGAGGATCGGTTCCTGATTCTGGGGATGAGTTTCACCCTTCGTGTCCTCGTTGTGTGTCATTGCTACCGGGCCGACGATTTGGTGATCCGTATCATCTCTGCGAGGAAGGCTGACAAGAGGGAACAATCAGCTTACTGGAGTTAAGTCATGAGAAAACATTACGACTTCGACAAAATGAAGGGCGAGAAGAATCCGTACGTCAAGGACCTCAAGCAACCCATTACAATCCGGCTGGACAAGGCCACCGTTGCTTACTTCAAGGCATTGGCCGCAGAACTGGGCATGCCCTATCAGAACTTGATCAACCTCTACCTCCGAGACTGCGCTTTGCATCACAAGAAGCTCCACATCAAATGGGCAAGATAGTTTTGCCGAACAAGAGCGTGCACAGGAAGCTTAACGGCGGCTGTGATGCCCACCGTTACGGAAAGAGGATCAGAAGTATAGTATAGTAAAGTAGTGACGGTGGATGCTGCAGATGTCGAGAAGTGAGAGGAGGCGCGCATGACGATTGGCATGGCATCAAAGAGCAGGCGGCCGGTGGCCAGTCGGCTCGCCTGCACGCTTGTAGCGATACTGGCAGCCGGATGCGCGCATATGGGTCCTGCGGTTACTCCTGTCTACGAGGTAACCGGTACCGTCGGCTGCAAGGATGAAAGAACGAACCAGTTACTGGGCGGAGTACACGACCCGGAGGAGTGCGTTCAGTTCGACTATGATGGAGAGAGCGTTCTCACTCTCAGGCATGTCAATATTCGCGAGAACTGCGCTGTAGTGCAAATCGCGGGCGAGATTGAGTTTGGCAGCGGCAACGTGATTCGGATCGAGGAATGGCCAGAGATGGATGGCTCTCCTTATCTCGCCTTCTGCACCTGTCTATTCGATGTTGATTACAGAATTACTGGGCTCGGTTCTGGAGAGTATCGAGTGATGATCGGGTCGCCCGGCTTCTCCATCCCGCACACAGATTTTGAGCTTCGTTTGCTCGACCGCCCATGCAGGGGGGAGTTACGCATTCATCGGACGGGCGATTCCGGGTAGAACGTCTGCCCACTTGCTGATTCTCTTTCCTCGTGCTCAGACTCGCTGGTGCGGCCTTTTGGGACGCAAGCGAATGCCTTTTCTGAGCAGGGCGGGCCGAAAGGCCGCACCAGCGATCATCCCCTGTTCATAAGGGATTGACTGGGCTTTCCGGGCGTGTTAGCTTCTGCACCAAGAACCTCAAGACCCGGGAGACATATATATGGAGAGTCGATACGATCCTCGGAGTGCCGAAGAGAAGTGGTACTCATTCTGGCTCAAAAGGAATCTCTTCACGCCCGAACCGCGGGATGGGGAGCCTTTCGTCATTGTTATGCCTCCACCGAACATCACGGGAATGCTCACCATCGGACACGTTCTCAATATGTCCATACAGGATGCGTTGATCCGGTGGAACATGCTCTCCGGACGTGAATCTCTCTGGCTACCGGGTAAGGATCATGCCGGCATTGCCACCCAGACCGCCGTCGAACGCCAGCTCGCCGAAAAGGGACTGACACGCCACTCGATCGGCCGCGAAAAGTTCCTCGAGCGCGTCTGGCAGTGGAAAGACGCCATGAACAGCAAGATAACCGAGCAGCTCCAGCATCTCGGTTGTGCCTGCGACTGGACAAGGGAAAGATTCACGATGGACGATCAACTGTCGCGGGCGGTGAGGACGGCGTTTGTCACACTCTTCAAGGAAGGTCTGATCTACCGCGGCGAGTACGTTATCAACTCATGCCCCAGGTGCCTGACCACGCTCTCAGACGAGGAAGTCGAGCGGGAAGATGTCGCGGGCAAACTCTACTACATGCGCTATCCCATCGAGGGAGGCGGACACGTCACCGTCGCCACGACAAGACCTGAGACCATGCTCGGCGATGTCGCCGTCGCCGTCAGTCCCGACGACAAGAGGTATAAGGACTCGTGGGGTAAGACGATTGTGCTCCCGATCATCGGGCGGAAGATGCCGTTTATAAAGGACGAATTCGTCGATCCGGAGTTCGGGACTGGAGCAGTGAAGGTCACCCCGGCCCATGACGCGGATGATTTTCTGATGGGCCAGCGGCACGGGTTAAAATCGGTTGTGGTCATGGATAAGACCGGTGTGATGAATGACAATGCAGGTCCGATGAAGGGCCTTGACCGGTTCGAGGCAAGAAAGCGTGTACTCGAACAGCTCGAGCAGGAAGGTCTGCTTGAGAAAGTGACCGACTATGCTCTTTCGCTGGGCAAGTGCTATAGATGCTCTACGGTCGTGGAGCCCCATTTGTCAAAGCAGTACTTCGTAAAGATGGAGCCGCTGGCCAAGCCGGCCATCGATGTGGTGAGAAGTGGCAGGGTCACGTTCCATCCCGACCGGTGGACCAAGGTCTACTATAACTGGATGGAGGGAATACGCGACTGGTGCATATCGAGGCAGCTCTGGTGGGGCCATCGCATACCCGTCTGGCACTGTAAGAGTTGTGATGAGATGGTAAGCGAGATCGATGATCCCACCGAATGTCCGTCGTGCGGAGGCGCGTTGGTCCAGGAGGAGGATGTCTTGGACACGTGGTTCTCCTCGTGGTTGTGGCCGATTTCGACCCTCGGCTGGCCGGGTGAAACGGCGGACCTCAAGCGATACTACCCGACGTCGGTCCTGGTCACCGGGCCGGACATAATATTCTTCTGGGTTGCGCGAATGATAATGGCCGGACTCCACTTCGCCGGGGAGATTCCGTTCCGGGATGTGTACCTTCACGGCCTGATAAGAGACGAGTTCGGGCAGAAGATGTCCAAGTCGCTCGGCAACTCACCCGACCCGTCGGATCTGACAGCGAAGTACGGTGCGGATGCGCTCAGGTTCACCATAATTTCACTGACACCCAAGGGATCGGATGTTCTCTTTGCTGAGAGGCAGGTCGAGACCGGGCGGAATTTCGCAAACAAGGTCTGGAATGCCTCGCGGTTGATCAATGCGGCAACGGAGGAAATCCGGGCCGGGGATATCGATGCCGGGAAGATGGAGCTCTCCGACAGGTGGATCATAAGCCGCACGGGGGAAGTGACTCGCCAGATCGCCGGCTACGTGGATGGCTTTGAGCTCAACCAGGCCGCAAAGACGGTCTATGACTTCGTCTGGCACGAGTTCTGCGACTGGTATCTTGAGATCGCGAAGGAGAGATTCTACGGGGACGATGCCGCCGACCGGCGCCAGGCAGGCGCCGTGGCGAAAACCGTGCTGTCACAACAGCTCAAACTGCTTCATCCGTTCATGCCTTTTCTCACCGAAGAGATCTGGAGTGTGTTGGATCTGGGTGGCGGAAGCATCCTTGACGAGAGGTTTGGCGGTACTGAGGACTTCGCGCGCGACACCGAAGCGGAAGGCGTAATGGCAGCTCTTGTCGAAGTCGTGGAAGCGGTGAGAAACATAAGAGGAGAGATGGGAGTTCATCCTTCGGCAAGCGTACCTGTCTTTCTCGATTTCTCGGGTGACGAGGGGTCACGGGAAGGCGTGCTCGCCGCCGAGTCTTACATAGTCAAACTGGGGAAAGTGTCACAGGTGAGCGAGGGTAAGCCTTCGGAGGCCGAGGGCCCGGTCGCCACGAGCATCGTAAGAGGGATAGAGGTCGGAGTCCCGCTTGGAGACGTGATCGACGTCGAAGTTGAAAAAGCGCGACTTGGAAAAGAGCTCGCACGGATCGACGGGCTTATCAAGCGGACCGAGGCGAGGCTTGATAACCCGGATTTCGTCAGCAAGGCGCCACCGGAAGTCGTGACCAAGGAGAAGGACAGGATCGAGCAGCTCTTGCAGACCGCAACCAAGCTCAAGAAGAACCTCTCCCTGCTGGGCTGACACGCCGTGCATCGTCACAGAACCGGAATCAAGGGAGTCGGGACACCGGCCCGGACCTGCTGGCGCGCGTACATCAAGTTGAGGGCCGGGGGAAACACGTAATGGAAAGGATCGGCGACAGGCTTAGGAAGAGGAGAGAAGAACTAGGTTTTACCATAGATGACATAGCCAGGGTCACCAGGTTTCGACCGGAGACCATCATGGCCGTCGAAGAGGGTAGAGCCGGTATCTTTCCCGCTGAAGCCTACCTCAAAGCCTTCCTGAGAGCTTATGCAAATACACTTGGATTGAATGCCGACGAGATCGTCCGGGAGCAGAAGAGCGAGGAGGAGCGCATCCGGGACGCCATAAAGGGAATCAGAGTGCAGCCCCGGAGAAACCTGAACATGCGGAAGATACTTCCGTGGCTTGCGGTCATTGCCGCAGTCGTGATAGTGGTCCTGGTCTTGTTCGACCGGTTCTACGCGGCGAAGGACGCTCCCGAGCAGAGGACGAGTGTCATGGGTGATTCGACCGGCGGGGAGACCGAACCCGGTAGCATCGTTGCCGTGCCCGAGACTCCGCTCAGTGGGCCTGTTGATGAGGAAGCCCAGCCGGGTAAGACACCGGCGCTTTCCACCGTTGGGTCGGTTTCGAAGCTCGAGGTGGCCGTAAGCGGCTGGCCGATCAGGGCCCGCCTTAGAAGCGGGGACAGTGTCCTTGTGGAAGGCTGGCTCAGACCGGGCTATGCCGATACCTTCTATTGTACCCAACCCTTTGTCATCGATTATCTGACCGACAGGGACGCTGTCTCTCTCACACTTGACGGTAAGCCTGTCGAACTTCCCGCGTCCAGGGACAAGCAGATCTCCGAATTCGAGATCGGCTCCGGACAGTGAGAGCAACGAGACGATGAAATTCAAGCTCGTGTCCAAGTTCAAGCCAACGGGTGACCAGCCACGGGCCATAAGCGAGCTGGCCGAGGGCATAAGACTGGACAAGAGGTGGCAGACGCTGCTCGGTGTGACGGGCTCGGGTAAGACCTTTACGATGGCGAACGTCATAGCCGAGATCGGACTCCCCACGCTGATCATGTCGCACAACAAGACACTGGCTGCGCAGCTCTATGCGGAGTTTCGAGGTTTCTTTCCGGACAACGCCGTTGAGTACTTCATAAGCTACTACGACTACTACCAGCCGGAGGCGTATCTGCCGTCCACCGACACCTATATAGAGAAGGACGCCTCGATCAATGAGGATATCGACAAACTGAGACTCAGGGCGACCTCATCCGTGCTTGAGCGACAGGACGTGATCGTGGTTGCAAGCGTGTCCTGCATATACGGAATCGGATCTCCTGAGGATTTCAAGAGCATGCTTGTCAGCGTAGACAAGGGCGAGACTGTCCCGCGGGATGCGCTCTTAAGAAAGCTCGTCGACATACAGTATGCCCGCAACGATTATGATTTCGTGCGTGGCACGTTTCGTGTCAGGGGCGACACGGTTGAGATAAGACCGTCCAGCGAGGAGTATGCGGTCCGCATCGAGATGTTCGGTGACGAGGTGACACGTCTTTCGACCGTGGATACGCTCACCGGAAATATCCTCAACGAGAAGGAGTCGGTGAGCATATACCCGGCGAAGCACTTCGTGATGCCCTACGCGCAGATGGAGGCCGCCTTAAAGGACATAGAGGATGAGCTTAAGGAGTCGCTTAGGAGGCTTAGAGACGACAACAATCTTCTTGAGGCCCAGCGGCTTGAGACCCGGACAAGGTATGATTTAGAGATGATAAGGGAACTGGGGTATTGCCCCGGGATTGAGAACTATTCACGACATCTTAGCGGCAGATCGACGGGTGAGCCTCCATGCACGCTTATCGATTACTTCCCCGAACGATTCCTGATGATCATAGATGAATCTCACGTGACGCTTCCCCAGGTGCGGGGCATGTATGAAGGTGACAGGTCCCGGAAAAGCACGCTTGTCAAGTACGGTTTCAGGCTGCCTTCAGCGCTTGATAACCGGCCGCTTAAGTTTCCGGAGTTTGAAGCGAAGATCAACCACGTGGTGTTCGTCTCCGCCACTCCCGCGGACTTCGAGCTGGAAAAGTGCGGCGGCGTGGTGGTCGAGCAGATCATCCGGCCGACCGGGCTCGTCGATCCCGAGGTTGAGGTCCGTCCCGTCGGTGACCAGGTCGACGATCTCATAGGCGAGATACGCGAAGTGACGGCACGCGGTGAGAGAACGCTCGTCACCACGCTTACCAAGCGGATGGCCGAGGATCTTACCGACTATCTCATCTCACTTGAGATGAACGCACGCTACCTGCACTCGGATATCGACGCCATAGAAAGAGTGGAAATACTCAGGGGTCTCAGGCTCAGGGAATTCGATGTGATTGTCGGGATCAACCTTCTTCGTGAGGGCCTTGACCTGCCCGAGGTTTCGCTCGTTGCCGTGCTGGATGCCGATAAGGAGGGCTTCCTGCGCTCGGAGACCTCGCTCATACAGGTTGCCGGCAGGGCCGCCAGACACGTAGCGGGGAAGGTCATTTTGTACGCCGACAAGATAACGGGTTCCATGGATCGGGCGATGAAGGAAACCCGCAGGCGAAGGAAAATCCAGATGGAGTACAACAAGAAGCATGGGATCATACCGAGGACGATCGTAAAGACCGCTGAGGAGATTCTCCAGGCAACTTCCGTTGCCGACTCAGGCCGGGGAGAATCGCAGAGTCCCGGTCAGGAATTCGAAGCCAACGACTACGAGGACATGCTTGTTCGTCTTGAGCACGAGATGATGGAGGCGGCGAAGAATCGCGAATTCGAAAAAGCTGCATCCCTTCGTGACCGGATGGAGGACATCGTAGCAATGATGGCGATGGAAGGGACGAGGCCGTCCAGGGCGAAAACGATGCGAAGAAGAGGTAGGAGACGATGAAGTTTCCATTCCGCGTGACCCTGCCTGAAGACGTTGTGAACGATGTGATCCGGATGGCGCTCAGCGAGGATGCAGGTGGCGGTGATGTCACCACAGAGGCCACGGTGGGCTCTCGTGCACGGGGGCGGGCCCGGCTTACGCTCAAAGACGACGGCGTGGTCGCTGGGTTGGAGGTGTTCCGGGCCGTGTTCGCAGCCTTTGACCCGAGGGTGAAGGTCATGCTTAAGAGCCGGGAAGGACGGTTCTACCGGCGAGGTCGCAATCTGGCGGAGGTAGAGGGCAGGATACGGAGCATCCTTACCTGTGAGCGTGTGGCGCTTAATCTGCTTCAGCGCCTGTCAGGAATTGCGACGCTTACCCACCGGTTCGTCGAGCAGGTAAAAGGTACGGGGGTCAAGATAGTAGATACGAGGAAAACCACGCCGGGCCTGAGGCTGCTTGAGAAGTACGCGGTTCTTACGGGAGGTGGTTTCAACCACCGGTTCACGCTGTCGGATCTGGCTCTCATCAAGGACAACCACATAAAGGCGGCCGGGGGAATCGAGCAGGCGGTACGCAGAGTAAGACGGGCGGGTGGTGGAGTGCCGGTTGAAATCGAGGTCGGACCTGAAACGGATCCTTCCGACCTGAGAGGTCTCGATGTGGATATAGTCATGCTTGACAACTGGCCGGTGAGCGATCTTAAACGTGCGATCAAAGTCATAAAGGGATTCCCATCGAGACCGTTGATCGAGGTCTCCGGCGGCATAGGCCTTGATGGTGTGAGGAAGATCGCGATGTGCGGTCCCGATGTCATCTCCGTCGGCAGCCTCACGCACTCTGCGCCTTCACTTGACATAAGCCTGGATCTTAAGGGTCGGGCGCTAAATGGCTGATCTTGAAGTCGGCATAATCCTCAGACTGAAGTCATCTGCGAGGTATCTCACGCAGGAAGAGTTGGGGCGCACACTCGGCGTGCCCCGGGGGGAGGTTGTGACGGCGATGGAGGCCCTGACCGGCAGGGGTTACAGAATAGATGAGGTCCCGGGGGAGGGCTACAGGTTGCTCGAGACACCTGCCTTGCTGGATGGGTGCGATATCAGAACTGCGCTCGCAGGTCACGTCCCGGGCAGGGAAGTCTACACATTCGGAAAGATCACTTCGACAAACGATGTCGCAACGGCACTTGCCAGGGGAGGAGCAGCTGAAGGAACGCTGGTCGTAGCGGAGGAACAGAGCAGGGGCCGTGGCCGGCAGGGGAGACAATGGCATTCGCCGCCGGGTACCGGACTGTGGTTTTCGATCGTGCTGAGACCCGTGGTCGAAGCCGCCGATTGTCCGGCGATCTCGCTGGCGGTCGCGCTTGGTGTGTCGGGCATGCTCCGAAGGCGTCATGCAGTCAAGGCGAAGATCAAATGGCCCAATGACATAATGGTCAACGGACGCAAGATCTGTGGCATACTGACCGAGGGCGAGTTCATAGGAAGCAAGGTGAGTTTCATAGTCGTAGGTGTCGGTCTTAACGTGTTGACCGAAGTGGAGGAGTTTCCCCCGGAGATCAGGGACATTGCGACATCGCTTAAGCTCGAGAGTCCGGGAGTGACCGGGCGAACCCGGGTTCTGGCCGATCTGCTTGAGAGCATAGAGAGGGAATACAGCCGGTTTTGCACAGGAGGTTTTGAGGAGATCAGGCAGGAGATCCTGGAGCACTCGTTCCTGGTCGGCCGGCTCATCAGGGTGGTAACCGGGGGAGGTGAAGTGGAGGGGATAGCCCACGATATCGACGAGGTGGGCGCACTCATTGTGCGGAAGGACGATGGGTCGCTTGAGAGGGTAATTGCCGGGGACGTTGTACGCGTGAATTAGGAGGCTCGAAAATGATCGTATGTGTGGACCTTGGCAACACGGTAACCGCGATCGGGGTTCTGGACGGCACGGAGGTGAGGGCGTTCTGGCAGATCGCCACTCGTGAGAGGACCGGTGATGAGTACGGCAGGGTAATGGCGTCCCTGTTAGCTCGTGACCGTATCGACGTTGAGCGGGTGACACATGGCGCCGTGTGTTCCGTGGTGCCGTCAGAGACCCGCGAGATGTTGGCGGCGATCTCGGCGGAGTTGGGAGTCCAGGCAGTCCTGGTGGACGGGCTGAACGACTGCGGTATTCGCGTGGTGACCGATGACCCTGAAGAGGTGGGAGGGGACAGGATCGCCAACGCGATCGGCGCGTTCCACGCATACGGCGGACCGGCGATAGTCGTGGATATGGGGACGGCCACCACGTATGACTATGTCTCGGACGATGGTGAGTACAGGGGTGGCGTCATCGCACCCGGTATGAACGCGGGTGCGGGGGACCTCTGGAAACGAGCCCGGAAGCTGCCTGCGGTGGAGATCATGCGTCCGCCCAAACTGATCGGGACATCGACTGTGGCGTGCATGCAATCGGGAATCTACTTCGGTGCGGTCGGCCAGGTGGAAGGCATAGTAAGAAGAATGTGGAGTGAGATCGGTGCTGAGTGCAGAGTCATAGTGACGGGGGGACGGGCTGGGCTTATCCGGGATGACCTGGGTTTTGAGGTGACGTATGATCTGCACCTGACACTCAAAGGGCTGGCCTACGCCGTCGATCCGGCCCTGCGCCGGTAGCATCTACTCTCCGTGCCCGCCGGTTTCTCTATAGGCTGGCACGCCTTTCGGTCCGCCTGCTCAAGTGAGGCATTCGCTTGCGTCCCGATAGGCGCGCCAGCGTTCCTCTTGACCGTGCCCGGCACGCCGTTTGGTCCGCCTCCCTCCCGGGAGACTCCGCCGGTATTCCTCTCCAACGGTGGAAATAGAGCTTGCCTATACTTGCGCGGGTTTGTATTTTGTTGCTGTGTTAGCAGACTCGCTACACGAGTGCTAAGATCTCATAAAGCAGCGTAGAACGCACCAACAGGAACACTTAAGGAGGAACGGCGTGGCTAAGCAGATAGCATTCGACGGAACTGCACGGGCGCATCTTAAGACAGGTGTCGAGAAGATCGCAGAAGCCGTAAAGATAACCCTGGGGCCCAGGGGAAGGAACGTGGTGATCGACAAGAAGTTCGGATCTCCTATCATAACCAATGACGGGGTGACTATTGCGAAGGAGATCGAGCTCGAGAACCCCTATGAGAACCTCGGTGCCCAGATGATCAAAGAGGTCGCGACCAAGACCCAGGATGCTGCCGGCGACGGCACGACGACTGCGACGGTCCTGGCATATTCCATGGTGACCCACGGCCTGAGGAATGTCGCAGCAGGGATAAACCCGATTGCACTCAAACGGGGGATGGATAAGGCCGTCAAAGTAGTCGTGGAAGCGATCAAGAAACAGGCGAAACCGATCAAGACAAAGGAAGAGATTGCCCAGGTAGCAACGATTTCCGCGAACAACGACGGGGAAGTGGGCCGGCTGATTGCGGATGCGATGGAGGAGGTCGGCAAAGAGGGTGTGATCACCGTTGAGGAAGCAAGCACGATGCAGGCCGATCTTGAGGTGGTCGAAGGTATGCAGTTTGACCGGGGCTATCTGTCGCCGTATTTCGTAACCGACCCGGGAAAAATGGAATGCGTGCTGGACGACTGCTCCATACTCATCCATGATAAAAAGATAAGTGTGATGAAGGATCTGGTTCAGATCCTCGAGAAATCCGCCCAGACGGGAAGGCCATTGCTGATCCTCGCCGAGGATGTGGACGGTGAGGCATTGGCTACGCTGGTCGTGAACAAGATCAAGGGTACGCTGGCCTGCTGCGCGGTCAAGGCACCGGGCTTCGGGGACAAAAGGAAGGCGATGCTCGAGGACATCTCGATACTGACCGGAGGAAAGGTTATATCGGAGGAGGCCGGCTTCAAACTTGAGAACGTGCTCCTCAGTGATCTCGGTACGGCCAGGGTCGTCAAGGTGGACAAGGAGAACACGACGATAGTCGGCGGCAAAGGCAAGAAGGCGGACCTTGAGCTCAGGATCAAGCAGATCAGAGCACAGATCGAAGCTTCCACGTCGGACTATGACAAGGAGAAGCTTCAGGAGCGGCTCGCGAAGCTGGTCGGCGGTGTTGCGGTGATACGAGTCGGGGCAGCCACCGAAACCGAGATGAGGGAACGCAAGGCACGGGTCGAAGATGCGCTTGCAGCCACAAGATCCGCGGTCGAAGAGGGTGTGGTCCCCGGTGGTGGTGTCGCTTTCCTCAGAGCGATTGCCGCCGTCGAACGGATGGACTTGCCCCCGGACGAGAAGGCCGGGGCGGGCGTGATTGCCAGGGCACTCGAGGAACCCGCGGGCATGATTGCTTCGAATGCCGGGTTCGAAGGTTCTGTTGTGGTTGAGAAGATAAAGGAGAAATCCGGTGCCTGGGGTTTCAACGCCGCCAAGGGCGAGTACGAAGATCTCGAGGCAGCCGGCATAATCGACCCTGCGAAGGTGGCGCGGTCCGCGCTGCAGAATTCCGCGAGCGTCGCATCAATGATGTTGATAACCAAGGCGATAGTGACGGAGAAACCCGAAGAAGAAGAGTAGCAGGGTCGGGCAACAGACACTCATCTGCTGCGTTACGCTAATCCATCGTCACTGCGACGTACATACCCGTACGTCTCGTTCCTCGGGATGTCGCGTGCCTTGCATCTGAGTGTTCTTGACCGGCCTCAATAGTCACTTATAGCGGACGAGCAGCGGCAGACTCAGCGCCAGGCACGAGCCGAGAATCACGATGAGCGCACTCTGGAGGCCGAGCAGAGTACCTGCAGCCGCCGCAAGACCTGCCGCTGAGACAATTGCGATCTTCATCAGCATATCCCTGACGGCGAAGACCGTGGCCTGCCTTCTATGAGGTGTCTCCTCCTGTATGGATGTCTCACTTGAGACCAGGACGGGCCCCGCTACGAAGCCGGCGGCTGTGACTGCGATTCCAATGGGGATCAGCCGATCGACCACCCCGATCACTATCAGTGAAAGTATCGCGAGTGCTGTTCCCGTTACGGCAAGCCGCGCGCGGCCGGTGTTGTGAAGCGTTTTACCGGTGAAGTAGCACCCTGCCGCCATACCCGCTCCTGCTAGGCCTACAAGGAATCCCACGTGCATCGTCCCCTCAGGGCTCATGCCTTCGACGATCGCGACGCCGAGGACATAGACCGCCGCTCCCGCCACCGCCAGCAGCGATGGAGCAAGGACCCCGGCCTGCAGTGCGGCGGTCCTGCGGATCTCTCCCAGGGCGTCCCTTATGATCCTCATGTAGGGCACCTGGGCGGTGGGCTGAGACTCCGGCGGCATCACGCTTGTCCTTATCAAGGTCAGAGCACCGGCCGAGACAAAGTACGTGACGGAATCTATGTAGAGCGCAGTGCGCCAGCCGGCACGAGAGGCGAGGATGCCGCCGACGCCGAACCCCAGGATCGTGGCGACGGTCGCTCCCAGCGAGAGAATGGAATTTGCCTTGATCAGGCTCTTATGGGAGACTATCTCGGCTACGATTGCGCATCGTGCCGGTAGGAAGAAAAGGTTCGCCACATAGAGCATGGCAACCACCACGTAGACCGTCCATAGAGGCAACGCCGGTCTCAGGAATGGTATCGCCACTACGGCGGCCCCTCGAATGACGTCTGTTATTATCAAGGCCTGCTTCCGGTCGACGCGATCGATGTAGGCCCCCGCGAGCGGGCCGAGGATGATGGCGGGCAATGTCATCGCGGCGGCCAGTTTTGAAAGCTCGAATGTCGAACCCGGTGCCGCGAAGCGCCCCGTCTCGATCGAGAGCATCTCGATCAGGGCTATGTTTCCCAGCCGGTCCCCCAGTATGGACACGATTTGACCGGCGAGAAGCGCCGTGAAAGAGATCGTGAAGAGGCTAGAGTAGCCTGATGCTTTTTGCCCGTTTAGGCTCACAGGTTCTCCTGTACACCGGTCGTGTGTGAAGGTCCGCGTAAATGTCTGCAATCCGTCGTGCGATACGCGGCCAATCGAACAGGATGGCTTTCTTCTGTCCCATCCGGCCCATCGTGGTTCTCAACTCGCTATCCCTCACAAGCCTGCCGAGCGCACCTGCGAGTCCGGCCGTGTCGCCGGGTTTGACCAGGATACCGTCGACCCCATCGGTGACGACCTCGCGGTACCCCTCTATTCGTGTGGCTACGATCGGTAGCCCGGCAGCCATCGCCTCGAGCAGGACTATGCCAAAACTCTCACTGCCGGCCGGTACCGAAGAGAAGATGTCCGACGAACCATAGTAAGAAGGCAGGTCGGAAGGGGATACCCTGCCCACAAAGACTATGTCCTTCCCGGTGAGCGGGTAAGCGGCCGCCCGGCATGCGGGTTCCATGAATCCCTTTCCGACAATCACCAGTCTGGAACCGGGGTGCTCGCGCCGGAGCATCTTAAAAGCCGATATCAGCAAGGGTGCTCGTTTACGTATGTCCAGTCTTCCGACAAAGAGGATGTTGGTCCTGCCATCGGCCAGCTTCCGAACGGGTTCTACCCGCCCGGCAAAACGGCTGAACGCCACTCCGTTGGGGACAACCATGTACTCACCGGGGAAGTAGCGCATCGCGAAACTCCGGGCCGCATGCGAAACGGCAATGCGGGCATCGAGCCTCAGAGCGTGGGTGCGCAGCACCTCTGAGAAGACCTCGTAGGCCGGCGAAACCCCGGCGGACATGTGGAAGGTCCCGACCACCGGACACTCCACCGATCCGGCCGCCGTCAACGCGGCAAGCGGCAGTGTCGGTTCAAGCGGGCTGTGAATATGTATGATGTCGAAATCGCCGCACCTGAAGACGTTCTCAAGACGCTTTCTCAAGCGCAGCCCGACCGTGACATTGACCAGCGCTCCGTTTATGGGGAAGAGGGCGTTCCTTCCGATGCGTATCACTTCCCCCGGGCGGTCTCTGCCGTCGTTATGATGACCGGCTGTTATGATCGTGACCTGGTGTCCGAGTGAGCGCAGGGCCCCGCACAGGTGATGCACGTGTTCCGTGACACCACCGAGACTCGGGTAGTATGATTGAGACACCATCGCGATCTTCACTGCGCGTTCTCCCAGATCAACCGGAACATGCACCACTGGTCGGCATAACGCCTGATACGGTCTTCGACCACGGCTGCGACGCTCGCGGTCAGTATGTTCTCATCCGGACCATGGACCGGAATCTCCTCCTCGATGCGCACTGTTATCTTACCTCTTGCGGTCCTGATTGCAAATGCCGGTATGATCGCCGCGCCGGTCTTGATCGCGAGACCTGCAGGTCCCCTCGGTAGCACGGTCTTTCTGCCGAAAAAGTCCGTGGTAATGCCGCCCAGGTACTGATCCCCGTCGATGTGCAACGCGACGGCCTCACCCCTGCGGAGGGCCCTTACTATGCTGAGGGTCCCACCCTCCGCAGAGACGACCTCGATTCCGCGGGCGCGCTTCATTGCTTTGATGTGCGGTGACAGACTCCTCGTGAACTGAGTCCCCGCTACCGTAGTGATCTTATAACCCATGGCGGCGAGTGCGGCCCCGCCGAGTTCCCAGCTGCCGAGATGAGCGGTCACGAGGATCACCCCTCTACCCGCCGATACTATCGAGTCAAGACGCTCGCGTCCTTCGATTGTTGTATTGGCAAGCAGATGCTTGTCGCTCAGATGAGGGATCATGAACACCTCGGTCACACCCCTCCCGAAATTGAGCATCACCCTGAATACCACCCTGCTGAGCCCGGACAGGTTGCTGTCCCCCAGAACGATCCTCAGATTGCTTGTGAGATTGCGGCGCCGGCCGGTGCAAAGCAAGAAACAGACAACCGCCAGCGTCTCACCTATTAGATAGGAG
The DNA here is from genome assembly GCA_043810925.1 of Candidatus Eiseniibacteriota bacterium. Classification (GTDB taxonomy): domain Bacteria; phylum Arandabacterota; class Arandabacteria; order Arandabacterales; family Arandabacteraceae; genus Arandabacterum. The sequence goes on from JBDRNT010000028.1 coordinate 16,572, forward strand.
ATCGATGGAGGCAGGATGCGTGCAAGGGTGGAGAGAACGACATAGCATATTCTTGAGAGTACAGACATTTCTGATTGCTGTATATGCCACATGTGCGCGTTTGTCAAGTCTGGTCAGGATTTGCAGGGATTTGCATCTTGACAAGAAGATTAACACAGAAGTAACCTGTCGCAGGAGGTAGCCGTGGCAAAAGAGAAGATCGTCCGCTGCATGGTCTCGAGAAACGGGTCAAACGGTGGTGAAAAATCGGTCCGCTATATCCCTCTGGAGATCTTCGAGCTCTGGAAGATCGTGATGACGGAGCGGCATGAGTTTAAGATTGATGACGATTGCATCTCTCTCTGGTTTGACATAGACGGCGACCCGAACGTAACGTATGCCGATGCAAACTACAACAAGGTGGTCCGGCTTTCATTATCCCTTTATTCAGAAAAGCACGGGATGTTCAAGACGGTCACAAGATACTTCCCGTCGGATTCTTATCACGAGATCAAACCTTGCTTTCTCTCACACTATAAAGATTACCTTACCGCTTAACGTTTTCCTCCCGGTGTAAATGAGACGTACGGCGTGTGGCTGAAGCCCATCGACCGCTGACGCTGTTGCATTTTGCCGAGCAGATTGCCGGGTGCAACGTACGTTGAGTCCGTCGTGTTCGGGCTTTTTGCAGGGCCGACTATCCTCTTATAATTCATGGCACTACATTCACGCGTTCTCCCGCAACCCTTGATTTTACTGGCATGCTTGTTGCTGTATGATGGTATCGGAGGACTTAAGAAAGAGGAATCGGAACACTGGGGAGATCGGGCGAATGGTTGTCTTTAACTACTCCGGCAGAGAGATCAACGCAAAGGTCGTCTATTACGGGCCGGGGCTGAGCGGTAAGACCACCAACCTCGAACACATCTACAGCAAGACGGCCGGGCATCTTCGCGGGAAGATGGTGTCCATGAAGACGAAAGTCGACAGGACGCTCTTCTTCGATTTCCTTCCGATAGAAGGTGGGGAGATAGCCGGCTTTAATCTGCGATTCCTCCTGTACACCGTGCCGGGACAGGTGTATTACAACGCAACGAGGAAGCTCGTGCTCAAGGGGGCGGACGCGATCGTCTTTGTCGCCGATTCTCAGGCCGAGGAGATGGCGGCGAACAGAGAAAGCCTCAAGAACCTCAGGGAGAACCTCGACGAGCACGGCAAGGACCTCGATGATATCCCGCTTGTGATTCAATACAACAAGCGGGACCTGCCCTCAGCTCTGTCCGTCGAGAAGCTCAACGAGGAATTGAACCCCAAAGGTGTGACGATCTTCGAATCGGTAGCAACAACGGGTACAGGTGTTTTTGAAACGCTTGCGGCGGCAACCAAGATGGTGATGGGCGACCTGCGCAAGCAGTTGGTCAAAGATCAGGCAGAAGAAGTTGATTCGGGTGGACGGGAGATCTCATTCGGTTTCACTCCGGAACCGGCTGGGGCTCGGGCCACGGGGGAACAGGCGGAACAAGACTCCTCCACGAACAAGGATACGGTTCCAGATGTCCCCTCCCCGGGTGAAGAACCCTCCCCTGTTCCCACGGATACGGGCGCTCCCTGTCCACCCGATCGACAAGCGAAGACGGAAGCCGGTACGGGAACATCGCCCCCAACCGGGTCCGGTGAGACCCCTGACGCGGAAACCGGGCAGACCGTCGTGATTGCGCACTCCGCCAGGATCGCCGCCGGTGAAGGCGGCAAGCTCAGGATACCTGTCAAGCTGGCTGGAAACGGAAAGCCCGGTCACGTCATACTCAATCTCGCGGTCGACATCGAGATCCTCACCGAAGACGACGAATAAGACGGTTTGACAGCCCTTCCTTGCTGTGATACGCTCTCCGGCAGTCGCATATCCAGAGGTGTAGCGGTGAGTGAGAGAACCGTCAAAGCACTGAAGACCCAGTTCAAGCGGAAGCCCGGTGATTCCACTGCGCTTCACGAGCTTGTCGTCGCCCTCCGGTCTGCAGGCAAGTACGATCAGGCGATCTCGCTGCTTGAGAGGTTCCTGTCGGAGAACCCCGGCCATTTCGCGACGATGATAACTTACGGCGAAACCCTGCTGGACGTGCGCTCATATGAAGAATCGATAGCCGTTTTCAGGAGGGCCTGTGATGCCCAACCGTGTGCGGAGGCCCACTACAGCCTGGCGCGGGCACTGGATCTCAGGGGCGTGTACGAGGAGGCGATCAAGGAACATAATGCCGCCATCCGGCTTGAACCGGAATGTGCGGAGGCCTACTACCGGCTGGGGATGACATATACGCGAGGCGGCAAGCACGAGGACGCCCTGACGGCCTTTCAGAAGTGCCTGAGGTATGACCAGTCCTGTGCGAAAGCCCACAGCGAGATGGCCTTGCTCTATGATAAGAAGGGACAGAAAGACCTTGCGATAGTCGAGCTGAAGAAGGCGGTTGAAAAAGACCCGCGTAACGCACAGTGGCACTGCAACCTTGGTGCTGTCTATGGTGATGAACGGATGTTCAATGAGGCGATCGAGGAATTCAGGATTGCGATTTCACTCGGGGGTGACGGCGCCGAAGAGCATTACAACCTCGGTGTTGCCCTGAGTAATAGGGGCGATGTCGAGGAGGCCACGGTGGAGTTCAGGAAAGCTCTGAGTATCGATCCCAAGTCGTCCAAGACGTTGTTTCACCTCGGGCTGGCCTACCTTCGCAAAGGACTGTACGCCAAGGCGATCCGGTCCCTTACCAAGTGCTTGAATGTCGATGCCGACAACGCGAAGGCATACTTCTACCTCGGTTCGGCCTATCTCGGCAAGGGTGATGTTGATGATGCGATAGCCTCGCTTGAGCGTGCCGTCGCGATCCAGTCTCAAGACTGGAGAGGTTACTACTACCTTGGCGTTGCATACGATCACAAGGGTGACGGGCAGAGAGCCAGGGAAGCCTACAAAAAGGCAGAGAGTCTTCACCGGTGATTTCACTGCGGGCCTGCCGGCACGTTCTCGTGCTTCTGAGACTGCACAACTGCGTGATTGCCTGGGGCTCGGTCGCGCTGGGCTCGTTCCTGGCAGGCGGCACGATCGGTTACGAGTCTATGACGGCCTCTTTGATGGCGTTCTTCGTCTGCGCGGGAGGCTATGCACTGAATGACATCTTTGATGTCGAGACTGACAGAGTGATAAAACCCTGGCGGCCGCTTGTCGGCAACCGGCTCAGGCGTGAGACTGCGGTCACGGTCGTCATCGCGGTCTGGGCAATCGGATGCGGTTTCGCCCTGCTTTCCGGCCGCTCGGCGGTGGGATTCTTCCTGGGCTGGGCCGTTCTTCTTTACCTCTATTCCTGGAAGATCAAGTCGTATGGCGTGGCAGGTCCGATTGTCGTCAGCTTCTTCGCCTCGTCCGGTTTCCTGCTGGGGGGGCTGACCGGCGGCAGTCTGGGTGCGGCGGTCTTTCCATTTGTGATTGCCATGTCGCTGCACATGGCCAGGGAGACCGTCAAGAGTGTAGCCGATATCAGAGGTGACTCGAAGGCCGGCATATCCACGGTGGCGGTCCGACTCGGGGCAAGGAAGACTCTGGGGCTATCGCTCGGGTGTATCGCCGCGGTGATCATAACGAGTCTGCTGCCGTTTGTGCTGCGGGTTTATGGCTATCTCTACTTGCTGCCCGTGGTGATGGTGGTCTATCCGTTGCTTGCGGTCTGCATCTATCTGATAACCAGAGCACGGATCGACCTGAACCGCGCCGAGCGGAACTCCGGCTCGGTCACGACGCTTCTCAAAGTTGCGATGCCGATCGGTCTTGCAGCGCTCCTTCTGGCGGGGATCTAAGATGGTTGTGATTGACGAGATGCTTAAGGCAGCCGCACTCGGAATTGTCCAGGCGTTGACCGAGTTTCTGCCGGTCAGCTCAAGCGGGCATATGGTGATTGCCAAGACATTGCTCGGGATAAACGAGGAGCACATTTCCATTGAGGTCGTCACGCATTTTGCCACGGCCCTCGCGGTACTGATCTACCTGAGACACCGCGTGGTGGAAATCCTGCGCGCTGTGGGAACAAGGTTGACCGTGCGGCGTGAAGATATGACGGAACACCAGCAAAAGGACTTCAGGCTCCTTCTTCTGGTGATCGTGGGTACGATCCCTGCTGCTATAGTGGGGTTGGCGGCGAGAGACCACATAGGCCGTTTCTTTGAGGATGTGACGACCACATCGACAATGCTGATCGTGACCGGTGTCTTTGTGCTGGTCTCGGGACGTCTCGGCAGACCGGGCGCGTCACTTGGTCTCGTGCGGGCACTGATCGTGGGTATCGGACAGGCGTTCGCGATCATCCCCGGCATCTCGAGATCGGGTTTCACGGTCGGCACCGGTCTGCTTGCCGGTCTCGAGAGGAAGGAGGCATTTGAATTCTCGCTTCTCCTGTCGCTGCCCGCAATCATCGGGGCCTCAACCATCGAAGTTGTATCCGGGCGAGTGGGAGGGGAGCCTGCCATCCTTCTTGCCGCGGCCTTACCGGCGTTCGGAGGGGGCTACCTCGCCATCTCACTCCTCTTCAGAGCAATCGTCCGGAACAGGTTTCATATGTTCGCCTACTACCTCATCCCCCTCGGCATAGCCCTCCTCATCTTCCGGTAGCATCGGGTCACCGCACCGGACGGATTTACGTGGCTGACTGCAGTATGGATGCACTATTGTGCATTTGTTGAATAATATCCCAGTAATACCGATTTCTATCTGGGTTATCATACTTATTATGTTGACAAGACGCATATTATCATGCTATACTGCGCACCGTCGGAGACAACGTGGGTGGTATTGCGTCGGCAGAGCGAAAATCCGTCGCTGGAGGTGGCGTGTACAATGCATGACCCTGGTGGCTTGCCGGCCGTGTGGCTGGGAGGAGCTCCGGGTCTTGGTGGGGTGCGCGGCGGTTGCTGGGGCCCGGTTCCGCCCGGGCCGAGCACGTGGGGTGACATCACGATGATGTACGGGGAGTAGAGAACCAATTGCCCGAGATCCATCCCTCATGCAGAGATCGGTGAGATCGAAAGGGCACGAAGAGGGGTGCCTCCCGGCACCCCTCGTTTCATACCACCTACAATTATGTTGACCCGCCGGGCAGGGGGGATTATCATACCGAAAAACCCTCTTGAATGTTTTCCGTTGGGAAGTGTCGAGGTTCTGTCAGGGTGAGACAATCTGTAGGTATGTTGATTGCTCTTCTGCTTTGTGCGATTCCTGTCCGGACGGCCGCCCGGGAGCCGTCGGACACGGATTTCATTGAATATCTTCAGAAGTCGAATCTTACGCATCTCTATGCAGCCGAGCTTCGGAATCGGTGTCTTGAAGCGAATGACCTTGCCGCGTGCAATCAGTACCTGGCATTCCTGGAGCATAATCGTGAGACCGATCGTGCCATTGCCTTTACGGACAGCCTCAAGCGTGAAGACTCTCATGCCGACCTGGCCATCCGGCTGATGAAAGCGAGCGCCCTGGTCGATGCTTCAAGATACTCCGAGTCGGTCGAAATACTTGACGAGTTCATTGCCTCGCTTCCGCCCCGGGATTTTCTTATCCAGGCGGCATTCTTAAGAGCCCGGTGCCGGTTCGAGCTGGGACAGGTGGATGAAGCCCTGCTCAACCTGCGGTCGGTTGAACGCTTTGCGGCCGCCTCGCAGGCTGCGGTGTTCGCGGTCCTGCTGGGTGCGTGCGAAGAGGCGAAAGGCAACCTGGCGAGGGCGGAGACACTTTATCAAGAGGCGCTCGAGCAAGAAGGATCACGCGATGCCGCAATCGGTCTTCTGAGGTGCCGGCTCAAGCAGGGCCGCGTGGCGGGTTTCTTCGACCTGCGAACGGACATGATGAGCCGTGGTACCGCGCTGCCGCCGGGGCCCTCCCGCGAAATCGCAATCGCCGTCGGTGAGTTGATACCGGAAGTCTGGCACGTGCTGGCGGGTCCGGTGATGGCCGACTGCGGTCCGCGGAGCGATGCTTGTCGTGCCCTCGTGACCTCGGTAGTCCAGATTGCCGAGAGCGGGGAACCTGTCAAAGCGTATTGTGATTCCCTTCTGGCACTCGATTTACCGCCGGATCTTAAGCAGAGAGTCCGATACGCATGGGCGCTCTCACTGGCCGAGTCGACCTGGGCTGCCGACACACTTGCATCGCTTGCGAAGAGGGCGACACAGCCCGACCTCAAACTGCGGTATGCGTCCGCTGCGATCACGCCTGCGAGCGGTCAGGTCAGGCCTGCGCTTGCTGCGGGACTCGCACCAGGCATCCTTCGCTTCGCCGACCGGTTGTCGGCCGGCGAGCGTTTCGAACTTGCGTCCTTGCTTGTCGACGCGGGTCTCAACGAGGAGGCGGTCCGGCTGGCCGGAGCAGCCCGGGAGGGCCGCAAAGCGTATCCCCAATCGGTTGGTATGGCCATGGCCTCTCTGATGGAGCGTGCCGGCCAGACGACCAGAGCGCGGGATATCTATGAACTGGTAGGCGCGTCGCTCATACCCACCGGGTACAGTCTCGAAGGAGGGAAGCGCGCCTATCTCCTGATGGATACGAATTCAGCCTCGGCCGGGACGGAGGGATTGTCAACCGAGCTCGAACGAATCGCCAGCGAAGGGGCTTCCGACCTTGAACTGGGTGGTCTATTCGAACGCCTCAAGGACTTCGAACGGGCATCGAAACACTACCGGCGAGCGGTGGCTTCGCCTCAGGAGGGTACCCACCCGGATGTCATAAAGGCCAAACTGATCGTCTCACTCGGTCGCCAGTGGATGGCTACCGGTGATGATACCGCGAGACGTGAGGCCATAGAACTCACGGATCAAATCGCAGACAGTCCCGAAGTAAGTCCTGCTGCGGTGAGGGCTGCACTCGAGATATCCACAGACTGGCTGCGTCTGGATCACGACCGCGCATTCCGGATCGCACAGAAGCTGAGCCACCGTGACGACCTCTCAAGCGGTGACCTTTACGAAAGCGCACGGATACTCTACACGCTCTTTCTCGAGCGCGACGGTAACGTCTATACCGAGTGCGTCCTGGCATTGAGAGGTCTTCTGGATGAGTTTCCCGGGTCACCCGATGCCCCGGGCGCAGCTCTGCTTCTGGGCAGGGCCAAGTTTGTGGCGGGGGACTATGTGGGCGCGCTTGAGGCGTACAAGTCCTGTCTGGCCAAATACGATGAGGATGAGATCAGACCTCTTTGCCGGTTGGGGGTGGGTGAGTGCTACCTCTATTCGGGCGGGATCACCGATGCACTCTCGCATTTCAAGCAGGCCGGCAACTCACCTGAGGCCATGTACAACATCGCAATATGTCATGAGCTCATAGAAGAGGATGACTCGGCTCAGGTCTACTACAGAAGATCGCTTGCGCAACTCACTGATGTCTCGCTTGCAGGTGCCGCAAGTCTCAATCTGGGTCTTCTTGTGCTTGAAAGGGAAGGCCTGGATAAGGCCCTGGGCGAGCTCGACTCACCGCTTCCGGCGACCAGACAGCAACTGAGCATTGTGAGACGTGTGGTCAGGGCCTACGGCCTGGGGCTTGTGGGTTACAGGGTGCTTGCGGTCGAAGAACTCACACGAGTTGCCTCGGAGGGCGGGATGTTTGCCTGTGAAGCTCTCATCCTTGCGGCGTCGCTTGCCGGGCAGGATGACCCGACTGCGGCTTCTTCGCTTCTCGAACCCGGTCGCGAGCGGTGTGATGAGATCTTCGGGGTCTTCCGTCTGCTGGAGGACCGCGCGGCATACGCGTGCTCCGGCAGTTCACTTAAGCTCTGCAAGCAGGAGAGGATGGCCTTCAAGGAGCGCTTTCCGCTGGCTGAGCGGAGTCACCGCGGGCTGGACATAAGAACGCTCCTTCTCCTCTTCCGTGAGGGGGAAGGTGATAGTGCATCGGTCATGCTCGACGATCTGCTTGCAACCGGCCGGCAGCACGGTCTTTTGGCGGAGGCAATATACCGGAAGGGCATCGAGTACCTGGTTGCGGCCGACTACCGAAACGCGGTGGAGACTTTCAGCGTGATCGAGCGCGACTACCCTGATCACGATCTCTATCGTGATGCGTGCTTTAAGCTCGGGACCGCATACTACATGTCGGAAGGTTATGATTCATCCGCGATCTATTTCGAGCTGGCCACGGAGTCCCGGGAGGCTTCACTTGTCGAGAACGCGTTTTTCAATCTCGGTCTTGCACGTGAGAAGTACGGTGACCTTGAAGGTGCTGCACGGGCTTTCTGGTCGGTTGCAGTGAGATTCCCTCTGTCGGAGAGGTTCGAAAGATCACTTATGAGAACCGCGTACTCGCTTCAGCGGGCCGGCAAACCCGCGGAAGCGCTTCCCATCTACAAGGGGATCCTCAACTACGCCGGAGATCGGGAGACAGCGGCCGAGGCCTTGTACTGGATGGGTGAGTCATTCTCGGAAATGGGAGACCACCTGAGGGCGGCCGTCGAGTTTATGAGGGTCGGCCACGAGTTTCCGGGGGAGGCGGCCTGGGCGGGGACATCCTGGTTCCGGGCGGGTAATGAGTGCGAAGCGGCCGGTCTTACCGATCATGCGGTGGCGATCTATGAACGGACAGTAAGTCGCTTCGGGAAACGCACGGACTGGGGAAAAGCATCCGCGGAGCGGCTGATCGCGATCATGGCGCAGGACCCCGGGGGGGAATCATCCCGGCATGAAGAGGGTCTCTGATGCCCGGGGACAAGATAAAGGACCATATAGTAGTAAAGGGTGCGAGGGAGCATAATCTTAAGTCGATAGACGTGAAAATCCCCCGGGACAAGATCACGGTTATAACGGGTCTGAGCGGCTCGGGCAAATCCTCGCTGGCATTTGACACGATCTATGCCGAAGGCCAGCGACGTTACGTTGAATCCCTCTCTGCGTATGCGCGGCAATTCCTCGGGCAGATGGAAAAACCCGACGTCGACTATATCGAGGGACTTTCTCCCGCCATAAGCATAGAACAGCGTGTTGCGGGCACGAATCCAAGATCAACCGTCGGCACGGTCACCGAGATTTATGACTATCTCCGGCTGCTCTTCGCAAGGGTGGGGACACCGCACTGCTACAAGTGCGGCAGAGCGATCTCGCGTCAGACTGCAGACCAGATGGTCGACCGCATCCTGGAATTCGAAGACGGGGACGCAGTCCAGGTAATGGCGCCGCTTGTACGAGGCAGGAAAGGCGAACACCGCAAGCTGCTTGAACGGGCCAAGAAGGAAGGATTCGTCAGGGTGAGGATTGACGGCCGGCTCCACGACCTTGATCGCAGGATCAAACTGGATAAGAACAGGAAGCATACGATAGATGTGGTCGTCGACAGGTTGAAGATGGAACCGGGTCTCAGGTCACGGGTGGCGGATTCCGTCGAGACTGCGCTCAAACTGGGTGGTGGTGTCGTGATTGTGAGCGGGCCGGACGGCCGGGAGATCGTACTCAGCCAGTTGTTTGCCTGCGTGGATTGCGGGATCGGTTTTCCGGAGATTTCACCCCGTATGTTCTCCTTTAACAGCCCCTACGGGGCGTGCGAGACCTGTGACGGCATTGGGCGGAAGCTCGAAGTAGATCCGACGCTGGTCGTGCCCGACGGTCATGTATCGCTTGCTCAAGGGGCGGTGGTTCCGTGGGGGAAGCGAAGAGGCAGTATGACGTGGGGGATGATCGAGTCGGTTGCGGAGCGCTACGGTATCTCGCTGGATACGCCGTTTGATGATCTTCCGGAGCCCCAAAGGCGGATAATGCTTCGCGGTACGGGTGATGAAAGCGTCAGTTTCAAGATAAAGGGCAGCCGCAGCCGCTATGAGTATCTCTCGCCCTTCGAGGGCGTGGTACACAACCTCGAGAGACGCTTTGTCGAGACGGATTCGGACGATATACGCTCCTGGATCGGACAGTTCATGGCAATGAGACCTTGCCCGGGTTGCGAGGGTGCACGGCTCAAACCCCAGAGTCTTTCAGTCAAACTCGCCGGCAGCAATATCAACGAAGTGACCGGTCTGTCGGTGGACAAGGCTCTCGGGTTCTTCTCCGGACTCAGTTTCAGGGGCACGGCCGCGAAGGTCGCATCTCCGATCGTAAAGGAGATAAAGGACAGGCTCAGGTTCATGTCCGATGTCGGACTTTCCTACCTCACGCTCGGCAGGTCGGCTTCCACTCTGGCCGGTGGCGAGCTCCAGAGGATAAGACTGGCGACCCAGATCGGATCCAGCCTCGTCGGAGTGCTCTACGTACTCGACGAGCCGAGCATCGGGCTTCACATGCGTGACAACCGGAGGCTGCTTGATACGCTGACGCGATTGAGAGACCTGGGCAATACAGTTGTGGTCGTCGAGCACGACCGTGAGACCATACTCTCGGCAGACTATGTGATCGATCTCGGACCCGGTGCGGGGAAGGACGGGGGCAGGGTCGTCGCCGTCGGAACGCCGGAGGCCATAAAGAAGACGCGGACTTCGCTTACCGGCAGGTATCTGACAGGAGAAAAGCGGATTCCGACACCCTCCAGCCGGAGGACGGGAAGCGGGCAGTCGCTTGTCATACGCGGTGCACGTCAGTTCAATCTCAAAGACATAGATGTCGCTATACCCCTGGGTGCTCTCACCTGTGTGACCGGCGTTTCGGGTTCGGGGAAAAGCACACTCGTCAACGAGATTCTCTACAGGGCCCTTGCCAGACAGTTCTACAGGTCGAAGGACGAACCCGGGGAGCATGACGCAGTCGAAGGTACGGATCTCCTGGACAAAGTCATAGATATCGACCAGTCACCGATAGGAAGAACACCGCGGTCTAATCCCGCGACCTACACCGGTCTCTTCTCACCCATACGGGAGGTCTTTGCACGGGTGCCCGAGGCGAAGATGAAAGGTTACAAACCGGGACGGTTCAGCTTCAATGTAAAGGGCGGCAGATGTGAGGCATGCAGAGGCGACGGCGTAACGAAGATCGAAATGCACTTCCTGCCTGATGTCTACGTAAGGTGTGACGTGTGCAAGGGGAAACGCTACGAACGGGAGACTCTCGAGATCAGGTACAAGGGCAAGAGCATAGCGGAAGTCCTGGAAACAACGGTCGCCGAGGCGCGGGAATTCTTCGAGAATATTCCGAACGTCAAGCGAAAGCTGGACACGCTCTATGATGTCGGTCTGGGTTACATCCATCTGGGCCAGCCCGCAACAACGCTTTCAGGCGGTGAAGCCCAGCGTGTGAAGCTTGCCCGCGAGCTATCGAAAGTGAGCACCGGCCGGACCCTGTACATACTGGATGAGCCGACCACGGGTCTCCATTTCGAGGACACGCTCATGTTGCTCGGCGTGCTCAACCGGCTGGTGGACAGGGGCAATACCGTTGTTGTTATCGAACACAACCCGGACTGCATAAAGGTTGCGGATCACATAGTCGATCTCGGCCCCGAGGGTGGGGATGACGGGGGCCGGATCGTTGCCGAGGGTACACCTGAGGAAATCTCGCTGTGCCGTGATTCGTATACGGGTGAGGTTCTGAGGCGTATCTTCGAAGACGAATCCGAGCTCTATGATCTTGAAAAGAAGATGACATCACGTTAGTGTATGTAGTTCTTGGGAGGACTATTGGAGACAAAAAAGACACCGCTTTATGAGAGGCAGGTCGCCCTGGGGGGGAGGCTGGTGGAATTTGCCGGCTTTCTCATGCCTGTTGAATTCACCGGGGTCGTTGACGAGCATATGAGTGTCAGACGCGAGGTGGGCATCTTCGATGTGTCCCATATGGGAGAGATATCCATATCGGGTGACCGTGCCCTCGATTATGTCGGCAGGCTTACAACGAATGATGCTGCGGGGCTGGACCCTTTCCAGGCCCAGTACACCCTGATGCTCAACGACGACGGCGGGGTGATCGATGATTTGCTTGTCTACATAAGGAAGTACGACTACCTGCTGGTGGTCAACGCGGCCAACACCGGCAGGGTGCTGGCATGGGTGACGGACCATGCTCCCGATGATGTACGCATTGAAAACCTCAGCGAGGAGACGGGGCTGATCGCGCTTCAGGGGCCGGGAGCCAAAGATGTGATGTCGCAGGTATGCGTCGATAACGTTGCGGGTCTCGATAGCTTCCGTTCCATGGGAGCGACAATCGGTGATGCACCGTGTCTTGTTTCGCGGACCGGCTATACCGGAGAGGACGGTTTCGAAATCTTCACCAATGCTTCGAGCGCGGGCGATGTCTGGGACACGCTGATGGACGTGCAGCCCGTACCCAAGCCGTGCGGTCTGGGGGCAAGGGACACGCTGCGTCTTGAGATGGCCTTCAGGCTCCATGGCAGTGACATGGATGAAAGCACCACGCCCTTTGAAGCAGGGCTCGGCTGGACCGTCAAACTGGACAAGGGTGACTTCTACGGACGGGATGCATTGGTCCGCCAGAAGGAGAGCGGGATACCGAAAAAGCTCATAGGCTTAAGATCGGACGCCAGACGGTTTGCGAGACGCGGCTCGAAAGTCCGGTCGGGTGGAGAGGAGATAGGGGAAGTGACAAGCGGAGGCTTCTCGCCTTCACTTAAGTGCGGTATCGCGCTTGCCTATGTTCGATCGGACTATGCCAAACGCAGTACCGACTTCGAGATTGACGTCAGAGGCCGGCTCATTGATGCGAAGTATGAGAAGGGGCCTTTTTACAGGAAAACGTAGGGATAGAAAGGAGATACAGTGATGATTCCGGACGATCTGCGTTACTCCGACAAGCACGAATGGGTCAAGGCCGATGGTGACATCGCTACGGTGGGCATAACGGACTATGCCCAGACCCAGCTGGGTGACATCGTCTATGTCGAGCTTCCCTCGGTGGGAACCAAGGTCGAGGCTGCAGCATCGTTTGGTACGATCGAGGCGGTCAAGGCGGTAAGCGATCTCTACTGTCCGGTCTCAGGCGAAGTCGTTGAGGTGAACGACAACGTCACCGCCGATCCTGCCGTAATCAAGTCGTCACCGTACGGGGACGGGTGGATGGTAAAGGTCAGGATGGATAAGAAGGAAGAACTTGATTCGCTCCTCAGCGCGGGCAAGTACCGCGAGCTTACCGGGGAGTAACCGACTTGGTGTACATACCGAGGACCGAACAGGAAAAGGCTGAGATGCTGCGCGTGATCGGTGTGGAGGCCTTCGATGACCTGCTTGCCGACTTGCCGGAGGACCTCCGGCTTAAGCGCGCGCTGGATCTGCCGCCGCCTCTTTCGGAGTTCGAAGCGAAAACGACCCTCAAGAACTTGGCATCGCTCTCAGCCGATCCCGACGAGTGGACGTGCTTCCTGGGAGGCGGAGTCTATGATCACTACATTCCCAGCATTGTCGACCACATGTCGTCGCGCTCGGAGTTCTACACGGCCTATACGCCCTACCAACCGGAGGTGAGCCAGGGGACGCTCCAGTCGGTCTACGAGTTCCAATCACTGATCACCCGGCTGACCGGCATGGATATCGCGAATGCCTCGCTCTACGATGGCGGTACTGCGATCGCCGAAGCCGCACTGATGGCGCATGCCGTAAACGGCAGGAAACATGTAATAGTCAGCGGTTGCATCAATCCGCTGAGGCTTGCGGTTCTTGAGGCGTATCTTGCGTCAAGTGGTTTCGAGATCAGCGTGACGGGCAGGCAGGGGGGGGCAACCGATCCTGAAGAGGTACGATCGCTTGCCGGAGACGACACGTGCTGTGTCGTCCTTGAGAATCCCAACTTCTTCGGTGTGGTCGAAAACCCGGGACCCATCGGCGAGATAGCCCGCACAAATGGGGCGCTCTTCATAGTGTCGGCGGACCCGATTTCCCTTGGACTTCTCAAAGCCCCTTCCGAGTACGGGGCCGATGTGGTTGTCGGTGAGGGCCAATCCCTCGGTAACAGCCTCAGTTTCGGGGGATCATGTCTGGGTTTCATCGCAACGCGAACGCAGTACGTAAGGAGGCTTCCCGGCAGAATCGTCGGCCGCACGGTCGACGTCGACGGCAACCGGTGTTTCTGCCTCACCCTCCAGACACGCGAACAGCACATCAGGCGCGAGCGGGCCACCTCCAACATATGCACGAACCAGGCACTTCTTGCCCTGCGTGCCACCGTCTACCTTTGCTGGCTTGGAAAGCACGGGATCGCTGAAGTGGCAAACCTTTGTTTTTCGAAAGCCGTGTATGCCCACAAGCAGCTCCTTGCGGCCGGGTTCTCGCCGCGGTTCACCGGTCCCTTCTTCAAGGAGTTCGTGATCAAGCTGCCCGTCGATGCCGCCACGGTGGTTCAGCGGCTGGCCGGGCACCGGATCGCCCCGGGCATTGCGCTCGGCAGGTTCTATGAGAACGAGACCGATTCACTCCTTATCGCCTTTACGGAGAAGCGGACAAAGGCCGAGATCGACAGACTCGTCCTCGCGTTGAAAAACGCGGCAGGAACCGGGGGGCGCGGGTAATGAAATCACGTACCACGATATTCGAAGAAAGCCGTCCGGGCCGCCGGGCATATACGCTGCCGTCCCTGGACGTGCCCGTTGTCAGAGCGGAGGCATTCTTACCATCGGATCTTATCCGCAGGGAGCCTCCGGGGCTTCCTGAGGTTTCCGAGCCAGAGATCGCCCGCCACTTCGTCAACCTGTCGGTTCTCAATCATCATGTTGACAGGGACCTCTATCCGCTCGGTTCATGCACGATGAAATACAATCCCAAGGTCGGGGAAGACGTAGCCAACTTCCGGGGGTTTTCGGATCTGCACCCTCTCATGGGCGAAGAACATGTGCAGGGCGCGCTCCGGCTCATGCACGGACTCGGTCTTGCTCTGTGTGAGATAACAGGGATGGATGATGTGACGATGGTTCCCGCAGCCGGTGCTCACGGCGAACTGACGGGGATGCTGCTGGTTCGCGCCTATCATGAGGACCGCGGCAGCCGGAGAAGCAAGGTGCTGATCCCTGATTCCTCGCACGGCACCAATCCGGCCAGTGTGCAGATTGCAGGCTACAAGGCCGTGGAGATAAAATCGGATTCGAGCGGCAGGATTGATGCCGACTCGCTGAAGTCCAATCTCAGTGAGGACGTTGCAGCGTTGATGGTGACCAATCCCAACACGCTGGGGCTCTTTGAGACCGACATCTGTGAAATCGCCGGACTCGTTCATGATGCCGGCGGTCTGGTCTACATGGACGGGGCGAACATGAACGCGCTGCTGGGCATATCGCGACCCGGCGACTTCGGGATCGACATGGCCCATCTCAACCTGCACAAGACATTCTCCACTCCGCATGGTGGTGGAGGTCCCGGGTCCGGTCCGCTTGTGGTCAAGGCGGACCTTGCAGAGTACCTGCCTGTACCCGTCGTCCGCCGGGAAGGGGACACCTTCAGGTTCGTGTATGACTTGCCGAAGTCGATCGGTCGAATCCATACCTTCTACGGCAACTTCTCAGTTCTTATCAAGGCGTACTGTTATATTCTGATGTGCGGGGCCGACGGTCTACGTGAGGCGGCGGAGAATGCGATAATCAATGCGAACTACCTTCTCTCCAAACTGAGAGACGATTTCACGGTGCCCTATGGGGGGGCGTGCAAACACGAATTCGTGCTCTCGGGGAGGGACAAGCTCAAAGCCGGTGTAAGAACCGCCGACATCGCCAAGCGGCTTATGGACTATGGTTTTCATCCGCCCACGGTGTACTTCCCGCTGATTGTTGAAGAGGCTCTCATGATTGAACCCACCGAGACCGAATCCAGAGAAACCCTCGACAGGTTTGCCGAAGCGCTCCATCGAATCAGTACGGAGATAGCAACAGATCCCGAGAAGGTCAAAGGGGCGCCGTATTCGACACCCGTGCGCCGGGTTGATGAGGCGACGGCGGCAAGGAAGATCGATGTCGCAGAATGAGGCCGGACAGGATATGGAGTGGAGCATATTCCCCTTCATGGAAGACCTGAAACGCTCGATCATCGTCGTGGTGGTGATACTTGTCTGCGGGCTCCTGGTCTATCTGGCGTTTAAGGACGTCTTCCTTGCACTGCTTTCGGTACTCATTCTCTTTGTGTCGCTCCATACGTATTTCAGCAAAACTACTTACCGGCTCGACCGCGACGGGGTCGTTATCAGAACTTCCCTTGCAAAAACCGTCAAGAAGTGGTCTGATTTCAAAAGATACCATGCCGACCGGAAGGGGGTTACACTCTCTCCCTTTGCCAAACCATCGAGGCTTGAGCCTTTCAGGTCGGTGAGATTACTGTACAAGGACAACAAAGACGATGTGGTGGAGTTTATTTCGACGAACATCGGGGGACCGACCCCCACTGACGCCGGTTAGAGATGTTGCCGGCGAGGTCGAACCGGCTTCTGAGGAAGAGGAGCTCCTGAGGAAGGTGGCGGAGCGAATAGTCCGGATGAGGATGGCCGTACCTGCTATATTCTTTCTTGAATCGAGCAAACCGCTTGCTTTTCTGGGCGGCCAGTTGCTAATCTTTCTAGAACCGTTTGTTCAGACCCTGTTCAATATCCGTCAGTATCAGCAGTTTGCCTTGATGATGGAGGACAGGGACAACTGGGAGAAGATGATCAAGAAGGTAGAGGATCTGGAGGCCGAGTACTCCGAACGCGAGAAGGAGTCCAAGAAGAAGAAGGACTCCACGAGGGGAAAGAAGAAATGACAGAAGGTGCCGATCTGAAGAAGGATCCGGATGCGATACGGACCATCATCGCGACCGACTGCGGGAGCACGACCACAAAAGCCATATTGATAGAGAAACATGACGGTCATTACCGGCTTGTCAACAGAGGCGAGGCTCCCACCACGGTCGAAGCACCATTTGAAGATGTCACGCGCGGTGTTCTCAATGCGGTCGCGGAGGTCGAGGATCTCACGGGACGGAAGTTCATAAGAGACGATAAGATAGTGTATCCGAGGGACGGCGAGACAGGGACCGACCTCTATGTGTCGACTTCATCCGCCGGCGGCGGGCTTCAGATGATGGTCGCCGGGGTGGTAAAGGAAATGACGGCGGAGAGCGCCCAGCGAGCGGCGCTCGGGGCCGGTGCGATCGTCATGGATGTGATCGCCTCCAACGACCGCAGACAGCCCTACCAGCGGATCCGGCTGATACGAAATCTCAGACCGGACATGATCCTGCTGTCGGGTGGAATAGACGGCGGGACGACGACCCATGTTGCAGAGCTGGCCGAGTTGATTGCGGCGGCCGATCCGAAACCCAGGTTGGGAATGGCATACTCCCTGCCTGTCATCTATGCAGGCAACGTCGACGCGAGGGAGATCGTCAAAGACAGGCTCGACGCCAAGAGCAGCCTGACGATCACGGAGAACCTGAGACCCGTCCTTGAAAGAGAAAACCTCCAGCCGGCGAGACTCCGGATCCAGGATCTGTTTCTCGAACATGTAATGATGCACGCACCCGGGTACAAGAACCTTCTTGAGTGGACCGCGGTGCCGATCATGCCGACTCCCGCGGCGGTCGGTTCGATAATGCAATTGATCGCCAAGAATGAGGGGATAGATGTGGTGGGCGTGGACATTGGAGGGGCGACGACCGACGTGTTCTCGGTGTTCGGTGAGGTTTTTAACCGCACCGTCAGCGCAAACCTCGGTATGAGTTACTCCGTATCCAACGTGCTTGCTGAGGCGACCGTTCCCAATATCCTCAGATGGGTCCCGTTCGATGTTGAGGAAGCCGACCTCAGGAACCGGATAAAGAACAAGATGATCAGACCAACAACCATACCTCAGGCGCTCGAGGAGCTGATGATCGAGCAGGCCATCGCCAGGGAGGCACTGCGGCTTGCGTTCATACAGCACAAGCTTCTTGCGGTTGGACTCAAGGGCGTACAGCAGGAACGGACCATATCCGATACGTTCGAGCAGACCGAAAGTGGTGCGACACTCGTCAACATGATGGAACTCGACATACTGGTGGGCAGCGGTGGCGTCCTGTCACATGCCCCACGCAGGGTCCAGGCGGCCTTCATGCTGATCGACGGGTTCTATCCTGAGGGCCTGACCCAGCTGGCCGTAGACAGCATCTTCATGATGCCCCAGCTGGGAGTTCTTGCACAGGTACATCCCAAGGCGGCCCTCGAGGTGTTTCATAAGGACTGTCTGATCAAGCTGGGTACATGCGTCGCCCCCGTCGGCGTCGCCAAGGCGGGTGACCAGTGCGTCGACATAACACTTGAAATGCCGGACGGTAAGACCGAGAAGAGATCGATCAAGTTCGGCGAGATGGCGGTCATCCCGCTCGAGGTCGATGCGAAAGCAAAGGCGACCATACATCCGGCAAGAAAGTTCGATGTTGGGGCCGGCAGGGGTAAGGAGATCCACACCGAGATTCTTGGCGGCGTGGTTGGGATAATCATAGATGCGAGGGGCAGGCCTCTGGTACTGCCCACCGACAGGGGTGAGAGGGTTCGCAGGCTGACTGAATGGAACAAGGCCCTCGACGTTTATCCGGAAGACCGAGAATCAACGGAGGTGTGACAGGTGGCACACGCTTATTCACCCGGACTGAGGGTCGCCCGGCGGACCGAGGTACGGAAGGAGCGCAGACTGCCGCTGCGCGGTGAGGTTCTGGTCGCGGTAGGCGATCATGTTCAGGCTGAGACGGTCGTTGCGAGGACCGAATTGCCCGGAAACGTTCAGACGATCAATGTTGCCAATAAACTCAGCATCCTTCCCGAGGACATCGAGCGCCACATGCTTGCCAAGACCGGGGACTGGGTCGACGAGGATGAACTCCTCGCAGAGAGCAGGAGTTTCTTCGGTCTCTTCAAGTCACACTGCAAGATGCCGATCGGGGGGACGATTGAATCCGTCTCCGAGATCACCGGCCAGGTGATCATACGTGAGAAGGCGATACCGGTGGAAGTGAACGCCTATGTCGAGGGTGAGGTGATGGAGGTCTTCGAGGACGAGGGGGTTCTCATCAAGACCGAAGGGACGTTCGTCCAGGGCATCTTCGGAATCGGCGGGGAGGCGGTCGGCATGCTCGAAGTCGTCGCCGATAATGGCAGCGATATCCTGTCTCCCGACGTGATTTCACCGTCGCACAAGGACAAGGTCATCATCGGGGGCTCGCTTGTCACCATGGACTCGCTCAACCGTGCCGTGGAGGTCGGTGTAAGGGGGATAATCGTCGGTGGCATGGGCGACTCCGATCTGCGCACCATCCTCGGTTATGACCTGGGTGTCGCCATAACGGGCACGGAGGATATCGGGCTCAGTCTTATTGTGACCGAGGGGTTCGGCGAGATGACGATGGCCAAGCGTACGTTCGATCTGCTTGCTTCCAGACAGGGGATGAAAGCGTCCATAAGCGGGGCTACGCAGATAAGGGCGGGCGTGATAAGGCCGGAGGTCGTGATTCCGCTCATCGGGACCGGAGAAGACAGTGAAAAGAGGAAACGCGGCGAGGCGCCCTCGACAGGTCTCGTCGTCGGAAGCTCGGTAAGGGTGATAAGAGTGCCATACTTCGGCCGGATCGGAAAAGTGACCAATCTGCCCCCGGAGCTCCAGAAGCTTGAGTCCGAGGCCATGGTGAGGGTGCTCGGAGTGGAATTCGAAGACGGCACGCACGCCGTCGTACCGCGGGCCAACGTAGAACTTATTGAAGAGTAGGGATGGGAACCTCGTATAGATTCCTCTTCGTTTTGCTGCTTGTTGTTGTGTTCGGCTGGGTACCGGGATCGGTACTCGCATCTCTCCAGGTTTCGGTCGAGGACTTTCCGGACGATGACGGCACGGCCCTCATTGTCAGGTGGGACGGTGTGATTACACCGGCTCAGACCCTGGTGATAGCAAGAGCCACCTACCCGGATACCACCTCCTGGTCGCAGGTCGCTGAGGTCGACGCGGAGCCCGGAGAGTTCGTCAACACGCGGCTCTCTAGGCACCGGTCCTACATCTACAAAGTGACTTCCCCCGACGGCGCCATCGCGGTGACGGAAGCCGTGAAGCCCAGGGCGTCGATGCTGAGCCGCGGGAGGATCAACATGCTTGTGATCCTCGCACTCTTCCTCGCATTTGTCCTGTTCTACATACGGCTGGCCGCATCGGGCAGGGAACTCTTCGTCCGGAAGATCCCCGGACTCAGTGCCATTGAAGAGGCGATAGGCAGGGCCACGGAGATGGGCAGACCCGTTCTTTATGTTCCGGGCATTGACGACCTCAACAATATCCAGACGATAGCGAGCATGGTTATTCTCAGCGACGTCGCACGGCTTACGGCAACCTATGAGACCCCTTTGATAGTCCCCGTCTGCAAGCCCTTTGTCGTTCCTGTCGCCGAGGAGGCGGTCAAGCAAGGACATCTCAACGCCGGCCGTCCCGAACTCTATAACCCCGATAACGTGAGATACCTGTCGGATGAACAGTTCGCCTTCACCGCCGGTGTCAACGGCATCATGCTGAGGGAGAAGACGGCGGCGAACATCTATATGGGATCTTTTTTCGCTGAATCGCTTATTCTCTCCGAGACAGGCTTCTCGGCGGGTGCGATACAGGTGGCGGGAACCGCGAATATCCACCAGCTTCCCTTCTTTGTAGCTGCATGCGACTATACCCTGATAGGCGAGGAACTGTATGCGGCGAGCGCCTATCTTTCGAAGGAGCCGAAACTGCTGGGCACACTCAAGGCAAGTGACCTGGCCAAGGTCCTGATCTTGATAGTGCTGGTCGTTGGGTTCATTACAGAGACGCTGGGTCTTGAGCGTTTCGCCGAATGGTTTACGGCGAGGTAAAGGTATGAAGAACGAGATCCCGGTTGCGATCGCGTTTGCAGCAGGCATGCTTATGGTCGTATCCCTCTTCGTTCCTCATCCGTACATAGCAGGCCCGGCGGCCGTTGCGAGGAGCTGGGCGATCATCATAACTGCGTTTGCGTATGTCCTTGGTGTTGCGAACATAGCCAGGATAAGCGTCAACACCGTGAGGAAGAAGTCGGCCGACTGGGAATACAAGACCGCGCTCTTGGTCGCGCTTGCGGCCATGGCCGGGGCCGGCATCGGCGGAGGCATCCACACCGGCGGTTCTTTCGACTGGACCTATCTCAATGTCTATGTCCCCATGCAGGCTACGATGTTCTCGCTGCTTGCCTTTTTCATAGCGTCAGCGGCTTTCAGGGCGTTTCGTGCACGATCCGTTGAAGCGACGCTTCTTCTTGTCACAGCTGCGATCGTGATGCTCGGAAGGGTTCCCGTAGGCGAACAACTATGGGGCAGGCTCCCCGACTTCACGGAGTGGATAATGGAAGTCCCCAACATGGCCGCGAAGCGGGGGATCATGATAGGCGCGGCACTCGGTGCGATATCCACGGGTCTTAAGATGATCCTCGGTCTGGAAAGATCCTACCTGGGTGGTGAATGATGAAGGAAACCGAAAACAACGGGGGTTTTATTGCACGGCTCTCGGGGATCGACAGGAGGGTTCTCTTCCTGATAATCCTGATCTGCGTGGTTATCCCGCTGCTTGCCGGAGCGAGGACGAAGATGTCGATCACCCCGCCGGTAAGAGGTCTCTACGATGCAATAGAAGGGCTTGAACCGGGTTCGTATGTATGGCTCGCGGCAGACTACGATCCGGGATCGATGCCCGAGCTCTACCCGATGAATATCTCTCTTGTCGAGCATCTCTTCTCGAAGGACATAAAGGTGATCTGTGCCGCCCTGTGGCCGCCCGGGCCGCCACTGGCGCAGAGGGTCTTCGATGAGATGGCTGCGAAGTACGGCAAGACATACGGGGTCGACTACGTCAATCTGGGCTTTAAGGAGGGACGAGAGGCCGTGATGGTATCGGTCGCCGAGGACATGCGCACGGCGTTTCCCGAGGATTTCGCGGGCACCGCCTGGGACAGCATACCGATGCTCGAGGGCATCCGGAATCTCACGGATCTTGAGATGATCGTCTGCGTGTCGGCCGGCTACCCCGGTATAAAGGAGTGGATACAGCAGGTATCAACCCGGTATGACATCACGACCGGCGGCGGTGTTACGGCCGTGACCGGTCCCGAGATGTACCCCTATATCCAGTCCGGCCAACTTGTCGGTCTCCTGGCCGGAATGAAGGGCGCTGCGGAATACGAACAGCTGGTCGGCAAGCCGGGGCTGGGGCTGTCGGGCATGGTTGCGCAGTCGTATGTGCACCTGATGGTCGTCGTTTTCATAATCTTCGCCAACATCATCTACTTCGTCGAGAAGCGGAGAGCAGGATGAAACTGAGGATAGCACTGACAGGTCTTGTGGTGGTGCTGGTCGTCATCGCATTGGCCTCGGGGCGAATTTCGTCACTCACGTTCGGCAAGTGGGTCGCCGCGCTCTTGACGCTCTCGATTTTCAGCTTTCTCTATAAGGATAACCCGGTCTACAAGATGGCCGAGCACGTCTTCATAGGCATTTCTGCCGGCTACTTTGTCTCGCTGGAATACTGGAATGTCTTCATACCGAACCTGTGGAATCCTCTCTTAGAGGGGACACGGGAGAATCTGATTCTGATAGTGCCGTTCGGTCTGGGTCTGCTCCTGTTTACGAGATTCTATCCACGCATCGCCTGGCTCAGCAGGTGGTCTATGGCGGCGATGATAGGTTCCTATGCGGGTCTTGCGATAATAGGTGCCCTCCAGGGAGATCTGGTCGCCCAGATAAGGGCCAATATGATTCCCCTGTATTCTCCAGGGAGTGTTGTTGCGCTCGGGAACAGTCAGGGTGCGACCGAGATCTTTTTCGGCCTGCTTGAGGTTTTGCGCAACCCGCTGATCATAGTAGGTTTGATCGCCACACTCATATACTTCTTCTTCTCGCGGGAACACAAGGGCGGGTTCGGCGTCGTCTCGAAGGTCGGCGTTTGGTTCCTGATGATTTCCTTCGGGGCGTCTTTCGGCTACACCGTTATGAGCAGAGTCTCGCTTCTGATCGGGAGGCTCCACTTCCTCCTGAGCGACTGGTTGGGCATAATCCCTTGACGAAACTCACGCAGAGACTTGAAACACTTGGGTTCGGTACGTATGACGCCGGCTACAACATGATGCTCGATCTCCGTCTCTATACGCTGTGCGAGAACGGTTCGGACAGCGGTTTCCTGAGGTTCTACACGTGGTCGGGACGAACGCTGTCGCTTGGTCACTTCGAGGATGCAAGTGTGATCGACATGGCCCGGGCCCTTGAAGACGGAGTCCAGGTGGTCAGGCGGCCGACCGGCGGACGGGTGGTTCTCCACGGGGATGACCTGACCTATGCCGTCGTTGTACCCAGAGGGGCCGGCCAGAGCCCCCTTGAGGCATACAGGATGATCTCGGAGTGCATAGTCAGAGGTTTCACCCGGCTGGGGATCGAGGTCGGGCTCGAACGCAGTTCTGCCTGCAAGTCCGATGTCACCAGAAAGCCGTGCTTCGTGTCGACAAGCAGGTATGAAATCCTGCATCGGGGCAGGAAGGTTGCCGGTAGTGCGCAGAAGACAGGCAGCAGCGCGGTCCTTCAGCACGGCAGCATTCCGCTGGGCAGGGAATACCTCAAGGTCGTCGACTACATGGCCTCCGACTGCAAAGACCGGGCGAGGCTCCGCTCGGATATTGATGCCGCCACGACCTGCATATATGACCTGCTCGGGTCGTGTCCTGCGCCCGAGGAGGTAGCTACAGCACTGGCCCACGGCTTCACCGAACGATTCGATCTTGTTGGGCGCAGAGCTCACGCCGATGTTCTGGACAGGGAGGTGACGGACGCTCCTCAGAGGCTCGAAAACGGGGTTTCGGGGGGCCCGCGCGGAGCAGACAAAAGCACTTGACAGTAAGTCTTTGGTTTTAATATAGTAACCTCGGATGATGGCTTCCATATCTAGGATGATGTCGGCCCAACCCAAAAGGGGGATGGATACTATGCCTTCCTTGTCGAAAGTCTTTGTAGCCGCTTTAGTAATTCTCCTGGCTCTCAGTGCCTCTTTGGTCTCCGCTCAGGACACTGGAAGAGTTTCAGGTATAGTTGTCGGCGCCAAGGATGGTAAGCCTCTGGGGTTCGCGAACGTGCTCTTGATCGGCACCGGGATTGGAACGTTTGTTAAGGACAATGGCCGTTTCACACTCGAGAACGTCCCGCCGGGAACTTACACGGTCAAGGTCATGATGATGGGTTTTGGATCCAAGACCCACGAAAACGTGGTTGTGACCGCGGGGCAGACGACCGACCTCAAGTTTGAACTTGCTGAAACCGTCGTCCTCGTCACCGACGTGATTGAGATCACCAGTGACCGACCGATGGTCGACACCGACCGCACCCAGACCACGCGGACTGTCACGTCCGAAGAGGCTGCGGTAAGGTCTATCAACACAGTCGAGGACGCTATTGCTGCACAGGCAGGAGTTGTACTTGAACAGGGCGAGATTCACATCAGAGGTGGACGATCGGGCGAGGTCAAGCAGTTCATCGACGGTATGCAGATCAGCGACCCGTTCGTGGGTCGCAATACGATGGAGGTCAGCCTGGCATCACTCTCTGAGATCGAAGTGCTCTCGGGTGGCTTCGATGCTGAGTACGGCAATGTCCAGTCAGGCGTTATCAACCTGAAGACTAGGGAAGGCGGCACCAAATACTCCGGCGTGGTCAAGTTCATGACGGATGATTATGGTGCACCCGATAAGACTTATTTCAACTATGACAATGTCGCGATCGGCTTCGGCGGACCGCTAATCACTCCCGATCTGAGGTTCTTCGCATCTGCTGAGGCTGTTTTCAGCGATACGTATCTGAAGACCCTGGAGCCCAGGCAGCAGAAGGAGCTATGGGGTTTCATCAAGTTCCGTGAACGGCAGGCCAACAACTACTCGGGCCAGGGCAAGATGACATACTTGTTCTCACCTACCAAGAAGATCTCCGCTGAGATCCTGGTCTCCGGTGAAAAATACGATTTCTACAGTCACCCGATGAGCAGGGTGGGGTACTGGTCTGATCTCTATAACCACTGGTGGTTTGAGCCGCTGGATGAGACCTACAGCCTTTACCTCGGACCGTCTCACACGCCTGATATCACCAACACGCACCGGAGCACAAAACTGGTGTGGAACCATACGCTGAGCCCGTCGGCGTTCTACACGATGAGATTTGGTCGTTACACCACGCTTCACAAGCTGGCTGTGCTGGACAAGGAGCCCTGGCAGTACCAGTGGCAGAGCCAGTTTGAGAGGCTCGATCCCCAGAACCGCTACTATGTTGTAAACGGTGACTATCCCCACTGGCAGCGTTACCACACCACGATGTGGACCGGTAAGGGTGACATGACCATCCAGAAGTCCACGACACATCAGATCAAGTTTGGGGCCGAGAGCAACATGTACAGGCTGGAGATGGAGGACTTGAGATGGCCCTCGCTGGACCAGCCGCTGGGTGTGTTCACCGACATTTACAAGTTCCATTGTTGGGGGCTTTCGGCGTTTTTACAGGATAAGATCAAGTTCGAGGGTATGAACGTGAGGGTCGGGCTGAGGTTCGATCTCTTCGACCCCGGCCGGGAGTCAGTGGAGGCATATTACAGGTTCATAAGTTCCACGGGGCTGGCCAGCGGTGACGCGGGGTTCTTCAAACGGAGCGAGTGGCAGATAAGCCCGAGGCTTGGTGTGTCTTACCCCGTTTCGGAGAGGGACGCGCTTTACTTCAACTACGGCAGGTTTTACCAGATACCGAGACTTGAAGTTCTGTTCCAGTTCCTGGGTCAGACAGAGGCGGGGCTTCTGGAGTTCGGCAATCCCCTGATGGAGGCAGAGACCACGATAATGTATGAAGTGGGAATTCAGCACCAGTTCACGCAGACAATCGTGGGTGACATAGCCTTGTTCTACAAGGACATATTCGGTCTGACCGGTACCCAGGCCGGCGACCTTACCGAGGACTCTGACTTCGTACAGCAGTATGGTCCTACTTCAACCCCGGTCGTTTACACCAACCTTGACTACGGTTCAGTCAGAGGTATTGAGTTTAAGTTGACCAAGCGCTTCAGTAACCGTTTCAGCGGGAGTATGACTTACACGTTCTCGAAGGCAACGGGTTCGAGTTCGAACGAGCTTCAGGGCTCGAACGTGGTAAGCGGTGGCATGGATCGTGCGCCGATTACGGAGCTCCCCCTTGACTGGGACCGGAATCATGTGATTGCGGCAAACCTCTACATAAGTGAGCCGGGTCTGTGGGGCTGTAACGTGGATTGGAGTTACTCATCCGGAGCACCCTACACACCCATGATGCCGCGGGAGCGTGAGGTACGGGCGACTCTTATCAACTCAGAGAGGCTGCCGGCGCGCAGTACGGTCAACGTCAAGGCTGACAAGCGTTACAAGATTGCCGGTCAGGAGATATCTCTGTTTCTTGAGGGCCGGAACGTGCTTGACAGACGGAACATCGCAAATGAGGATCCGGCGGTCTGGCCCGGAGGCAGCGGCAACTACGTATCCTATTACACCACTGAGGGCGAGCTGGGCGGAGCATATGACATGGGTGAGTTGCTTGGACTTGCCGAGGTGGACTATCGAGCACTGAATGATCCAAGGGTATACGCGTCACCCAGGAATTTCAGAGTCGGCGTATCGTTTGACTGGTAATCTCTTGACGGAGGACCTGACGATGACAAGGACGAGATCAGCATTTACCAGGGCCATCTACCTCTTGCTGTTGTTGCTGACGGTTCATCTGGTGATGGTCTCTTCAGCATCTGCGCACTACGACGGGCCCATTCCCGAGCAGTATTCCGCCCCGGACCGCGGATTGGTGAAGTTCCTGGGTTGGTATCACAATGTGAACCAGTTACTGCTCCATGTCTGCAACATGGGCTTCTTCGGCGATTGGAACTCGGATCCTTCTGCTCCGTCATGCGAGTGGCCCGGTGGGAGCGGGATCGAATACCTCTTTGCGGCAGGACTCTGGGTGGGCGGGGTGAAGCTCGATGAATTCGGTAGACCCGACACCCTTGTATCCGCCGCGGTCTATCAGCAGGAGTTCTATCCCAAGCCCGATCCAAGGGATGTTATCTACGAGGCCGCCGAGGGGCAGCAGGCAGGCGGCAGAAGGTGTGATGACGACTCCGACAATTCCAGGGATGAGGATTTTCTCGATGGCTGGGACAATGACGGCGATGGGCTTGTCGATGAGGATTTCTCCGCGATATCGCAACAAATGTATACGTGTGTCTACTATGACACAAGCACGAGCATGAATGCGAACAGGTCTGAGGATTTCCATGTGCCCCTTGATCTTATGGTCAGGCAGGAGAGCTATGCCTGGACCAGCCCCGCCGTGGAAGATTTCATCGGTGTCGAATACAAGGTTACGAACATAGGCGATTCGACCATCTATTCGGCGTATGTCGCATTCATGATTGACGGCGACATTGGTCCGATCCGACAGACGCCGACGTCTTACGTCGATGACATGGCGGCCTACATCGATACGGTGGTGACGCGGACGGAGCTGGATGCGTCCGGAAACGAAAAGACCGAGGACTACCGTCTGACGGTCGGGTACATGTATGACTCCGAAGGTGGGGATGATGGTGATGTGGAAGGTTACATCGGGATCATGTTCCTGGGGCACACCACTGACGAGAGCGGTGAACTTGCCCCACAGGAAGTGGTGATACATATGTTCCGGAGCTGGTCAAGCGGTGAGCAAGACCCGCAGAACGATAAGGAAAGATACAGATACATGAGGGGAAATTCAGATTTCGCGCAAACGATAGACCCTCCGACATCAAGACCGTCCGACTACCGGTTTCTGGTCTCGGCGGGGCCTTTTGCGGAGATCCGCCCCGGCAGTACACTGATCTTCCAATGCGCTTTTGTGGCAGGTTTCCCCTTTGATGATTTCATTGCCAACGCTACGAATGCTCAGAGGGTGTACAACATGAAGCCGATGATCAACTGCCACGGTGAGCAGATTGATGATAACTGGCTGGGTTCAAGTCCTCCGCCTCCTCCGAAGCAGCGGGTGATGGCAGGAGACAGTAAGGTGATTCTCGAGTGGGATGACTACTCAGAGAGAACCCCGGATCCGCTGATGCAGATCTTCGATTTTGATGGTTACAGGATATGGCGAGCGGTGGGGTGGAGGCACGAGAGCGAAGTTCCGGCTTCGGAGCAGTGGGAGCTGATCGCGCACTTCGGCAAACAGGACTTGCCCGCGATAGACACGGGTCTTATGGGAATAGGCAAGTACAGGTACGTGGATAGGTACGTCCATAACGGGCTTCCATACTGGTACGCAGTCACCGCCTTCGATAATGGAAGCGCCGAGAGGACATATGACAGAGAGACGGACAAGACCGATTCGATACCCAGATACGGAAGCTATGCTCAGGCCATGCAGCTTGTGTATCCGCGCAGCACGCCCGCCAGGACTACGGGCATGGTGCAGATCGTTCCGAATCCGTATCCGTGGAATCCAAGCAATCCGGCGATCCCCGCGGATTTGAGGGAGACGCGCAAGGCGATCGGTGATCTGGCCGAGTATGACAGGGATCCTTCGGGGCGGCGCGTTACGTTCGTCAATCTGCCGAGACAGTCGATGGTAAGGGTATACAGCCTTGCGGGTGACCTGGTGTGGACCCGCTACTTCGAAGGGCCGGTGGACCCGTTTACCGGTGCTCCGCCGCAGTGGAACCTGGTCTCGAGGAATGATCAGGAAATAGTCAGTGGAATATACATAGTCCATATCGAGTCGCCGGTGGGTAATCAGACAACCAAGTTCGTAGTGGTGAGATAGACAATTTCCATATAGTATGGAAGGAGGATGTCAAATTGAGAGGAACTCTGTCGATTGCGGTTGCAGTGATTCTGCTCCTGACGGTGTCATGCTGGTCCGGGGAGATGTTTGAGAAAGTAGGGACGGTCGGCGCGCAATTCCTCAAGATCGGTGCCGGTGCCCGGGCAGTGGGCATGGGCGAGGCCTTTGTGGCTGTTGACGGAGATGCTACGTGCATTTATTGGAATCCCGCCGGCGTGGCTACTATTGAGGGTAGCCAGTTCACCCTCAACCACGCATCCTGGCCTGCTGAAATGAGCCATGAATTCGCGGCCTATATCTTTTCCTACAAGTTTATTCCCGGTGTTCTCGGTGTCAGCGCTACGGTGCTCCAGATGGATCCATTGCCCGAGACGACGGAGTACAGGCAGGGAGGAACGGGATACTCCTTTGATGCAGGCAGTATGGCCTTCGGGCTCACGTTTGCAAGAATGCTGACGGATCGGTTCTCATTCGGTGCAACCGTGAAGTGGATTCATGAGGGCCTCGCGGATTTCAGCGGTGAGACGGTCGGGCTGGATCTGGGAACGATCTACAATACCGGCTTCCGCGACATCAGGATCGGGATGGCCTTTGTGAACATGGGCTCAGGGTATACCATCATCGAAAACGGCAAGGAAAGCCCGATGCCCGTGATGTTCAAGGTCGGCGGAGCGATGCCCCTGATGAGCACGACTGATCACCGGGTGCTGGGCGCGCTTGAGTTCAATCACCCGCCCGACGGGGCGGAGAGACTCAACGCCGGTGCAGAATACATCTACCAGAAGTACGCTCCCAACTTCGAAGTTGCCCTGAGGGCCGGTTACAGGTTTAACAGGGATGAGGAAAGCCTCGCCGCCGGATTCGGCATAAGGTTTCCCTTTGTCAGGATAGGCCTGATCAACAGACCATCGATCTGGAGTATCGACTACTGTTACTCCGAGATGGGACTCCTTGAGAGTTCACACAAGATATCACTGGGCGCTCAATACTAGGTTTATGAAAAATACACTTATTAAGCGAGGGGCGGCATTGAGAATGTTGCCCCTCTTGCTTTTCGGGTTTGTGTGCGTTTGTGGTGTGACGGCCTCTCAGGCATGGGTCGAATACGCCGATGTGCCTGAATCCAGTCATGGAGACCTCGTCTTCCACGTGGACATAGTGACGTTTTACGGAGGTGACGGCGAGAACGTAGAGGAGATCTACTGTATTGTGGCCAACGACCAGGTTGTATTCCTTGAGGAGGACGGTACATACCGCGGCAGTCTGAGATTTAGAACCCGCATCCTCGACGGTGACGGCAAGGCCGTCGGAGAGTCCGAGAACATCATCGAGGTCAGTGCTGCTACCCTGGATGACACAGTCAACAGAAGCGTCGTCCAGGTTCTTCAGTCCGAGGTCAGGGTGCCACCCGGCAGATATACAGCGGAGGTTACACTCGAGGATTTGAACAAAGTACAGAAAACGCTGGTTTCCTTCTTCCTCAAGCGATACATGAAGGGTGAGACCACAGTCGAGATAGAATCCCCGGAGTTCGAGGAGAGGAGGCTCGGGATCAGTGATATCGAATTCGCCCGCAGCCTCAGAAGGACGTCGGAGGGGGCCTTTCAGAAATCGGGTTTCGAGGTCATCCCGAATGCCCAGCGGCGCTATGGTCTGCTTCTAACCGAGCTACCGGTCTTCTTTGAGGTTTACGATTTCAGGGAGGACACGGGCGGTGACAGCCTTGTGGCGGCATACTCCATTCTAAACAAGACGGGCGACGAGATATTCACGAGCGAAAACACAATTGCCATGCAGGGCCGCACATTCGGCAGCACAGCTCTCTTTGATATTCTCTCCCTGACTGCAGGGAGCTATCTTCTTTCCCTCAGCATATCGGACAGGGATGGGAATGCCCTGGCCCGGTCCGAGCGCAGATTCGACGTGGTCTGGTCGCCGCTGTCGTGGGGAAGATACGAGTCCGAGATGATCGAAGACATGGAGTTTGTTCTGACCGAGGATGAGATGAAAGACTTCAAGGTCCTGTCGACCGGTGAGCGCGAGCAGTTCATGAGGGAGTTCTGGCTGCGCATTGACCCGACTCCCGGAACTGCAGAGAACGAGGCCCTGGAGGAGCATTACAGACGTGTGAGATTTGCCGACCGCAGCTACGGTGGTTCGACACAGCGAGGCGCCTTGAGCGATCGAGGCAGGATCTATGTCAAGTATGGACCTCCGGACGATATCCAGAGCCACTACTCCGACTTCGAGTTCGTGCAAGGCACGAGGCACATGGAAGGCGGAGAGAGTCCTGTGCCTACTGATCCGTTTTCGCGTGTGGGGCTCAAGACCGGCTCAGGTGGTTCATCGAGCTGGGACCGGGCGGGTTCCGACGCCGAGACACATTCCGACCAGAGGGGGGGAAGCATGGTACACGGGAAGGGGTATGAGATCTGGTCGTATGACGGCGCAGGGAACCCTGTCAGGAGGCTGTCGAAGCGAACGGCAACGTCGGCGAGAATGCAGTTTATTCTGGTGGATGAGAGGGGTTTCGGGGACTACAGGTTGATCTACAGTACCGAGAAACATGAATACTAAGAAAAGGGTTGACAACCTTTTAGGGTGGTATTAAAGTTTAGGCAATAATCTTGCGTGCTTGCGTGGTGCTGGTGTTCGGCGGTGTTTGCCGATAGCGTTGGGGCACGTCAAAGGTTGATCTTGGGACAAATTTCTGCAAGGAGAGGGTTACATGAGCAGTGTCAAAAGCAGTGTCAAATTCTGGTCCTGTCTGATGGTCATTGCGGTTGGTCTTGTCTTGATCGCCAGTGTGTCGATGTCTCAGGAAGAGCCTGTGGCCCAAGAGGTGACCCAGCCCGATACGTCGCTTGCAGCGCTCCTGAGATCTGTAGAGACCGTTCCTGAGGAAGTGGATGTTTCGGATGAAGGCGTGGTTGCACGCTTGAAACAAAGCGGACTCATCGAGCTCTTCATCCAGGGCGGACCCTTCATGTGGCCTCTTCTGGCTGCTTCGATAATTGGGGCGGCCGTTATTATAGAACGGGCAGTGACCCTGAGCCGTGCCAGAACGGACGTGAGGAAACTGATGAGACGGGTTCTTGATGCTCTTCATTCGAAGGGTATCGAGTCGGCGGCCGCTGAATGCGAGAGAACACGAGGACCGATCGCCGCGATTCTGCATGCCGGTCTCAAGCGGGCCGAGAGAGGTACGGAAGCGGTGGAGAGAGGTATCGAAACCGCCGCGACCATAGAGACGTCGTTCCTAGAAAGAGGGCTGATCTGGTTGTCTACGCTTGCGACAATCGCACCGCTTCTGGGCTTTCTTGGAACGGTCTCGGGTATGATCCGGGCGTTCAATGCTATCGCTGAAGCCGAACAGGTCAATGCCAAACTGGTTGCCTCCGGTATCTCCGAGGCGCTTATAACGACTGCGACAGGACTACTGATAGCGATTCCGATTCAGGCCTTCCACAACTTCTTTGTCGCGCAGATAGACCGCTTCATCATCGAGATGGAGGAGTCGACTGCCGATCTGGTGGACACGCTTGTGATGGTTGGCGGCACGAAAGAGGGCTCCGGCGCTTAAGGAAGGTGAACGGCAGTGAAATTCGGAAGAAAATCGAAGGTACCTGACGAGATACCGAACTCATCACTGGCAGACATAGCGTTCCTTCTGCTCATATTCTTTATGGTAAGCACAGTGTTTGCCATTGAGGAGGGTTTGCTTCTTCAGCTTCCCAGTCAGGAGGGCGTTGTCAAGAAGATATCCCGGAAGAACATCATGCGGCTGTCCGTGTATCCCGACGGCCACGTGAATATGGATGATGAGCTGATCTCCGTCGATAATATCAAGACCCGTGTTGAGATGGCTATACTTGAGAACGACAAGCTGGTCGTCGTAGTTGAGACCCATCCCGATGCAAAATACGGCCTGATGATCGATGTTCTTGACGAGCTCAAACTGGCCAGGGCGACGAGGATTTCACTCAAACCGCTTCTGGAGTAACAGGCGGGGAATAGATGGCGAAATTTAAGAAGAACGTGTCGACGGAAAGCAAGATTCCGACCTCCTCCATGGCCGACATTGCCTTTCTCCTGCTGGTTTTCTTCATGGTAACGACGGTCCTCAAACTGGAAGAGGGACTGCCGGTTGCTTTGCCGAAGGCTGAGGCAGCACAGGATATTCCGCGTGAGCATGTCGTACGTTTGTGGGTTGACAGGTCGGGCAAGATATCGATCAATGACATGATAGTGCCCATGAATGCGGTTGAGGGGATTATAGCCCAAAGAATTCGCGGGAACCCGGGTATCATCGTTGCGTTCAACACCGATGAGAATGCTCCGTACGGTGTGATGTCGGACATAATGGAGCAGCTCAAGCGGGCAAGCGCTGTGAGAGTGTCGTTCACATCGAAAAAGGAAAAGATGCGTTTTCGTTAGGAGTTGGCCAACGTGACTGCGAACGCCGAACTGAAATCCAAGTATGCCAAGTACCTCAACATCGGGTTTCTCATTGCCATACTGATCCATGCTGTGGCGTTTGCGTTCTGGCCCGAGTATGTTCCCTCTGTCTATAAGCTGCGGGAGGAGAAGATCATGGTAATTGATATCCCTCCCGAGATAGAGATACCTCCGCCGCCTGAGGAGATTTCACGCCCTGAGATCGCCGTCGAGATTGAGGCCAGCGATGAGGCAAGTGAAGATGAGACGATAGCCCCGACGTTTTTGGATGCCGAGAATCTGCCTCCGGCCCCACCTCCTCCGCCACCTGAGCCCGAGATGTTCTTTGCGTTCGACACCTACCCTGTGGTTGTTGAGAGCGCGAGGCCGAAGTACCCGGAGCTGGCACGGAAGGCCGAGGTCGAGGGTACCGTGATTGTGATGGTTACCATAGACGAGAGCGGCAGGGTGCTCAGCGCATGGGTCGCGGAGTCCAGTACTGCCGTCCTTGACGAGGCAGCGGTAGAAGCAGCATACAAGTTCAGATTTACACCAGCCAAGCAGCGCGAGGTCCCTGTTAAGGCGACGATAAGTATCCCGTTCAGATTCTCGCTGACGGACTGATGTCGCCCGGTGCTTTCCCTCTGATCAGCCGATGTCGGTGGGCAAAGCTTTAAGGTCGGCCTCAAGCAGCCCTTGTAGGTTTTCCCGTCGCATGGTATATGTGGGTATCGAATAAAGTCTGAGGGCAAGGGGGTACGGTATGAGGGTGCCAAGCGAAATGCATCATCTCCAGTTGGTGAGAATCCAGCGCGTACAAAGGTTAGCCGCCAGTACGAAACCGAGCTCTGCACTTAGTGAGGCAACGAGCTAAGTGAAGCCAGGGGGACGGATGTAT
>JBDRNT010000029.1:0-25239 GCA_043810925.1 Candidatus Eiseniibacteriota bacterium
CCTCATGTCCATCCCCATCTGCACTACCTCCTGAGATCCGATCACACCGATTCCCGGAGGTTATCGCAGGCATATTTCGAATACTTTTTATTTTTGAGGCAACGAACCCCGTTCGAATACATTTATTATGAGGCAATTCGAGTGATTGACTTGGGGGCGGATCTATGGTATAATGGCAGTACGAAATCAAGAAATCGGGGATCGGCTTGGATAAGCGTCCGGGTGTTTCTGATTCGCTGCCGGAGCGAAGATACCTGGGCGCCTTATTATGTTCTGACCGTACGCGGCCGGTCTATGAACCCGACAATCTGACGTATGCTACGCTCTCACTTCCGAACCTGCAATAATCATCCTTGACCCACACATGAAGCGTAGAAATTCCGCTTCCCACTGTGAAGAGGCCGCCGAGCCCTGGGTAAATGGCTTCAGTCTGACCCGCATCGATGGGATCCCACCAGATCGGTTGTACGCCGTTATTCTCCTGGATTATGATGCCGGTCGGCATGGATGCGTCACCACCTTCACTGAATTCGATTCTGAAGGAAAGCGTATCGCCGGACCACACGTTGATGGGTGTTTCCATCGCCAGGGGACTTGAAGTCGAACGTGAGTCCAAAAACTCCTTATGGCTGTCAAAGCTACGCCCCCGGTATACGGAGATCTTGATCCAGGGATGGCTGCCGCGCGTCGTGTCCACGTAGAAGATCAGATGGTTCTCATTTCGCTTGAAAGCCGTTTCGATTGCCCCGGCGTTGTCCCTTGATTGAACATAAAAGCTATAAGGTCTGGCAGGATTGTCTTCGTCCTTGAAGTCCTCTGTCCACTCGGTCACAGTACCCCAATCACTCCACGACGGGTTTTCGGGGTCGGGAGGCCGCTCCGCGGGGTACTCGTTATCAGGCTTCCAGACGTACCTATACTGGACCACCTCGCCGTCCTCATCGTTTCCTCTCCACCGGAACGTAATGCAACTTGACTGAACCGGGCTTCCCGGACTCGTGATCTCCGTCGTCGGTGCCTTGGTTGTGGCAATAAAACTCCTGTAGACCGGTTCGGGGTCCCGTTCTCCATCGTCATCCACGGCTCTGATGAAGAACGTATGTGTATGCCTCCAGGTCGTCGAATCACCCTCTGCGCAGCAGGTGTCCGCCAGAACGACAAAAGTCGACTCGGACAGGCTGGTCGACCCCCAGTCAAGACTGTCGAACATCGAGCTATCGAAGGGGCCGCTGCGCCATGCTATCTCATAAGAAACCACCCTGCCATCGGAGTCAGTGCCTGCCCAGTCCATGTAGACCTGAAATGAGCTGGTCGAGCCCTGGGCCGGAGCACTGACCAGAACTGTCGATGGGGCCGTATTCGGGCCCGTGTTTCCCGAGCCGCTGTCCTCACTGCAAGAGTGAACGGCCAGCGCAAGAGCGAGGAACGCGAGAATCAGGATCGATTTGCTTTTCATTGTATTTACACCCCGAAGTGTAGGCCAAGCTTAATGCTTGGTCCGCCAATATTCGTTTCCGGAGAGTCGGGGATTCGTACCTTATCCACTGTCCACTCCCCCTTGCCTATTGTGGCTCTCAGGTAGGATGCCGAGAAGTCAAGTGCCATGAACGGAAGGAGCCAGTACTTTATCTCGATGAACGGTTCAAGTGCTATGAAGTCCCCCACCAGGGTGGAAGCTATGTTCAGGTCCTCAGGGTCTATCGAACCGGGCCCGTCTGCCGCAAATGGGTCCCAGGAGTCGTTCCATCCGACCACATACCTTGAGTTTCTCTTGCGTTCGACCGTAATCGAACCACCTCCGAAGAGCATACCCGCGGTGGCCTCATAGTCCGTATCGACGTGGCTCAGGCCCAGGATCAGCCCTCCGTAGGCTATTGTCGCCTCGGCATGTCTTGCGCTGCCATCCGGTATGCCGCTTGTCTCGGTTGCACCGCCATAGCCGGCACCGCCTATTATCAAATGGCCGATCCTCGCATAACCCTTCCCGCCGAGGATCAGGATACGTTCGGACAGATCGGTAATACCCATCTCCTTCACCTTGGCATTTATCTCCTCGAGGTTTGCGAAGACATATCCCGGTACAAACCCCCCACCTCCACCGATCCTGGTCCGCCCGGAGCCAGAGCACGCACCGCATCCCACCGGCGGTTTGCTGACTTGTGTCCTCTCCGCGTCAGGAGTCCCGGCATCGGAGCCCGTGCTACCCTCGGGGGTGATCACCCTCGGCGGATTGAACAACCTGTCCGCCGAGGTGGTGTCCGGTGGGACGGAGTCCTCATTGCCCGCCAGAGCAGCCCCGATGATAAAGAAATTCAGTGCGGCAACAAGCGCCAGCAGGATCAAAGACCGTTTCATCGTGGCCCCCTTTCGCCACATCTTTCCTGTGAGATATGAGGCCACCGGTCGATTTCCGAGGGCCTCTACTAAAGATTCTAAGCAAACACCGGGTGGGCGTCAATGTTGAAAGGCTCTGCAGGGGCTAGCCTGTAGGCGTGCAGGATGGTCCGGCGGCTGTCAGCGCAAGAGCCCGGTCTTGATATTTCCCCTCATCTCTTCGAGCTTCTGCTCGCCCTGCTTCACATCGTCGGCGATGGCGTTGCCGGCGACTATCCGGGGCGTTATGAAGATTAGAAGCTCTGTCTTGCGCGTCACCTCGGTCTTGTGGCGAAAGAGTATACGCAACCCCGGAATATCGCCCAGGATCGGCACCTTTGTGACGGTCTGCGTCACACCGTCTCTCAAGAGTCCCCCGATGATGATCGTCTCACCGTCACCGACCCTGATATTGGTCTCAACCGAACGCTTATCTACAACGGGCTGGCCGTCGAACCACTCGGTCACCTCACTCACCTCGGGTCGTATCTTGAGAAAGACCGTGCCATCAGGGGCAATCTGCGGGGTGGCCTCCAGTTTGATCCCGACTTCTTCAAACTCGACCTCCTGCTTGGTGGAGATGAAACCCGCCTCGGCGATGTCGGTCGATGACTTGACATACGGGATCTTCTCGATGACCTCTATCACCGCCCTGCGGTTGTTGAGTGTGGCAATTTTGGGAGCGGACAAGAGATCGAGATTGGTGTTCTTCGCAATTGCCTGGAGCAGGAAGGTCGCCCTTTCGTGAGATACCGCAAACTCAAATCCGTCCCAGCCTGATGACTGCTGGTCCCCCCCAAGAGGCTGAGGCGCCAGGTTCTGGACGGCGGTGCCGGTGATGTTATCGAGACCCCCGAGGGAGTAGTCAAGGCGGCTCCAGTCGATACCCATCTCATCGTCCCTGTCCAGGGTGACTTCGACTATGCGCGCCTCGATCATCACCTGTTGTCTGGCGGGATCTGCCAGGGACAGAAACTCCTCAACCGTCTCGACATGGACCGGCCTGTCGATCACCATCACACTTGAAGATGCAGGATCGACGACCAGTTTGCCGGTGTCGGACAAGAGGTTCTCGAGCTCCACTCTGAACGCATCATCCAGAGTGTAGTTGACAGCGAAGACCTTCCTGATCGGCCTGGATTGGAAAACGAGAATCACATCGCCTCGCTGCTCCCAACCGCAGCCGACCATTGAAAGGATCGCATCAAGGGCGTCACCTACTCCTGCGCTATCGAAATTCGCGGTGACCGTGCCCTCGATTCCCTCCTCTATGACGATGTTGATACCGTAGTCTTCTGAGAAGGCCTTCAGGACATCGACTATGTCAACGCCCCTGAAACTTACAGAGGCGCGCTTATCGAACCGCGGATCCCTGTTGAATGGCTCTGCCCGAACCGTCGCTGATGTCGTTATCAGAAGTACCGGGAGGACAAGAAGCATGAAACGAATCCTTGTCTTCATTACCTTTCTCCTCGCTTAATCTATGTTTATCGTCTTCGTCAGGCCGCCGTATTCGACGACAACTGATTTCGTACCTATCTTCTTAATGGTGCCTGTTCCAACGCGGTCGCCCTCTCTTAATATCTTGTCACCGGCGAGGACAAAGCGGGTATCACCAACCATCCCTATGCCCGTGATCCGGATTCGCGGTGAGGCCGGTGCTCGGACTATTGCCTCACTTTGCCCGGGATTGGATTCTGTGATCGAAGCTCCTGTCTTCCCCGTGGGATCGAACGGGTCCCGGCCCCAGCCGGATGCAGCAGCGCGGTCACCCTTAGCCCATCCTGGTGCTTCCACTTGACCGAGAGTCTCGGCTATCGGGACTTCCATTTCGACGGGTCGGCGTCCGGTCTTGCTGCGCTGTGCGAAATGACGGGCGTTATGAATAATGACAAGGCTCAGCGCGGCTATTACCACTATCTGTACGCGCCTGCTCCCAAGTCTAGCCTTCAATTATCACCTCGGTATCCCGCAAAGGCCGATGGTAACGGAGACATGAATGGGGCTCCGGTCGTTCTGCCTCCGGGTCAACATGATTCTTTGGACATTGCCTCCCGGACTGGCGGTCATTATTGAGTCAATGAACGCGGCCGCCTGTCGGGTGGTAGAATCGAACGAGATCCGGATCTCCGAGTACTGGTACTCGAACGGATCACCGTTCTCGTCCGAGAGCTCCGGTAAGAAGCGCTCCTCCGTCTGCGTGGTCTCAAAGGCCAGGCCGCTGACCTCAATCTCCTTCTGGGTAATCTTGGTGACGCTCATCATCGATGCCACATCAGGTGTCTCGGGAATACGGTTCGCATCGGGGACACGGTCCTCCGTGGTACCGCGGGCTGTGAAATTGCGTAACCGGTCGATTTCAAACTCCCAGTGCCGGAGCTCGGCCTTGGCCTTCTTGAGCTCACCGAGTGCAGGCAAGGCCAGAAAGATAAGCACAATAGCAGCTGCGGACACCAGTGTTACGGTAGCAACTGTCTTTGTGTCTCGAAAAAACCTCATGTCTACTCCAGATACAAGCCCATATCAAAGAGAATCGCACCGTCCACTCTCTCTCCGTTGACACTGAGTGTCGTGGATCCCAGGGGTGTTACCCGCACATCCCTGAATACCGGCGAGTTCTCCATCTCACTTTCCATCTGGGTCAGGATGGTCGGCGGAAGGTCGGAATTGATGACTGCTCCGGTGCCTGCCAGCCTCCAGACATCCTGTTCGCCCGTTTCGGACAACTCCCGTACAAGGATCAAATCATCCAGAAGCACCCCGGCCGGAACCAGGTTTGAGATCTCCGTCAGGACGCCGGTCCATGCCGGTTGGGGTTCTACGACCAGTGAATAGACGTAAGACCTCTCTTCCTCTATGAGAGACTCCCTGTCCGCATCATCAGGTCCGAGCATTTCAATCAGGGATGCGGCCACGGAACTCCTGCTCTCAATCAACCGTTCATAGTCACTCTTCGTGGAGCTAAGAGCGAACGCGGTCAGAGCAACCACTATGAGTGAGATCAGAGCACCAGCCAGCGCTGCAGTCGCTCTGATCTTCCTCGTCTTGCGTGTGCCGAGATCCTGGGGCACAAGATTCAGGGGCTCGTTCCGGCCGGCAAGGAGTGCAAGTCCCACCGCCACACAGAATACGGGTCCGAGGTCCGCATGTTCGTCGGATACGTTGTTTTCCAGGCTCTTGAGTGGATCCAGTATCTGCGTTTCTATCCCTGTCTCCGCCTCAAGCGTTTGTCCGAGATTGGGTATAAGAGCTCCCCCGCCACTTATGAAGATTGTCTTCGGAAGAGGTATTGCCGATTCACGGGACATGAAGGCAAATGACCGGAGAATCTCCCGGGACATCTGCTCGGTCACTTCTCTCAACACTTCCACCGGTGCCCGTTCCTGAAGGTCCTCCGGCAGGTGCGAGATGTCGATTCCCTTGCTCAGAATGAGTTTGCTCGCCTCCGTCTCGGGGATGTCGCAGGTCCGTGATATCCCTGAAACCATATCGGCGGTGCCGAGTTCGACGGATCTTGAGAAGACCAGATTCCCCCGGTCCACGACGGCTATCTGGGTCCATCTGTTTCCTATGTTGACAATCGCTGCTGTGGATGTCTCGGTCTCCGGCGATGTCACCCTCAGGCACTCGTGTAAGGCCAGCACGTCGGGAAAGATCTGAGAGACTGCAGTCCCGGCTTGCTCCATTTCCTCGAAAGACCCGACGATCATGTGCGCAGGCGCCGATGCGGCCAGGACCTCGGTCTGTCCCGGTTCCGTACGCCTTGCACTCCAGGCGATGAGAGAATCACTGCCTGACTCTTTTGCAGCCGTTCTCCTTATGACCTTATCGAGGTCCTTGCGCGGCATATCCGGAAAGCGGAGGAAAAACGTTCTGACACCATGACCGCCTACACCCCCGACTATGACAGGACTTGATCGCTTGCCCTGAAGAACCATAGAACCGGGGTTCCTTCCTTCGAGGCACATCAGATACTCGAGGTGCGGTCGGCCGCCATGCCGGTGCAAGTGCACAACCTTGGTCAGGGAGGTTCCTTCGTCGATTGACACGACGGCCGGGGACCTCCTGAGCATGGTTCTGACCTTGCCGACCTTCTTACCGACCATGGCGATCCTGTCAGTAAGGGTAGATGTCATCTCCACCGCCTATACTCCCATCAGGTCCATAACTTATAAACTGGTTACCGGACACCTGGTAGTTCGTGCTCCAGGCATCTCTCCTGTAGCTTTCGTCGGACAGGTAATTCCCAGTGAAGAGGACGCCTATCGAACCTGGATACGCGCCCCCGTTGTCGCCGGCATAAGCCTGCGCGGCGTCCTTCACCACCTCGAGCTCCTCCCTTACCCTGTTGGCCTTAAGCCTGTAGCCCGAGTTCGCGTCCACGGTGACGCCGATGTCATCGCTGTTGTTGGCGATTCCGTCGGGTCCGCTGCTTGTGATCGTGCACGCGAAGGCCCCGCTCGTGTAGTCGTAGGTGATCGGTCTGGCCCATGCGTCCCTTACGAAGTCATTGCTCTCAAAACCGCTGGATATGTAAGGCCCATTCCAGCCCGTGACGCCTGGATCCGTGATGAGCGACTGGAGATCGGTCACGGCGTTGCCGGTGTCCGTGGGGAACTCATCGGTATCGTCGAAGTAATAGAGCAGCGCATCTTTGAGGTTGTCCATCTTGAGATCTGTGCCCTCAATCTCAGCACTTATGATGGATGTTCCGACAACAGTTCCTATGATGGCTGCAAAGACCGATACAACGGCCATCACCACCAGTACCTCGAGAAGCGTGAATCCCTTTTCCATAGAGGGTTACCTTTTCACAAGTGCCAGCATCTTATAAAGCGGCAAGAAGACGCTGAGGGCTACAACAGCGACGGCAACTCCCATAGCCACCGTAACCGCCGCCTCACATATGGTCATTAGCCTGGCAACGGTTGTCTTGATCTCCCGGTCAAAGAACTCGCTGACCTTATCCAGCATCGTCGAAAGCTGGCCGGTTTTTTCACCCACTCCGATCATACGAATGAGAAGCGGCGGGAAAACGCCTGTCTCTCTCAGAGACGCAGCAAGGTCCGATCCGCTGCTGACCTTGTCCCCGACGTCGTCGGCAATCCGTGCAAAGTAAGTGTTTCCGGTCGCGGAACCCGCAAGCTTGATCGATCCAATTATGTCCACGCCCGCAGCCACGGTGGTGGAGAGCGTGCCGGCAAAGCGGGAGATGGCCAGCTTCCTCGTCAGTCCGCCCACCACCGGCAGACGGACCTTGAGCCAGTCGAGGGCATGAGCTCCTGCGTTTGTTCTGGGAAGAACCTTAAACAGTGCTGCAAGAGCCAGCACTCCCACCAACACTCCCAGCCAGTGGCCCCTCAAAAACGTAGATGTCGCCAGAAGGATCTTCGTCGGAAGAGGCAGGGGGAAGCCCTTTTTTGCGAAGATCGCGCCGAACCTCGGGAGAACGAACCCGACGAGGATGACCAGCACGGATCCAAGCAGGACAGTCAGGATTATTGGGTATGCCGCGGCCTGCTTGACCTTTGCTGATATTTCCTCTTCCCATTCAAGATAGGACACAAGTCTCTCGAAACTGGTTACGATGTTCCCCGTTTCCTCACCTGCTTTGATCGTGTTGACATACAGCGATCCGAACACCCTTGAGTTCGCAGCCATGGCGTCGGACAGGGTGCTGCCCTGGCGTAGTCTGGCCGCTACGCTTTCTATCGTGCGTCTGAGGGCAGGTTCCTCAGTCTGCGCTGCAATGTCTTCGAGACCGTCGAGGATGGCGAGACCGCTTCCGACAATGACTCCAAGCTGAGAGGTGAGAGCGATCAGCTCTTTCCTGGGCATTTTGGGTGCACCACCTCGTCCCGCGTCGGCTATCGCAGTTGCGGCGACAAGGAACTGATCCCGCCGGGCCAGCTGGTCTTCGATTTCCGCCTCGGAATCGGCGACCGCTACACCTGTTAGTGCTCTGCCATCACGATCTCTCGCTTTGTACTTGTAGCTGGGCATGACATGACTTCTTCCACCTTGATGCCCGGCTTATCGGAGCATTATTGCGAGATCGTCACCACCGGGTGTGACCGCGGTTTCATCGGTCTGGATGTCACCGTTCGGCCCTGCGGATACGACCCAGGCGTGCTCCGTTGCGCTTGAGAATCCCCTGACCCACAGCCTGTATTCGTTGCCCCAAGGATCTGCCTCGACCGTCTCGAGGTATGGCCCGTTCCAGCCTGTGTAGTTCCTCGTATTGGCGGTCAGGTGGTTATAGAACGTGTCGTACTGCCCGGCCGGCCAAGCGGCCCCGGAATAACCAGGGTCCGCGGAGTTGCTTGAGTCCAGGCGCTCGAAGTACTGGACCGGTGCCCCGTTGGTGTTACTGTACGGCCACGTGCCGGTGTCCTTGTAGAACAGAAGTATCGCGCTTGCGATACTCTTGACGTCGGCTTCCGCTCTTGAAATCTTGGCTTCCTCGATCCTGTCGAAGATCAGGGGAACAAGAATCCCCGCGAGGACGCCGATTATCGCGGCCACAACTAAGACCTCGATAAGTGTGAAACCCTTCTGACGGGTGTGCGTAGACATCTACGACCTCCTTTCACCGCCCGGCAAATCTGCAGGACGGTACCACCGTTTTAAATCTTATCTTCAGAGCTCCTCGTCTCAGGAGCCCGATCAGCGCCCGATACAGTTACTCGCAACACCTCCTCGAGTGTAGTGACACCTGTGAGTGCTCTACTGAGACCGTCCATCCTGAGAGACGCCATGCCCTCGCTCTGCGCCACCTGACGCAGATCGTCTGTCGGACGATTCGCAAGGACCGCGTCCCTTATTGCAGCAGACATGGGGAGGACCTCAAAGATGCCGCCTCTGCCCCGGTAACCCGTCTGGTGGCAGAGCCTGCAACCCTTCCCATGCCAGTATTCGTGGGTCCTATCCTCGACCCCGAGTTTGTCGAACAGGTACTCGGGCGGCTCTACCGGTCGTTTGCACCGGTCACAAATCAGTCGCACAAGCCTTTGAGCCAGGACGCAGTGAACGGACGATGCGATCAGAAATGGTTCGGCACCCATGTCCGCCAGGCGTGCAAAGGCCCCGCTTGCGTCATTGGTGTGAAGGGTCGACAGCACAAGATGGCCTGTCAGTGCAGCCCTGATTGCGATCTCCGCGGTTTCCCCGTCTCTTATCTCACCGACCATTATCACGTCGGGGTCCTGTCTCAGGAGAGCCCGGAGACCGTTCGCAAACGTATAACCGGCGGCTGTGTTCACCTGGGTCTGCCTTATGCCGCTCAGCCTGTATTCAACAGGGTCTTCGATCGTCATGACATTGAGCTCGGGAGAAGATATCCGGTTGAGTACCGAGTAAAGAGTTGTGGTCTTACCGGAACCGGTCGGACCGGTCACAAGCAGCATGCCGTAGGGCTTCTTGATAGCGGAATCGAAGATGCTGAGTCTCTGCGCGTCAAGCCCGAGATGTTCCAGACCCAGGAGCACACTCGCCCTGTCCAGGATACGCATGACAATGTTCTCACCGGTCACGGTGGGTTGGATCGAGACCCGGATATCGACATCCTTGCCATCCGACTTGATCTGAATGCGTCCGTCCTGGGGAAGCCTCTTCTCCGCAATATCCAGCTTCGACATTATCTTGACCCGGGTCACGAGAGAGGATTCGAGCGACTTCGGCACCGCCATCACCTGTGACAGGGTGCCATCGACCCTCTGCCTGACACGCACGCTTTTCTCTTCGGGTTCAATATGGATGTCACTCGCGCCGTCCTTGACCGCCCTTGCGATCATTGTGCTTATCAGGCCTGTGGATGACGTGCCTTGCCTGGACCCGTCGCTGTTTTCCGCTCCCTCGGTAGCTCCCGGTGCACCGAAGTACTGCTGGATGGCGTTTTCGATTCCGGTTGGCGATGCCTGGACCGGCTCCACGATGCACCCGGTAATGGCCCGGACCTCATCTATTGCGAACACGTCCATCGGATCGGCCATCGCAATCGTCAGGTTGTTGTCGATTTTAAAAACCGGGACAAGCGTGTATTTTCTTGCGATTCTTTCGGGAACCGACTTCGCGACATCCTCGTCGATCAGGTAGAGAGACAGGTCTATCGACGGCACTTTGAGCTTCTCATTGAACAGAGTCTGTACGTCGCGACCTGCAGCAGGTGCCTGATCGTCAGTACTGACTTCAGATGTAATGACTTCAGGCTCGGCTGTCTGGGACAGCGTGCTCTGGCTTTTCATTGTTCGGCCGCCTACTCGGTTTCTTGTCTGGATCCAGCGAATCGCCTGACCGCCTCGAGGAGTTCCTCGTTCTTGAAGGGTTTGGCGATATACAAGTCGGCACCGGTCTCGAGACCGATTTCCTTGTCCTTCGACCGGCTCCGCGAGGTCA
Organism: Candidatus Eiseniibacteriota bacterium; assembly: GCA_043810925.1. GTDB lineage: Bacteria > Arandabacterota > Arandabacteria > Arandabacterales > Arandabacteraceae > Arandabacterum. Next base: position 10,768 of record JBDRNT010000029.1, read on the forward strand.
CCATTATTATCGTGATATCAGCGAAGTTCTCGTCGAACTTGAGCATTCTGCATACCTTGTACCCGTCCAGCCCCGGCAGCATGACATCAAGGAGCATTATGTCGGGGTGAAGCTCACGTGCGGCGGTCAGACCGGCTATGCCGTCTTCCGCCTCGTGGCACTCGATGTTCTCGCCCTCAAGCAGGGTCCGCACGAGACGACGTACATGCTTGTCGTCATCGACAATGAGTACTCTCATGGTATGCTGTATTACGACCTCCTACCTTTGGTATCGGCAGGAGGTGGGGAGGGGCTTTAGCAGAGGATACTCTCAGAGTATGGGAAGGTACTTGGTCAGTTCGTACTGTGTGACCTGCGTCCTGTAGTTGTCCCATTCGATTCGCTTGTTCTCAATGAACTTCTCAAACAGGGCATCACCCAGGGTTTCTCTGACCAGCGTGCTCTGAGCCGTCTTCTCTATGGCGGCGTAAAGGCTGTCGGGGAGGCAGGCGATGCCGTGCTTTTCCCTTTCTTCAGGGCTCATACGATAGACATCGAGTTCGACCGGATCGGGGAGTTCATAGCCTTCCTCCATGCCCTTAAGACCCGCCCGCAACATGACGGCGAATGCAAGGTAGGGATTACAGGCCGGGTCCGGGCATCTGAACTCGACTCTTCTCGGGGCTTCCTTGTCCGGTTTGTCAAGCGGGACCCTGACAAGCGCGGACCTGTTTCTGCTTCCCCAGCAGATGTATGCGGGAGCCTCAAAACCCGGGACCAGTCTCTTGTAGGAATTCACCCACTGGTTTGTGACGGTGGTCATCTCAGGAGAGTGTTTGAGGAGTCCCGTTATGTACTTCTTCGCGATCTTTGAGATCCGGTGCTTGTCTCTCCGGTCAAAGAATGCGTTCCTACCCTTCTTGAAGAGTGATTGGTGGACATGCATGCCACTTCCGTTCTGACTCCTGATAGGCTTCGGCATAAAGGTGGCGTACACGTTGTGCTGACGGGCCACCTCCTTGATTACCAGGCGTGCGGTCATCACTGCATCGGCGACCTTGAGGGCCTGGTCGTACTTAAGGTCCAGCTCGTGTTGGCTGGTTGCCACCTCATGATGGCTTGCGTGTGAGGGTATCCCCATGGCTTCAAGAGTCAGGACGGTCTTTTCTCTCAGCTCCATATTGACATCGGCCGGAGTGAGATCGAAATAACCACCGACGTCGAGCACCTGGGGGGAGCTGGAATCGGCAAAATAGAAATACTCGATCTCCGGTCCAAGATAAGGCGCGAAACCTTTCTTTGCGAGCAGCTGGATCGACCGTTTGAGGATGTATCTCGGATCGCCTTCGTACGGTCTGAGGTCGGTATCCACGACATCACAGATCATTCTGGCTGCACAGGTGCCCTCGCGGGTCCACGGGAGTATCTGGAACGTCGACGGGTCGGGCAGGACGACAAGATCGCTCTCATATATCCTGGCAAAACCCTCAACCGATGAACCGTCGAAGCTTTCACCCTCCTCGAGCGCAGCGGCGAGTTTTGATGTGGTGATAGTAAGTGACTTGAGCTGACCCAGGATATCGGTGAACCATAACTGGACGAACTTCACTCTGTTTTTCTTGCATGCATCAAGGACCCTTGTCTTGGCCTTCCTGTTCACGGTTCACCTCGTGCTTTCGTGTTCTTACCCTGTATCGGCAGTAATGCGGCTACACCATAGTGTGTTTATGGTCCGGGTACGGTAGCGTGCTTCGCACCGATTCTCCCGCAGCCTTCGACGGCAAGAGCAGGCGAGCCCGGAGTCAATGCATAGTCCATCTTGGACGGATCGGCGAACCCGGGGTCTTCTGAGATGCCGTCTTTGAACAGTGCCGGTTCGAGGGTAATGCCACCGAAGTCGGCAGGCAGATTCGACCACAGATCACAGCATGACAGCGAGACACGCGAAGTCGCGTCGGTCATGAAAACCGCATGCCCGTCGTCGTGACCGGCTATGATGGATTTCTCTATGTAAGGGGAAGCACCCTCCGTTGCGAAGATCCCGCCCCCGTGGGAGGACTTGTTCCCGGCAATCGTAGTGTTGGTGATAAGCGGTGAGGCTCCCGTAGCGCAATAGATCCCGCCGCCTGCACTTGCGCTGTTCCCGGTGATCAACACGTCCTGGATCGTGGGTGAGGACGCACGGCAGGATATGCCGCCGCCATAGGTGGCAGTGTTGGAGTGGATAATGAGGTTTCTTAAGATCGGGGAGGAACTGCTCGTCAGTGCGATGCCGCCTCCCGACTTGCCTGATGCACCCGTTATCACAAAGCCATCAAAAACGGTTGTAGAATCCTCCCCGAACATCACCCTGACACCGGCATGAAAGCCCGTGGCGTCGATGATACTGGGGGTAGCATCAAGGTCCCTTTCCTTGAAATCACGGTCCCAGCCTCCGAGGATCACAATGCCTTTTCTTAAGACGAGATGTTCCCTGTACGTACCTCCTTCGACAAAAACCGTGTCACCGGGCAGCGCTTTGTGGATAGTCTCGTCGATGGTCGCCATGTCACCGGTGGAATCGGGACGGACGTACCAGTTGCGATTCCGGATCGTGGTGATTTCAGCAAAGTCATCGCCCTTGACACCACCGGCTCCACCCCTTGCTGATAGCAGGATCTCCGACATCGAGGGGGCGATCTCATTGCAGTCGGCCAGGGCGATGGCACCTTGCTTGTGCTCCGGCTCGATCTCTATGGTTCCCGGTGTTGTCACTGTGAGGGTCAGCCAACCCACGATCAGTGGTACCGTATCCATCGCGCAGTCCTTCCAGAGGATGCTTGTTTCATCACCGGGTGAGCTTATGTCTGCGATCTTCAAATGGCTGCAGTCATGCCATGATCCGCTGCCCCATGCTTCGGGCCAGGTCAGAGCGAATGAGATGGCCTTGGCCTCTCCGTACCGTAGCAATACGACGAAGGCATCGATCCTGCCTACCCCATCATAAGTTGAGTTTATGGAGTTCTCATCGATTACAGGCAGGTTGTGGTCACAGCTACGGTCGGCATGCTCTTCGATATGTATGGCTATTACCGGTAGATCAACTTCAGCATAAGCATCCAATGCCACGAGGAAGACAAAAGCAAGGATAACTGCGCATGTTCTCATGTCACTACTCCTGTGTCCGTAGTTTCAGTGCTGATTCCGTCGGTGATACCCACCCGCCCCACATGTCCTCAAATAACCCAAATCGCCGTCGATTGCCAGACAAATGTGGCCGGACCCACAACACATTGAGAAAACCCTTTGGTTTGGCGCGGCAATCACTTATTCTATCCGCATATGTTTACAAAAGCTGCACGATGTGTTTGGAACGGTACATCGATCAGGATGTTGCTGCTTCTACCACTGCTTCTGACTTTTGCCTGCAGTCCACGGCTTGCGGGCGGGCCGGGGGCGAATGTCAATCCCGTCGAGATCCTCGAGAAATCGCCACGCATCTATCACATCGGCTTCGAGACGATCGCAGACAGCATGGAAACCCTGCATGCCTCCGCGTACCTTGCGGGCGGTCTGGTCGGCGATCTTAAGGCGGCTGCAGTCGAGGCCGGTTCGCTGGAGCATCAGTCTGACGCAGCCCGGGTGCAGACTGAGTACTTCAAAGCCAGACGGCGGTACGACGCAGGTGCCAGCGGAATAGCGGTCAAGCACCTGCGGCTGGCGCTGGGGATAGACCCGGAGTTCAGACCGGCGCAACTGCTGTCTGCGGAGATGTTCCTGGACGACCACAAGGTCAAGGAGGCTGTGGGGATCTACGGCAGGATCCTGAATCGCGATTTCACCGACTCGGACGCGCTGGTAGGACTGGCCAGGTGTCTGATGCTGATGGGCAGGCTTGAGGAGGCCAGGCGGGCCTTGATCGACGCTGTAATCTTCGACAGAGTCAACCTGGGTGCATGGCAGAATCTTCATGTCCTGGGTGAGGTCAGGGACTTCACTGTAGCAACACATGATGCTCCTGAACTCGGCATGACCAGAAAGTCCGCAGGCAGACACTATGACATCGTTGTTGATGCATCACTCGAAGATTGCCCGGTCCAGGCGGCGGCGTGGATCGTGTTCGCCTCGCAGAGAGCCGTTTGGCGTTACGAAGGCAAGCACAAGCGATACCTGGGCGTGCCGAGATATGTGCATACATACGAAGAGGATATTGACTGTTACATGGCCCTGGCAACAGCCTGGAAAGTCCTGTCACAGCGGGATTCGATCTCGTGTGATACCCGTTACTTCGATTACCTCGATCAGGTAGCCGAAGACGGGTACCTTGTTCCTCACGTTCTCTTCGACCACGTGTGTCTGGAGGATCCTTTCGCGGCGAGAGGGTTCTCATTGGAAACCATTGATGGGCTGAGGGAGTACATCAGCAGGTACGTCCTGGTGCCCAAGGGTTGAGACCTTGTTTGACAAGGCCTATCTCGACATTGAAACCTCCTACGACGGTTACATGACCGTGCTGGGCATATTCCGTCCACCGGACGGTCTTTACCAGATCATCTACCCGGACATAGACCGCGACTCCCTCCTGGGAGCACTCGATGGAACAGAGGAGCTGGTCACCTACTGGGGACACAGATTCGATCTGCCTGTCATAAACCGCTCGCTCGGCGTCGATCTGCGTCAGGCATTCCGGAGCACCGATCTCGCCGATCATTGCCACCGGCATGGTCTCTACGGTGGGCTTAAGGTGGTCGAAAAGCACCTAGGAATCGGCCGGGAAAGCGATGGACTTACGGGTGAGGATGCGATGAGGCTTTGGGACGAGTGGTGCCACGGTGACAAATGCGCGCTCAAGATGCTTCTCAGATACAACGAAGACGATGTCGTAAATCTTTACCTCTTGGAGAAGGAACTCGCCGATCTCGATCGACAGTGATGCCGGCCGTCCGGCTGTCAAGGAGGTGTAGAGATGAAGATCCAGGCTATGGTGCTTGCGGTGTTGGTTGTGTGCGTGGTGGTGATTCCAGACTGCTCATGCCGGGCGGAGCGCCCCACCGGGACCTTCTCTATCGTTGCCTATGATTCAGTAACGGGTGAGCTGGGTGTCGTAGTCCAATCCAGGGCCTTCGGTGTCGGCGCCGCCGTCGCCTGGGCCGAGGCCGGCGTCGGGGCGATCGCCACCCAGGCTCAGACGAACCAGTCGTTCGGCCCGCGCGGTCTTGACATGCTCAGGAGCGGTCTTGGAAGCGGCGAAGTGCTTGAACTGCTGCTTGAGTCCGATCCGGGGAGGGAGAACAGGCAGATAGGGATAATAGACGGGTGTGGCGCCCCGGTCAATTTCACGGGTTCGGAGTGTCTCGTCTGGGCCGGCGGCGTGACGGGGACGGGCTATGCGTGTCAGGGTAATATCCTGGCCTCAGAGGAGGTCGTGACTTCAATGGCGACAGCCTTCGAGGAGACCGGGGGCGAGCTGGCGGAAAGGTTGCTTGGGGCTCTGGTTGCAGCGCAGGCGGCCGGTGGTGACAAGCGCGGTATGCAATCGGCTGCGCTGCTTGTAGTCCGGCCGAGCGAGACCTATCCCGAGTACAATTACCGCTATGTCGACCTTAGGGTTGAAGATCATACCGATCCGATAAACGAGCTGATAAGACTGTACCGCCTGCATGAGAAATCCGATCTTCTCTTTGCGCATACCAGGTACGTCGCCTACTACGACTCCACCGGCCGGGCCGATCTCGCTGACAGGGAGAGAAAGGTGGTGGGAGGGATGCTCAAGCGGGCGCTGGCGGATAAAACGGATGACGCCGATCTCCTTAACGGGCTCGCGTGGTTCTGCGGGACCGCCGACCTGTTTCTTGATGAAGCCCTTGAGGCCGCGGAACGTGCCGTCGGCCTCCAGCCTGAGGCCGCATACATACTTGATACGCTAGCGGAGGTCCAATTCCGGCTCGGGATGATCGATGAGGCGATTGCGACCGGGGAAAAGGCCGCAGCGCTTGATCCCGAGAGCACCTATTACAAGGGGCAACTCGACCGCTTCAAATCCGCCAGATAAAACTGGGGTCAGGCTTTGAATTCTGGAATCAGATGTTCTCTCATGCAACGCAGGGAACCTTTGAATTTGAACCCCGTGTCAGATATTGAAGCCTTCTCTTAAGTGCCTGATTCCAGAATTCAAAGCCTGACCCCAGCCCTTGACATTGGTGGGGGGGCGGGGGTACAATTACAGTGAGCGCTGGATACCTGGCCAGGTAATTCGCTTTAAGCGTGATTTCGACGCTTCGAGGAGGCGAGTAATCTAATGTCTCGCCTGATCTTGCTCCCGCTCTTCACTCTGTCCATTCTCACCACCGTCGGAAATCTCTGGGCTGCCGACAGTCTCTCACTCGAGGACATGTCCTTCGAGGTTCTCGGGGGTGCTATCGATCCGCCCCCTGTCCCCATCGACAGCCAGTGGTGGGATGGTTTCGGTCGGCCCGGTGCCGATGGCTTGGTGATGTCGTTCGTTCTGCATGACGGAGATGTTGTTGTCGGGGGCGACTTTCAGGGGATCGGATCTGTCAGGTCGACGGGGATAGCCAGATGGGACGGTTCGGACTGGGCGTCTTTGGATTCTGATTTCAGGGATGTGCGGGTGTTGGGGGTCTACGACGGCGATGTGATCGCCGGCGTAAGGTGTACCTGTGGGGGGCAATGCATCTGGCACTGGGACGGCAGTGCCTGGCAACGAATAGGAGCGGGGATACGTGCATGGGATGGCGGGCCGGGTTCGGGTTGTGAGGGCCTCCCGCACTATGTCTTTGCCCTGGCGGAGTATAGCGGTCGATTGTTTGCAGGTGGGTGGTTTGGGACTCAAACAGGGAACCCGGACAGCCACATTCTCCAGTGGAACGGTGAGACCTGGAGTTCTCTAGGAAGCACTGTGAACGCGGGCGTATACGCCATGACCTTGTACGACGGCAAGCTGGTCGTCGGCGGCAGGTTCACCCAGGCCGGGGAGGTAGGTGCCAACAGGATCGCGACCTGGGATGGCTCCACGTGGTCAGCCCTGGGTACCGGCATTGACGACGATATCAGCGACCCGTGGGCCTCCCAGAGGGTCAAGGCCCTGACCGTATATGAGGGCAATCTCTACGCCGGAGGCGTCTTCTCGAAAGCCGGGAGTTTTGACGTTGACCGGCTGGCATACTGGGATGGATCGTCATGGAACTCCACCGGTTTCGAGGCGGGAGGATATGTGGATGGGGAAGTCCCGACCACAAACGCACTTGCTGTCTATGACGGCAATCTTGTTGCCGGTGGGAGGTTCCGCCAAGCCGATGGTGCCCTTGCCGACTTCATAGCATGCTGGGACGGAGAATCCTGGACGTCGCTGGGGTCGGGTCTGGATGGTACGGTTCATGCGCTGATTCCTTTTGATGACGTTCTTCTTGTTGGGGGCGATTTCACCCATGCCGGCAACCAGCTTGTTTACAACATGGCAATGTGGGACGGGGAAGCCTGGCATCCTGTCGGATACGGTCAGGGACTGGACCGCAAAGCGAAATCTCTACACGTACACAATGACAGGTTGATCGTGGGCGGCAGCTTCACCGCGGCCGGCGATCTCCCTGTGATTCGGATAGCCGGATGGGACGGCTCGTCCTGGACACCTTTAGGAGAGGGTTGGGTCGGGAAGGAGAAGTCAGTCACAGCTCTGACTACTTATCAGGGCAGCCTCGTCGGTGTGGATGGTCAGGTGGTCAAGCGGTGGAATGGAGTCTCATGGGACACGCTTACGACTAAATTCGATGATGGCATCCGGGCGATCGAGGTCTATAACGATGTGCTGATCGCCTCGGGCAGTGTTGTTGCGAGATGGGATGGGACGACCTGGAACACATTTGGAATCCCCGCCGCGGACGAGTATGTGGCCGCACTTAAGGTTTCGGGTGACGAACTGGTTGCGGGAGGGTATTTCACGGAAATCAGTGGGACCGAGGCGCGGAATGTGGCGGCCTGGGATGGGGTTGGCTGGAGACCGCTCGGTCAAGGCTTGAGACGTAGCGGTTACAGGACAGACTATGCGGTTTCGAGTCTTGAGGTGTTTGACGGGGACCTTATTGCAGGCGGCAGTTTCAATCTATCGGGCGAGACCTGGGTTAAATACGTTGCCAGGTGGGACGGTGAGACTTGGAACCCGCTTGGTAGCGGTCTGGACGGCGGCAGTTTCCATCATGTTCGTGACTTCGCCGTCTACAACGGCACCTTGATTGTCGGCGGGAGTTTCCGGCATGCGGATGGAAGGGAATCCTGGAACATAGCTAGATGGAACGGATCATCGTGGAACCCTGTTGGATCGGGTATCGGCATTTATGAAGCTTACTTGTATCGAACTGTGGATAACACGGTCGATGCGCTTGCCGTGTATGAAGGTGACCTCTACGCCGGGGGTGACTTCAAGTATGCCGGTGGCAAGCCCTCATTCTACATCGCCCGCTGGCGGGACAAGTTCCCCGGGATGGTGATGAACTTCACCGCGACCTCGGCGGATACGTTGGTGCGCCTTGAGTGGCGGAACCCGGAGGCTGAGGTCTTTGAAGGAACTATCGTACGCTACTCAGCATCCGACTACCCTGAGGGCCCGGCTGACGGTCACCCGGTGCCCAACGCGAACGATGGACACTTCACTGGGTCGGCGGGAACCGACACGTTCTTCGTTCACCATGGTGTGACAAACGGCATCACGCTCTATTACAGCGCCTTCGCTTATGACGCGGCAGCCGACTACTCGATGGCTGCCTTTGCTTCTGCTACGCCTGCCGATTCAACCGATCCGGGTCCGGTACTTGGCTTCACGGCAACCGCTTCTCCAGAGGGCGTCAGGTTGGAGTGGATAAATCCCTCGGATGAGGATTTTGTGGAAACACTGATAAGCGTATCGACCACAGAGTATCCTACTGATCCGAGTCGCGGTGCTCTCCATGTGAAGAACGGCAACAACGGTTGGTTTGAGGGCGAACCCGGCTCGGATAGTATTTATATAGATGCGGAAGTATCAATTGGGTCGACCTACTACTACACAGCCTGGGCGTATGATGAAAGTCGCAATCACTCGGTCGCGGTGCACGATTCAGCGGCCATGGAGTATGCTTGGGGCCCCGATACCCTGCAGTTCTTTGAGGCGAGAGCATTTGACCGTCGGGTGTACCTGTTATGGGCAAATCCACCAAGCATTTACTTCAAGTCCACCCACATCAGATTCTCTACCGGTGGATTCCCCTTGACGGTGACCGATGGCGAGCCGGTGCCGAATGCGCATGATGGCTGGTTTGAAGCCCCACCCGGGGCCTGGGACAACTTCTTCCACAACGGTCTCGCCAGCGGTGAGACGTATTACTACAGCGGGTTTGTATCTCTGGGCCCTCCTGATACGCTCTCCGGGCCGGTGATGCGGGCAGCCATGCCTTGGGGTCCAGATGATGTTCCCCCTGATCTCTCCATTGGTGTTCTTCAGAATCCATATCTCACCTGGTATCTCGATCTTTACCTCGTCGGTTCCGAGGAGCTCGATTCTGCGAGCATTGATGTTCGAGTGGAGGGAGGGCAGGCTGCGATGGTGATGGTTGGGGCAGCCGGTAATGTGTGGAGGGGGGATTACAAAATCGTTGGCCAGATGGATTCGATTTCGATTGCTGCGTGTGCCTCGGATCTTGCTGCGAACACCACGTGTGTGACTGCCGGACTCTCGGTCGGGTTGGTCTCGAAGGGTGGAGGAGGTACTGTTCAGAGTCGGGGCGGTCGCTTGATGTTGAGTGTACCTCCCGGCACGGTGTCGGAAGACGCTTATGTCCTGGTCTTCCCGGCAGCTGTCCCTGATGACCCGGAAGATGACCATGGTGTCACTTATGTTGCGCCCGATGGGGAAGCAGCTGGTTATCATCTGAGCCCCTCGGGATTGCTTGGCGGGCGGAGTGCTCACCTTGAGATGAGTTACGACGGCATCGATGCCTTGAGCGGCTTGTCACCCGATCAGATCTATATAGAACATGTGGGAGTGGGACCGCTTACGTCGTATGTCGATCCGACGGTGGGGACCGTCAGCGCAACGGTAACACAGCTTGGAACGTTTCGTCTTTCGGCCGGAGCACCCGGTACAAGCAACTTCGTAGATCCCGCATACCTCGGTCTCGGGCAAGCTGCGCCCAATCCTTTCAGTGCAAGCACGGTACTCAAGTTTGAGATCCGGGCGGTTCTTAAGGTGCGCGCGAGCGTTTATGACATACGAGGCCGGCACGTGGCCACGCTGATGGACGGCACAGCCTATCCGGGTTGGGGGAACCTCGTGTGGGACGGTGGCAGCCGGGGTCGCGTGGTACCCAGCGGAGTCTACTTCCTCAAAGTTGAAACCCCCCGCGCTAACTCAACCATCAAGCTCGTCTTGATCCGCTGATGGGGTCAGGCTTTGAATTCTGGAATCAGATGTTCTCTCAAGCAACGCAGGGAACCTTTGAATTTGAGGCCCGGGTCAGATATTGCGGCCTTCTCTTAAGTGCCTGATTCCAGAATTCAAAGCCTGACCCCGGGTTCTGACCCCAAATGCTTTGACACCGGGGCCGAAGTATGGTACAATTTGTATTGGAGCGAGCCATAAGGGCGCGCTCTCTATTATAATGAGAAGAAAAGAGATGAAAGAGCAACAGCGCCTTGCTATAACTGGACCGGTTATAGCAGTATTTGCATTATGTCTACTTCTTTCCCATATTGCGCCGGCCGGAGCATCGGTCATAGTAGAGCGTCTTGACTTCCCGTCTCCGGTGGTGACCAACCAGGATAACACTTCCCTTGTTGCCATAGAGGGCATTGCGGCGATCGGGAACCCTGGAGAGCCACTTCTTCCCGCCCATGGATTGCAGGTTTTGCTCCCCCAGGGGGAAGAGGTGGTGGCCGTGAATGTCAGCGCCTCCGGGGAGGAGGAGATCAGGCTTGATCTTCCTATCGAGTGGGCTCAGGCGCAGGTGCCGCTGAGCATGCGAAGCTCAGGGGCCCGCACCATCAGGGACGATGGCATCTATATGGGCGATGTACCGTTTCCCGCCCGGAGAGCCGTCCATGTTACTACTGAAATATACCGCGGATACAGCATCGCATTCATCAGAGTCTACCCCGTGACCTACATCGGTGCCAGCCGGACGATCGTCTTTGCGCGTCGCCTGGAGGTGACAGTCGAGACGGCTCCCGATCCGGCCGCACTTTCGCGTTCGCGCCGGACTCTCCGGGTTGGCACAGATGACCGGGCAGCGGTGGCCAGGGTTGTCGGCGACGTATCGGCGGCTGCCTCATATGTGCGGCCGGAGGGACGTTTCAGGACGCTGTCGAGTCTGGTCGATCCTGAAGATACGTATCCCTATGTGATCATCACGCACAATACGTTTTTCCCGGCTTTTGAGCCTCTCAAAGAGCACAGAGAAAACAGGGGGCTACGCACCAAGATAGTTGCGGCGGGACAGATCGCCGGACAATACAGCGGTCAGGACCAGCCCGAGAAGATCAGGAATTTCATAATAGACGCCTACCAGAACTGGGGGACCGAGTACGTGCTGCTGGCGGGTGACGAGAGCGTTATCCCGCACCGCGGGCTCTATGCTACGGTCGGTGACTACGTCGATGAAGATATAGCATCAGATCTATACTATGCGGCGCTGGACGGCAACTGGAATGATGACGAAGACGGTCTCTGGGGCGAGTCCGACGAGGCCGATCTGATGCCCGAGGTCTGCGTCGGACGGGCCTCCGTGAGCGATTCGGCTGAGGCGGCGAACTTTGTAAGTAAGGTTCTCAAGTATGAGAACTCGCCCGTCGTGAGCCAAATAGACGTCGCGCAGATGGTCGGGGAGCTTCTGTGGAGTGATCCCACCTGGGGAGGGGATTACAAAGATGAGATAAAGGATGGCTCATCCGCACACGGTTACACCACAGTGGGGTTTCCGCCGGCCTACACGGTTCACACCCTCTACGATCGCGATCTCAATCCGCTGGAGTGGGACAAGGAAGATCTGATCCCGCTGCTCAACGGCGGGCGGCATCTCGTGAACCATATGGGACATTCCTCCAACACCTACGGCCTCAGAATGTACAACAGCGATGTGACGACGAGGTTTACAAACGACGGCGTGTCGAACTCCTATCTGATCATCTACACCCAGGGCTGCTACTCGGGTGCCTTTGACAACCGGACGGCCAGCGGCGCCTATATAGATGATTGTCTGGGTGAGTACTTCACATCTATCGAGAACGGCGCAGTCGCCTATATCGGCAACACGCGTTACGGGTGGGGTGCGCATGCCAGCACCCAGGGGGGAAGTCAATACTATGACAGGCAGTTCTTCGATGCCCTGTTCGGAGAGGGTCTGACGGCGATAGGCAAGGCCAATGATGATTCAAAGATCGACAACATCGTTAACATCAACATCGGGTCGCTGCGATGGGTATATTACGAGCTCGTGCTCCTGGGTGATCCTGCCATGGATATCTGGACGGATACACCCGGTTACCTGACACTCATTCACCCGGATGTCATACACGTGTCCGACAATGAAATCTCTATGACGGTTACAGACGGTATCGATCCGGTCGAGGGAGCGAGGGTCGGCGTTTTCAGCGACACCACCTACAGCTTCGGGTATACGGATGCGAGCGGTGTGGTCTATCTCGATCCCGTTGCTCTGGAGCCGGGGTCGCTCCAGGTCGCGGTCACGGCACACAATTTCTATTCACATCTCGACACCATAGCGGTTACGACGGCGACTCATCCACTGGTGATAGTGGAGGACTTCACGATCGATGACGACATGTCGGGAGGAAGCAGCGGGAACTCAAACGCCGGTGTGGATGCCGGAGAGACAATCGAATCCGCAGTACTGCTCAAGAATGTCGGTCAGGATTCAGCCTTCAGCGTATCGGCGGAGCTCAGCACCACAGATCCATATGTCGTCGTCATCGACTCATCGGGAAGCTACGGGGACATTGCTCCCGACAGCACGATATCACCTGGTTGGAGTTACAGGTACCAGGTTTCCGAGTCCGCCCCCGACAGTCATCTGGTTGCCTTCGACCTGGAGATTGTCCACCTGGATAGCACGGCAACGAGGCATTTGAACATTCCTATAAGTGCACCGAATCTCGCAATCACGGGCATCACGGTGGCCGACACTCTCTACGGCAACGGTGACGGGTGCGTGGAAACCGGTGAGACTTTTGAGCTCACACTTACGCTAACCAATATGGGTTCAGGTGATGGCGAGGGTGTGACGGTGTTTCTGACGGAGTCGGATCCGTATGTCGTGATCGAAGACGATAGTGCGTACATAGCCCTGATAGTATCAGGCGGGGAGGGAGAACCCCTGCCCCCGTTCGTGATCGAACTGACGCCTGACTGTCCCAAGTTTCACAGGATAGACCTCAATCTCGACATTCAGTTCGCCAGCGGCAGACATGCCGCCGAAAGCACTGCCGTCTATGTCGGCGGAACGCTTGAAGAAGACTACGAAAGCGGGATAGGCGGATGGACCCATGCAGATCTTGGTGACGGTGGTATCGATAACTGGCATCTTGAGGATTACAGGAACCATACACCTGCGGGGGTCTATTCTTTCAAGTTTGGCGGGGAAGATTCCCTGCAGTACTCGAACTACAGTCACGGCAGGCTCATGACCCCGGCACTCTGTCTCGGCAGTAATGCCACGCTTACATTCTGGCATTGGATACAAGCTGAACTCCAGGGTGGAGGTTATTCCTGGGATGGTGCGATTGTCGAGATCTCAACCGACGGCGGTGAGACATGGACCCAGATCACCCCGGTCGGCGGCTATCCATATTTGATTTCGCTCAATTCGAGTTTCCCTTTTGAACCGGGAACCCCGTGCTTTGCCTGGACGAACGTCTGGACGGAGGTAGTATTCGACCTATCGGCTTACGAAGGTAGTGCGAGGATCGGATTCAGTTTCGGCTCTGACGGTAGTGTTGTGCGTGAAGGCTGGTACGTTGACGACATAACCATCACCGACGATCTCGCATCAATCGATATAGATGACGACGACCTGGAGGTCATGCCCACGACCTTTGCGCTGCACGGTGTGAGCCCGAACCCGATGAGCTCACGCGGTATCATAATGTTCGATGTACCCCGGAGTTCGCGCGTATCGATTGAGCTTTTCGACGTGACGGGAAGATCGGTCGATACGCTTGCGGACTCGGTCTTCGAACCGGGGCGGTACTCGCGCACCGTCGACTACGGCGCAAGCCTTGCTCCCGGCGTATATTTCCTCAGTATGCGCTCCGCCGGCTTTGCCGCGACAAACAAGGTGATAGTCCTCCGCTAAACTGCTGGGGTCACCCATTAAGAGGCACCTGTCAATAGGGCATACGCCGCCCTCGGGGTGGGGTGATCTCACCCCTTATAACTGAGTGATCAGCGTCCAGCCATTGCCGGGACTTCGCAGGTTTTGGTGTCAGTGCCTCACTGCACCAGTCACCCAT
>JBDRNT010000030.1:0-4642 GCA_043810925.1 Candidatus Eiseniibacteriota bacterium
CCGCTGAGCCGCGCCCCCTAGACCAATGAAACCAGCCGGCTCAGGCACAGTCTGCCCAACCGCGTCGCCGAGGAGATTGAGACACGGGAACATTTACAGAAGCAACGGCAGTTACTCAAAGAGATGTGGCTCCCCGGGCAAATGTCTGAAAGCGTGGTCTTGTGGGATGTGGTGAGGATTGCGGCAAAGCGGATTGCGAGAAGCCAAGCAAGGGTGTCACTGTCACCGGATGGAGTAACCACTGGAATTGCAGTGTAGGCCACGTCAATTCCGTGGCCCGTCCAGCTGAGGCCGAATGTCATAGTCCGCTGAGTGCGCACGTCGCATGGGAGCATCCTTACCGATTAGGGAGATTGTCCACTCCTCTTACTGTCTCTCGTATGATACAGACGGCTTCTCGTACGCTTTCTGTGTATAGCTGTGTCCCCATGCTCTCGAGTCTGAGCATCGCCTCTTCCAGATACGATAGGGCCTCCTCCAACCTGCCCTGGTCATATCGGACAATTCCAAGGCCGCGAAGATCTTCCGCAATCCCGAACTCAAAACGTATCACGCGGTCAGTCTCCAATGCCTCCTCGAGATACCTTGAGGCTTCCTCCAATCTCCCCTGGTCACGATACACGAGACCAGAGTACCTGAGATCATCCGCCACTCCAGGCACGCAGCCTATCTTCCGGTCAATCTCTAACGCCTGTTCCAGGTACCGGAGAGCCTCCTCAAGATCACCCAAGTCGTGATGAACAATACCAAGACAACAGAGAGCCGCCGCAATCCCTTGCTCGTGTCCTATCCCCCGCTCAATCTCTAGGGCTTGCTCAACACACCCTAGAGCCTTTTCAAACCGGTCTTGGTCGTGGTAGACGAGGGCCAACAACTTCAGAGTACCTGCCTCCCCCTGGTCATAATCTAGCTTTCTATGCAACTCGAGGGCATCGTTAAGAAATCCAAGAGCGTCCTCAGGCCTCCCCATGTAACGATAAAGCTGACCCACGTTGGTGAGCTCACATGCCTCCCCTATCTCGTAAGGGATCTTCCTGTAAATTTCCAAAGCCCACTCAAAATGCTGGCGGGACTTATCAAACTTACCCAGGACGAAATACACGTACCCCATGTTCCCAAGATTATCAGCTACACCGCGCTCATTCCTCAGTCTCCGATTAGCCTCTAATGCTTCCTGATGATAGCTCAGTCCGTCCTCAGGCCTACCTGAGTCGTGGCAAACCAGACCCAGATTGCACAGCGCTGCCGATGCCGCTCGTAGGCCTTCTTGTTCATCCTTCACCGTTCTCGCCATCTTCAGAGCCTCTTTGTAATGATGCTCGGCCTTTGCCAGATCGGAAATTGAGTAGTAGCAATTGCCAATTAGGACGCGAGCTGCAGCTATGTTCGCCGCAGTGGCAAGCGGATGATCAAGGCAATTCCAGTATTTGGCAATCGCCTCTCTGAACCTATGCTCTTGATAATAATCGTGCCCTTGTTTCACCCAGTCCTGCAACAGGGGGTTGTCTCCAAGAGCATCGACGTATTGTTCGGTGCGACCCAATCCTATCAAGTAATCTTTCTCCCATACCTGTCGGTAATAGTCGGCAATTACCTCTTGCTCTTTGCTTTCACGCCAATCACTCACCAGCTGATACACCCCCATACCACACAAGAAACCGCAGGCGATCCATACGCCGATCTTAGTTTTCTTCCGCACATTCCCAAGCATGCTGAGCCACACACCAAGGATCACGGGGCCGGTTATGAACACTAGGCTTGCAAACAGCTCCATGAACTTCAATGCCTCACTTCGAGCCTTGTGGCGGCAAAGGACATGTGCGAAGTATCATTGCCTTCCGGAGCGAGATTTAGGCTTGTCATCTAATCACCTACCACACCTGCCCGATCATACAGCAAGATCCTGAGCGGGGCAACCGTGTTCTGCTCGGCTGGTCGGCCGTTCGTCCTGCCGGGACTACTCCACTCAAGAAGACGGCAAGGATCTCTCCAAGGTCAATTGGCGGTGTCAACTATGTTGACGCGGGCTGATCCCGACCACTTGCCTGAGATAAGAGTACTTCCCCAGCCTGAGATACACACTCAGACATAGGTCAGGCTCAACTGTCATCGGTCGGTTTAAAACCGGCCAGTGCGGGTTGTGGCAAAACGGGCTGCAAGAGGGTACGTCAGGCTGTCTCTCTCCAGTCGGAGGCAGCCTCCAAAACGCAGCTTAGATCATAACCATTTCGTGTCCGCTCCCCAATGACGGCGAACATCGCGAGAGCTCAGCGGGGCAACTCCAAGCCGCGCGTCGGTCCGATGTGGAGACTACCGGGCGGGCACAAGGCAAGGTCGCGGATCCTTTTCTCAGTGGCAAGCAGCTTCGAGGCCACCATACCGCCTACCCCGAAGTTGCGTCCTGCAACATAGTATCCTGCTGAGAGCGCTAGCCCGTGCCAGGGCGAAAGGAAAAACCCCAATGTTCCAAGTCCAGCAACGACAGCGATTTCGACAAGCTCCTCAATATATTTGGGGTAGACCAATATATCAAGATTGCGGGCCTGGTCAACAGCTGCAGAGAGGGCTACCTCTAAGCTGTCTCGATTTCGCAGATCTACCTCCTGTCTAGACCAAGCAGAGTGGACCTTCCGTACGCCTGTGGACCACGTAGCTATTCGGCCTTTAACCCCACGCTGCCTCAACGCGCCGTGCACGATGATTGAGCCGAGCATGAGCACAGTATTGCTGAGGGGTACAACCTCCACCGTGGGACGGGTCTCTCGGATGACATTTCGCAATGGATGGCTCAGCAGCTGGAGACCAGACGATACTGCATGGTACCGATACGAACGTCCTCTGACTATCGAGGAAACGGCATATGCTAGACGGGCGAGCTCAAAGTCCTCACCTCGGGAGCGAGCCGTTGCCCATGCACGCACGGTCTTGATGTCCCCTGTTCGTACATGGACCGAGGCCAGGTCGTCCTCGGAGCAACCCAGAACTCTAGCAATCTGGGGAATCAGTTGAAAATCGAACAACGCTCCTAGACACTGTGCATGTGGTACGAACCAGTGTTGGACAGCCCAAGCAATCCACTGCTCAAATTCAGGAGTGATCTTCTCAGATCTGACGACGGATGAAATCGCAGACCGATGGCGTGTCGCCCATGCTTTAGCTTTGCGTAGAGCTTCCGGCGATGGCCTACTGGTTAAGCTGAGAAGTGGAGCCAAACCTTCCGTGGCATGGCAGAACGGAGCTGGGACACCGCCATGGAAACTTGGATTCGGTGCAACAACCACAGACGAATGCGTCCACGGTAGGCAAGTTAAACCAAGGACAGAACACCAGACCCAGTCAGACCACTCTTGGTAACGCCTGCGCTCCAGAGCGCTCACAGCAGTGTAGATAGTCGTCCAGTCTACCAGACCATTAATCACTCGAACCATGGCTACTCACCACTCAAGACGCCTAGTCGGTTGCCTGTCCAGTACCAGATTTAAAGTGTCATCCGTTATATCCACTCTGAGACCGTCTGATGCCTGTATAATGACCGGTTTGACTCTGCCAAGGGCCTTGAGTTCCGCTTGACAGTATGTCGCCTGGAATTCAGGAACAGATGATAACCCCAATGCACCAAGGGCTTCCATTTCCTCTTCCGAAATGCAGAGCATTTCAATACCAAAGTGTGTTGTGAAGATCACGGATGCATTCGTGGTTCTCGCCAAATACAGGAGGCCATCGGTGCTGACATAGTTCTGCGCGCAATTCCGACTTCTGACGTGATTTGAGACATTCACGATCAGGATGTCACAGTCCACAGCAAAACTAGTGATGTCATCGAGCGCCACGTCAGTTGGAGCCCCATCCCGTGTGGCAAAAACATTGCCGTCGAATTGGACAATCTGAATTGTCCGACGTCCGACAGGTATGTCCACACACCAGTTCAGGCTATCCGATGTGTGTTGCGTTTCACGGTGGTCACTGGGCAATGCGGTAATCTGTATGTCTCCAAAGGAGTAAGCATCCCCGGCTCTAGCCGAAATCACAGATTTCAAGATCATCTTCCTGTGGTAACCTGGAATGAGTGGCGGGGAATCCTCGGCGCCTTCAAGCGAAGTGCTGTTCCCAATCACGACCTTCGTTTTCTTTATCTCCGTGGCACCGGTGATTGCCTCGATTGTGCAAATGATGTTTCCGTAGTGATCAGTATGCGCATGGCTTACTACGAGGGCGTCCACGTGACGTGGGTCGAATGGCAACGCGTCCATCCAGTAAAGGGCATCTGGGCCGGGGTCAAGCCAGATCATATTAGTGCTGGAGGCAAGAATGGGGCCACTCACCTTTCGCGCGTTCCCTCGTAGCGGACCGCGGGCCGCAATGCAGTGTGTACCTTGTCCAGTGCCTAAGAACTGCACAAACGGACCGCCGCCACGCGGTGAAGGGGTTCGGTATTGCTGCTGTAGCTCGCAGAAATGGGCCGGGTTACTACGTGTCAGAAACTTCGCGACCCTCCGGTACACGTCAATACTGCGCAGGTTCATTTTTCCTCTCGGTTGAATCAACTATACGGACACAAATCCTATCCGGCTCTCCGACATGAGGGCGAAGTTCAGAACCTCGTTATAGCTCCTCAGTCGGCAGTCGGGACACTTGGCCGGAT
>JBDRNT010000031.1:0-13213 GCA_043810925.1 Candidatus Eiseniibacteriota bacterium
GATGAGGAGGTAGCGAAGGCGGAGCGGGAAAGGCCCCACATTCTCTCGTTCGTGGTCGAGGACGTGGAAACGGTCGAAGGGGCCATAGAAAAGGCCTCACAGGCCCACGGTGGCCTCACAAGGGGCAAGTCCCTGGTGGAGGTGGCCCGGTCGTACCTTGGCGAGGTGGAGTCACCATGAAGGAGCAGGAGCACCAGAAGAAAGCCTTTGAGTTCTACTACGGGCAGGGTGAAGGGCGGAGCTACAGGCTGGTAGCGGAGGAGTTCGGGGTATCACTGGCCACTGTCAAGGGATGGGGCAGGGCCTTCGGCTGGAAGGACAGGGCGAGGGCGAGAGATGCTGAGGTCACGATGGCTCTGGCGGATCGGGGCATCAAGGACGCCACTCAGAAAGCTGTCCGTAACCGGAAGATAGTCGAAATGGGCCTGATGCAGGTGGCCAAGGCGATCGCTGAAGGTAAGGTCAGGCCGACCGTCTCAGATCTGGACAGGCTCATAAGGCTCGAGGAGTTCCTGAGGCGAGGCGCGGCTGACCGAGAATCTGAAGGGTCACTGCTGGATGAGCTGAGCAGGCGGTATGCCAGGCGGCATAAGGAGGAAGACAGGCGGTGAGAATACCTGCCAGTGGCTCGCTAAGTCGCGCGGCAACATGCAAAGCCTCACAGGTGCTGGGGCAAGCGGCCGGGCGTTCGATAATCCGGAACCAGATCGGCATGATACTCTTCGCGAAGTTGTGTCTCAACACCGGTGAGGAAGGTTTCGCTCCCGGGTGGGTCCACTAGGTATGACACGGCCAGGAATGAGCGGCACTATGCCGATAAGGGATGGAGTCAGATGCCCACGTATTGGGCGGCTTCCAGCGGTAAAGGGGTTATTGATTCTTCTGATTTCGGGTGTCTCGGCCCCAGGGAGTCTGTGGCGGCTTGGCCCCATGCCCACTAGATCATCCAGTTGGCCTGATACTGTGCAGCACAAGCGGTTCGCCTGGAGGGAGTCTGGTGACCCAGTTGGTGATAAAGGCGAATCTCCTGGTCGACATCTTCAGGATTGAGATTAGCCTGCTTCGGTTGAGACACCTTGTCAGACGGCCCCGCCAGCATCCTGCGAGCCGGTAATGGTCCAGCTACTCTCGCCGCGGCGTGAACTTCGAGTTTCTACGGCTTGTAGTATCCTCTGATGCCGCCGGATTTGCCGCCACCCTCCGGGGGGTCGTCACCTCCACTCCTGCTGGTTGGATCGTCCCCGGTGGCTCCGTATACCCCAGCGCAGAAGTTGTCGATCGGCTCGTCAAGGCCCTCATCGCAATCAAGGACGTAGATCGCATCAGCGTCAGGGTGGTCAATTATGCAGACCATACCTGCGCTGTCAGCATACAGCCATCCCCAGCCGGGAATAGCTACCGCTCCAGTCTCGCAGTCAGACCACGCGTGCGATATCCCGTCCCCGGGAGACTCGATTTCACCGATGACCAAGTCCGAGCAGCTTGTGAAGGCACAGGTGTATGTCCAGTCTGGCCACGTCACCCCGTACTCTACACCCAGATATTCGGTAAGGTTGAAGAACACGGGAAAGAAGTCGAAGCTTGATCCCGCATAAGTCGTCACGATGTCCGAGGAATCAGAGATCGCCGGGAGGGTCTCACAGGTTTGCCTTGCCACATGGGCCTTCACGTGGATTGCGACCTTGGCACCGGGATTGTCACCCCCCAAACAAACTGTCGATACCACCAGAACAAGAATGGCGGCCCTTATGATCGCTCTCGTCATATGACTTACCTCCTCTCCCTCTGGCGCTCCATCTTGCGGAATAGGATTGCCCACGACAAAACAATCTTCCCTACGGAAAAGTGACCTGTGTCTTGCTTGAACCGTCGGAGTTCATGACCCAAATCGCCGTAGTCTTTCCATCCGCGGAAATAGCATTGAATGCCATCATGGCACCATCTGGTGACCACGACGGCCTTGAAGCCGACTGGGCAATCAACACAAGATCACTACCATCGATGTCGATCAGCCAGATTCCACCGTCGCCATCCACTGACCACGCACTGAAGGCTATCTTCTGCCCATCAGAAGACCAACGACCACGACGTGGATAACCCAAGGCAGCATCGTACGGAACTTTCCTCATCCGCGTACCGTCCTCTCGGATTATCACCAGACTGTCACAGAGAATCTCACTGCTGTCGGGAGACCAGTCAGGCCCGTACGCAGAGTAAACCCGCTGGGCGTCCAGAGAATTGAGGTCCAGAATCCAAATGCCCCAATTCTGCAGTTCATTCACCACGTAGGCTATCTTAGTACCACATGGTGAGAAGTCGGCGTCCCCGCAAGCCCACGGTTCGTTCGTGATCTGCTTGTGTTCACCGCCCGCAACGCTCACGAGCCAGATTTGCTCGTCAGCTTTGTTACATAGAATAGCAGTCCCATCTGGGGACCAATCCCAGATGATCCCTCCCGTTATCATCTGTGACTCACCTACATCGATGTCAACAATCCAGATCGTTGGGCCCTCAAATTCCTGTAATTCCTCCCAGTTCTTCGGGTGGTGAGTATACGCTATCCTTGTGCTGTCAGTCGGAGACCACTTGGGTCCAACGTCGACGGTACCAGGCAAATCGGGCCAGCCAGGGCCACCGTTATCATGAGGCTGAGTCGAGTCGCAGCTCAGTGAACAAATGCCAACGGCAAGCATAAGCAGAGTGCGGCCTAGTCTATCAAGTCTCGTCACCCTCACCTGACTATCACCACCTTTGTAATCAGATGTTCGCCTCCGACTTCGAAACTCAATGAGTATACACCCGGCGAAACCACCTCGCCAGCATCATTAGCTCCATCCCACATCACTTCGTGTCTTCCCTGATCAAGCAAAGGGCACCAAAGACGACGGATGAGCCTACCATCGATGCTATATATTGAAACTGCTACGTTACCGGGCTGTCCCAAGGTGAACGCCATTCTTGCCGCGCCCGAAACCGGATTAGGTGTTACCGTGAGGTGGTCAATCCAGCAGGAGCTCACCACAGCGTCACCGGGAGTGACAGAGCCTTGGCCTGGGCATCCCAGAACTGTGTATTGGAAGTCCACGCCACTTGGCGACGTCGGGTATACACCGTAGTAGATCCACTCCTCCCTGAAGGGGTCGTAGTAGAACAATAGATATACGAATGTCTGCAGCTGACACCCCGTCAGGGTCCTCGAGCCCTCGACGACCCGACAGAAACCTTCCATGTAATTCGGATTTGCTGCGGACCACCCTGTTGTTGCATTGTAGCCTCTCCCCCAGGCTCGTACAGCACACCATCCGCTTGGGTACGTGATGTCCTTGCGTACATCAAGTCGCCGGACCTTCCAGTATACTCCATATGGCGGCTCAGGCCTGTCGGGGCCAAACATGATGAAAGGATAGATGGTGTCTACGGCGGCAACGTAGCTTGCACCTTCGACAGAGTGATGCTCCAGCATCCAGGGCGGCCTAAGAAAACGCATGACACTGTCAGCACAGACCCTGCCCCAACCCGACCACTCGTCATAACCAAATAGGCTATCTGCCCCGTCTGCATCCGTGATTATGTCGGCACAAGAAGCGCATATCAAACCTTCGATGTCGTCCACACACAGTGAGAGTGAATCCGACCGGAGTAGGCCCGCTATGCCCGAGACCTGAGGCGCGGCCATTGATGTACCTGCAGCCGAGCAATAATCGTACCTAGTATCTGGGAACCACAGCCCTGTGGTATAGACAGAGATGTCATCAGCTGGAGCCAGGACATCAAGGCCATATCCATAGTCGCTGGCCCAGAAGAAGGTATCGTCGAAGTGGACGCGCCGTTCGTAAGGAGGTTCAGCCATCGTGCTGGCTCCTACACAAATAACCCAATCGTAATCATAGTCGCAGGGATAACTCTGGTCATGCGGGTCACCGCTCTCAATGTAGCCCTTAGCAGCTACGAACACGACACCTGCTGCGTGAGCATTGAATATCGCGCCCCTCAAAGCCTCACTGTACTGGGGACCACCCCAGCTTGCGTTCACTACTTGACTTCCATATATCTGGTAGGATTCACTGACGGCATTGATCGCCTTCGCTAGGTCAATATGCGTGTCGTCCAAAGCGCATCTCAATGCCACAATGGAACAGCCACTGCTGAACTCACCCCAGCCACCCGCAACTCCCGCAACACCTATGTGGTTATTCGTAAGTGCCGCGGCCACTCCAGCAACGCTAGTTCCGTGGTTGTAGTGCCGGTATTCGGGATCGAAGTACTCGCTCGCTGGATCAGGATCATTGTCGGTATAATCCCAGCCGTCAATCACCTTACAGCCGGGGCCAAAGCCCTCGCCCAAGTCAGGGTGGGCGTAGCCGACGCCATCGTCGATAATCCCTATTCGTATGGTCTCCTCACCAACTTCCATGTCGTAAGCTGCGGTCGCTTGGGTTCTGAATATGGACCTCTGATATCGGCGTGGTTCCCTGCAGTAGTAATCATTGGGCGAAGAGTACAATCTCATCTTAGAATTGGGCTCTGCAAACTCGCATTTAGGTAATTCCCTAAGAGCGTCAACTATCTCCCAGATGTCAGACTCAGGAGAAAAGTGAAGGATGAAAACATCCCAGGTGTCCAGAAGCTTCACTGAGAATCCGGTGAGAGAAACTACCTCAGATCCACCTCTTTCCACATTCCTGTAGAGTCTCTCAATCGTTTGAATCCCAAATCGCGTCATCACGTCTCTTACTGCTTCGTTGTAGACGTGATCAGTATTTCCCGCTTGTTGGGAGCTGGGCAGCTCTATCGTCCCAGGAACGAACATGGCTATCACTTGACCTAGAGCATGGTTATTGTTTCTCACCTCGATAACGGGTTTACCAAGGCAGTTCAAGGCTGTACGCTGGACTCCCGAGGGCAAGGCATTGCCAGGATTGTGGGGAGATATGTTGATGTGTCCAACGCATAGCTTACTACGGTCTATCAAGAGTCCTCTTAGGTCAGCTAGGACAACACTCCGGTGAAGGTTCTCCGGATTCGGCGTAATCCGGAGCCTTCCCTTGGACTCAGCTCCCTTTCGAAGACTTAGAGTCCAGTAACCGACTGCCGCTGGCGTTCGTTGTCCCGGCAAGTGCATGTCTTCAGGGAAACCCTGCTCATTGTGGTCAAGGCCAACCCACCCAGGCAAAAGATGGAAACCCGTATTAACAACGCTGGAGTCTGGTGATGTCAGCTCAAAGCCAAGGTCATACCCACTGAGGTAGCCTCCAAGTATATCATCTACTACTAGAAAGGCATACAGGTGGTCAGCAGAGCCTGAATACACAGAGTCGATTGACGATATGTCTGGGACCGGGGACGTCTCGATATCGATAGCCACTGTGGGACCATGCTGCTCGCCCCGACAAGGAAATGCAATCAAGGAGATTGCTGTAAGAGTGAGCAGCCCGGCCACGACCATTTTGTACCAGCACATAGCAGACCTCCTTCGTATACCCGGTCCAAGAGTCACAACCCTGTGACGTTCTCCTCTGCCAGGTCCCGATCTCAGAACCCGTACTCAGCGGGACGCAACTGGGTCATCTCCTCACGGTGCTGATGTTTCCATACTAGGGTACTCGGTCTGCCACTGGCCCGGAATGGTGTCTACTAGGCAAAAAGAAGGGTGTCGTAAGGATGGTATGAACAAACTCCGTGCCGCTGCCATGAGGTACATCACCTCTCTGTGATCCTACACATCGAGCGCTTAAGGAGCATGGGGGAGGTGGGGCTGCATGTCAATGGTTTTCCTGATGGCGGGGAACCACCAGGCGGCAAAACGGCGGAGCAAGGACGATGATCATCAAGATACCTGACAACTCCGGGGCAGCGACGCCTGAACACCTGTTAAGGCTACTCGAGCAGACTAGCCGGCGTCGCTACGCTCCGACCTCTGGCAAGTGAAGTCCGAAATCACCGGTCATTCATTCCTAACTGAGCACTGCCGCCCGGAGGCTCCACAAGGTATGACTCCGCGAGGAATGAGAGACATCACGCGGATAAGGCATGGAGTCAGATGCTCGCATACTGGGCGGCAAGTAGCGGCAAAGGGATGATTGATTTCTCAGTTCTCAAGGCTTTTGGTCGGGAGAATTCCATTGCGGCCTTTCTGGAGTACTACTGAGCATCCGACGGTCATGCACCTGGCCTTGGTGTTCTTTGCTAGGACCCCAAGGGCTGGTCGGTTAGACGCAAGACTCCACCCACGGTGGACAGATGGGCCTGCTACTTGACGAAGAGCTCTGCCCAGTCCATCCTTCGCGTGAGCGGTGTTTCGTGGTACTCATCGCTTTCCTAGTACGGCTCCAGGGTCGGCTTGTGCGGCAAGTCGACCCGCTGCTTTTGTGGCAACGTCTCGGGCCCTTCCTCGGTGGAGTCGGGCGAAGAAGCGTAAGCGTCCTATCGAGACGTTGCCATCCTTGTCCGTGGGAAGCAGACCGGTGCCCCTGACGCCCCTCAGGACATACTTCCGGATGAGAGATGTCCGGACACCGGCCGCCCTCGCTACCTCCGATAAGGTAAATCCGACCTTTTCAAACTCCCTCCTTTCGCGTTCGCGGCGAGCGTTCTTCGCCACGTCAAAGATCCTGCGCCATGGCTCTAGCGCTTCGGTTTCCATGAGCGCCTCGACCAGGAGCCGCTTCACCGGTCCCTGGCTCATTGCCTCTTCCAGGCTCTCAAAGCGCGGCATATTGCTCCTCCTTCGAATAGGGTTGACTCTTCTCGGCTCAGGGGGCTGAGGATCACTCGGCCTTCCAGCGGACTCCGGTGATCCGGTACAGTGGAGAGGAGCCCCGGCGGTTACTACCGGCACTGGCTACACGATCGCTCGGTCTTCTCAGGCTGCAGTCGCGGGAGTTTCATCGCGGCTCTTCTGGATAGGTACTGAAGCACAATCATATTGACCACCTCCCTGGGTATGCTATCATTTGACTCGGGGTGTGGCCCTCGGTTTAACAAGATCCTTGGAGTGTTCCAACTGTGGGATTATGCAACTATTGCTATAGCCCTCTCTGCCAGTATTGGTGAGACAGTTAAGTTCAGATGGTTCAGTGTAGAGGGTGGGTAAGGATACATCAGATAGCCCACGAGATGGACATTGACTTCTCAGCGGCACGGCGCAACAGGTTTCAGAGATCGATCGCAGGATCGGTTGGGATGGCAAACGACCTCCTGTGGCTTGTTCAGGACATAGTGGAATTGACATACGCTAGACTCGTAGCAGACTGATATTGGAGGCCCACGGTGGCCATGGTATTCGATTTTGGTGTCTTGCCTACGCCTTTGCGCGCGGAGTGCTCCAGCTGGGCCGTGGAACCGCTCCCAGATTACCAAGAGATCATGGAGGATTGGCAGGCCGCAGAGCCGGATCGAGACTGGGTACATCCTCCAGTCGTATACGCGGTTCGCAAAGGGTGGGACCCGGAGAAGAGCGAGATGGTTGAGAAACGGGTTTCCCATAGCGAGAGGGGAGCTGTGCGTTGGCGGGTACCGGCAACGCATCGCCTCCTTTACCATGGACGGCGACACTTCACGCGGGATGTAGCGATGAAGGGAGTCGCAGCGTTTGCCATCTATCTAATTGGGGCGCTCTACGGAGTCGAAGTGCAACACTCGGGGTGGTTTGTGACTGGCCGGCAGAAAAAGAGAACGGGTGGCATGTTTGTCCCACTGAAGAACGCGGTCGGCAGCATTCTTGGCCTGGGAACCCAGTGGTTCTTCCGGCAGCCTCGCAGTGTTCAGACGGCGATCATCAGTGCTCTCCATATCCACAATCATGTTCCTGTTTATGAGTGGCCTTGGGAACGGTATGCTTGGCAGTACTCCGTCTTCGACGCAGCCTGGTATATCGCTGAACGGAATGGTCAGATCCCAAAGCCGAAACGCGGTAAGCGGCGCCGTCATGCAGACCGGTTTTACACCTTCGCCAGGGCCTTTCACATGCGAAGCAACAAGCGTGAGTTCTGTCGATGGGCGAAGTACCGGAATGACCTGATACATCAGGTCACCTGGGGCAAGAACGTCCCGGGCCACATACCGCGAACGCCTGTGCACCGCGCCTATCTGCCATTGCGAAGCTTCACCACGATGGCTTTGCTGGCATCTATCGGATACAATGGAGCAACTCTTCGTATGCCGTGGAATACGATTCAGCAACTTGGACTCAGAGCCGCCCCTGAGTTGTAGAGGAGCACTGACCGATCAGGTATGGGTGGCACTGGTATGAGTTGAAATGGAGGTCAGAAGTGGCACGGATTCCCGGAAAGACAGTCTACATTTTGGGCACGGGAGCTTCTCACCACACCGGGGCGCCACTCCTGGGAAACTTCTTAACGCTGACCATCCCGCGACCGGATGTTTTGAGTCTCTGCCCCAATATCACCTGCCCGGAGACACACTGATGTCAGGCATGGAATCATTCGAGAAGCGGCTAAGGCGATTCACCTTCGGAATGAGCGCGGAAATCCCGCTGACAATGTTGAACTCATACAGCAACATACTCGTGCCGCAGCTCAGAAAGGCATCAGAAAGTGGACTCATCGACCTGTTCGTGCTTGGCTCCCACGCTATCATGCAGACATCGGGCCAGTACATATTTGCCCATCACGGGGAGGACGCTACGCGGTTCTTTCTCCAAGCATTCGTTGACGGCGACACCGAGGAACGTAAGTTCTCATGGATTGCGCCTGAGATACATGAGATGCGGAACGCATCAGCGCACCGGTGGTCGTCCCGGCGGGTTCATGAGACAGTCATCGACGATAGGATAGATGGGGGCTGGAAGGAGGACTCTGGAAAGGTCGTGCTGAACTTCCGTATTTACTCGAAGGACTTCTTGGGCGCATTCGGGCCAGGGGGACGGATCTGGAATTGGGAGCAGTATGTCTCAGAGGAAGACCTTGTCCTTCGCAAATATGGCTATATCCTCGACTGGCTGGGCTTGGAGAAGAGCCACCCAGTTGCAACCGCCATTCGAGAACTCCGAGGATTCGCGGGGAACCCCAATGCAATCAAGGGGAAGGAGAGTGAGATCCAGAGACTGATCACGTCCCACTTTGGGGTCCAACCATTCTGAATCAGGAGGCGCCATTTAGTCCGCCTAGCCTACAGCTCTCCGCAATAGGTGACACCAATGTATAAATGGCTCTGTTGACAGTTGGTCAGGATTGCGGTAGCTAGAGAGCCCAGGGTACCGAGTGTTGGGCGGAAGCGGGAGCCAGATATTGTAGTTGATTGGATCAGTATAAGCAGTAGTTCGGGCCATCTGTGGAGAGGGTGGTGCACAGTATGATGTGGAAGGGCGTTCTTTCAGAAGCAGAGCTTGACGGAATCACCGCGCGGCTGCCTGACGTGGGGCTTTTCCAGCGGCAGACTAGCGACCTTTCTCCAGATATCATATCGGTCAATATGATATTGGCGGAAGGGCATCCGGACTCACCTCTCCCCGAGGCTGCGCCCTGTTTCATCAACCTTGGCAATGCTCTCTGGGCCTCGGGGTATGCCCTCTACCAATGTCTTGCGCACGGGATCTACGCCAGAGGGCAGCCGTCTCCGCATCCTGAGATTGAGGCGAGGTTCTTCGAGCGGCACTACGCAGATGATGTTGCGCTCAGGCTATATTCCGGGGGGGAATATCTCGCAGGCGCCATTGTCCACATGCTTGATATCACGCGCCGAGACTTGAAGCAGTTCCGGGGGCGGGGGCGTAGCCAGCTAGATAGGGTTGCAGGATTCCTGGCCGAGCACAAGCAGGGGCATCCGGTCACCGCAGCCGTGTCCATACTCACGACCATTGCCGATTGGCAGGACGCTGTGCGGTACCGGAACATGTGGGTTCACGATCAGCCTCCTCTTATTGAGGGACTTGGCGTCCAGTTCCGGCGGGGCAAGCGCTGGAAGACATCTCCGGACGGATCACGGATACTTCCTCTCACGGGGGGTGATCCACCGCATTACACGATTGAGGAGCTCAAGCGCTTTGTCGAATCAGGTCTCAGGCATCTCCTCGATTGCTCCACGGCCTGTCTTGCTTGTTACCTCTGTGCATTGAAGAAGAGAGGGGCCGCGCAGTGACAGTTAAGGTCGAACGGTACACGCCAAATGCGACGCGTCGGGAGATATGATGAGGCCCAATCCAGTGGCTCGAGCAGAGTTCGCTGCGACCGGCGTGGCTCCTTACGGAGGGCTGAACAATAGGCCCCGTCTGCGCCGGACGCTCAGCGGCACCGTTGCCCGAGGGGTACCACAGGTGAATCAGGGCGTTTCGCAGGGGAGGTGGTCACGGTTTGAGCCTGCCCAGCGCAGATGAATACGTTTCGGTGATCGGAACCAGCTTCTTATATCCCCTCTCTACGCTACTAGAATCCCTTGAGTCCTCTAGGGCGAGAGGGCCCAGTGAAGTTCAAGCATCACCGCTTGAGAACGGTTATTCCGCCGCGGTGATTGTCCTCACCGTTCTAATGGTCGAGTCGGCTATCGCCAGGACTCAGTTCATTCAAGGCACCAATCCACCGAAGCGCCCCATCGCTTTCATCCGCGCCAGTCGACCTCTCTCGAATCTCGCAGACGTTGTGGAGGAGCTATTCGTGGTCAGGGACGTAGTTGCGCACAACCACATCTGGGATGCCAGAATCGCTTATGCCCCAGATGGCTCGATGAAACTAGTGTCAGCCACTCGAGATCCCGCGTACGGCGATGCGAAATTCGCTCGCGTGATCGACCCGTCGTCGCGGAAGACCAAGAAGCTCGGCATTAACCTCTTCCCGACACGGATCGGCAGGGAAGATGCGATCATAGTCCTCAAGAATGCCAAGGACTTTCTTCTCCTTCTTGAGGCGCAAGACCGAAGGTACTTCTACCTCTCGCCGCAGCCAGTTGAGTTCAAGGGTGTGGCAGTTCGTTTCGTTGATTTAGTGGACGGGCTGCAGAGATGAACAGGCTCGGCCAACAAATGGCCAAAGACAGTCGGATGTCAAGGTGGCATGGGTCTCCCGACCTGAGGGCAAGCGCTTCACTGCCAAGCCGCTTTGCTTAGTCACGTCGTCGGCCTTAGTAGGTCAAGAAGTCCGTGGCTTCATTTTCAAGTTGATGTAGTCAGAGTCTGTGCCGACTGAATGCGCTCCCGACTTGCCGGGGAGCTGCGGAAGTAGGCCTAATGAAAACACACCTTGCGCCACTCCATCGCTTAGAAATTACTTTAGGTGATTGTCGTAACTCATTCGCATGATGCCCGTGATGCGAATAACAAAACTAGACCAAAATAGACTTTTCTGGCGAGTTTCTCAAAAGTATAGTGAAAAGGCCCCGAAATGGGGTGATCCAGCGTCTGAACGTCGAGCCAGAGCCCACTAACCCATTGCACTGCACGGACTTGCGGAATGCCCGGGCGCACTAACCCATGGTCTACTTTCCGCTATACTTTTGGGTCAAATCGGTATACTTCGGGGTGTCCAAAGTAGACTTTTGCCTCGGGCTGGTCAAGCGGGAGGAGGTAAGAAAAAGGAGCCTCAGTGCTCAGAAGCACATGTTGGCTCCGTAACCTCTAACACTCGTACTTACCTAAAGAGCACGATCGCTTTGACGGCACTCGCTTGGCCGCTTCTGATCTTCACAAAGTAGATGCCCGGTCCTACCTGGCTTCCGTTCCGGTCCCGACCGTTCCAGCTCGCCTGATGCTTACCGGCAGCCTCGCTCCGATTCATCAGGGTCGAGACTTCTCTTCCGGATACATTATAGACAGCAATATGTGTCTGGGCTGCCTTCGGAATCTCGTATGAGATTATCGTCTGGCTCCGGAAGGGGTTAGGACCTGCAGTTAAGACCAATCGACCCGATTCACTCTTGGGTTCGACTCCAGAGAGTGTCTCACTGCGCCGGTAGATACCGTAGTCGTAAGTACCCAGCAGGAGAGTGGTCCCGAACTCGCCATCAGCCTCTATCGAAGTGATGTAAGCGTCTCCCGGTAGGCCCGTGCTGTAATCAGCCCAGGTCGTGCCACCGTCCACGCTCCTGTAGACGCCTTGGCCTCCGGCATAGACGACGGCTGGGTTCACAGGATTCACCGCCACCACGTTCGCGAAGATCCCGAGGCCAGCTTCACTGCCAAAGGTCGCCCAGGTCTCCCCGCCATCGATTGAGCGAAATACAGCAGAGTCCAAAGACGTAACGGTATAAACGATATCTGGGTTCTCCGGATTGATGGCCAGGTCATTGACAGTCTCTGACAACACCCCTTCCCAAGCGGTCCCACCATCGAGTGCTCTGCCAAGTTGCTTGTTCGAACGCGCTGCAACGAAGATACGTGCGGTATTGAGTGGATCTAAGCCGATCACGCCCTTCCGACCGAGCCAAGGCATCTCGATGTGGTTCCAATTATCTCCCTGATCCGGGCTGCAATAGAACCCTCCTCCACCGACGAAATTACTTGTCGTCACATATACACTCTCAGGATGCGCCGGATTGACCGCGATGTCAGACGGGCTATAATCCGCATTGAAATTGAACCCCGAGTCCTTCCGCTGCCAAGTGGTACCGCCATCGAGGGTTCTGAAGATCGCATCGCTGAAGATGGCATAGACAGCATCCTTGTTGATGGGATCAACGGCCAACTTGTAAGCCCACTCAAAGTCTTTGACCAGCAACCAGGTTAGGCCACCATCGATAGACTTGTATACGCCCTCCGTATTGTAGTAATGCGTGGCGTAGGCAGTGTCGCTGTCTCCGGCCCGGAATGCAACATCCATCACCTGAGATCCCGACAAACCGGACTGCACCCACTGGCAAAGCGCGGCTGAAGCAATGGTGAGAACAAGGACTGCGACAGCCAGAACTGCTAAGAAACACCGTGCTATTCTCAAGGCTAACCACCTCCTTGTCACTTATGAAAAGAGCGAATTCACCTGTGATTACAGGACTGCCGAAGAAGAGATAATCCACCCCAACAGCCCCACATCCAAGGATTAGACCTGTGACAGTATAAGTATAGAGATAATCACGGTTTTTGTCTACTCTTTTCATATAGTGCATTGATACATACATATTTATGCTACGAGGTATAACCGAAAGTTGTGGACGGGCTAAGAAGAAGACGTATCCTTCCTTTGGGAACAAGCCCCTGCTTTACGCAGGAAGAAAGGATACGCCGAATGAGGAAGGATACCCCGGTAGGGATAGCAGGTCAAGCGGGAAA
>JBDRNT010000032.1:0-4540 GCA_043810925.1 Candidatus Eiseniibacteriota bacterium
A
The DNA here is from genome assembly GCA_043810925.1 of Candidatus Eiseniibacteriota bacterium. Classification (GTDB taxonomy): domain Bacteria; phylum Arandabacterota; class Arandabacteria; order Arandabacterales; family Arandabacteraceae; genus Arandabacterum. The sequence goes on from JBDRNT010000032.1 coordinate 2, forward strand.
AGGAGGTGTGAGATGATGCTATCCACGTCCATCAGGCGTTTCGACATCCAGCTCCAGGCGGATGGAAAGAGCGAGCATACTCGGGCGGCCTATCTCAGGGACCTGCATCGATTCAGGACCTGGTTGCGCAAGGACACAGGCATCGCAGCCATCAAGCCGAAGACACTGGCCAAATTCTGCGCCTCAGGTTCCTGTTCAAACCGGCGCGCAATCTCCATCAACCACACCAAGGCAACACTCAGGGTGTTCTTCAAATTCCTCATGGACGCTGGCCATATCAGAAGCAACCCCGCGAGGCTCATCAAGAACGGCCGGTGCCAGCCCAAGGTCCCAGACCATTTCACAGCGGCCGAGGCCCGGAGGTTTCTCTGCGCCATACCGGCGAAGGACGAACCTGTTTCCAAGAGAGACCGCACCATGTTCACCCTCCTTCTCCAGACGGGGATCAGGCTGGGATCAATGATCAATCTAAAGGTGTCCGATGTGGACTTGGGTCAGCGGTCGATGACGATTCGGGCTAAAGGCAATACCGCGCAGACTATCTACCTGAACTCCACGCTCCGCAAGGTCCTGAGATCGTACATCAGGGCAACCGGACTGGTCCCCACTGACCCGCTATTCCCTTCACGTAATGGCAATCATCTGTCCCGCCGCCAGGTCCAGCTCCGCTTCAAGCACTGGCTCGACAAGGCTGGTATCGAGCGTAACCTCACCGTCCACTCCCTCCGTCATTATGCCGAGTCCCGGATTATGCCGAGTAGATAGAACAGCCCCCCTTACTTGCAGGGGATCCGGCTATATAACTCGGCATAATCAGAGGCTCTTAAGGAAAGCCAAAAGGCGATCATCAGGTCGATACCTGCCTGCACGGATTTTTACTGGAGTGATCCGAGCGAGTGCCGCCTCCTTCAGTGCCAGATCCGCATGTAGATAGACCTGGGTGGTCTCCACTGATTCATGACCGAGCCAAAGGGCAATGGTAGAGCGATCCACCCCATGACGGAGCAGGTCCATCGCAGCGCTATGGCGGAGCACATGTGGTGAGACTCGTTTCCCTTTGAGTGAGGGACACCGTTGTCTGGCAGTCTCCATGTGTTTCTTGAGGAGATATTCCACCGCATCGCGGCTTAGTGGGCCGCCCCGTGCGCTTGGGAAAAGGGGATCGTTAGGCTGTGCATTCTGTTGCTTGAGCCAATAGCGCAATGCTGCGACTGCCTCCCTGGACAGCGGGATGCAACGCTCCTTGCGTCCCTTACCCCAGCACCGGACATGCGCACCGATTCTGAGCACGACATCCTGGCAACAAAGCGCCACGAGTTCGGAGACTCGAAGACCGGCCTGAACCGCCAGCGTCAAGAGAAGCCAGTCCCTGCGGCCACTCCAAGTTCCGATATCGGGTGCCTCCAGAAGTGATTGAATCTCATGGCGATCGAGGAACTCGATTGCAGCGCGATCGAATCGCTTGCTGGGCATCGCAAGTACGCGCTGGATCAGGCCTGCCTGCTCTGGGGATTCGTAAGCGGCGTACTTGAAGAAGGAACGGATGGCAGCCAAGCGGACATTCCGACTTCGAGGGCTGATGCCGCGTTCCTTCTCCAGGTGATCGAGGAATGCACTCAGCACGGGTGCACTCAGATCCTCGATCGCTAGTGCCGAGGGAGCCTTCTTGAGCTTGCACTGCACGAACTTGAGGAGCAAGCGAAAGGTGTCGCGATAACTTGCGATGGTGTGGGGGCTCACCTGTCGCTGTCGCATAAGTCGTTCCGTGAAGAAAGATTCCAGCATCCCGGCAAATCGGGGTGACGTCCTCATGGTTGTGTACCTCCTTGCGTGTGGCCGAGCCGCTCCGCAGCCAGGCAGAGAAGCTCAGGAACCGCTGAGAGATACCAGTATGTATCGCTCACATGTGCGTGCCCAAGGTAAGTGGAGAGTTTAGGCATTTGAGAGTCGACATCCATGCCCGCCCGGTACCATTCCATGACCGTCCTAACGGCAAAGCTGTGTCTCAGATCATGAAAGCGCGGGCCGTGGGAATCATGAGGGCGTCTCAAGCCGATTCGGCGCGACAGATTGACAAATGTCTTATAGACACAGGATATCTCAAGCCGACTGCCTGCTTCCGACAAGAAGAAGCTCAATACTCTGGGGTTTGGGAAGGCGATATCACGAAGCGAGTCGTAGCCCCGGAGGACTTCCTGAGTGCTTGAGTGGACGGGTACCAGGCGCGTCTTGTTGAATTTACCTTGGCGGATGGTGAGTATGGCATCAGCGAGATCAACATCAGCCCGGTTGAGAGCAAGAGCTTCACCAATCCGAATACCCGTAACAGCAAGAAGCCCCAGCAAGGTCGAGTACGTGTGTGATCTCAAACCTGTCTTGGAGGTGAGTTTCTTTGCCTCCTCAATCAGGCTGGCGATCTCGCTGTCCTTATAGATGTATGGTTGCGGCCGATGACGGCGGTCCGGAAGCAGACCGTGAGGAGGTATCTCAGTTTGGGGGTCGAGTCCTTTGTGGTATTCGGCGAAGAGCCTGACCGCCCTTAGCCGAGCCGCCCAGTGAGCTGGGTGCGCACCTGCCGGCTGCATTGCCCATTGAAGGGCCAACTCGGTCGTGATGTGACTTGCCTCTTCCCGCTCGAGGAACGAGACGAAGTTCAGTAGCCACCTGCCAGGATCCGCCATCTTGTATCCAAGTCGCCTGCGCAGGCTCAGATAGTCTTTGACTGCATCGATAAGAGTGTTCATGCCTCACCTCCTGGCCAAGGACGGGCCAAGTCCTGCAAAGCAACTATATCCACCTTCGCATAGATCGCAGTAGTGTCCGCACGCTGATGTCGAAGCACCTCACCGATTCCATCGAGGGATACACCCTTGCGAAGCATCTCACAGGCCAGCGAGTGGCGCAGCAGATGGGCGCCCTTGCGTGGCGAGTCGATAGAGGCACGTGAAAGTGCTCGTCGAACTACATCACAGATGGCCACGGAAGTCGTGAAGCCGCGACGAGGGGCATGCATGCGTACGAATACACGCCGGGTGGTGCACTTGGGACGTCCGTGGCGCAGGTAGTGTGCCAGGGCGCTGCCCACATCTTCAGGTATCGGCAGTCGGTCGTCACGGCCCCCTTTTCCTCGCACCGTGAGCTCTCCAGCCTCCCAATCGATGTCATCCAATGTCATGGCGACGACCTCGCCCGCGCGCAAACCGAGTCGGGCCAGGAGCAACAAGATCGTATAGTCCCGTTGCCCGGCGATGGTAGTCTGATCGCAGCTGTCGATGAGCCTTTCGACCTCATCTGCCTGAAGTGACTTCGGCAACGTCGACAACCGCCAGTTCGCAACCTTGGGAACAGAAACCGACAGGTCGATCTCGGTGTCACCGCGAAATCGCAGGAAACGAAAGAAGGTGCGCAGCGCGTATGTCATCAGCTGTGCGCGGCCAGGACTGAGGATCTGCACATGGCGTAGGAGAAATCGGGTAACGTCTGAGCGAGTCAACTCTCCTAAGATCACAGGCCCCGTACCAAAGCGCTCTGTAAGAAAGCGCTTCACAAATGGTATCATGTTTTCTAACGTCGAGTCGGCCAGCTGCCTCTCTTGGGTTAAGTACTGCTTGAAGTCTCTGTTGATTCGCTCAATCGGTGTATCTTCGATCTGAGGTGCTCGAGCAGGAGGAATCTTACCCGCCTCCCTCAGCAGACTGAGAAGATCCTGCAAAGCGGCTTTGAAATAGGCGGGGTGGCCGAAGCCAAGCCGCTTGGCTTCGTGCAGGAATCTTTCGGCTATGTCTTCGTCTAACGCTTCCACACCGAGCCCTTGTCGGTGAAGCCACCAGCCAAGATCCTCTACCACTAAAAGTCTACCTCTTGCGGTACCCCGGGCGTATCCCTGCTCCCAAAGCAGCTCGGCGCATCGATCAATGTATTCACCCACCGGGCTGTCATGGAATCGGCGTATGACGCGAGGACGGACAAAGAAACGTTCAATCATGGCCCTCTCCTTTCTCCGGTCAAGTGACCGGCAAGAGAAGGCAACAGGATTATGCCGAATTGCTCAAGCGGTAACTCCTGAATTGAGCCGGGATTGGGTGATCGGACTCGGCATAATCCGGGACTCGGCATAATGACGCTAATGCCGAGCTCGGCATTACCGCCACACGTTTGCCATGAACCTTTACCGGCAAACCGGAGACCTGAGACTCGTCCAGACCGCACTTGGGCACCGACACATCAGTACCACTGAAATCTACGCGAGAGTTGAGGACAAAACCTTGCGGAGAGCGCTTGAGAAGCTGTAGACCACCTGTTCCAAAAGTCTACTTCGGACACCCCAAAGTAGACCGATTTTAGGCCAAAAGTCTAATGGGAAGTAGACCATGGGTTAGTGGTTCGGCCAGTACTGCAACCCTTTGTGTCACAGAAGGTTAGCAGGTTCTGCCCAGGGGTATAACCGAAAGTTGTGGACGGGATAAGGAAGAGGCGTATCCTTCTTGTAACCAGAAGACCCTGCTATATGCAGGCAGAAAGGATACGCCTTGTGAGGAA
>JBDRNT010000033.1:0-4721 GCA_043810925.1 Candidatus Eiseniibacteriota bacterium
AAGCTCTTTCCAATGATGGGCGTGTAACGTATTGTGCACAGAATCGGGGGGAGGTGATGGCATGGGAGATCTTTGAAACCACGCCCTGACGCCAAGCAGCTTCTGCTCAAAAACAGACCTGCAGGTCGGCTGGCTAAGAGAACGATGATGGCGGGGCCGACGGGACGAGTTTCGGAACTTTTTGAGGTCTCAGGAGTGTCTTGAGACCGCGCAGCTCGTTACAGTCGTGGCGTGACTTGGCATTTTACCTGTAGATCGACTTTATCGCGCCCCAGGTGGTGGGCTCCGTCGCCTGCTCACATATCTCAGGGTCCAGCCTCAGGGTATGCGTTGCGTCTGTCCAGGGTTCGTAGTAAACCCGCCCCCTGAACTTGCCGGCGAAGTCTGGACAGTCCGCCCCCCACCAGTTCCACTTGGCCATCACGCCTCCCTGATGAGAATAGCAATAGTCGATATCATAGGCCGCGTTGCCGTAGAAGTCATTAGCATCGGCAGGCACCAAACCACCGTTGAAGCCAGGAACCGCAAGTGGAGGGTCTGCAGACATTATGAAGACTCCCGAACCGCCATTGTTGGCTATCACGTTTCTCTCGCAGTTCCCTCCGCAGTGGCCTGCATAGTAGAGTCCATCAGAAGTGCTATTCGTGATCATATTGTCGGCCAGCATCGTCGAGGAGTCTATCACCTCCACCCCGGTGTAGCACTCAGTTATCACATTGCCCTCAACATAGGGTCGACCCGGTTCAAGTACATAGTGGATGGCGATCCCAAAACTACAGCTCCGGATGATGTTGTTCCGGAAAACAGGCTTCCACCAATTAAGAGACGGCTCGTCGATATATATGCCCCTGTAGAAACCCTCTATAATGCAGTTCTCCACAATGGCGTCAGTGCACTTACACCAAATGCCATGGGTTGCCACAGGCGGAACGTCGCAGTCCGGTCCTGAGCCAAACCGAACCGTGAAACCAGAGAATCTCACCCCCTCGTCAAAGATCGCTACTGCTGAAGATGTATTGCAGATCTCAATGAAAGTCACCTCGGGCCCAGCCTTACTCATCATCGTCAATCCCGGCTTGAGCAGCCACCAGGTCTCAGGCTCGGTGTTCCTTATATACGTCCCCGGCTCAACCGAGGGTGACCCCGGAGCTGGCCGAATCACACCCCGCTTTGAGAGTTAGACATTCGGAAGGAACTCGCCACGTGCGAGCAGAAGCAGTGGCGGTTGCGGTAAGAGTGGCCATCCATAACAATAGGAGCATATGTCGCATGTTCTCGCCTTCCATGTTGGGATTATACCACAGATGTGGCGATAAGCCAATGGCTGCAACCGCCTGAGGAGTGCTTCAGACAAGGCGTATCGGCTGAGCCCTACCCGCGAATGCGCCTCACGCCGCTATTCCTCGAGGCTATTTCTTTCGCTTCGCACCCTGCTTCTTGGGGTAGTAATCCATGTAGTGGCAGAGCACGTCGAGCATTCGCTTCACGTTCTCGTTCGGGATCATCATGCGGGATTGTTCCCTTTGCCCTTCAGGAAGAGAGCTCAGAAAGCGAAGCAAGATCAGGCCATCCTCCCTGCCAGCGACTACGAGGTGATCCGTAAACAGGGTGGGCAGGTGCTCATCGACTTGGATCTTAAGAGACGGCTGAGGCTTCTTCTTGGGCATAACTCATTCTCCTTACACAATGCTTCGTTTCACTCTTGCCAAAAGATCGCTTGCTCCCTGCTCCCGATGCAATCTTAGCTCTACCATACAGCCCGACGGGGTGCACTGTTCTTTGCTCGGATCTGTACTTCACCTCTTCATCCTGCAGCCCGGGGTGCAGAAGGAAGCGCCCATCTCCGGTTTTCTTGAAGCGCATGACAGACTCTCTCAAGTAGACCGTCTTGTCGCCAAATTGCGTCTGGAAGATGAACCCGCGGCGAACTCGTCGGTGCTTATGAAGGGCCTGTCTGGAAATACCGAGCAACTCTGCCGCCTCCGAAGCGGTCACATATGCCCCAATGGGCTTGGTCAGCAAAGTCCCATGCAGTTTGCGGTCTCTGGCCTCATTAATGCGCTGAGCGGCATCAGACGAGAAGAGACGCACCCCACACTGGCCGCACTCCAGATAGTCGATCGGAGGCGCCGTGAACTGCCCGACATGCCTATCTGTCAGTGTGAGCGCACCATGCATCTCCGCATATGTTCCAAGGCACTCAGAGCATTTCATGTCAACTATATCTCCTTGAAGCTGTTGACTATCAGGAAGCCGACCTTCGTGTCAACGTAGAAATGAGTGTACACGTTCTCACCCTTAAGGCCCCTGGCTTTGTAGAAGTCAAAGACCCTCCACTTATTGAACTCCGAAACATCACTCTTATGGAAGTGCTTCATCTCAAGTCTCAGGAGCGCATCCCTGATGTCCGGCTCGTCCCACCCGAAGGAGTAACGGGCTCCATCCAGAGCCTGTTCACTGCAGAGAACCCTGCCCTCTCGCACCAATTCCCTCACTTCTGCAAGGCCATAGAAGGGCTTAGGCCGCTCTTTCTTCCTCTTCTTTCTCCCCATAGTATCCCATATGGGTTGACATTTGTCAACCTAATTCCGTATCACCCAATGAACCGACTGTAGCCAACACCCAAACATCTACCACCCCGCTCGTACCATGTCAAACGGCTTCATGGCTGGCCCCAGCGGAAGTGCGCGGAATTCGGTGGAGGTATTCGGATGGGGTGTCTTTGACTCCATGCCTTGTCACCAGGCGGTTTTCTCTCAATGGCAGGTCTTGCGGTGGGAATGGCGGGGCCGACGGGACGAATATCGCAACTTCCTTAGGTCCGAGGAGTGCCTCCAGACAGCCCGGCTCATAGGAGCTGTGTCATGATCTCCACATCCGAGATCAACCATAAAGCCGAAGTGCACGTCCGGTCAATTGGGCCCGGTGATGAGCAGAACACGGGGCAGAACCGAATCATCGGTCCAGCACGGTTCCACAGCAATACAGGACGGACACTGGGTGAAGACTTCCTGTTGTTCACGGTGCAGGGGCGAACACCTGGATACGGTCGTTGCCGGAGTCAGCCACATAGACGTTGCCGGAGCCGTCAGTGCATAAGCCGACCGGAGACTTTAACTGGCCATCAGCGGTGCCATAGCCGCCCCATTTTGCCATGAAAGTGCCGTCGGGCGCGAACTTCTGAATCCGGTTGTTGGACCCATCCGCCACATAGACGTTCCCCACCGGGCCGACAGCAATATGATAGATGTTATTGAACTGCCCATCCGCGGAACCTTGGCTTCCCCACTTCAGCAGGAATACTCCACCGGACGTGAACTTCTGGATGCGGCGGTTGCCCCAATCACTAACATAGACATTGCCCTGCCGATCGACCGCAATTCCATAGGGGTGGTCGAATTCCCCGTCTCCGGTCCCGGCACTCCCCCACTGTCTTACAGAGGCACCATCAAGTGTGTACTCGTGCACGCTATTGTACCAGTCCACTACATATACGTTTTCGGAGGTCCCGACTGCGATCCCGCAGGGATACGCGAGCGTACCTACTCCGGAGCCGTTTTGCTGCCAGCTCGTAACAAAGCTGCCGTCCGACGTAAACTTCTGCACCCGGTAATTGCCGGGGTCCGGCACATAGACATTTCCGTCACCGTCCACTGCGATACCCTCTAGGTACCTGAACTGACCGTCTCCTGAGCCTTCGCTTCCCCACTTCGTGACGTAGCTGCCGTCCGCCGTGAACTTCTGGATACGCCTGTTATCGGCGTCGGCGACGAAAACCCACTCTGACCCGTCAACTGCGGCATCCGTAGGATTGACGAACTGACCGTCATCTGAACCGCTGCTCCCCCATTTCGTGAGGAAGACATAATCGGTGACCGCGGACGTGGCTGTGCTAGCCACGTTTGACAATTCGGACCAGTTCGGGACGTCATCACAGGCCTTCAGGGCGAAGAAGTATGGCGTTCCCTCATCAAGGCCGCTCATGCTGAAGTTTTCGGTACTGCCCGACGTCTGTGGAGCGGGCTCACCGGTGCACTCCAGGGCCTGGTCCCAATTGGCCGGGGTAATGGCTGCCGTGGAATAGCGTATGTCGTACTCGGTCGCCGTGCCCTGAGCTCCGTTGTCCCCCGGGGCCGTCCAACTCAGCTGAACGGAATTGTGGGTCGCGCCGGTTACAGCGAGATTGGCCACGGCGGCTGGAGGCGTCGTATCGGGCGATGTTCCTCCATCATCTCCACAACCTTGAGCCAGGGCAGTACTGACAAGCAGCATCACCACGATCTTCCTGCATGGCATGGTAACCCTCCTTTTACTGGGCTGCACTCAGCTGCAATTCGTATCACTGAATCCGTCTGGTGAAGCATACAGCGCGGGTCGCCACCGTTCAATCACATTCTCGATCAGGTGTGGAACTGCGAGACCGGAAGCCAAGCCCCGCGCAGGCAGCGGACAGAGCCTTGCCCCGCACGGCAATAGCGAGATGAAGAGGACTCAGTGGCGGGGCCGACGGGACGACTTTCGCAACTTTTTGATGAGTCAGGAGTGTGCCGGGATGGCACAGATGGTGGCTAATCTGGTATAACTCCGGTTCCTACCTGAAGAGGCTCTTGATCCCTCCCCAGGTCGCCGGCGCCGGCTCTTCGGAGTATGGCACCCCGGCCGTGCTCCCTGGCAGTGAATCAATGCCATCTCCCGGCCCGTCGACATAGTAGATTCCCTCG
>JBDRNT010000034.1:0-41714 GCA_043810925.1 Candidatus Eiseniibacteriota bacterium
AGACCTCCCTGTAGTGCCGCGTAACATCGCAATGGACCCCCAATCACGAGATGAGCCTCGGGAATCTCCCACTGTTGGTGGATGGTTTACATTGTCACGCGATCACGCTGGCGAAAATCGGGGGTTTTGGGATGGGAACTACCTAATTACCACCGAGATAACTCGACCTTAATTAGTAATAATTAGTAAGCTGGTACCGAATTATACCTATGATACTACACAATCGACGCAGCGGCAACCGCTTGCGGCAGGCTGCCGGCGCAAGTCTCAGCATTGACACGTCTTAAGATGGGTGGGTATAGTGTGGTAGACGTGTACACAGACACAAGCTTCGACCCCCAATCAAGTTGCAGGCGGGGACGATCCCGAAGTCAAGTGAGGGTAGACGAGTGTGTGGAGGTTAGTCATGGTTAGAACCCGAAGCAATTCAGTTGTCGGTGTGTTACTTACAGCCTGCTTTCTGGCGGTCCTGGTTGCGGGTTGCAGCGAGAAAGGGGGCGGCACCCGCTTTGCCAATACGCCGCCTGAGACCTTCATCACCTACGGCCCGATCGAAGATTCTCCCAACTACTACGAGATAGCAGTTCAGTGGTATGGGGCCGACCAGGACGGCCGTGTCGAATCGTTTGAGGTCGTCACCTTAAGAGATGTGACCCAGGAGCTCTCCGGCAGCCTCGATTATGAAACTCTGCCCTGGGTACTCACAACACTAAACCACGGCGATTTCGCACTTCCGGCCGACTCGTGTTGCACACCCGATGAGGACGAGTGGTACAGCACTTCACTCTGGGGTTTCCTTGTAAGGGCTATCGACAACGAGGGAGAAAGAGATCCCGACCCCGCCAGCATCTTCTTCCAGGCCTCAAACCAGGTCCCCAAGGTCACCATAACCGCTCCCTGGGAAACCGTCTGGGGTTACGTTAACCTTCCGCCCCGCTTTTACCTTGAGTGGGAAGGCGATGATCCTGACGGCAATGAAACTCTCATGTCATACAAGTATATCGTCATACCCGAGACCGATCTTCTCACCCGCTCAAAAAGTGATTTGCCCGACAATCCGTGGCCGGGACTGCCTGCGTTTGACAGCGATAGCTCGGGAGTAAATCACGGCGCGCCCCCAAACGGCTACTGGAGCGAGTGGGTACGGGCTGATTGTACCTACGTCAGAGATCTCGATCTGTCCGACTATGTCGACACCGAAGAGTTCGTCCATATATTCGTGACGGCGATGGACGAGGCGGGGGCAGTGCTCCCACCGGCCCTCTTCGGTGGTCATTACAATCTCTCTCGGAACCATATCAAGGTGAAGGTTGGTCGAGATGACGATGGAGTTCCGATTGTAATAGACGGGGCAGTGGCCGGCCGAAGGGCCAGTACCGATCCCGACTCTGAAACCAAGATCGCATATCTCTACTCGGGAACCGAGGTCCGATTCGCATTCTGGGGACTGGAGGACGAATCACACGGGCAGGCCGCCGAAGCCTTCCGTTTCTATTACGATCACCCTGAGGGCTCAACCTGGGACGAGTGGACACCGGTCGGCCCCATGAGGCGAACTGATGCGTGGCCGGAATGGATTGTCAGGTTTCCGGCGGACCCATTCGCTCCGGAGCCTGGCCCGCATGTCTTCGTTGCCGAAGTGCGTGATCTCGGAGGGTCTGTCACCCAGTGTATGTTTCATATAGAGGTCCTTGGGGATCCCGAGAGCAATCCTGAACGATCGATACTTCTTATTGACGACAACGTGGATGATGGCCTCGATCTCCCACCCTGGGAGACGTGGCACGAGCAGCTCGAGGACAGCATGTGGACCGATATTCTCGCCGGTTACAGCTGGAACGTCTTCGATACGGGTCCTGAGTTCAATGAGAGGGTTTCAGCCGAACTCGTGGGGAGTGCTACCACCGTCATATGGGCCGCTGATGAGGATACGGGTTTCGAGTCGCAGCTCTTCAGGCTCTGTACGGAGTACGGCAATTTCCTTCATTCATACGTCAAGGCCGGGGGTAATCTCATAATCATAGGCCGCAATCCGATCTTCGCTCACTTGTTCTGGCCTGACGGCTCGCCTCGGCTTGATGGCATGTGGTTCACCCAGCCCATACACTGTTGGGATTTCAGGTGGAAGCGAAGTGGTAACGATTCGCTTCTTTACCACAACTTCAACTGGGATATCTTCGGTATAAAGGAGATGTGCCTTCCCTACGATCCGGTGCCCTTCAGCACACTCTGGCCGTGCAGAGCGGAATGGGACACCGTTGAGACACGCACCATACCCGGGTACGACGGATGGGACGGGGTCTTTGACAGTGCCTTTTTTATTACTGAGGCAAGAACCGACATCGAAGTGCAACGACTCTATGGCGTGATACCTCTCGGTGCGGGTGGAGAGCCGGGTACACCTGACTGCACCAGGTGGCTTGCGGTTTATGTGCCTGGTGATGACACCAGGGGACACGCCGCCTATATCGGCTTCCCGCCACTGCTTTGTGATCATGACCAGGTCAAGGCGATGGTAACACAGCTGCTCGGTCGCTTCGGGGAGTACCCCTCAGGTCCGTAAACCGGGACCGTCACCCGGCAGCAAAGATCGTTGTCTATCTGACCATGTTCACGGTCTTGGTCTTGACCCCGGCATCGGTCTCAAGCCGCATGAAATAGACACCGCTTGCCACGCGTCTACCCTCATCGTTTGTGCCGTCCCATGCCAGTTGCTGCCTGCCCGAATCCGCATAACGTGACTCGAGCGACTTCACCTTCCGCCCTGCCAGATCATAGACATCGAGTGAGACCTGAGACGGCCGCGAAAGCACAAATGTGATCGTAGTCGCGGCGCTGAAAGGATTCGGATAGTTGGCAAACCCGGTGACAATCCCCGGCTCCCGCGCATCGACTCCGCTTAAGTCCGGAAGCGTCGTGAGATCGAAGGAGTGCATCGACCGTCCATGCGTCCCGGCAACCAGCGTACGGCTCGGATTGTGGAGATTAAGGTCAAAGACCGGGACGGCCGGAAGCCCGGTCCCAAGCATCGACCATTCGGCGCCGGGCACCTCCGTGCAGTAACAGCCGACGTCGGTTCCCACAAAAAGCCGCGAGGGCTGGGCGGGATCCACCACGATCGCATTTACAGGTGCACCGGGGAGGTTCTCGGTAATATCAGTCCAGGATGCCCCGTAATTTTCGGTTCGATAGACATAGCCGATGTTCTCATCCCACCTGAGGCCCGAGAACGTCACATAGGCGATTCCAGGACCCGTGGGGTCCGTGGCAACACGCGTCACCCAGCGATTCGGGAGCGAAGCGGAAATGTTGGTCCAGTTGTCACCGCCGTTCTGCGTTACCCATACATTGGAGTCATCGGTACCGACATAAATCACATCGGGGTCGGCGGGTGAGACCGCGATTGTCGTGATCGTACCGAAGCCGGCACCCTGATCGCCGTTTGTCAGGTCACCGCTTATGGGATCCCACCAGTCGGCTCCGTCTGTCGACTGATAGACCCTGTGGCTTCCATAGTAAAGCGTCAGGTGATCGGACGGATCCATCACCACGGGCGTCATCCAGTTTGTCCGGTCGTCGCCGTTGATACCGTCCAGGGCATAGGTCCAGTTACCTGCGAAATTGGTCGACTTGTACAGATAGCCGTACTGGTACTCCGCATATATTATGTCGGAATCGGTCGGATCCACGATGGAGTAAAACCCGTCACCACCCAGTATGTTTTCCCAATCGGAGGTCCCCCCCGTAGGGGTCCTGAGCGTACCGTTATCCTGCGTACCGCCGTAAAGCCGCGCCGGGTTAAGATAGTCGATCTCGATCGCATAGAACTGATTTGTAGGCTGGTCGTAGAGCTTGCTCCAGGACGTGCCGGAGCTTTGCGACACATAGATGCCGCCATCGTTCCCCTCGAAGATCCGGGTGTGGTCGTTGGGATCGAAGGCCATGGCGTGATGATCCACATGGTTGCTCGAGCCGACCTCGGACCAGGTGGAGCCACCGTTCTCCGAGCGGTAAAACGGCACACCCAGGGCAAAGACCCGGTTGGGATCGGCGGGATCGACCCTGATCTGTCCGAAGTACCAACCGAAGGAGCTATGGATGTTCTCCAGCACCGCGTCATTGGTCCGCGTCCAGGAGTCACCACCGTTTGTCGACTTGTAGACCTGGGCATAGTAATACGGGCTCGGAATGTCATAAATGGCGTAGATCACATTGGGGCTCGAGGCGCAAACCGAAAGACCTATCCGGCCGACATCCGGGCCTGACGGCAGCCCGCTCGTAAGCTCCACCCACGTGTCCCCACCATCGTAGGACCGGTAGATGCCGCTTGTGACGCCACCCGACCTGCGATATGTGAGTCCGCGACGCCGTTCCCACATTGCGGCGAAGACGGTATCCGGTCTGGTGGGATCAATGGCAACATCAGTCCCGGCCGTTGAATCGCTGACCGAAAGCACGAGATCCCATGAGGACCCCGCGTCAGGCGAGCGATAGATCCCACGCTCGGGATTGGTACCGAAGAGACTTCCCGTCCCTGCAACCCAGATCCGGTCCGTGTCCATCGGATCGATAACAATACGGGCGATATAGCGGGTCGCTTCGAGACCGATGTAGCTCCAGTTTGCTCCACTGTCAGTTGACTTATACATGCCCATGCCGAACCAGCTGAAACTCGGGGCATTGGCCTCACCTGTCCCGACGTAGATAGTATTCGGAGACTCGGGATCAATGGCAATGGCTCCGATAGTAAGGACCGGCAGATCATCTGAAATCGGATCCCACGTGCTACCGCCGTCACCGGATCTGAAGACACCGCCGCTCGCCATCGCTGCATAGATGATATTGCTGTTGGTCGGATGAAACGCAAGGTCGGTCACCCGGGCACCGATGTTACTCGGTCCCTCCTCCACCCAACTCCCTGCGAGCGCGGCCTGTCCCCTCTTCGCCTCAAAACGTAGTGCCTGGGCCTCGGCCACGGCCTGCTTGAGCTGATCGTAGTCAATCAGCCCATAGGGATAGGCGCGCTGATTGAAGCCCCAGCCGCTCGGAAAGGCACCCGGCTCATAGCGCTTGCCCTCAGCCGCAAGCTCGGCCTTCATGTCCGCCTTGAGTTGGGCCGCTCTCTGAGTGACTTCCTCCCGGGTCAGACTGCCGCCCCGCTCGCCGGGTCTCTGGATAAACCAGAGAGCCGCGGCCGCGACCACTACGACTAAGACCGTCAGCATCAATCTGCGCTTCATATCATGGCTCCTTTCAGGATCGATCCGGGTAAGTTGATTCCGCTAAAATCAGAGTAGACCCGCACACACCCATCTTGTCCATTATACCATAGAAGCAGGGCGGTTTCCAGCGTTGGATTCCCCATCTAGGCGGGCCAGAGGGATCGCGCATGTAATTACGATGGACTTAGCGGTCTTCCACCGGAACTCACATAGGACTCGAGTAACACTGGCTGAATGGAGAGGAACGGACCGCCGGATCAACCGATTTCGGATTGAGGCTGTGCGGCACCGGCAAGGGTTTCGAAGTGGTCTCTCAAGATCCCGGTGATCTCGCTTTCCCACTGGGGAACCACCATCCAGCGGTCGTCCACTTTCTTAAGACAGACCATGAGCGGACTCACCGGGTACTTGAAGGCGATTTCGCGAAGGAACTGCCAGTGCTCCTGGGAGTGGACCCGCCGTCCGAGCATGGTCACCTGAGTTGACGCGAGCTTCTCTTCTATGGTGGAGATGTTTTGTATGATGTCCTTCTCCCTGAGCTCGCGGATCAGCCCGAGCATGGAACCCAGCGTTCCGACTTCAGACGAGCCGCCACCGGCCACGGCCTTCCCCGCATCCGCCAAGTCCTCCTCCGACTCAAGCAGATGCTCAAGCCTGTCTCGCAGGCGCCTAAACTGCCACGCCTCGAGCAGTTCGTCCACACCCGTAAACTCCTTGCCCAGACTCCCGGCAGTTCTCCTGAGTTTCTCGAGGCTCTCCCTGCCCTCATCGTTTCCGGGCGAGACACGCCCCAGCGACTCAGTGAACCCGGCAATCTCACGTTCTATCCGGTTGAGGCTTTCCTTGAGATCATTGATCTCTTTACGCTCTATGTCTTCAAGATCATTGTGGGCAGTCCTGTAGTCCATGTAGAACTTGACCGCGTCAGGATCCATCTGAAGCGCAACCGGCGCGAGCAGTGCGCGTCTCGTCTCAGGCGAGAGATCCTCAACAGCCTTAAAGACCCGCGCGCTCGCAAGCAGGTACTTCAGCGCCCCGTGCACCGAAGCCTCGCTGCTCAGTCGCGTGACACACTTCTCCGGAGCCGCGGCACAACCTTCATGCAATGCAGTTCCTGAATACTGAAACAGCGGACTCCCGTCATCAAGATCGAGGCTGGCGGCGATGGATAGATCCCTGGCCGCCGCGGTCATGCCACCTGTCTTTACGGACTCAAGAGCCAGGGAGATTCGTTTCTCGACATACTGGTCTTTCTCATCGAGGAGATCAAGACAGCGGGCCGCCGAAAGAAACTTGCCTCGTTCTATGCCGTGCTCAAGTATCGTCCGAATAAGGGTATCCGGCAGGTCTTCCGGGTCGGGCTGCCCGGCCAGCACCTTCTCGACCTCAGCAGTTATGGTTGCCGTATCACCGTCATCAGCGCTAAGCCCGCTGAAGTCGAGACCACTAACATACGGCGGGAGTTCATGAGCCAGACTGGCGAGTGCAAGCGATATATCACCCAGGCTTATTCCGGCGACAAGAAGCGATTTGCGTTCATCATCCATGATCCTGGCCTACCCCTCTTCGGCTCACGTGCTTTAAGTCTAGTACTTGAAGATGCTGTCCCCGATAAACTCCCTCAGAATCGAATTCGGCGGCACTTCCCTGCCGGGGATCGTGAGGAAATAGGAAAGGAAGCGTAGCAGCCTCCGGGTTTCGGCATACTCCTCAGCATCGAGTTCTATCTTCTTCAGGAGCTTCTCAGCGTATCCCTTGAGCACACACAGCTCATACACCAGCGAGGAATCGAACATCACGTCGGCCTCCTCCTGGTGCGGGAATACGTACTGATCCTCCCCCCTTCGCACAGACCGCCACCTCGAGAGCGTATCACGGGCCGCATAGCCGCGGAACAGGTTGTCCCTTACGATCCGCCTCAGTTTCCTTATGTCCGTCGTGGGAACCCGGTTGTGAAAATCGATATTGAGCTGCGACAGCGCACTCACATATATCTTGAACTTCATGATCGACGGGATCGACGGCGTCAGTGCCGGATTGAGTGCGTGTATGCCCTCAAGTATCAGTGTCTCCTCACTATCAAGGCTGAACCTGCGTGAACCGCACCGCTTACCCGATCGGAAACTGAATCTCGGCACCTTGACCTCCTTGCCTCCGATCAGGTCGAGCAACTGCCGGTTTAGGAGTTCTATGTCAATCGCGTCGGGCGCCTCAAAGTCGTACTCACCGGTCTCGTCTCGGGGAGTTTCCTCCCTGTCGAGGAAATAGTCGTCGAGCGAAAGCGTCGCGTTCTTAAGTCCGTTGACACTCATCTGGATCGCAAGCCGTTTGGAGAAGGTGGTCTTCCCCGAACCCGACGGGCCCGATATCAGAATCAGCCTCGGTCTTGTGAGCTTCGACGCAATCGTATCCGCAAGATGCGCGATCTTCTTCTCGTGAAGAGCCTCGGCCATGCGGACGGTCTGACCGCCCTCGCCCGCCTCTACGATCTCATTGATATCGCCGACCTCGCCGATCCCGAGTATCTTCCCCCACTGGACGTGCTCCCTGAAAACCTCGGCCATCTTCTTCTGCTCTTCGAATTCAGGGATGCTCATGGGATGTTCATACCGAGGAAATCGCAGTATGAATCCCGGCGGGTAGTAGCGCAGCTCAAAGCGACTGACGTACCCCGTGCTCGGCGCAAGACAACCATAGAAGTAATCTGTGAATTCGCCGAGTTTGTATATGCTGACGGTGGGCTCGGTCCGGTACTTAAGCACTCCGACCTTATCCATCTGCCCGTCCCGCTCGAATATGGCGACTGCCTCTTCTACGCTTACCTCCTGCCGCACAAATGGCTCATCGGCATTGACGATCTCTCTCATCCTTGCGTGAAGTTTCTCGATATCCTCGGTTTCGAGGTGGCGGCCGAGACCTATCTCACAGTAGTAGCCTTTACTAAGGGAGTGTCTAACATAGACATTCGGGTTCTCGAACACCTCACGTGCGGCCCTGGTCATTACGAAGGTGAGGCTTCGCCTATAGACGCTCATGCCATCGGCCGTGTCGATCGTAACAAACACCAGCGTCCCGTCACACTCGAGCGGTGATTTGAGTTCCCTCACCTTGTAGTTGTACTTCGCAGCTATTACCGGATACTCGGTGTCCACCTTGTTCTTCTTAAGAATCTCAAGCGCGGTCGTCCCGACCGGCACGGTCAGATCCCCAACCCCTTCAACCGTCACCTTGATCGTGGTCTCTTTAGACCTGGCCTTCCTGGTCTTTGTCTGTTTCACCTTTGCTCTTTCACTTGCTTTGCTCAATGCTCGATCTCCCTGATCCGCGTCTTGTATGCCGCTCGCACCTCTGAGAAGAACTCGTAATACATACCACTCTTGAAATCAGGAAAACCCCAATCATAGGGTTTCCACCCCTTATCATAATAGAGTGTAGGATCGGCGTACACCCCTTTTCCAAGATAAATCTTCTGGCTGAGGAACTTGCCTGATACAAGTATGAGTTTGTGGAAGTCCAGGTAGCCGGGATCGATGTTTACGCGTCGCTTCCCGCCCGATGCGAACGCCTGCTCGATCCCGTTGGCGGCCAGTTTGGCGTCGACGATCTTCCCCGGATCGATGAGGTCCCGGAAAGCGTAGAATATCCGCTTGAGGGTGCCGCCCATTTCATCTTCGTAGTAGCCGGTCGCATCGAAACTGAACAGCTGCGACTTGAGTTCTATGGGGCCAAACCGGTGTTCGAGCTCCGCCTCCAGGGGTTCAAGCAGATCGCGGCCGGCGAAGATCACACCCATAAGAAGCTTCACGGGCCGGGGCTCTTTGAGTCCACTCATCATGTATGTCTTCTTTCCATCAAGAGTCGCTGTGCCAGTTCCGTCCACTCACCGCTTATGCCGAATTCCTCCCGTATGACACTTTCTACGCCATCTTTGAGCCTACGCTTACTGATCGTCCCGCGGGATGTGAACTTGAAGAAATCCCGTCTGAAATAGATGTGCCCCTGTGGCGTCATCATGGTCAGACAGATGTTGTTGAGCGTGGGCTTGGTGAAGGAATCGATCCAGTAGCCCTCGAAGTCCTCCTCGCGCACGGGTGTATCAACAAATCCGTATCTCCACTTACGGCCGGAAGCATCTTCGGTCCACAACCGGAACCGGTTGTCTTCCTCCCTTTCGATCTCGACCACTGCATGCGGAAACGTTACGGTTGTCCTTCCCCTGGTGGGAAGCTCGATCACTTCATAGAGAGCATACCCGGGATCGATCATGTACTTCGCGCCGCATTCCTTCACGATTACCAGGCAGTGTACGTTCGGGCCCATATGCATGTCGGCCATCACTTTATAACAGTCGAATCCCGGCGCAGTCAGCATCCTTTCGAGAAGGAATGTCAGCGAGAAACACGTGCCGCCGAAGTTCCGTCCGAAGTGGTCGTCGACAACTTCAAGCGGAAACCGCATCGACTGATGAGGTCCGGCGGAGCCGGCGTTCTTTATGATCTTGCTGATGTTTTCATACGGAAAACGCGCGAGATGACGCGTTAATTCCCTCATGAAGGCGACGCCACTTGCCTGCCGGGCCATGCCGGTACGAGACAGAAAGAGGCGGGTGGCCTCTTCACCCCTTACGGTTTCTATCAAGGCAGCCCCCGATACTTGTAACAAATCCGACAACACCTGTTGACACGGCCTAATTCTATTATAAACTTACATTGTTTCAAGCATTCTATGGGTAGCTGGCAGGCTGCCCGTCGCGGCAATGGTCGTTCAGACACTGAACCTGAAAGTGGAGGTTGAGGTATGCCCAAGCACACAGTTGTTACGATGCCCGGCGACGGCATCGGCAAGGTTGTTCTTAAGGAGGGTCTGAAGTTGCTGGATGCGGTCGGCTTCGAGGCCGACTATGTGTTCGCCGATATCGGATGGGAATTCTGGGTGACCGAGGGAAATCCTCTACCCAAGCGAACGCTTGATCTTCTGGAGAAGCACCGGCTGGGTCTCTTCGGAGCCATTACGTCCAAACCCAAGGATCAGGCGGCAAGTGAGCTGGCGCCCGAGCTCAAGGGAAAGGGCCACGTCTACTATAGCCCCATCGTCGCTATGAGACAGTACTTCAATCTCGACCTCTGCATCCGGCCATGCAGGACATTCAAGGGTAATCCTCTTAACTTCGTAAGAAAGACCAGGGATAGTTACGAAGAACCCGCAGTCGATGTGGTGGTATTCAGGCAGAACACGCAGGGGCTCTACGCAGGGGTTGAATGGACGAACCCGCCTCCCGAAGTCAGGAAGGCACTTGAAACTCACCCCAAGATGGCCGCCTTCAAGGACGTTCCCAGCGAGGACCTTGCCATCTCGACAAGGATCTTCTCCCGCGGGGCATGTCACAGGATAATCGATGAGGGCTTTAAGTACGCCAGGAAATTCGACTATAAGTCCGTGACCATATGCGAGAAGCCGAACGTGATCCGCGAGACCTCGGGAATGATGCGTGAGGAAGCGCGGAAAATACATAAGGACTACCCCGACATTGCGCTGTGGGAAACCAACATCGATGCCCAGATGATGTGGCTCAACAAGAATCCGGAAGACTACGGCGTGATCGTGAGCAGCAACATGTTCGGTGACATCGTTTCCGACGCTTTCGCCGGTCTGGTGGGTGGTCTGGGGTTCGCATGCAGCGCCAACGTGGGCAGGAACTGTGCGGTGTTTGAGCCCACTCACGGCTCGGCGCCCAAGTATGCCGATCTCGAACCTTCAATCGTAAATCCGATGGCGATGTTCTTAAGCAGTGCAATGATGCTCGATTACATCGGTGAAGAGAACAAGGCCAAGCGCATCAGAGATGCCATTGCCCGGGTGGTTGAAGAGGGCAAGATCCGGGCATATGACATGATGAAGCTTAAGGGCGGACCGGAAGTCCTGGGCCAGGGCGCAGCAAGCACCAGTCAGATCACCGATGCGGTGACAGCAAAACTGTAGAGGCTTCTTGAGGAGGAATGATGGGATCGACTCTTATCGAGAAGATAATCTCGGAGCACGCGGGCAAAAGCGCGAGGGCCGGGGATGTGGTGGACATGAGGATCGATGTTAGAATCGCCAGGGACTTTGGCGGGGCGAACGTGGTAAAGAACATCGAAGACCACGGACTTGGCATAGACAATCCCGAAGTCACCTTCTTCACCTTTGACTGCAATCCCACCGGGTCCGACCAGCGCTACGCGGCCAACCAGCAGCGAATCAGGCTGTTTGCCGCCAAACACAATGTCAAGGTCTATGATATTACTGAGGGGATCGGAACCCACATTGCTGTGGACGAAGGCCTGGTGGGCCCCGGCACGACCGTGGTTTCAACCGACTCCCATGCCAACATCGTCGGTGCAGTCGGTGCCTTCGGGCAGGGTATGGGCGACCAGGACATAGCCCATGCTTTCGCAAAGGGCCGTGTCTGGTTCAGGGTACCGCCGACAGTAAGAATAACCATCGTGGGCCGCAGACCGGAGGGGACGACGGCCAAGGACGTCACCCTGGCGCTTCTTCAGAAGATTGGCGCGGGTGGACTTCTGGGTTTTGCAGCTGAAGTCTATGGTGAGGCCGCCGACGCGATGGATCTTTCCGAGAGGATCACCCTGGCCTCAATGGCTACTGAGATGGCCGGTATCATCATCCTTTTCCCGCCGAGCGAATCGGTGCTTTCAAAGCTTAAGGCCCTGACGGGAAAGACCTACACCGCCATCGCCGCTGACGCCGATGCCACATACGAGCGCGAGATAAAACTCGATGTGAGCGATCTTAAGCCCCTGGTATCGCTGCCCGGCAATCCCGAAAACGTCGTGGCTCTGAGTGAAGTCATGGGGACCAGGATCCATTCGGGGTTTATCGGCTCGTGCACGAACGGCCGCTATGAGGACATGCTGGAGGCGGCACAGGTGCTCGAGGGCCGAAAGGTCGCACCCGGGGTCGTCCTAAAGATTGTCCCCGCAACCAACCGGATCTGGCGCAGGTGTCTTGAAGAGGGAATCATAAAGACGTTTAAGGATGCAGGCGCCCTTGTCGGCAACGCGGGCTGCGCGGGTTGTGCCGCCGGCCAGGTGGGCCAGAACGGCCCTGGTGAGATAACGATAAGCACAGGCAACCGCAATTTCCCCGGCAAGCAGGGCCAGGGCAAGGTCTATCTGGCATCACCCGGGGTCGTGGCGGCATCGGCCGTTCGCGGCTTGATAGCGACACCGATGACGATCGATACGGATATCGCCGCGCGGGCGGCCGAGAAGGAGACGGCTGCCCAACCCAGACCCCAGCCGGCGGCCCAGCCGGCTACACCTCTCAAGGTCAAGGGTAAAGTGTGGGTGATCGCCGAAGACAACATAGACACGGACATGATCTACCACAACAGGCACCTGGCCGTTACCGAAATCAGTGAGATGGGCAGTTACTGCTTCGGCAATCTCGAAGGCTGGAAGGACTTTCCCGCGAAAGTCAAGCCGGGTGATCTCGTCATAGTCGGCAGCAATTTCGGCTGCGGATCATCCCGGCAGCACGCCGTGGATTGCTTCAAGAGTCTGGGCGTCCAGGCGGTCATCGCCAGGTCGTTCGGCGCCATCTACGAGCGAAATGCCATAAACGCAGGGCTTCCGATAGTGCAGGGAGATATCACAAGCCTTAAACTCAAGAATGGTGATGTCATAAGCGTGGACTTCACAAGCGGCGAAGTGACAAGCGAAGCCACGGGCAAGAAGACCGACGTGAAGCCCTTCTCGGATGTTCAGCTTGAAATCTACAAACGCGGCGGTCTGCTTTCCGGATAGGAGGACACATGGGCCGGACATTTGCACAGAAACTGCTTGCCCTTAAAAGCGGCAAGAAGAGTGTTGATGTTAGTGAGATCGTTACCGTGAGACCAGATCATCTGTTAACACACGACAATACGGCTGCGATAATCTCAAAGATCGGCGATGAACTCAACACCTACGGTATCGCCGACACCGATATCCCGGTCATCGTCATCGACCACGTCGTACCCGCAAGCAACGAAAAGACGGCCGCCAACCACAAGAAGATAAGAGAGTTCGTGTCGAAGTTCGGTGTTAAGCATTTCTATGACGCCGGCCATGGCATCTGCCACCAGGTCCTGATCGCCGAAGGCCATGCTCTGCCGGGCTCGCTCATCGTGGGAAGCGATTCACACACATGTACCTACGGGGCCGTCGGGGCGTTTGCCACCGGGATTGACAGGACCGAGGCGGCGTCAATTTTCTTAACGGGGCAGACCTGGCTTAAGGTCCCGCAGTCGATGAAGATAGAGGTCAAGGGTAGGCTCACAGGAGCAGCGTCGGCCAAGGATCTGATCTTAAGGATAATCGGTGACATCAGCGCGAGCGGAGCCAATTATCTTTCGGTTGAGTTTCACGGTGATACCGCGTCGCTAACGATTGAGGACCGGATGACCATCGCGAATATGGGTGTCGAGATGGGCGCGAAGAACGCCGTCTTCCCTGTCGATGAGGCTACCGGGGCGTTCTTGAAACAGGCGGGAGTGAGTTCGGCGTGGAAATCCGTCTGGGCGGATCCGGACGCGGAGTACATCAGGACTCTGACATACGATCTCGGCAAGATCGTGCCTACCGTCGCCAAGCCGCACAGCGTCGATAATTGTGTACCAGTCACCGAATTAGTTGGGCTTCCGATTGAGCAGTGTCTGATCGGCACATGCACCAACGGAAGGCTCGGAGACCTGCGCACAGCTGCGGCGATTCTTAAGGGCAAACAGGTTCACAAGAACACCAGGCTCCTAATACTGCCTGCGAGCCGGGAAGTCATGCTTGAGGCACTCAAAGCGGGCATACTCCAGACCCTGATCGAAGCCGGCGGCATCGTTCTCCCGCCGGGCTGCGGTCCCTGCCTGGGAGCGCACCAGGGTGTGCTGGCTCCCGGCGAGAAATGCTTGAGTACGGCAAATCGTAACTTCAAGGGCAGAATGGGTTGTGTGGATGCTGAGATATACCTTGCGAGCCCCGCGACCGTAGCGGCGAGTGCAATCGAGGGAAGCGTAGTCGATCCGGGGAAGGTGGTAGACCTATGAAGGTATGGAAGTATGATGATAATATAAATACCGATATGTTGTTTCCGGGCAAGTACACTTATACCTGTAGCACCGCCGAGGAGATAAGACCGCACCTGCTTGAGGACCTTGATCCGGATTTCGCAGGGCAGGCCCAGGCAGGGGATATCGTGATGGCAGGGGATAACTTCGGATGTGGGAGCTCGCGGGAGCAGCCGACGGTGGGGCTTAAGGCAGTGGGGATCAAGGCAGTCGTCGCCCGGAGCTTCGCGAGAATCTTCTACAGGTCGGCAATAAACCAGGGGCTGATTCTGGTCGAGTGCCCGGAGGCTGTGGACGCCTACCATGAAAGTGACCCGGTTGACGTCGATCCCGAGGAAGGACTTATAACGGTGGCCGGCACGGAATTCAGGTTTCCGAAGCTGCCGCCGGAGATCATTGCCATCAGAGACGCTGGCGGTCTGCTTGCTTATGTTAGAAAAGAACTCACAGCCAGGGGGACGCGGTAATGGCAAAAGGCGAAGCGGGGAAACGCGGAAAAGATGTCAGGTCGGATTGCTGGATTGCGATTGATAAGAAGAACTCCGGCGGCATCTCGCTTAAGGTGACATCGAAAGTCGAGAGCATGTACGGCGATTCGATCAGGGCAACGCTTGAAGAGGGGCTTAAGTTCTTCGGAATCAAGGATGCGACAGTGGAGCTGGAAGACCGGGGGGCTCTGCCGTTCGGGTTGATCGCACGCTTGGAAGCCGCGGTTAGAAGGCTTAATCCCGCTGAAGAGAAGCAACTCCTACCGGAGATGTTTTCGGAATGTACGTACGCTACGACCCGGGAGAGGATGAGGCGCTCAAGGCTTTATCTCCCCGGTAACGAACCCAAGTTCGCGGTCAATGCCGGTATCCATCGTCCAGATGGCGTCATTTTAGATCTCGAAGACAGCGTCCACCCTTCGGAGAAGGATGCAGCGCGCGTGATGGTGCGAAACGCACTAAGACAGGTTGATTTCATGGGTGCCGAACGCATGGTGCGAATAAACCAGGGCGAGATGGGTCTTCTGGATCTCGAGTTCGTGGTACCGCATAACGTCCATATCATCCTGATACCCAAGTGCGAAAGCGGCGAGGATGTGAAAACAGTCGACGCCAGGATCCAGGAGATAAGAAAACGCGAAAAGATCGATTCCGATGTGTTTCTTATGCCCATCGTCGAATCGGCTCTCGGGGCCTTGCGGGCGTATGAGATCGCGACGGCATCGCCCAGTACTGTAGCTCTAACCATAGGCCTTGAGGATTACACGGCAGATATCGGCACGCGGCGCACAACCGAGGGGCGCGAGAGTTTCTGGGCACGCTCCCAGGTGGTAAACGCCGCGCGTGCCGCCAAGGTGCAGCCGATCGATACCGTGTTTTCCGATGTGCAGGACATGGATGGGCTTCGCGAGAGCGTGGTTGAAGCCAAGTCGCTCGGTTTCGAAGGTAAGGGCTGTATTCACCCCAGACAAATCGGTGTCATACATGAAGCCTTTGCGCCGGAGGATGCCGAGATCGAACGCGCAAAGCGGATCGTGCTCGCCTTCCAGGATGCCGAATCCAGGGGGCTTGGAGTGGTCTCACTCGGAAGCAAGATGATTGATCCTCCGGTCGTAAAGCGGGCACTCCACACCGTGGACCAGGCGATCGCTACAGGAAAGCTCGATGAGGATTGGAGGGACCAGAAATGAAAACCGATTCCGACCTTGTTCGAAATGCAGCCGGAAGGCTGGTTCCAACCGTCGCAAACGGAAAGGAACAGGTCCCTTACAAGGGCGTAGCCAAGTATAAGCCCGAAGGCACGAAGGCGGCCCCCCCTATCGCTTCATGCAGGGACTACCCGTCCGATGGTAACAAGGTGGTGAAGGACTTAAAGACCGCGCTTAAGGCCGCCGGGCTTAAGGACGGGATGACGATATCCACGCATCATCACCTCAGAGACGGCGACCTGGTCGCAAACATGATATTCGACATTGCAGCTGAGATGGGTGTTAAGGACCTGATGTGGTTTCCCAGCGCCTCCTTCCCCTGCCAGGCCAAGAACATCGACCACATGGATAGCGGTGTGATCCATCACATCGAAGGAAGTATGAACGGTCCCCTTGGGCGCTACTGCTCCGAAGGTAAGATGCGAGGCATGGGAATGCTGAGGTCACACGGCGGCAGATACCAAGCCGTCCAGGACGGCGAGGTGCATATCGATATCGCCGTCATTGCGGCACCCACGTCCGATCCCTTCGGTAACTCAAACGGTCTCACCGGTCCCTCGGCCTGTGGTCTTCTGGGTTTCGCCCTGGCCGACTCACAGTATGCGGACAAGGTCATCGTTGTAACCGATAATCTCATTCCTTTCCCGTGCATTCCCTGGCAGATACAGGGCAACTATGTCGACCATGTGGTAGTGGTGGATAAGCTCGGCGATCCTGAGAAGATCATCTCGGGGACGACGCAGATCACCCGGAGCCCAGACCGGCTCCTCATTGCCGAGATGACCGCGCAGTTCGTCAGGGAAGCAGGACTCATCAAGGACGGCTTCTCCTTTCAGGCTGGTGCGGGCGGTACATCGCTAGCCTTCGCCATATTCTTAAAGGAAATGATGAAGGATGCGGGCGTGAAGGCGAGGTTCATACGTGCGGGGAGTACCAAGTATCAGGTTGAGATGCTCGAAGAGGGCCTCACCGACTATATCCTCGATGGCCAGACGTTTGATCTTGAGGGCATACGGTCGATGCGTGAGAACCCCGGTCATGTGTGGACGAGTCCGTTTACGAGCTACAACTATCACGGGAAGGGCAATTTCGCTTCGCTCTTAGATATCGTAATCCTCGGTGCCACCGAGGTCGATGTTAATTTCAACGCCAATGTCGTGACTCACTCCGATGGGCTTTTGCTTCACGGTATCGGCGGGTGGCAGAACTGCCTCTTCGGTAACTGCGTGATCCTACCCATCCCATCATTCAGAGACCGGATCCCGGTCCTGGTGGATGAGGTTACGACGCTTTGCGGTCCCGGGGAGTTGATAGATGTCATCATTACCGAACGCGGGATAGCGATAAATCCGCTCAGGAAGGATCTCCTCGATGCAGTCAAAGGATCCGATCTTCCGATAAGGTCGATCGAGGACTTAAAGGCCGGCGTCGAGAAACTCTGTGGCGGTAAGCCTCAAAAGCCGAAGTTTAAAGACAAGGTCGTGGCGGCAATCAAGTGGGTCGACGGGACCCTCATCGACTCCGTCCGCCAAGTCTAACCAAACTACCTGGGGTCAGAGCTAAAAAAGATCGCACCCCATTTCCGTAATTCGTTGTCTGACAATACGTTATGCCTAACCTATGCGAATTCTGAGCTCTGACCTCAAGCGATTTATGCACCTTTTTAGCTCTGACCCCAGGCGATTGTGCACCTTTTTAGCTCTGACCCCATCAGGAAAGGTAGAAGTCTTCGATCTTCTGCATTATGGCGGGGAGGTTGAAGCGCCGGCGGGCGGATTCGCATGCACGTATTCCGAGATCGCGTCTTAGCTCCGGGGTTTCAATGAGCGTCTCGATGGACCGGGCAAGGCTATCCACACTACGGGGCTCTGCCAGGAGACCGACCCTGCCACCCTCCAATACCTCGGGTGTGCCTCCAGCATCCGTGCCTATACAGGGAAGACCCGATAGCATCCCCTCAACAATGCAGTTGCCGAAAGTCTCTTCATAGGTGGGCATGACGAAGATGTCGAGCGCGCTTAAGACCCTGGGGATATCGTCCCGGAAACCCATGAAGACCACAGTATCATCCATGTTGTATTCAGCGGTCTTCCGTTTGAGAAACTCCAGGTAGGGCTCGCCTTCGGCAAAGGTCGGTTCGCCTACTATAAAGAGCATCAGTTTCGAGAAGTGACGCCTGGCGATTCTCACAGCCTCGATCAACTCATACTGTCCCTTCTGCTGGTCGATCCTGCTTGTGCAGCCGATTGCGAGGTGGTCATCGCCTATACCGAGTTCCCTTCTTACCTCAGCACGAACTTGATCGTCGAACTCGTAGCTCTCGGGTTCAAACCCGTTGGGTATCACGCGGACCTTTTCAGGGGCGACCCGCGTGCCCTCTACAAAGCACTTCCTCCCCATCTCCGTCAGCACGATCACACCCGCGAGCTTGCTATAGACCATCCTGTGGAACAGGTCCCGCTTGGTGGTCCCCCGGAAGAGGATTCTGCTCACGTAAAAGAGCCGGGGCGCCTTCCAGCCGACAAGCGCAGGGTAGAGCATCCAGATGTCCTTGGAGTAGTGGGTCTGGATGACATCGATCCCGTTACGTCTGAGGAAGGCCCTGATCTTGACGGCGGCCCTCGGATCGAAGTACCTGGTCATGCGTGGTACCGTGATCTGCTTAAGACCCCGGTCACGTGCTTCCTGGCTCAGGCGGCTTCCCTCGGGTACTATCGAGTGAACCTCATGTCCCCTGTTTCCAAGGTTCCCGGCCCATCTCAAGGCGGACATCTCAAGCCCGCCCCACGACGTCGAAAGACATACATTGGCAATTTTCAACATAGCCGGATCATAACACAGCCATATAAGCGGACAAGTGTGGAATCAGGGAGTGATGCTCACCGGGACCGGGGCACGAGGTGGTAATTCTTTATGCGGTCGAGCCGATACACCTTCTCTCTTGCATCACCATGGCAAAACGCCGCCAGGTACACGATACCTCCGTAACCCAGGATCGCGCGCGGTGTGACTTCACGCGGCTCTTCGCCCTTTGTGCCTCCTGCGTAGACCATGACTATCCGATGCTTTTGCTGGATCGCAGAGGCGAGGTCCTCAAAACCGATGGGCGGTTTGGTCTCATAGATACGTGAGCTCTCAAACACGATGGGCTTTGAAAGGTTACCGAGATCCGCAATCGTCTTTACGCTGGCTGCCTCGGCGAGGAGCGTAAGGAAGACGTCCCTGGTCAGTCTTGCATCGGCCAGGGCGCGGTGTTTCTGCCCCATTGAAATCCCGAGCATGGTCGCCAGATTCACAAGGCTATAGCTCGGAAGGAGAGGCATCACAGCCTGAGCAAGCAACTTTGTGTCGAAGATCAGGTGGGTCGGGAACGCGAGCCCGAGCCGTATCAGATCCACACCGATAAAGCCTACGTCGAAGGGAGCGTTCTGAGCTATGAGGATGGTATCGGACGATCCGAGGAAGGCGAGGAAACGCGGCATCACGGCTTCCACCGTGGGCTGGCCCCGGACCATCTGATTGGTTATGTGATTGACCTGCTGTACCTCGGGTGGAATATCGCTCTCAGGATCGATCAGCTGCTCAAACACCGCAATCTCATCCCCAGCGGCCGTAAAGCGGGTCGCACCGATTTCGACGAGTCTCGCCGACACGGGGTAGAGTCCAGTCGTCTCAGTATCAAACGCGATGAAGGTGGCCTTATCCATCTCTAGGTCGGGTGTTGCCATCAACGTGACTCCTGGTTGCTATTATACTAAGGTGATTATAACGAATCGCGGCTACACTCTCCAGAGCAATATCGTCAGCCGGTCTTAAGCACCTCGGTGATCCGGTCGTAGAGGAAGGGATGGCCTGCGACACCCGCCCCGTCAGCGTATGCGATCCTGCCACCCGCCTCGGTGACAATGATCTCTCCCGCCGCAACATCCCACACCTTCGGCGGCGCACCCAGATTCACATAGCCGTCGTATGCGCCACTCGCACAATGGCACAGTCCCAGGGAAGCGATACCCACGATTCGAACCCGGAGGCAATTGAGGATCAGTTTCCTCATCCTCGTGAGCGCCCTGTCCAGAACTTCCTCCGTATCATGACGGGACGGTATCTCAAGACAGATGAGGGCTTTCTCGAGATCCGTCTCCCGGCTGCATGAGATCTGCTCGCCATTGAGATGAGCCCCGTGGCCCTTAACGGCCGTAAACAACTCATCGTTCTCCGGGAAATAGACAACCCCGATAGCAAGCGCGCCGCCTGTTCTAAGGGCCACCGATATCCCATAGAGCGGAATGCCTCGCGCAAAATGCCTCGTACCGTCTATCGGGTCCACGATCCAGACGCAGTCCGCATCCGGCTTCTTCTCTCCTGACTCTTCAGAGATCACTCCATGGTCCGGGAACTCCTCCGACAGGAATGAGACGATCGCCTCATCGACCTTAAGATCGATATCCGTCGTCACCTCGCACCGGGGCGTATTGCTCACCACCTTCGAACGGCGGAAACCCTGCCGTGCGATTTCACCGGCAGACATGATTG
This sequence comes from Candidatus Eiseniibacteriota bacterium, assembly GCA_043810925.1. Classification (GTDB taxonomy): domain Bacteria; phylum Arandabacterota; class Arandabacteria; order Arandabacterales; family Arandabacteraceae; genus Arandabacterum. The sequence goes on from JBDRNT010000034.1 coordinate 20,552, forward strand.
CCGGGATCACCTTCCGTATTATCTCCTCATCCCGCATCGTCAACTGCCTTTCTTATCTCGGCGCGCCGACCAGTTCCCGTATGCTGTCCTCAACTCCCTTTGCGGCCCGGTGAAGTTCCTGTTTCTTTTCAAGCAGGTTGTCCTCGGACACCGGCGAGTGAAGCTGTGTATGAAAACGCAGCGAGTTGGTCGTACCCGACGGTCTGATCGTCAGATGATTCAGCCGGTCCTCATCGAAGTAGAATCGAACGCCCTCATCCGGAAACTCGAAATCTCCACTCGGCGGATAGATCGCATCATACTTGCCCGTACGGTAAATACAGGTCGACTTGACGGTGAGCCCCCCTATCTTAAGCCCCCCCGCCTTCGCACGCCGGTGAAGGTCGAGCGTCGTCTCGAGAATCGTCTTCTTGATTCTATCACCTTTGATCCCGGGGTATTCGCCGTCCAGCGGATCGGGCTCATAGTGGTTCACGAAAAGCCCTATATCAGGATCGAGATATACGTGCTTGTCTATCAACTCAAAGACGCTTGTCCCCTGCTGCCTGGCCCACTCCCCGACCTCCGCAATCAAGAGCGCAGCAAATGTCCCGTCCTTGTCACGAACATGGCCACCGGTCCCCAGGGAAAACTGGTCGGGTGGCGGAGATCCGAGGATCGAGAAACCATTGCTCTGCTCCATGGCCGCAATATTGTGCACCCGCTTCGCGTCCATGCTGAAGGTTTCTTGAATGAACGGGTGACAAAGAGGATCTGAAGGGCTTTTCCTGCCTTCATGGAGACCCGTAGCGAGTTTCCCGTCCCAGGTGTCCCTTACCCCGGCCGATAAGGCGGCAAATCCCACCCATGTCTTGACAACACCCAGCCCGTTCTTAAGCGACAATTTGACGATGCTGTCACTCGTGGTATGCGACAGCACAACAAAGGCCTTCTCGGGATCCGAGGTCTTATCTTGATTGAGCCTGAACCAGAGTACAAGCGCCCACAGGTCATCGGCGGTCAACAGTGTGTGGTCCCCTGAATTGTGGAGAGATCGCTGCGCTTCGGGAACCTTGACGACGACGGCACATCGATCGGCATCGGGATCGGTCCCGATCAGGATGTCGGTCTTCTCCCACCGGCCGGGGTACTCTTCCTGAAAGGCACTTACCGCCCGTTCGGCCGCTCTCGGGTCTCCCGGGTCGGGTTGCTGTTCCTTACCCGCCTCGCTGCAGAAGGATGGAAAAAGCCCGTTGAGTTCGTTGAGTTCGTTCCTGGTGATACTGGTGACATGCTTAAATCCGGTTTCCGCCAGCAATCTGGGAACGGCCTTTCTGCCCGCACCATGGAAGGCGCAGTAAGCGACTCTGAGTGACGCCTCGCTACCCGGCTTGCCCGCATAGAGCAGGAATGATTTTACGTGCTCGCGGTGTGCCTTGTGGATGTCGATCAGATCACACCCATGATAGTCGAAACTGTCGACCTTCTCGCGCCCGCCAAGAAAGTGAACCTTGCCCTTGGGCGCATCCGAAATCGGACAGAGTTTGATATCGTCCGTCGTAGCCTTGACTATGTACTCCCTGTACATCTCCTCGCGCTCTTCCGGGTCGAACTGTGATCCGTTACCGCACGACAACTTATACCCGTTGTAGCGATAGTCGTTGTGACTCGCGGAAATCAAGATCCCCATGTCGGCTCTAAGATGCGGTATCGCAAACGTCACCTCAGGATACGGACAAGGCTCATCAAAGAGATAGACGGTGTAGCCAAAGGCAAGGAAGAGCTCGGCGATCTTCTCCGCAAAGTCGTGGCCCCGGATGCGGCTGTCATATCCGATCACGATCTTGCAGAAACCCTTGCCCGCCCCAAACTTCGCAACACCCACCGAGGTCTTAAGGAGCACAACGTTATTGAGCGTGTTGGGTCCTTTAAGTATGCGCGCATCGATGCCGTCCCGTGCAAGGGCCTCAATCGACGCTCTATCACTTGCCATTAATCCTCTGATGCCGCCTGTTCCGAAGCTCATATGCTTCCGGAAAGCGTTTACCAGATCCTCCCACCTGCCCCCTTCGACGGCATCCACGATGCCCGCCTTGAGATTAGGCGATATCCTGTCGATGTTCTCATCTTCGAGCCACTCCCTGAGGTCTGAGAGCGTATTCCCGCTAGCGTCATCGTATAACTGCTTGTCGATGTGCCCTTTCTCCATCTCTGAGTCGAGATACCGCCCGATGCCCTGTTCCGCATCCGAGATCACCTTGTTGATGTCAAATGCCATGTCTTTAAGTTCCCCCTGCACACGGTCTGATTTCTACTTGAGGTTGCTGCCCGTCAGTCTCGCTCCTACACCAAGATCTATGTAATTGGCTCCGTATTCTTCTTCAAACATGGTTCTTGTACCGTCGCCGGAGCAGTGGCACGGTCCGGCGTAGGTGACACCGCTCTTCTTAAGGTCGGATATCACGTCCTTCACGTCACCGCCACCAGCTCGCATCAAGTGAAAACCCCCCATTGCCAGAAGCATCTCATCCCCGAGGAATTCTCTGGCCTCATTCACGATCGGCACGATACCTGGATGTGCGCAACCCGTTATCACAACAAGTCCCTTGTCCGTACGCACTACGAGTGATTGCTCCTTGATCCAGCCGCCGAGCTCGCCGACGGAGTATGCGTTCGTGCAAATCTCGACCGGATCTTTGACGTCGATTGCCTCCGCACCGGCCTTTGTGACCCGCTGCTTGAAGTTCGCAGCGAACGATTGCGGCATGTAAACCTTGACATTCGGGTTCGCCGCCAGAATATCCCATAGGCCGCCTGTGTGATCCTCGTGGGCATGAGAAAGTACGACAATATCGATGTCCTCAGGCTTGATCGAAAGACTGTCCATGTTTGCCAGAAGGATAGGCGCCTCTCCCCCCGTGTCGAAGAGAATAAGCTTCTCCACTCCTTCCACCAGACACGAGAAGCCCCATGCCGTCTTAAGCCCCTCCGCGTGCGGATTGTTGTCGTAGACGACGGTCAGACGCAGATCTTCCAGGGGTATCCCGGTTCCGTTCTCATCCTCGTCGGTCATATCAGCACTACCCTCTTTGCCACCGTAGCACAAAGTCGTTATCAGCCAGGCCATCAGAACGATAGCTGTGACAGCAAACCCTGATCTCACCGACAGCCTATGCATCGTAACCCTTCACCACATGCTTAACTTGTTGGATATGATAACAGGGTAACATCCTCGTTTCAAAGTGATAACCACGAAGATTTGCGTACTGCGTATCTGTGACTCTTTTCCTATCTCACATGCACGGTCTTTCGGGTAACCTTCCGGCTGCCAGCCTCAACCGCTACGAAGTAGATACCCGGGCCCAGGATCTCCCCCGCATGACCGGTTCCATCCCACGTGACCGCAAACTCGCCCGCCGGATACTCGCTATTCGCGAGTGATGCAACCTCCCGGCCCATAACATCGTGGACCGTGATACGAACGCGTGTCCCCGCAGACAAGGTCAGACGAAGCGTGGCTGTCGCCGTGAAGGGATTCGGACGCCCCGGGCCCAGCCGGACCCTAAGACCTGCGTCACCAGCCTCCTCCCCACCCGAGCTGGCTACGCCTGCGTTCGCACCGGCGACCACAAGGGCGGGATCACCGTATAGGTTGAAATTATAGAGGTTCATGTATTCGTAGACACCGTCCCAGCCATAGTTGGTATGAGCATCGAATTTGCCGTTATAGAGAGCATCCCCGACCTTGTCGCCCTCGGCGATCATGTAGCGGTTGAAGTCAAAACAAATCTGTTCGGTTCCGCCAGGGCTCGTCTTCCAGTCGCTCGAGACCGCAGCGGGTCTCGATGAACTCACAATGCCTGCCGAAGATCCCCAGCCGGGAAGTGTCAGGAGATCGATACCGCAATTGCCGTAGGGATTGGGGTCGGGATAGCCGACGTTACAGGATATCGCGAACACGATCGACGGGTGATCGTCATCGAGGTTCGAGGTTGCCGCATGTATGAACTGGTAACTCACCATTTCACCATTACTCTGCTCAGGCACACCGTCACCATCGTCCCACTCCCAGACTGTTCTATAAGCACCGTCGGACCAACCGTGCCCCGACCAGTTAACGTAGGCATGTTCACCGGTTCTCCAGGCGGTGTTAAAGGCAGATTCGGAAATCGGCGGCCAGGGATAGGGTGAGGTCATAACACCGGCCTGCTCGCTCATATGGGTCAGCGTCATGCCACCCATCAGCCCTGTCTCGATCGAATCCAGACATGTGGTCCCATCGATGAACGGGTAGCCGCTATGGTTCTGGTTTTCGAAGAAGAGTATCGACCCCGCGCTCAGGGCGTTATTCTTCCATGCGCCCGTATCCTGCTCGAAGGTCACGAGTTTATCGAGGGTATACGTGATCCGGGCTGGACTGTTGACCGGAATACGCCCCACAGCGACTTCGGCCAGGAAATCCGGATCATCGTCACCGTATTCACCATGATAGCCGTCGCCGTCGGAATCCCATGAGACTGCATCCGGGAATGACAGATCGGCGAAGTAATAGTCATTGGGTGTACCGGGGGCTATGAGACCCGGATCGCTGGGATCGTAAACATGGTAGGTGGGGTCAGGGTAGCAGATACGCATGGGGACCGTCGCATAGTCACCGACAAAGAGCACGTATTCGATTCCCCAGGTCAAATAGTAAGCCATGAGGAAGTTACGTATCTGTTCCGCGAGATCGACGCCCGGTTGGGTTGTGATCTCGGTGTCTGTCACAAGCACTGTCCGCAAGCCATAGCCCAGGCTGGCTTTCCAGGTCGGAAAATCCGAAGCCGTGATGGCACTTTCAAGACCGCTCGTCGTTATGATCACATAATCGTAGGTCTCGCTTTGCGGCAAGGGTTGCAGTCCATCAGACTCATAGAGTCCGGCGATCTCGTCATAGTTGGAAAAGAGTCCGGCAGCTTTCTCATCGGCGACACGATCGTGAAGACGCCGGTTGATATCTTGCGCCTCAGCGCTACCGGCCACGGGCAGGTCATAGGTGATCACAACACTAACTTCACTATGGTAGTCCAGCCGGCCTGACTCGGGATAGTACGTAAACGGGCAGAAGGCAACCGATGCATAAGCGTACTTACGGAGCGTACCTCGTTCGGCAAGCCACGCTACATCGCTGGGAAATGGACTATCCGAAAAGTATACAGATTCGTGCTTGGTCTCCCACTCCCTACCCATCCGCTCCATCGCCTCATCATGCCGGGGCATTCCCGGCAGCATCATGATCTGCGGGAAGGGCTCAATCTCATAGACATCGGGAAGCTGAACCGTCTCGGCCGTAACGACGTCAACCGACAACGCCCTGGCACCCGGCGGCAGGGCAATCAGGAAGCGCTCCATCGGCAGCCGGGGGCTCCCCGGCACCATAAGATGGCCGAAGCCCTCCATCTCGATCCGAGAACCACCTGTTTCCTGGCTTACCTGATAGGCACCGCTACGCAGCGTTGCGGTCGCCCGGCCTTCACCGATCGAAAAATCCGCAACGGCCGCCCGGCCGGCACCCAACGCGGAAGCGGTCCAGGCGATCACTACGGCAAGAACAAGCATCCACGCAGTCGCTGTCAAGCGTCTCATCGGATCCCCCAATGGTTTTGGGTACGCAATACACCTATCCGGTTATCCATTATACCATAACCGGTTGTGCTACTTCAATGATGGGGAGAATCCCGACACGCACTGCTTGAAGACTGCATAAAGCGGAGTTATGATGCCCGAGAGAGGAGGCTGGCCGATGAAGTTATCTTTTGGCGAGGTCCAGACATTCGTTTCAGACCTTGGAGTTGCCAGAAAGTTCTACGTTGACACCCTGGGCCTGAAGCTCGTGAAAGAGACGGAGAAGTGGCTCATACTTGACGTCTCGGGTAACCAGTTCATCCTGATGGCGGGGGGAAGGCCCGTTGTCCGGCAGAAAATCTACGGTACCGAATGTACCACCGTGCTCTGTCTCATGACCGATGATATCCACCGGGACTATGCAGCTCTTAGAACCGCTGGGGTCCGGTTCTTCTCCGAGGTCAACAAGGTGGCTGAGGGTGAATACGTGGCTTTTCAGGACCCGGACGGCAATATCCTCGAGCTGATCCAGCAGTAAGTTAACCCGCTTGCTGCCTCGAGCAGGCTCCATATAAGGGCCCCAACTCGGTTTTGCCTTGCAATCGGTCGAATCCTGATCTATAGTAAAGGCGATCCGCGCCACTCCCCAGTGAGGATGCTTTGATAGTCACTAAGTCACGGAGGTGATCCCAGATGAGAAACCACCCTGAGTTTCTTATGATGCTTTTGAGCCTATCTTTCTGCATTATCCTGATCGGCCAACCGGTCTGGTCGGAGCCCGCGCCCTGGACACCCGCGCCGTCCATCCTGCTCGCACAGGCGGAGGACGAGGGGGATATCGATGAATCCTACAACTCATACGGCGCCGATACGGACGAGGAGATCGAATACGATGAGGCCATAATCTCTCCCGAGGAGGCAGCAGAGAAAAAGGCTGCTCCCGGGGCCATGACTGCCGTCGATAGCCTAATCCGGGGGATAAGATGGCTCGGACATGCCTCCTTCCTGATTGAGGGCGGCATAGCAATCTACATCGATCCCTACAGTCTGCCTGAGGGCCTCCCTCCCGCAGATCTGGTTCTCATAACCCATGACCACCGGGATCATTTCTCCCCCGGCGACCTGAACAAGATCCTCAAACCCACGACAGTGGTGGTCTCCGTGAAATCGGTCTGTGATAATCTGCCGACCAAGGCCAAGAACTCCAGGACCGTAGCGCCGGGAGACACCATATCGGTTGGTGAGGTTTCGATCGCCGTCGTCCCCGCCTACAACATAAAGAAGGACTTTCACCCCAAAGAGAACGGATGGGTTGGGTTTGTCATCGAGGTCGAAGGACGGAGCATTTACCACGCGGGGGACACCGATCTCATTCCGGAGATGAAGCACATAGATGCCGACGTTGCCCTGCTTCCGGCGGGTGGCACCTACACGATGGATGCCGATGAGGCCGCCAAGGCAGCTAATCTCATAAAGCCACAGGTTGCGATCCCCATGCACTGGGGTACGATTGTCGGAAGCGAGGAAGACGCGAAGGCATTCAAGACCGCCTGCAAGGTCCCCGCGCTGATCCTCAAGGACGAGTCGAAGCAGGTTAAGGTCAAGGAAGAATAGCGTCACCTCGAAAGGAGGAGGCACGTTGAAGAAAATAGTAATCATAGTGGTAGTAGTCGTGGTGGTCGCGGTCGTACTCTTTGGAGTCCTGCGCGGTAGGAAAACCGAGATACCCGACGTCCGGATAGTAGCTGTTGAGAGGGGGACTATTACCAAGGCTGTGGTTGCGACAGGAGAGATACGGCCTCTCGCGGTGGCGGAAGTGAAATCGAAGATAGGCGGTGTGGTCCGGAGGTTCTACGTCGAGGAAGGTGACGTGGTCGGGAAGGGACAGAAGCTCGCTGAGATCGTGCCATCCGCTACACCCGGAGAGCTTGTCTATGCCAGGGAGAAGGTTAAGACCGTAAAACTCCAGCTCGAACGATCCGAGCGGAGGCTCGGGCGCCTGGAGGATCTTGCGGATAAGAAACTGATTTCCCTCGAGGAAGTCGAGGAGGCGGAGACCGAGCTCTCGATAGATGCGGCCCGCTACGATGCTGCACTTGCGGAACTGCAGGTGCTCGAACAGGGCTCGTCCGGAAAGAGTATCAGCCAGGCGGCCGCCGGCTCTCAGACCGCAGATGCGCTGATCGACATGATCGTCACATCGCCGATCTCCGGCATAGTGCTCTCACGGAACGTCGATGAGGGCTCCGCTGTGATACCCGTCTCGTCGGCATACGGCGGCACAAGTCTTCTCACCCTTGCCGATGTATCGAAGATGCATTTCGAGGGGAATGTCGATGAGAGCGATGTGGCAAAGATAACCGCCGGGATGCCTGCAAAGATATTCGTGGATGCATTCCCGGATACCGTCTTCGATGGCCTGCTTACCAGGATTGCCCCGCAGGGCCTCATGGAAGAAGGCGTTGTGAACTTCAGTGTAAAGGCCGAGCTTACGACCCACACGAATCTCTTAAGGACAGGCATGTCCGCGGATGTCCAGCTCGTCCTCGACGAACGCCACGACGTACTCACGGTCCCTGAAGGAGCAGTTATCTACGAGGCTGACAGTACCTTCGTCGAACGCGTCGATGCGACGACAGAGGCAGGAAAAAAGCGCGTGCCCGTCACGGTGGGCCTGAGTGACGGCATCAAGACAGAGATCATCAGCGGTCTCTCCGAGGGTGAGGAACTGGTTCTGCAATGAACCTATCCGACCTGCTGCGTCAATCCGTTAAAGCAATCACCAATCATAAGCGCAGGAATTTCTTCTCAACTTTCGGCATCGCATGGGGTGTCGCGTCTGTTCTGATCCTCGCCGGCTGGGGCGTGGGCCTGCAGAAGTTCATGAAAGAGGGCATGGGGGCGCTGGGTGAGGATCTGATTATAGTCTTTCCGGGTCATACGTCAACGGGCATAGGCGGCTACCGCGCCGGGAGACCGATACCCCTTTACCCGGAAGACATAGATGTGATCAAGGCGTATGCCTCCAAACTTAAGACGGTGATCCCCATAGATGAATACAATCTGACTGTTTCGCGTGGAGCAAAGTCCGAAGATCGTGATGTGCGGGCGGTCGTTCCCGACGCCAGGATAATGAGAAAGCTCCAACCTGAGCGGGGGCGTTTCTTCACACCGGATGATATGCGTGACAGAAGGCGGGTCTGCTACCTCGGCCGGAAAACCGCAGCCGAGTACTTCAAGGCGGGGGAAGATCCCCTGGGCCAGGAGCTCCGGATCAGCGGTATCAGATTCACCATAGTCGGTATCCTGCCTGAGAAGAAGCAGATGGCTCAGATCGGGACACGCGATGAGGACCTGGTCTTTATTCCGTTTTCCACCGGCCGGAGTCTCTTCGGAGGGCGTCACCCGCTCTGGTGCATAATGGGCCAGTCCTTCAACCCCGAACAGGATGAGGAGGCCGTTAAGGAGATAAGAAGGGCGATGGCGGCAAAGTACCATTTCGCCCCGGAGGACGAGGAGGCTTTGTTCATCCTCCCCATGACCAAGTATACCAAGATGATGGATAAGTTCTCCGCGGCAATCGCCATCTTCGTCGCGGGTGTGGGAGCTCTCACCCTCGCCATCGGTGGAATAGGTGTCATGAACATGATGCTTGTTTCGGTCAATGAGAGGATCGGCGAGATTGGAATTCGGCGGGCGGTGGGAGCCACACGCAAATGGATCGTCTTGCAGTTCCTGACCGAGAGTTTCCTGCTAACAGTCGTGGCGGGCGTGATCGGTCTCGCGGTGGGTCTTATCATCCTGCTTGTGGGATCGCGACTGCCTGTGCCTGAATACATCCCGCTTCCCATTCTCTCGGTAAACGTAACGATTGTCGCCATAACGGTGATGGTCGCAACAGGCATAGCCTCGGGCATAACACCGGCGCGGCGCGCTGCCGGCATCCCACCCGTCCAGGCAATCAAGGGAAACTTAAGAACCCTGATGCCTAAGATGAAGCGAACGAGGACGGTTCTTCCTTTCCCCGGGCTTTTCGGAGAAATTGTATCTCAGGCTCTGGATGATATAAGGACGAGCAGGCTAAGGGCAGTGCTTACGGGCTTCGGCGTGTTCTGGGGCGTAGCCGCAGTCGCACTCCTTATGGGATGGGGCATCGGTATGCAGGAGAGGATGGAAGAGGATATCGCCCAGCTCGGTGGCAGGAGGACCGTGATCTACCCACGCCGCGTCGAAAGCAAGATAAGTGGTCTCAAACGTGCAAGCCAGCTTCGCTTCACCCAGGAGGACATCGACGACATCACGACCAACGCCTGGTACATCGAGTACTTCACACCGGAGCTATGGGCGGGATTCCCCGTCGTCGAATATGGTGGTGAATCACGTGCAGTACATACACTGGGTGTGATGCCGGATGTCAAAATAGTAAGGAACTTCGGAATTGCGAAAGGTCGGTTCATCAACCTGCGGGATATTCGCGAGGTTAGAAAGGTGTGCGTGCTGGGGGCCTCCGTTAAGGAGCGGCTCTTCGGGTCTGAAGAAGCTGTCGGGAAGTTGGTGAGGATCAAGGGCAAGGCGTTCACCGTCGCCGGGGTAATGACCGCCAAGGGTGAGCAGAACTCAATCAACACATCGCTCGATGATGATAAGTTGTTGATTCCCTACTCGACCGCGAAGGTCCTCACAGGCTCACGGTATCCCTCCTACCTCATGCTCCACCCCACAACGGCCATTCCCTACGACGATATTGAGGAGCGTCTCCGCGGCACCATTCTCGCAAACCATGGAATCGACCAGGAGGATGCCGTCGGCATCTATTCGGCCCTTGAGGCCCAGCGAGAGATCGGAAAGGTCATGATCGGTCTCACGGCATTCTTAGGTGGCGTGGGGCTTGTGACTTTGCTCATCGGCGGCGTGGGTGTCGCAAATGTGATGTTTGTCTCGGTGGCCCAGCGAACACGCGAGATCGGGATAAGACGTGCCGCAGGCGCCCGGAAGATACACGTTTTTCTTCAGTTTCTGTCTGAGGCCGTGATCATCTGTCTCGCAGGCGGAGTTCTGGGAGCACTCCTTGCCCTGGGCATATCCAAAGGCTTAAGTGTACTGCCCCTGCCACGGATGTTCGCGGCACCCAAGGTAAATGGGACCATGCTCCTCTTGATCTTCGGATTCATAGTGGGCGCAGGCATAATCTCGGGTATATTCCCCGCAAGGAAAGCCTCCAACAGCAACGTAATCGATAGCCTCCGCTACGAGTAAAGTTCCTGTAGCGTCGTCGCTCCTGCGGCGACGGCCTTCACGTCGGGGGTGGAACCCCGACGCTACCGGACACGTTGTCTTCGTTGCGTCGGGGTTCCATCCCGCCAGACTTGGTCCCTGTTGCGTCGGGGTTCCACCCCCGACGGCCCTGGTCTCCGCGGCCTACGGCCTTTGGTTGCGAACCTCCCTCACCCATGATACAATCCTCTCAGAGGTGATTGATGATGGGTTTGGGCCTGAGCTGCAAGTATCTCACTCTTCTGCTCGCGGCCGCTTGTGCCGCTTGCCTCGTTTCCGGAACCGAAACCGATGCAAGGTCCTGGTACGTACTACCCGATAGCACAGGCGATGCGCCCACGATTCCGGCCGGCCTGGACTCAGCATCCTACGGAGATACGGTGTTGGTAGCCCCAGGCATATACCAGACCTTCGATGATCCTGAGACCAAGATCTACGCCAAGGATGGGGTGTGGCTCTTGAGCGAGGGTGGACCGGATGTGACAGTGATCGAGATGTGTGGTGCCACCGGGATCACGTTCTTTACATGCGAAGGCGCGAGAGCATCCGGCTTCTGGATTCGGCCTGGATCAGGCGGGGGCTGTGAGCCACCGCCACTTCTGGCCAGGGGGATATCATGCTACGAGTGTACTGATGTGATCGTTGAGCATTGCATCATAGAAGGCGTGGATCACGGGATATATGTGAGAGGTGCCTCTTCGGAGTGGTGGAAGCCGGTCTTCAGAAACAATGTCATACGTGACTGCTACATGGGCATCTACTGCTGGGATATCCATGATCCAGGGCGTCCGTTTTTCCAGGGTAATACTATTACTGAGTGCGCATTCGGAGCAGAGATCCTGGATTCTGCACCGAATCTGGATGGGAATGAAATAACTCACAATGCATGGGGCCTGAGTTACGGGGGGCACTGCGGGGGCAACTGTACGCGCAACGTGATTGCCTACAATGAGGATGGTGGAGTATGGGTGTATTCTGATCCACCGCTCGCCTCACCCGACTTCAACGGAACGTGGCTTCCTGAGGAGGCAAACGACTTCTACGGTAACGGTGGCTATGACATTCGTTACATGTATGACCCGGAGCAGGGGCAGGGACTTGTGATGGCCATATACAACTGGTGGGGGAGTGATTGTCCCAACTTCGCGAGTAGGATCTATGGTAGTAACGTTGTGTACAGCCCCTGGCTTGATTCAACTCACACGGTTGCTATAACTGAGGCCGATTGCCAGGGGGCGACCGAACCAACCACCTGGGGAAGCATCAAGGCGATGTTTCGATGATGGAGAGACGACAACGATCGTCGAGCGCGGAGACCCGATTCGTCGGGGGTGGAACCCCGATGCTACAGGAACAAGGGCCGTCGGGAGTGGAGATCCGATCCGTCGGGTACGGAACCCCGGCGCTACATAACAAAGAACTCCTGGATGGCGGTGGCGGTGTCCTCTTTTCCGAGCAGGCGGGCTAGTTCTATTGAGAAAGGTATGATGGCCTGCACGCTTGCCGTGATAATGTTCTCATCCACGGCCAGCGGTTCCTTTACGCGCGTCGCACCCTGAAACCACCCACGCGTGTCTTCAGTTATGTCGCATGCGAAACGGCTCCCCGAGAGAATCCCTGCGGCTCCCAGAATCAGGGGAGCACCACAGATCGCAGCTACGATCTTGCCCTGCTTCCAGAATTCCTGGATGGTCCTTATCAGCGGCGCATCCTTGCCCAGATCCCGGGGGAAACGGCCCTCATCGGGGTCCACACCTCCCGGCAGGAAGAGACCGTCGAACTCGGAGACAGTGATGTCTTTAAGCGTCAGATCCACCTCAAGATCAAATCCCAGGGCCGTCCTGATTCGATCCGGACCGACCGATACGAATGTGTGCTCTATCCCGGGCCGAAGGCAGAAAATCGGAAAGCCCACTTCCCAGTCTGCGACTCCCTGATACACGATCACCGCGAGTTGCTTAACCATGTCACTCTCCGGACCCGGCTCCCGACCGGCTATTCCGACTTGAACATCGACGAGAGTATCTTGGCAGTACTTGGGATTGCGATTATCAGAGCAACGACAATCACACCCCATCCGACAGTAACGCGGTTGAAATCGTAGTACTCACAGAGCAGGATACCAATCCCCACTCCAAAAACAAACTTGGCAACGATGTGGGTTGTAAGCAGACTATTCGGTAACTCCTTGAATATGTCCCGGGCTCGCCCGTAAAAGCTCACGCTCTCACCCCCTCCCTGCTCACACAACCTTGACGTCGTATTCGATCTTGGCCTTTTCCCTGAGCATCACGCCAACCGAACAGTATTTCTCATTGGACAGATCGGCTGCTTTCCTTGCCTTTTCCTCAGTCAGATCGTCGCCTGAGACGACGTAGGTGATCTTCATCTCCTCGTAGTACCTCGGGTGTTCCTCCCTCCGCTTGGTCTCGACCTCGATATCCAACTTCTTAAGACCGACCCTCATCTTCTCAAGGATCGAGACGATGTCCATCCCGGTGCAAGCACCCAGACCTATCGCAAGCAGTTCCATCGGGGTGGGATACTTGCCCGTACCCCCAAACGCCGGTCCGGGCTCCAGGGTCACACTTGCCCCGCTCTCCGTGGTGCTTACAAATCGCATATCGCCATCCCATTTCATCCGTATACCCACAAATTGCCTCCTTCCTCTTTCTTCACTGTCATGTCATCCTTTGATGCCCAGAACCTCGACCGGGTTGCGCCCGCGTTTTAAGACGAGATCAACCCAGGCAAGGTTAAGTTTCCTCAGTGTCTCAAGCCGTGCGATCTTTGCGTTGAAAAGACCCGTCTCAGAGTCCACGAATTCATTTAAGGATATTACATCCTGTGCATACTGGGTGCGTTTGGTCACAAGCATCTGCTCTAAGAGCTCGACCTGTCTTGTCTGAAGCTCGAGCCTTGTTCTCAGTGCCGTGATCTGCGCAGCAAGATGCGCCCTCTCTTCGACGGCAATCTGGATTGCGTCTTCGTGTGCCGATTCGGCGGTCTTTAAGGTCGCTTGCGCCAGGCCGATATCCGAGCTCAACCCCGGCTCCGGGAAAGTGAACCCGAGACTCAACGAGCCACCCCATCTGTTCTTCTCGAACTCATCCCGGGCCTGCCGGAAGTCATCCCCCACACCCTGAAACCCATACCAGAGGGACACCGCCGGGCGACCGTAACGTCTTCTCCTGGTCTCGGCGAGCCCTATCCTGGCTACCTCTACATCATAGCCGGCTTTGACAACCTCCGGCGACGGTGCGCTGCGGTCGGCCGCATCAGCGAACAAGACCTCGCCAAGGTCCTCCGGAGTGAGATCACCGGTGGCTGTGGGTGTCACAACCCGTAGCTGCCTCAGGGCCCTGTCGAAGGCTGTCCGGGCTTCAAAATGCTTGATCCGGGCGTCATTCGCCGCAACCTGTTTTTCAAGCACGTCGGTTTCCGAGATCAGAAACTCCCCAAACTGCTTGATCGCCGCCTCGGCTTCATGCACGGCACGATCGAGCCTGCGCTCTTCCGTCTCCAGCCTGTAGGCGCCGATCAGGTAGTCGAAGAAGAGGTTCACCGCCTTCTTCATGCCAGCGGCCGCATCGATCTTATGCTGCGCGGCCTTTATCTCGTACTCAAGTGAGGCTTTCCTGATCTCATTTCTCCGCTCCCACGGGCCGAAGAGGGGCTGATCGAGCGAAAAGCCCACATCTGTTGAGAACTCCTCGTCACCGGCCTCACGGGAATACGTTGCATCCTCGGGGAAACCCTCGGATGAGAAATCCGAGCTCCTCTTACTCGCACTTCCGGTCAGTGACAGATTGCCCCCTGTCGGAAGCGGCTGTCTCAGGGTGAGCGACATAAGATGCGATCTCAGCTTGCTCTGATAGAAACCCCTGTAGGTTGTACTGTCCTTTGCATTGTACAGATTATCGTAGAGCCTCCCGTACGAGTAATAAGGCGAGGTGATGCTGAGCTGGAGACCCGGTGGGGCGAGGTAGCGCTTTCCACTCATTCTCCTTTCGGATGCCTCGACCCTGAGCAGCGAGGCGGCAAGCCCACTATCGGTCTTAAGATAGCGGACGAGGAAATCCGTGAGTGTGATCTCGTCCTCCGCTAAAACCGCTGTGGTGCGGGCCGGACCGATTACAGCAACCAGGCCCAGCAGCACAGATGCAAGAAGTAAGCGAGGATTGCTACTCATATCGCAGTGCCTCTCCGGGATCGGTTCTGGCAGCCCGTCTTGCGGGATAGTAACCCGACGCCACACCTACCACCCCGGCCACCCCAACAGCCACAAGAATGTGCAACACGTTTATGGCGGTCCGCCACGCGGCGTATCCGGCCACAGCCGCTGACAGACCTATCCCCACACCGATACCCACGACACAGCCTACCAGACTGAGCGCAATAGCCTCAATCAGGAACTGAAGCAGGACCGCATGGGAGGTCGCGCCCGCTGCCCGTCTTACGCCAATCTCATGGCGCCGCTCAAGCACAGTGGCGAGCATGATGTTCATGATGCCGATTCCGCCCACGAGAAGACTTATGCCGGCAATTGCTCCCATGACTATGTTAAACGTCCGCTGCGTACGCTGGCTTTGTTGAAGCAATGCCTGGGGTACGATCAGTCTGAAGTCTTTGTTGTCACCATGGAGCCGCTCAAGGCGTTTCTCGGCAAGCACCGAAGCCGCCGGGACATCTCCTGAACCCGCGACCGCGATTACGACCTCATCAATGCTTTCATCCGGACGCGGGCCACGATCCCTGGTCCCCTCGAAGTCTCCGGCAGCCCGCAGGGGAACAAACACCTGGGTGTTGTAGTGAGGCAGCTTAAGCCCGCTGACCCTCGACCTCCCGACCTTCTTATACTCGGAAACCCCTATCACCGTAAACCACGAATTCCCGATCTTGACCTGTTCACCGCAGGCATTGTCGAACGCAAATAGCGCCTTTTTAAGCGATGAACCAAGCACGCATACTCTGGCTCCGCCTGCATCATCGGCAGCATCAAGGAAGCGGCCGCTCTGGAGCTCCAGGTTGAGGATCGCCCGGAACGCAGGACTGGTGGCGACGACCTCAGCACGCACACGTCGCCCACCGGCCTGTACAACGCTTTCAGGATAGCGTCTCAGCGCGGCCCAGCCGGATACTATCTCAAGCGCTCCAAGCGCCCCGGCGTCCCGCATGACGAGACCTTCCGTGGTGCCGCCATCCCAGCTGCCTGATGCGTTTTCGACGAAGATCGTGTTGGCACCGAGAAGCTCTACCTGCTCGGTTGATTCCTTCCTGGCTCCCTCGCTTATCGAGAGCATCGCCACTACAGCCCCGACTCCGAACACCACGCCAAGCGCGGTCAGGAAGGAACGAACCTTATTTGAGGCAAGCGAATGAAAAGCAATTGGAAAGACCTGGATCGGATGCACTGCGTCCGCTACCCCTCACGTTTTTCCATCGGATCCAACAAGGCGATCTCCTCGGTCCCTTCGAGACCCGAGCGAATCACGATATGCGTGTCGTTTCGTTTGCCAACCTCGACTTCGCGCTCCCGGAAGGACCCACCGGCCCTGACGTAGACAACAGGTCGGCCGTCCTTCTCAAAGACACCCTCGATCGGAACCGAGATCGCATCATCGATCACATCGGCGATGATCTCGACCCTGGTCTTCATACCGGGTCTGAACCTCGCATCAATGCTGTCGAGCCCGGCCGATACATCGAAGACATTAGGCCCGCCGGTGTAGTTCCTGCTTCGTGCGAGATTGCCGATCTTTGTTATCCGGCCGCCGTATGATGTGTCGGGATATGCCTCAAGGGTAATGATACAAGGCAGACCGACGGCGATTCTGCTTATGTAGATCTCATCAATGTCGGTAGCGACATAAAGCGTCCTGAGATCGGGCAGGCTTATGATCGGTTGCATCGGCCAGGGTGAGTCCCCTTCCTGTACCTTGACCTGCTGGCCCCCCTTCCACACCTTCTCATGGACGACGATGCCGTCTCCGGGAGCAGTGACCGAAAGATCCGTAAGACTCCGCTCGGCTGAGGTAAGGCGCTCCTCGGCCCGCGCTATGTGAACCTCGGCCTTGACGACCTCAGCCCTCATTATCTTCACCTCGGTCTCGTATTTCATCCTGGCCAGATCGAGCTCCCGCTGGGCGTTTTCAAGGTCGAGTGCCGATTCCCCCTCGGCTTTTCTCGCCTCTATCCCCTTCTTCCTTATTTCTTCCTTGAGCTCCCGCTCGCGCAGGCTGTTCTTAGCATCGGTCAGATCGAGATCGGCCTTAGCCGCGGTGAGATCCCGTTTTGCGCCCTCGAGCCTGTCCAGAAGCTCCGTGGGGTCGAACTGGACTATGAAATCACCCTTTGCCACAACCGTGCCCTCAGGTATGAGTCGAGTGATAAGCAGTTTCCCCCCGACACTTGGCGCACTGATTGTGAGCGAACGGAGCGCCTTGATCTCTCCGCTTCTGGTGATCGAGATCACGAACTCCCCACGCCTGGCTTTTGCCAGCGGGATATCGCGCCCCCCGCCCATGCTGACGAGGAGCGCAACCACGACGGCGATTACAACGATGCTCAGGATGTAGAGATTTCGTCTTCGCACCGGGTTGTCCCGATCCCTACTGGGTACGCTTTATGATGTGATACCCGAACTTGGTCTCAACGATGTCCGAGACCTTGCCGGGCTCAAGGGCGAAAGCGGCGTTCTCAAATGGTTTGACCATCTGGCCCTTGCGGAAGAAGCCCAGATCTCCCTGGTTCTCCGCGCTCGGGCAGTCGGAGTAAGTCGTGGCAAGCTCTTCGAAGCTCTCACCGGCATCCAACTTCTTCTTGAGATCCTTGATGAGCGCGTCCGCTTCTTCCTTGGTTCTTGTGGCAGTTGTTCGCTCAACACCTGCATATGATACCAGGATGTGACTTGCCCGGATGTTCCCCGGCGGTACGGGCTGGACCGTCTTAACCGGTTCCGCCTCCTTCTTTTCCGCACAACCCACAGCCACAAACATGATCATGACCAGCACCAATGCGATTCGTCTCATGGTGTCCTCCTCTCCTTGCTGGAATGATACCCACTTGAAGGTTCCTCATGTGAAAGTTACCATAGAGAGAGGGGAGGGTCAATATCTAGAGACAATGAAGATCTCCGACGCGAAGACGAAGATAAAGGATATCGCCCGGGATCTGGGAATCGACGGTATAGGCTTCTGCGACGCCGGCACCCTGGACGGTACGGAAAAGGCCTTCAGGACGGCCATAGAACGGGGCTTCATACCGGCCCGGTCCGTACCCCGGGATTCGACCCTGGCCAGACTCACAACCCCCGCGCGACATCTCAAGGGCGCCCGGTCCGTGATCTCGGCCTACCAGTCATACTTCACTGGTGAACCACCCTGTAGCGATCCCGGGTGTGGGACGATTGCAGCCTACACCCGCAGCAACTACTACGAGGACTTGAAACGCAGGCTTAAGCGGCTTGCCGGCGTGATGGAGAGGGACTTCGGCTGCAGGACAAAGGCCTTTTCATGTTACGTGACGCTGGCCGAGAAACCGCTCGCCCGGAGGGCCGGCCTCGGTTTCTATGGGAAGAACGGTGTAATCGTCACACCCATCCACGGTTCGTATGTCGTCTTAGGAGAGATCATCACCGACCTTGAGCTCGAACCTGATGAGATGATTGAGACGACCTGCGGCAGTTGCCGTCTCTGCATGGACGCCTGCCCGACAGGAGCTATCAGGACACCGTACTTCATAGACAGGAACATTTGCATTCAGCACCTCTCCAGCAGTATGGACCCCATTTCACCCGGCATAAGGGAACGTTGGGCAAACAGGCTGTATGGTTGCAGCGCCTGCCAGGAAGCCTGTCCTTATAACTCCAGCATACCCCCCACCGGCCGGGATGTCGCCTTTGGCGCGGTGGGTTCATCCGCTCGGCTGGACGAGATTATTGCCATAAGCGAGGACGGGTTCAGTGCCAGATTCTCCGACAACCAGATCGGCATCCGTGGAAGGAACGCTATCAGAAGAAACGCGATAATGATTGCGGGTAATTCCCGGTTGGAAGCCCTCCTGCCGCTTCTGCGCACCTGTGCGACAGATGACGACCCGGTGATCAGGCTTAACAGTCTCTGGGCGATCGCACGGATCAAAGACCCATCGGCGAAGACCCATCTTGAAGCAGCCATGCGCCGGGAGCAGGACGGAGAAGTTCTCATGGAAATCAAGTCTTTGCTTGACGGATTCGGCCCTGTTGAATAGTATGGAGTAGGAGACTAAGGGCATTAGATATAGATGAAGCTATCTGAATTGGTTACTGCAAAGAGAATCAACCTGGATCTTAAAGCCACAACCAAGGATGGCGTTCTAGAAGAGCTGGTCCAACTCCTCAAGGTGAGCAACCCTGCCAGAGAGGCACTTCTCAACACTTTGCGATCGCGTGAAGCACTGGGCTCAACCGGAGTGGGAAAAGGCATAGCGATACCCCACTGCCGCTCGCTTGTGGTGAGTGAAGTCATTGTTGCTGTCGGTAGATCCAAGAAAGGCATCAGTTTCAAGTCGATGGATAGGAAGCGTGCCTACCTCTTCTTCCTTATCGTGGCACCCCCTGTCGGCGATCCGGCCGACTACCTCATTGCCCTGGGGAAGGTCGCCCAGGCGGCACGTCTGATGTCCGCGGACAAGAGAATCAAGAGTGTCAGGGGCCCCAAGAAATTCATAAGCCTGATCGAGGAACTCGAAAAATGAACCCGCAGCTCCAGGTTTTGATAGCACTGCAGGACATCCTTTTCATGATAAGGGAATCAAAAGATCCAACCCAGAAAAGGGCACTCGGGAAGATGGGTTTCAAGATGGACAATGTCGAGTCACTTGAGACCACCAGGGAGGATCTCGAGAATCAACTGAGCCCCTCGATTCTCAGGGAATACAGCAGGGCAACACAGCGCCATGGCAGAATCGTGGCCCCGGTGATACGCGGAACTTGCTACGGCTGTTTCGTCCGGATTCCCTCCGCCATAGACGCCGCAGACGACCGCAACAAGACTCTCTACAGATGTGAGAACTGCGGTATGTATCTCTACTGGGTGGACAAGTAGCGTCGGGGTCCCACCCCGACGATCCTCCATCCGTCGCGCACGGAGACGCGATGCTACATTTCTCTAGTGTTGTGACACAAAAGTTCCTTGACATATATGTTGGTTGTAGTATCCTCTTCTGCAGAGAGGAGGGACACCCCCATGAGACCGAGAAAGGATGCTATCATCCTTAATCCCTCGCACCGCGAATTGCTCAAACAGTGGTCGAGAACTCGAGCGGGACGTCATGACTTGGCCTTCCGGGCCGCAATCGTCCTGGCCGCTGCCAGTGGCTTGAACGACATCTGGGTCGCACGGCAAATGAATACCACCCGCGCTACGGTAGGCAAGTGGTTGCGTCGATTCCGAGAGGAAGGTCCCCAAGGCCTCCACGACGATGTGCGCTCGGGAAGGCCTCGCACTATCAAAGATCAGAAAGTGGCCGAGATCGTTAACCGAACCCTCAAGAGCAAACCCGCAGATGCCACCCATTGGAGCAATCGTTCCATGGCCGAAGCCGGAGGAATCAGTCGGGAGACTGTGCGAAGGGTCTGGCGTGCCTTCGGACTCCAGCCCCATCGCAGTGAAACTTTCAAACTCTCCACCGATCCGCTCTTTGTGGAAAAAACCCGGGATATCTGTGGCCTCTATCTCAATCCCCCTGACAAAGCACTTGTACTGTGCGTCGATGAAAAAAGCCAGATCCAAGCCCTCGATCGAACTCAGCCCGTGATGCCCATGCGCCCTGGTCTGCCCGAGCGGCGTACCCACGACTACATCCGACACGGCATCGCTAGCCTGTTCGCCGCCCTCGATATCGCCTCCGGCAACGTGCTGGGTAAATGCTATCTCCGACATCGGCATCAGGAGTTCCTCAAATTCCTCCGGCTCATTGACCGCCAAGTACCCCCCGAACTCGATGTCCATCTGGTACTCGACAACTACGGCACTCACAAACACCCCCGGGTCCGAGGCTGGTTCGCAAAGCATCCGCGCTATCACCTTCACTTCACTCCCACTAGCGCTTCTTGGCTCAACCAAGTAGAACGCTTCTTCTCTACTCTCACTCAAAAACAAATCCGCCGAGGCTCATACACCAGCGTTCGAGACCTTATGATCAAGATCAATCGCTATCTGGAACTCTACAACCACAACACCAAACCATTTGTCTGGACCAAATCGGCTGACGAAATCTTCGAGACCATCTATGCTATGTGTCAAGATACTTCTGAGTCACAACA